>JBHJHB010000049.1:0-95588 GCA_050331215.1 Sandaracinaceae bacterium | reverse complement strand
CCGGCCGCGGCCGCGGCCGGCGACCGCGGGGCCGCCCCCGCCCCCGGGCCCCGCGCCCTCGGGGCGCTGGGGCACCTGCACGCGGAACGTGCCGGCGCCGTCGGTGACGGTCACCACCTGGGGCTCCTCGCCGCCCCCCTGGGCCTCGGCTCCCCCGCCCGCGACGCGACGGGCGCCGGAGCCCTCCCCGCCGACGCGTCGGGCGCCCTCCGCGGTCCGCGCCTCGGGCGGGCGAGGGGACTCGCTCGGGCGAGCTTCGGCCACCTCCGGGGGCGGCTCGCGGGTGGCCTCGGCCGTCGTCGGGGACCGCCGGTCCGTCCCCTCCGCGTCCTGCAGGTCCGCCGACACGTCCTCCTCGCTGTCGCCGGCCTCCTCCCCCTCCTCCGGGGCGTCGGGCGCCGAGGCCTCCGGGTCGGGGTCGTCGAGGTGGAGGTTGCGGGCCCGGGCGATCGTCTCCTCCTCCACCCGCCGGTTCTCCTCGGCGACGTGGCGCGCGTTCTCGGGGGCCTCCTCCGGCGGGTCGGGGCTGTGCTGCTCGATCGCGTAGCGCTCGGACGCATCGGGCGGGGGGGGCGGGGGAGGTCGGGCGGGGGTCGGGGTCGGGGTCGCCAGCTCCGGCTCCGGCTCCGGCTCGGCCTCCGGCTGTCGCTCGGGGCGCTCGGGGCGCTCGGGCGACGGGAGGGTCGGCCGGGCCTCCGGCTCGAGCTCCACCGCGGAGTCCTCCGCCTCCTCGACCCTGTCGCTCTCCTCCTCACCCTCCTCCGCGTCGGCATCGGAACGGTCCTCGGCGGCGTCGTCCGAGGCCCGGTCGACGAACTCGAGCTCCACCACGGTCGCTTCCGCGGCCGTCAGCTTGGCCAGGTGCTCCTTGAGCGCCCCGAGGCCGACGTACGCGGGCAGGTGAAGCCCGACCGACCCCAGGAGGGCGAGGACGAACGCGGCCGGGATCAGGCGCTGGACACGGCGGAGCAAGGGTGGTCATCCGGATCCGCGCGAGGCGGACCGTCGCCGGATAACTTGCGGCCCCCCGTCCGGAACGCCAACCCACTGCGAAGGCGCGTTCACGGCGTCGGTGTGGACGGGAGGCCGGTCGGGGCGGAATCGGACGGGCTCCACGGATCGGGCCGCGCGGCGGATCATCCGGCGCGCGCGCCCCGGACCCAGCACTCCCGCTAGCGCTGCTGACGGCGGCGCTGGGTACGGACGGTGGTGCGGCGTCCGTTGGGCGACGTCCGCCGAACGGTCGTCCGGCCCGGTGTCGTCCGCACCACGGTCCGACCGCCGGCGGGGCCCGTGCGTCGAACCGTCGCGCCCGACGGGTTGGTCCTGACGACCGTGCGGCCTTGGGGGCCCTGCCGAACCACGGTGCGGCCCCGCGGGGCGGTGCGCACGACCGTGTTCCCGCGGGGGCCCTGGCGCACCACGGTGCGGCCGCGCGGGGTGGTCCGGACCACGGTGCGCGGTGCGGTGCGGACGACGGTGCGACCCCGCCGGTAGGGCCGCACCACCACGTGCCGGGGCCGGCGATGGACGTACACCACCCGGCCGTTGCGGCCCCAGCCGCCGCGCCGATAGGCCCAGCCGTTGTGGTAGCGCACCCAGCTGGGCTGGATGAAGACGTAGCCCGGGCGGGGCTGGACCCAGTAGCCGGGGACGTACACGTACTGCACGCCGTCCCACTCGTAGTGGGCCTGGACCCAGACGGCGCCGGCCACGGGGGCCGGAGGGCGAGCGTCGACCACCGGCGGCGGCGCGGGCGGGGCGGTCGTCACCACCGCTGCGGGCGCGGGCGCGGCCCACGTACCGGTGGCCGCTGCGGGGCTCGCGTAGGCGCGCGTCGCGCAGCCCGTCGCGGCGAGGGACAGCGCGCCGAGCCCGAGCAGCGCGGGCGTGCGGAGCCGTCGGAGGGAGGGGTTGGGGGGGGACATCATGATGGGGAGGTTCTCCTGACAGAGGGCGCCGAGGCGGGGCGATCCCGAGGGCGTGGGTCGGGTCGACACGATGGCAGGGCGCCCCCGCACCGCATCGTAAGCAATCCTCAGGCCAACTCGTGACCGAATCCTTGGGCCAGTCTTGCTACGTTGCCTTCCTGGTCATCGGCAGTGTAGTCAGCCTCCATGACCGGTGAGCTGACCGAGCTGGGGATCGACGACGCCACCGCATCCCTTCTTCATCAATACGGGTTCGACCCGCCGACGTTCCACCGTCTGCGGGAGCGTTTGCGGGCCGAGGGCGCGGACCCGGCGTCCAATCGCCTGGCCGCGCGCGTCGAGCCGCCCCCCGCGGACGCGGTCCGCACGCTGCCCGCACCGGGCTCGGCGGAGCACAGCGAGATGGTCGCGCGGGGCGAGGAGGCCATCGCGGAGGGCCGGGTGGGCACGCTCGTCCTGGCCGGGGGCATGGCCACGCGCTTCGGCGGGGTGGTCAAGGCGACGGTCGAGGCGGTGGACGGGCGGACGTTCCTCGAGCTGAAGGTCGCCGGCGCGCGCCGCGCGGCGGAGCGGGCGAGCGCCCGGGTGCCGGTCTTCGTGATGACGAGCTTCGCCACGGACGCCGAGGTCCGGCGAGCGGCCGAGCGCCTCTCGAGCGACGCCGCCCCGGTCACGTGCTTCCCCCAGACGATCAGCCTCCGGCTGACGCCGGACGCCGAGCTCTTCCGGACACCCGCCGGTGAGCTGTCGCCGTACGCGCCGGGCCACGGGGACACGCCGAGCGCCTTCGCGGCCTCGGGCCTCCTCGCTCGCTTCCAGGACGGGGGTGGGCGCCACCTGGCGATGAGCAACGTCGACAACCTGGGGGCGACGCTCGACCCCGCGGTGATCGGGGCACACCTCGCCGGCGGCGCCTCCCTGACCGCGGAGGTGGTCGCGAAGGAGCCCGGAGACAAGGGCGGCGCGCCCGCGCGGGTCGACGGTCGCGTCGAGATCGTCGAGGCGTTCCGCTTCCCCGAGGGGTTCGACCAGGACACGATCGGCGTCTTCAACACGAACACCTTCGTCCTCGACGCGAGCGCCCTCGCGCGGGAGTACGAGCTCACGTGGTTCGCCGTCCGAAAGACCGTCGAGGGGCAGCCCGCGAGCCAGTTCGAGCGGCTGGGCGGCCAGCTGACCGCCTTCGTCGAGAGCCGCTTCCTCGAGGTGCCCCGCCAGGGACCGACCGGCCGCTTCCAGCCCGTCAAGGACCCCGCGGAGCTCGACCGGCGACGGCCCGACATCCGGTCGCTCCTCACCACCCGCGGCATCCTCTGAGCGGGCGGGGCGACCGGCCCGCGGCCGCCCTCCTCGTCGGGTTGGCCCTCGCCGCGTGCGGCGAACGCGGGCCCGGACCGGTCGCGTGCCACTTCCCGACCGTGACCCGGGTCGGCACCGGCTCCGGCCGGATCATCCACGACGTGGCGGGCGTCGCCGACGACGGCGGCGCGGCGGTGCTCTGGTCGGATGGCGGCGGCCTCCACGTGCGGAGGTTGGAGGCGGAGGGGGCGCCGCGCGCGGACGCGGTCCGGCTCGGCGCTGCCTGCCCCGGGGGCGTCGCCGCAGCGCCGGGTCGGTCCGGGCCGATCCTCGGCTGCCTGCGCCCCGGCGACGGCGACCGGGGGCGCCCCGGCCGGGTCGCGGTCGCCCGCCTCGCTGGGGACGAGCTCGCCCCCGTCGGCCACGCGGGTCCCGTCGGAGAGGCGAGCCGGGGCATCGCGCTCACCGTCGACGGCCGGCGCGCTGGGCGCGTCGGCTGGCAGCACGCCGAGCCCTTCACGGCCGAGGCCTGGATGGCCGGGTTCGACACGGAGGCCGGCCGCGACGAGCCCCGGCGCCTCTCCGCCGAGGGCGTGTCGGCCAGCGCGCCGACCTTCGCGCAGCGGGACGGCCCCCCGATCGTGGCGTGGTCGGAGGCCTGGAGCGCGCCGGACGGCGCCGTCACCGGGAACCTCCACGTCTCGGGGGGACAGGGGCCCTCCGTGGCCGCTCTCCCGCTGGCCTACCTGGACTCCAAGCCGGCGATCACCGCCGACGATCGGGGATGGCTGACCGCGTTCCTCGACCGACGCGGGGACCACGGGCTCCGCTTCTTCGTCGCTCGCCTCGGCCCCGACCTCCGGGCCGTCGCCGGGAGCCTGGAGAGCCCGGGGACCGCCCACGCCTACAGCCACCGGCCAGGGCTGCTCCCGTGTGGAGAGCACCTGTTCGCGGTGGGGACGCGGGGGATGAACCGGGAGCGGGTCGCGGTCTACATCGCGCGCCTCGATCCCACCGACCTCGAGGCGACCGGTCGGCAGCATCTGATCTACCGGCGGTGGGTCGCCTTCGCGGAGGTGGACGTCGCGTGCATCGGAGGGCACCCGCTCCTCGTGGTCGCGGAGCGCCGCCGCCGCGACACCCCGCGGCCGGCCGTCCGGGCGCTCCGGATCCGCTGCGGCCCGGGCCTGACGCACGAGCGGACCCCGGCGCTCTCCCGGGGGGAGCCGCGGGATATCGAGGACGGCCTGTAGGAGACCGCGGCCGACCCGAACTGGACGGGCGGCGTCCTGCAACGGTAGGCCAGAGCGGATGGGAGGACCGCGCGGCGCCGCCAGGGCCCTGGACGAGCATCTCGACGCCTACCTCGACCACCTGCGGGTCGAGCGCGGGCTCGCGCGGGCGACGGTCCGGGCGTACGCCGAGGACCTGAGCGGCCTCGTCGCCTTCCTCCACGAGGAGGAGACGACGCACCTGGCCGGCGTCGACGCCGCCCTTCTCGGCGCGTGGCTGCTCCACCTGGCGCGGCGGGGGCTCGACCCGCGGTCGCAGGCGCGCCACCTGTCGTCCGCCCGCGGGTGGTTCGGGTGGCTGCTCGAGGAGGGTCAGCTCCGAACCGACCCGACCGCGCTGCTCGACGGACCGAAGCTCCTGTCCCGCCTCCCCACGGTCCTCGATCGGGGGGAGGTCGCGCGGCTGCTCGCCGCCCCCGACCGCGCCACGCGCCTCGGCCGACGGGACAGCGCGATGCTGCACACCCTCTACTCGAGCGGCCTGAGGGTGAGCGAGCTCGTGACGCTGGCCCGCGGGGCCGTGAACCTGCGGGCCGGCTTCCTCACCGCGGAGGGCAAGGGCGCCAAGCGGAGGATCGTACCGCTGGGCGCCCCCGCGATCCGGCGGATCGAGGCCTGGCTCCCCGATCGGGAGGCGTGGGCCCGCCCGGACGTCGACGCGCTCTTCGTGACCGCGCGGGGCGGTCCGATGACCCGCCAGGGCTTCTGGAAGCGGATCCGCATCCACGCGCGGGGCGCCGGGATCGACAAGCCCGTCAGCCCTCACAAGCTCCGGCACAGCTTCGCGACCCATCTTCTCCTCGGCGGGGCCGACCTCCGGGCGGTGCAGATGCTGCTGGGCCACGAGAGCATCACGACGACGGAGGTCTACACGCACCTGTCGAGCGACCACCTCGACGAGATGCACGCCCTTCACCACCCGAGGGCCAAGTGACGGGGGCGCGGCCGTCCCCGCCGCGACCCGTCGAGGCCCGCTGAGCCCCGCCGGCGACCGGTCGGCCCGGCCTGCTCAGGGCTGGCCGCGACCGGGAGCCAACCGCGCGGGCATCGCCTCGACGAGGTGGTCGACGAAGGCCCGCACGGCCGGGAGCACGTGGTGGCCGGACGGGTACACCGCGTGGACCGGCATGGCCGCGGCCCGGTGGTCGGCCAGGACCTCGACGACCCGGCCGGCCTCCAGCGCCCGGTCGACGATGAACTCCGGCAGCAGCGCAAGGCCCCCGCCGGCCTCGGTCGCCGCCAGCAGCACACCGCCGTGGTCCGAGGCGAGCCGGCCGGACACCGGGACCGAGATCTCCCCCTCGGGGCCTGCGAAACGCCACTCGCGCCCCGTCGGCACGAGGCTGTAGCGGAGGCACACGTGGTCGAGCAGGGCGCCGGGGTGCATCGGGGTCCCCCGCGCCTCGAGGTAGGCCGGGCTCGCGACGACGAGCGTCCGGACCTCACCGAGCCGGCGTGCGCGGAGGCTCGAGTCCTCGAGGCGACCGACGCGGACCGCGACGTCGACCGCCTCCTCCAGGAGGTTGACGAACCGGTCGCTCACGCGGAGCTCGATCCGCACGCCGCGGTGGGCCGCGAGGAAGGCGGGCAGCAGCGGCGCCACGTGCCGCTCGCCGAACAGGGCGCCCGCGCTGACGCGGAGCGTCCCCCGGGGGGCGGTCGCGAGGTGCCCGACCGCGCGCTCGGCGTCCTCGAGGGCCTGCAGCACCCGGAGCGTGTGCTCGTAGAACAGCGCGCCGGGCCCGGTCGGGGCGACCCGGCGGGTCGTTCGCTCGAGGAGCCGCACCCCGAGGTGGTCCTCCAGCTTGGCGATGCGCTTGCTGACCGCGCCGGTGCTGGTGCCGAGGGCCCGGGCCGCGGCGGTGAAGGATCGCTCCTCGACCACGACCGCGAAGACCTCCAGGTCGCCGAGCTCGGCATGCCCGACGGGGTTTCTCTTCCTCACGGGAAACAGTCCCTCGACCGCGGGCCCTCTGCCCGTCGCCGCTCGAGATGCCTAGGGATGGTGTCGAAAGGAAAGGACAACTCCGATGAACCTCCAGCGGCTCCTTCAGACGGACGGCTCGACCGTCCCCCTCCTGCTCCGCCTCGCCGTGGGCGGCGTGCTGCTCCCCCACGGCCTCCAGAAGGCCTTCGGCCTCTTCGGCGGCTACGGGTTCGAGGCGACGGTCGGCTTCTTCACCCAGACCATGGGGCTCCCGTGGATCATCGCGGTGCTCGTGGTCCTGATCGAGTCTCTGGGCGCCCTGGCGCTGATCGCGGGCGTCCTGACCCGGCCCGCCGCCCTCGGGGTCCTCGCGGTGATGATCGGCGCGGTGGTGACCGTACACGCCCCGCACGGCTTCTTCATGAACTGGAGCGGGGCCCAGGGCGGCGAGGGCTTCGAGTACCACCTCCTGATGTCGGCGATGGGCGTGGGCCTCGTGGTCGCCGGCGGCGGCCGCTACGCGGTCGACGCCTGGATCGCGGAGCGCCTGCCCGCCTCGACCGAGGCAGGGGCAGCGGTGGCCGAGCCGGCCTGAGCCGCCGCCGGGTCCCGCCGCCCGGTCCGGACGGGCCGACCCGGAGGGGTCGGGCGCCGGGCCGGCGGCGGGCTCGCGTTCGGAGGTCTAGACTCCCGCCCATGGCTCGACGGGGCGTGGTCGCGGCCGGTGACCCGCAGACCGCCCGGGCCGGGGCGGAGACCCTGCGCGCGGGGGGCAGCGCCGTGGACGCCGTGTGCGCCGCGGCGTTCGCCAGCTTCGTGTGCGAGCCGGCGCTGACCAGCCCCGGCGGAGCCGGGCTCCTGCTGCACGGCGCGCCGGGTCGCGGGTGGTCGGTGCTCGACTTCTTCGCCCGGGTGCCCGGGCTCGGGGGCCGCCCCGCCGCCCTGGACTTCCTCGCGATCCTGGTGGACTTCGGGGCGACGACGCAGGAGTTCCACGTCGGCCGCGGCGCGGTCGCCGTCCCCGGCGCCCTGCGCGGCCTGCTTCGCGCCCATCGGCGCCACGGCCGCCTGCCCCTCGACGAGGTCCTCGGGCCGGCCCGGCGCCTCGCCGTCGACGGCTACGTCGTGTCCCCCAACACGGCCTGGACGATCGGCTTGCTGAGGCCGATCTTCCGCATGACCGCGGGCGCCAGGGCGCTGGTCGAGACGGGAGGTCGGCTCGCTCCGGGCGGGGCCCGGCTGAGGAACCCGGGGCAGGCCCGCCTCCTCGACGGCCTGGCCCACGACGCCGACGCCACGCTTCGGGCGGTGGACGCCGATCTCGTCGAGGCCTTCGGGCAGGATCGTGGAGGGTGGATCGGACCGGAGGACATCGCGCGGTCCGAGCCCGTCGAGCGCCCGCCGCTCTCCGTCCCCTTCGCGGGCCACACCGTGCTCACGGCGCCCCCGCCTTCCGCGGGGGGCGGGCTGGTCGCCCTCGGCCTCCGGGTCGCCGAGCGCTCCGGATTGCTGCGCCACCCCTTCGGCGCCCACTGGGGAGCGCTCGCGGAGGTCCTGAGGACCGTGAGCGACGCGCGGGCACGCGGCTACGATGCCCGCCTGGACGAGCCGGGCTACCTCGACGCGCTCCTGTCGGACGCGGCCGTCGACGCCGCGTGGGCGGCCCGGGAGCAGGCGGTCACGGAGCGAGCGCTCGGCGGGACCACCCACATCAGCGTGCTGGACGGCGACGCCGGCGCCGCGTCCCTGACGATGAGCAACGGGGAGGGCTCGGGCCACGTGCTCGACGACTGGGGCCTCCACGCGAACAACTTCCTCGGCGAGGAGGACATCAACCCGCTCGGCTTCCACCGCCAGCCGCCGGGGGCGCCGATGACCACGATGATGTCGCCGACCGTCGTGCTGCGCGGCGGCCGCCCCGTGCTCGTCCTCGGCTCGGGCGGCTCCAAGCGGATCCGGTCCGCCGTCGTTCAGGGGCTCGTCAACCGCCTCGGGTACGGCTGCGCCCTCGAGCGGGCCGTCGGCGCCGACCGCCTCCACGTCGAGGGGGACCTGCTCTGGTTCGAGCGCGCCGCGCTCCCCGACATGGCCGCGTCGGAGCTCGCGAGCGCCTGGCCGAAGGCGGTCGCGTTCCCGGACCGGAACATGTTCTTCGGCGGCGTCCACGCCGCCGAATGGCACGACGGACGCTACGCGGGGGCGGGCGACCCGAGGCGGGGTGGGGCGGTCTGCACGCCCGAGGAGGTGTGACGCGCGAGCGTCGGTGGGCCGGCCTCACCGGCCCACCGCCGGACGCCGAGGTTGCCAGGCCCCTCAGCGCGGCTCGAGCCGGTCCCCGACGAGCCGGTACGTGACCGGCCGGTCCTGCCACGGCAACAGCAGGGGCGCGACGGCCCCCTCCGCGCTCGGCGGCGCGAAGGGCCACCGGTCCGCGCCGAAGCCCCGCGCGCGCCCGGGGCGGATCTGGAGGCGGCCTCCGCGGGTCCGCACGTCGTTCTCCACGAAGTCGCCCGCCTGCTCCCGACGCACCTCGGCGAGCAGGATCTGCTGGATGCCGGTCTCGCGGACCCGATAGACGACGAGCACGTGCCGGGTCACCTCGCCGTCCCGCTGCTGGATCCGGCCGAGGATCTCGCTCCGGCGGTCGCCCGTGACGTCGGCCGTGCGGACGTCGAGGAGGTCCGCGGGGTCCTCGACGGGGAAGGTCGAGGACAGGTAGCGGCGGCCGTCGGCGATGCCGGGCCCGACGAGGACGAGCGCCTTGCCGTACACCTCCATGCGCTCCGGCCGCCGGTCCCCGAGCGCGTTGATCCGCGCGGCGAAGCGGGGCCGGACCCCGGACCGGACGCCCTGCGCCTGCCGGAAGGCCGCGAGGAGGTCGTCCTCGCTCGGCCCGGCCGGCGCCGCGGGGGCCGCCTCGGCGGTCGGGACCGGCGTCGCCCTCGCGGTCGCCGGGGTGGCCTCCCGGTAGCGCGGGTTCGCGACCTCCCCCACCCGCGCGAAGACGCTCCCGTTCCACCGGTAGGAGCGCTGCCGGATCGGGCCCCAGGGGAGCAGGATCGGCTCGGCGTTGACGGCTGGGCGCTCGCGGTAGCTGTCCGCGTCGAGACCTTGCGCCGTGCCCACCTCGACCTCGATGACCGGAGGACCACCCCGCTCGGGCCGGATCCGGAGCTCCATCGTGAGCCGACCCGCCGAGGTCTCCTTGCCGAGCTCGACCGCGAAGACGTCCCTTGGCACCTCGCCGTTCAGGGCGACCACCTGGAACAGGTCGCGGCGCCCGAGGCGGTTGGCCTGCCGGAGCGACAGCACGAGCTCGCTCAGCCCGTCGCCGGTCAGGTCCCGCAGCTCCGCCGACCGCACGTCGCCGACGCCGGCGACGTCCAGCCGGTGGTAGCCGTAGCCGCCGTCCCGGTAGCCTCCCCCGGTGAGGACCACGTAGCGGTCGACCACGAACACCCGCTCCCGGCGACCGTCCCCCCACACGTTCCCGACCAGGTCGTAGCGCGGCCGCGCGTCGAGGAGGTTCCGCTCCCGGGCGAAGGCCTCGAGGTTATCGGTCTCGGGGCTCTGGACGGTGAGCGGCGGCAGCGCGCCGAGGTGCTGCGGATCGATCGCCGCCGTGGCGGGCTCCGTCTCGATGGTCGGGTGCGCCTCGCGGTCGACGTCCCGGAGGCGCAGCGCCCCCCGGCCCTGGTCCCAGCGCGTCGTCGGCCCGAGCGCGGGCCAGGGGACCCGCGCCTCGATCACGTAGCCGAGGCCCCGCGGCAAGGGGCCCTCGACCACCGTGATCGTATCGATGACGCGCGGGCGCGCCCCGAGGGAGCCGACGCCCGCCCGGGCCCGCCTCCCGGGGACGCCGGGGTAGAGCCACACCTCGGTCCCCCGGAGCCCGCGGCGGCCGGGCAGCGCGAGGCTGAGGATCACCGCGTCCTCCGCGACGCCCGGCTGGTCGGTCCGGACCACCCGCTCGTCGCGCACCCGCGCCGCGAGGTACAGCGCGTCGTCGTCGTAGCCGAGCGCGTACTCGAGGGCCGCGTCGTCCCCGTGGCCGAGGGACACGAAGCGCACGCCCCGCCAATCGTTCAGCGCCCCATCGACCCGGACGCGGCTGACCCGGACCACCCGAAGACCCTGCTGGCCGTGGGCGGAGGGCGCGAGAGCGAGCCCGAAGGTCAGGCCGGCAGCCAGGAGGAGACCGGGGAGGAGGGCGGGGAGGAGGAGGGCTCGCATCGGAGGAGGCGTACGGTACACGGCCGATCGGTGGAACCGGCTCAACCGCGCAGCGTGGGTAGGGGCACGTGGACCTTCCGGGCCTCCCCGGCGAGCGCGAGCTGGCCGCAGGCGGCCGCGATGTCGTCACCACGCCGCCGGCGCACGAAGGTCGGGATGCGCCGCCCCCGGAGGCGGCTCTGGAACCGTTCGACCACGGGCCACGACGGTGGTTCCAGCGGGGTGCCCGGGACGCGGTTGAGCGGGATGAGGTTGACCTTGACCCGGAGGCCGCGGAGCAGCCCGGCGAGGAGGTCGGCGTCCCGGTCGGCCTCGTTGAAGCCCTTCACGAGCGTGTACTCGATGGTGATGCGACGTCGCCGGGGCAGCGGGTAGCGCCGCAGGGCGTCCATCAGCTCGCCCAGCGGGTGCTTGCGGTTGATCGGCATCAGCTCGCTCCGTCGCTCGTCGTCGGGGACGTGGAGGCTGATCGCGAGCTGCACCTGGCCGGCGAAGTCCCGCCCGAGGCGGTCGATCTGGGGGACGAGCCCGCTGGTCGAGAGCGTGACCCGGCGCCTCGACAGGTCGAGGCCGTCCCGGTGGAACATCAAGGTCAGCGCGCGAGCGACGGCGTCGTAGTTGTGCAGCGGCTCGCCCATGCCCATCAGCACCACGTTGCGGAGGCGCTGGCGGGGCCCGACGCGGTCCCGGCCGAGCAGGACCTGGCCCACGATCTCCGACGCCGTCATGTGGCGCTTGAGGCCGGCGAGGCCCGACGCGCAGAACACGCAGCCCATCGCGCAGCCCACCTGGCTCGAGATGCACTGGGTCACCGGGCTCGACCCCTCCCGGTCGTCCTCGTCGCCGTCCGGGTCGACCGGGGCGTAGAGGTCCTCGGGGGCGGTGCTCGTCATCGGGATCAGCACCGACTCGACGCTCCGCCCGTCGTGCAGGCGAAGGAGCAGCTTCCGGGTCCCGTCGGCGGCGTCCCGGGCCACCGCGACCTCCGCGGCCGGGCCGAGCCCGTCGTCGGCGAGGCGCGCCCTCAGCGCCTTGGGCAGGTTGGTCATCGCGTCCGGGTCGGTCACCCCGCGGCGGTGGATCCAGGAGAAGACCTGGGCCCCGCGGTAGGACGGCTCGCCCCACGACGCGAGGAGCGCCGACCACTCCTCGGGGAGGCGCGCGAGGGCCCCGTCGGGAGGGGCCAGAGGCGGGGCGAGGTCCGGCATCGGCGTCGAACCTGCGGCCCCGGCCCCGGGCGCGCAACCGCGAGGTCCCACGCGGAGCTCAGACCTGGACGTCGTGCTCCCGGAGCGCTTCCTCGAGGCTCACCTTGCGATCGGTCCGAGCCGTGCGCTCACCGATGATCAGCGCGCACGGGACCCCGTACTCGCCGGCCGGGAAGGCCTTCGGCCGCGTGCCGGGGATCACGACGGCCCGGGCGGGGACCCGGCCGACGTGCTCCACGGGCTCGGGACCGGTCACGTCGATGATCCGGGTGCTGGCCGTCAGCACGACGTTGGCGCCGAGCACGGCCTCCCGCTCGACCCGGACGCCCTCGACCACGATCGCTCGGCTCCCGACGAACGCTCCGTCCTCGATGATCACCGGGGTCGCCCCGGGCGGCTCGAGCACGCCGCCGATGCCGACGCCGCCGGACAGATGGACGTGGCGGCCGATCTGCGCGCAGCTCCCCACCGTCGCCCAGGTGTCGACGAGGCTGCCCGCCCCGACCCAGGCTCCGATGTTGACGTAGCCCGGCATCAGCACCGCCCCGCGCTCGAGGAAGGCGCCGTAGCGGACCGTGCCGGGGGGAACGACCCGGACCCCCGCCTCGTCGAGGCCGGCCTTGAGGGGGATCTTGTCGTGGAACTCGAAGGGCCCGACCTCGAAGCGCTCCATCCCCTGGAGGCCGAAGTAGAGGAGGATCGCCTCCTTCACCCAGCCGTGAACGCGCCAGCCGTCGTCGGTCGGCTCGGCGACCCGAAGCTCCCCGCGGTCGAGGGCCGCGATCGTCGCGAGGACCGCCTCCCGTGCCTCCGGTGCCTCGAGCCGGGACCGGTCCTCGAACGCCGCGTGGACGCGGTCCTCGAGGGCGGCCGGATCGGTCGCCCCCACGCTCAGAGCTCGAAGGCCGGGAAGAAGTACGCGATCTCCTGGGCCGCGGTGTCCGTCCCGTCCGAGCCGTGGACTGCGTTCTCGCCCACGTCGGTGCCGTAGAGCTTGCGGATCGTGCCGCCCTCGGCGTTCTCGGGGTTCGTCGCGCCCATGAGCTCCCGGTAGGTCGCGATCGCGCCCTCGCCCTCGAGGACGCTGATCACGACCGGACCCCGGGTCATGAACTCGACGAGCTCTCCGAAGAAGGGGCGCTCCCGGTGGACCGCGTAGAAGCCCTCGGCCACGGGCCGGCTGAGCCGCATCATCTTCATGGCGCGGATCTGGAGGCCGGCCCCCTCGATCAGGGCGAGGATGGCGCCGATGTGGTGCTGCTCGACGGCGTCGGGCTTGATGATGGATAGGGTCCGCTCTGTCGCCATGTCCTCGCTCCTGGGTCCTCGGGGCGGCAGCCCTCTAGCAGAACATCGCGCCCGCGACGAGACCCCAGGCCGATCCGGCTGCCCTCAGGAGGGCAGCAGGTCGGCGACCGCCTCCGCCTCGTCGGCCAGCTCCTTCGCCGTCGCGTCCATGCGGGTGCGGCTGAAGGCGTCGATCTCGAGGCCTTCCACCACGGTGTAGCGGCCGCCCTGGCAGGTGACCGGCATCCCGTAGATCAGGCCCTCCGGCGTCCCGTAGGCGCCGTCGGACGGGACGGCCATCGAGACCCAGTCCCCGGCCGCCGTGCCGTGCCACCAGTCGTGGACATGGTCGATCGCCGCGTTGGCGGCGCTCGCGGCGCTGCTCTTCCCGCGGGCGTCGATGATCGCCTTGCCCCGCTGCTGGACCGTCGGGATGAACGTCTCCTCGAGCCAGCTCTGGTCGCCGATGATCTCGGCCACCGAGCGCCCGTCGATCTCCGCGCGGAACAGGTCCGGGTACTGGGTCGCGGAGTGGTTGCCCCAGATGGTCAGGCGCTTGACGTCGGTGACCCGCCGGCCGGTCTTCTGCGCGACCTGGCTCATCGCGCGGTTCTGGTCCAGGCGGACCAGGGCGGTGAAGGCCTCCCGGGGCAGGTCCGGTGCGTTCCTCATCGCGATGTAGCCGTTGGTGTTGGCCGGGTTGCCGACCACGCACACCTTGACGTCGCGGGCCGCGCGCTCGTTCAGGGCCTTGCCCTGGCTCGTGAAGATCGGGCCGTTCTCGCGCAGCAGGTCCTTGCGCAGCATCCCGGGCCCCCGCGGCTTGGCGCCGACGAGGAGCGCGACCTGGGTGCCCTCGAAGGCCTGCATCGGGTCGTCATGGGCGTCGATGCCGGCGAGCAGGGGGAACGCGCAGTCGTCGAGCTCCATGACCACCCCCTCGACCGCCTTCATGGCCGGAGGGATGTCGAGAAGCTGGAGCTGGACCGGTTGGTCCTTGCCCAGCATGTCGCCGGCGGCGATCCGGAACAGGAGGCTGTAGCCGATCTGGCCGGCGGCGCCGGTGACCGCGACGCGGATGGGGTCTGTCATGGTCGGTGCTCCTTCGAACGGGGACAGACGCGCGGGGCCGTCCTCGGCCGGAGACCCCACGGTCGGAGTACGTCATCGGCCGGCCCGCTAGCCGGCCAGGAGGCCCTTCAGGGTCGCCCCCATGTCGGACGGGGTGGGCGCGACCTTCACGCCCGCGGCCTCGAGCGCCTCGATCTTGGCGGCAGCCGTCCCGGCCCCGCCGCTGATGATCGCGCCAGCGTGGCCCATGCGCTTGCCCGGAGGGGCCGTCACGCCGGCGATGAAGCCGGCGACGGGCTTGCGGAAGCTCG
This sequence comes from Sandaracinaceae bacterium, assembly GCA_050331215.1. Lineage (GTDB taxonomy): Bacteria > Myxococcota_A > Polyangia > Polyangiales > Sandaracinaceae > JBHJHB01. The sequence continues at coordinate 81,029 of JBHJHB010000049.1, read as the reverse complement.
AGCGGATGAACTCCGCGGCCTGCTCCTCCGCGCTGCCGCCGATCTCGCCGATCAGGATGATCCCGTCGGTCCCCTCGTCCGCCTCGAACATCGCCAGCACGTCGATGAAGTCGGTGCCGTTCAGCGGGTCGCCGCCGATGCCGACCGCGGTGCTCTGCCCGATCCCGAGGCGGGTGAGCTGCCCGACCGCCTCGTAGGTCAGGGTCCCGGACTTGCTGACGACGCCGACCCGCCCCGGGAGGTGGATGTGCCCCGGCATGATGCCCATCTTGCACTGGCCGGGGGTGATCACGCCGGGGCAGTTCGGGCCGATCACGCGGGTGGTGCTCTGTCCGTCGAGAACACGACGCACCTTGAGCATGTCGAGGACCGGGATGCCCTCGGTGATCACCACGACGAGGGGGACCTCGGCGTCGACCGCCTCGAGGATCGCGTCCGCGGCGAACGGCGGGGGCACGAAGACGAGGCTGGCCGTGGCCCCGGTCCGCTCGACCGCCTCGCGCACGGTGTCGAAGACGGGCGCGGTCCCCTTCCCGCTCGGGTTCTCCCACGTCTGGCCGCCCCGGCCGGGGGTCACGCCACCCACGACCCGCGTGCCGTAGTCCATGCACTGCCCGGCGTGGAAGGTCCCCGCGGAGCCCGTGATCCCCTGGACGATGACCTCCGTGTCCCGGTCGACGAGAATCGCCACGCTCCCCCCCCTCAGGCCCGAGCCTCGGCCAGCCGGACGATCGTCTTGGCGCCCTCGGCCATCGTGTCAGCGGCGGTGATGTCGAGGCCGCTGCCGCTGAGGATCTCGCGGCCCCGTTCGACGTTGGTCCCCTCGAGGCGGACGACGAGGGGCACCTCGAGCCCGAGCTCCCGCGTCGCGGCGACGATCCCGTTGGCGATGATGTCGCACTTCATGATGCCGCCGAAGATGTTGACGAAGATGCCCTGGATGCCCGGGGACTGGAGGATGATGCCGAAGGCCTTGGTCACCGCCTCCTGGCTCGCCCCGCCCCCCACGTCGAGGAAGTTCGCGGGCTCCCCGCCGAAGTGCTTGATCGTGTCCATCGTGCTCATGGCGAGGCCCGCCCCGTTGACGAGGCAGCCGATATTGCCGTCGAGCTGGATGTAGGAGAGCCCGGCGTCCTTGGCCTCGATCTCCTGCGGCGCCTCCTCCGACAGGTCGCGGAGCTCGTCCCACTCCGGATGGCGGAAGTGACCGTTGTCGTCGAAGGTCACCTTCGCGTCGAGCGCGATCACGTCGTCCTGGTCGCTCACGATCAGGGGGTTGATCTCCGCCAGGGAGCAGTCCTCCTGCACGAAGAGGCCGGCCAGAGCGCCGAGCAGCTGCGCGAAGCCCTTCTGGGCGACCTTGCTCAGCCCGAGCGCGTAGGCCAGCTGGCGGGTCTGGAAGGGCATGAGCCCGACGGCCGGGTCCACCGCGACCCGGTGGATCTTCTCGGGGGTGCGGGCCGCCACCTCCTCGATGTCGACCCCGCCTTCGCTGGACGCCATCACCACGACCCGACGCGCCTCGCGGTCGATCGCGACGGCGAGGTACAGCTCGCGCGCGATCGCGAGACCCTGCTCGCCGTAGCGCCGCTGCACGAGCTTGCCCGCGGGCCCGGTCTGGTGGGTGACGAGGGTCGTGCCGAGGATCTCCTCGGCCGCGGCCCTGGCGGCGTCCGCGCCCTTGACCACCTTGACCCCGCCCGCCTTGCCGCGCCCCCCGGCGTGGATCTGCGCCTTGACGACGACGACCTCCTGGCCGGTTTCGGCGATCAGATCGAGGGCGACCCTCTCCGCCTCCTCCACGGAAAAGGCCGGAGAGCCCTTCGGCGTCGGGATGCCGTAGCGGCGGAAGAGCTGTTTGGCCTGGTACTCGTGGATGTTCACGGCGCTAGCCCATGTTGTCGATGATCGCGGACCCGAACTCGGAGCACTTCACGGTCGTCGCACCCTCCATCAGTCGGGCGAAATCGTAGGTCACGGTCTTGTTCGCGATCGTCTTCTCGATCCCGGTCTCGATCAGGTTGGCCGCCTCGGGCCAGCCAAGGTGGCGGAACATGAGAACCCCGCTCAGGATCACGGAGCTCGGGTTGACCTTGTCCTGGTTGGCATACTTCGGTGCGGTGCCGTGCGTGGCCTCGAAGATCGCGTGGCCGGTGACGTAGTTGGCGTTGCCGCCCGGAGCGATGCCGATCCCACCCACCTGCGCTGCGAGGGCGTCGGACAGGTAATCCCCGTTGAGGTTGAGGGTAGCGATGACGTCGAACTCGCGGGGCCGCGTCAGCACCTGCTGCAGGGCGATGTCCGCGATGGCGTCCTTGACGAGGACCTTCCCCGCCGCGACGGCGGCCTCCTGCTCGGCGTTGGCGGCCGCCTTGCCCTTCGCCTCCACCGTTCGCTCCCACTGGCCCCACGTGTACGCGCGGTCCGGGTACTCCCGCTCCGCGAGGGCGAAGCCCCAGCTGCGGAACGCACCCTCCGTGAACTTCATGATGTTGCCCTTGTGGACCAGGGTGACGCTCTTGCGGCCGTTCGCGAGGGCGTACTCGATCGCGGCGCGCACCAGGCGCTCCGTCCCCTCGATCGACACCGGCTTGAGGCCGATGCCGACGGTGTCGGGGAACCGGATCTTCTGGTAGCGCTCCGGAAACGTGCTCTCGAGGAACGCCTTGAGCTGCGCCGTATCCTCCGCTCCCTGCTCGAACTCGATCCCGGCGTAGATGTCCTCCGTGTTCTCGCGGAAGATCACCATGTCCACGTGCTCCGGCCGCTTCACGGGGGAAGGCACGCCGCTGAAGTAGCGGACCGGGCGGAGGCAGACGTAGAGGTCCAGGAGCTGCCGGAGCGCCACGTTCAACGACCGGATGCCGCCGCCGACGGGCGTCGTCAGGGGCCCCTTGATGCCGACGAGGTAGGTGCGGAAGGCGTCGACAGTCTCCTCCGGGAGCCAGCTCTGGTACTGGTCGAAGGCCTTCTGGCCGGCGAAGACCTCGTACCAGTGGATCCGCCGCTTGCCGCCGTAGGCCTTCTCCACCGCGGCGTCGAAGACGCGGACGGAGGCCCGCCAGATGTCCGGGCCCGTGCCGTCGCCCTCGATGAACGGGAGGATCGGGTCGTCGGGGACGCGAAGCACCCGGTCCGGACCCATCTCGAGGGGGGTTCCAGCGGGCGGGGGCGGGAAGAGCTCTGCCATGGGCGTTTCTCCGGGCGGCCCGCGGCGCCGCGCGCGCGGGCGCCGTCCTATACCACAGCTTCCGTCGGGCTTCCGGAGGCCCCGGCAGCCCCCCGCAACCCTCAGAAGAACTGGTCGAACGCCAGGTAGAAGGCGACCGGGGCACCGCGGTCGGTCACTCGCCGGGTGAGGGGGAAGGCGAGGTCGAGGACCATCACCCCGGGTTGCACGCCACCGTAGTCGTAGTGGACCCGCAGGCCGAGCCCCGCGTCGGCGGCGCCCCGGGCCCCGCCGCCCTCCTGGCCCTCCACGTCGAAGGCCACGCCGGTGCCGCCGAACAGCGCGAGCTGGAGCTCCCGCACCCAGACGAGGTGGGCCACGTTGATCGAGAGGTCCCGGAGGAAGGTCCAGCGGTGCTCGGCGATCCCGAAGAGCGCCCCCCGCCCCAGGATCTCGGGGGTCGCGAACCCCCGGAGGCGCGCCGCGCCGCCCAGGGTCTGCAGCTCCGAGGACAGCGCCCGGCCCGCCGTGAACCCCCCGCCGCCGACCAGGACCAGCGCGTTGGTCAGGCCGAGGGGGATCACGCCGCCGATCCGCCCGGCGCCGCGCAGCGTGTAGCCGACGGTCCCGTCGTCCCGGAACGCGACGCCGCCGACGACGTTGGCGCGCCCCCAGGCGCCCTGCCGGGGGTCGGTCACGAAGCTGACGGTGCTCATCGCCAGGCTGACGAGCCCCTGCACTCTCCAGCCCCCGAGGTTGCTGTCGCCGAAGAACGAGTGGAGCCGGTCGAAGGTCACCCCGCCCGCGATCGACCCGACGCGACGGTTGGTGTGAACCTTCGGGCCCACACCCTGGGCGTAGGACAGGACGCCACCCGTGAAGGCGCGGGTCCGCTGCACCCGCAGGCCGATGGTGTGGTCGAGGTCGTAGCGACGCCGCAGCGCGAAGTCGACGAACCCGATGACGTCCCCCTCGCTCGCCAGCAGGCTGAGCGCGAAGCCGTTCAGGATCGGCGGACGCCACGGCAGGCTCGTCGTGTCGTCCGCGCGGGGGTGACCGTCCGCCAGGCTCGGGTCCTGGACGAGCCGGTGGCGCGGATCGACCGTCACGCGGGCGGCCTGCGCCGGGAGCTCGACCTCGACCTCCCCCACGGGGCCGGGCGCGTCCCACACCGCGACCGCGCGGTGGCCCTGCTCGTCCACCACCTCGACCTCCACCGGCTCCGCCCGGCCCGCGCCGTCCCGGTGGACGGTGACGCGGTGGCGGTAGGAGCCGTCCGGGAGCCGGACCGAGGCGCGGCGGCCGAGCCGGTAGTTGAGGGGCTCACCGGGGGAGGCGAGCCAGCCGTCGAGGCGCTCGGCCCCGGTAGGCGCGGCCGCCGCGAGCGCCTCCCGGGCGCCGCGGTCAGGGTCGAGCAGGCCGGCCACGAACGCGGCGAAGGCGTCCGGGGCGAGGGCGTCCCGCGCCGCCTCGAGCAGCCGACGCCCCCGGGCCAGGGGTCGGCGCGAGCGCACCGGGTCCTCACGGTACGGATCGCGCTCCGCGATCGCCGCGAAGTAGACGTCCTCGAAGGCGATCTGGGGCGCGTAGAGCAGCTGGTCGACCGCGGGGTGGAACGCGAGCGCGCCGAGCAGCTCCTGGGGGGAGACCGTCCGACCGTCGCGCCGGGCCTGGTCGAGATCGAGGAGGGCGACCGCGCGCAGGTCGGCTGCCCAGCCGCGATCGGCCGGCGGGTCCGCGCGCCGGTAGGCCGCCTCCGCCAGCGAGCGGAACGCGGCCCGCCGAAGGGCACGCCGATGGAACGCCCGGGACTGGTCGAGCGGGAAGATCTGGAACAGGCGGTCGCTGACCAGGACGAGCCCGGGCGCCGTGGCGGCGAGCTCCGTACGGCTGGGCGCGACGACGAGGCGCACGCGTGGCGGGAGCGGCACACCCAGGGCGCGCGCCCCCTCGACGGCCCGGCTCACCGTCTCCGCGCTCAGGCCGAGGATGTCGACCTCCGCGATGTCGGCGAGGCCGGCGTCCCCCGTTCGCTCGGGCGGCGGCGGAGCGTAGGGCGCACGGGGCGACCAGCGGACCGCGTCGACGCCGGGCACCTCGAGGACCCGGCGCGTCCACCGGGCGGCGACCGCCGCGGGAACGTAGGGCGCCCGGACGACCGCCCGGACGCGGCGCTCCCCCCCGAGGAGCACCTCGCCCCGGTCCGCGGTGAGCTCCACCCGATGGAGCGCGTCGAAGCGCCACGCGTCGCCGTCGATCACCAACGGGTACCACGGCGCGGCGAGGGACAGCATCCGGTCCGCGCGGCCGAGCCGTCCGAAGCGGGCGGGGACGGTCAGGACGAAGGCCACGCGCACGGTCACGGCTCGCTCCGAGCCCGCCTCGACCGGAACCCGGAGCTCGACGCCGGCGACGTCCAGCCCTTTCGGGTGGCCTCGGGGGTGCGCGACGCGCACGGCGTCGACGGCCCGGCCGTCGACCGAGACGCTGGAGACCTCGACGCCGCCCCGGTCGACCTCGCCCGGGTAGATCCAGCGCGCGGTGCGCTCGTCGAGGGCGCTCGGCACGGCGCGCAGCCGGTCGCCGTACAGCCACAGCCCGACCGAGCGCTCGCCCCCGTCGAGGCGCACCCGCGCCTCCATCACCCCCACCACCCGCGTCCAGCGCGGCCCGACGCGTGCGCGGACGGTCACCTCCTCCGGCGCGAGCGCCCGAGCGGCGGACGGCCAGAGGAGGACCATCACAGCCCACGTGACAAGCTGGCGAGAACCCTTGCTCCCTCCGGTCGCCGCGGCATGTTGTGAAGGTCGGCTCGGCGCACGGGCGGGTCGACCCCAGAACAGGACATGGCGCACCTCGAGGTCGACTTCGCGGTACCGCTGGCGCTCCTGGCTGGCTCCCTGATCGGGGTGCTGGTCCTCCGCCTGCTGGCGTCCCGCAGTCGTCATCGCGCGGCGCGCCGCACGCGCCGGCTGGTCGAACGGCTGGGAATGGGTGGACGAGGCGAGGCGGCGGGCCCCTGAGGAGCTCGCGAGCTTCCGCGCAGCCGGGTCAGAGCGTGGCGAAGGGGCCACGGACGGACGCTGACGCACGGGGCCTCGGCCGACCACGAACGCTCACCCGCGGGGGTGACATGGAGCCCGGCACGGCATACGGAGGATACGACCGATGGGACGGTTGATCGGGTACATGGCGAATCGTGCGGACCGCCTGGGGCAGGTCCTCGACGAAGAGGAGCCGGCGATCGCGCCGCCGAGCCACTTCTCCCCGGACGCGTGGGGCATCGGCTTCTATCAGGGCGGCGAGGTCCTGTTCAAGAAGCGCCCGACGACCTCCGACGGGCCGATCGACTGGAAGGCGGTCGCGCGCGGCGTGGGCTCGGACTGCGTTGTCGTGCACCTCCGGGAGGCGACGGTCGGGGACTTCCACGCCGACAACACCCACCCGTTCCGCATGGGCCAGTGGCTCTTCGCCCACAACGGGACCGTCGAGGGGTTCGCGGCGATCCGGAGCCGCCTGGTCGAGTCCCTGCCCGACTTCCTGCGCCGCAACATCCGCGGCTCGACGGACAGCGAGCACGTCTTCCACGTGCTCCTCAGCTTCCTCCACGACGAGGGGATCCTCGACCACGCGGACGCCGACCCGAAGACCGTCTTCGGCGCGATCCGCTCGACGGTCGCCCTGCTCGACCGGCACGCCGCCGAGGTCGCGGCGCCGCTGCCCACCCTGAACATGGTCCTGACCAACGGGCGCTACCTCTACGCGCTGCGGCGGGACCTCCCGATCTACTACGTCCAGCGCACCGGCCTCCCGTCGGAGGGCCGGATCCACAAGGAGGGGGCCGGCGCCCTGCGCTACGTGCTCCTGTTCAGCGACGGGGAGGTGGGGCCGGTCGGCTACGATGAGCTCCCGCCGCGCTCGGTGCTGACCGTGGACCGGGACCTGGGCGTGCAGGTAACGCCGCTCTGACCGCCCGCCCGGCCGGCCGTCGCCTGGCCCATGCCGCGAGCGGCCTCGCGCTCCTCGTCGGGGCCTGCGGTCACGCCGCCTCCGTCGAGCCCGCCGCGCCCGGGCCCCCCAGCACGTACCGGGACCCCCTGCCCTACGCTCCGACGCCGGAGGTCGAGGCGACCACCGGCGAACCCGCCGCGCTCGCGGTGGCCGGAGGGGAGGACCAGGCCCGGCGGCTCGTCCCCGTGCTCCTCGAGTCCCTCCGCGACGCCGACGAGGCCCGCCTGCGGGAGCTCCTCGCGGAGGCGATCACGGCGGTCGGCGGGCGACGGCACGACGTCGTCCGGCCACGGTCCTACTACATCCAGCGGGTCCTCACCCACGCGCGGCGCGTCAGCCTGCCCGCCGACCGCAGCGTCGAGGAGATGGTCGATCTGCCCCTGATCCGGGTCACCCGCGCCGCCGTCTACTGGAATCGGCAGCCGCTGCCCCAGCTCCTCCGACCGACCGACCTCGTCGTGGAGGTGCCGATCCGCGAGCCGGCGCGCCAGGCCCTCGGCCTGCTCCTGGCCTGGCAGGTCCGGGGGATCCTCGTGGTGCGGCCCGGGACGGAGCCCCGGATCGTTGCGCTCTAGCGCGGGGGGGGAATGTGCCGTGGGGCGGCCGACCTACCGACCGTCGCCCGGGATGACTATCCTCGAAAGGGGACGGAGGAGACGGCATGGCACGACCCCGGGTGGCGTTCATCGGATCCGGTGGGGCCGTACGCGGCATCGCCCACGTCGGCGTGCTGCGCGCGATGGAGGAGCTCGGGCTGGTCCCCGACGTCCTGGTGGGCGCGTCGAGCGGCGCGGTCGCTGGCGCGTTCGTCGCCCAGGGCTTCACCGCGGACCAGATGATCGACTGGTTCCGACCGTTCTTCCGGCGCCATGATCCGGAGGGGAGCCTCAAGGGGCGCTACTTCCTCGGCGGGCCGACCCGCGCCCAGCTGCGCTCCCCGGGGTGGCTGACCAGCGGCCTCCTCTCGATCGACCGCTTCGAGAGCTACCTCCGACGCCGCCTGCCGGTGAACGACTTCCGGCAGCTCGACCGCCCCCTGCTGGTGACGGCGGCCGACATCGACGGCCGGGGTCGGGTCGTGTTCGGGTCGGGTTACCGGGAGCGGGTGCCGATCAGCGAGGCGGTGGCCGCGAGCTGCTGCGTGCCCCTCCTGTTCCGGCCGTACCGGATCGGGGACCGCTACTACGTCGACGGAGAGGTGGTGCGCACCCTGAGCATCGACCTGGCGATCGACGCCGGGGCGGACGTCGTGATCATCAGCAACGTCTATCGGCCGAGGGTCACCCGCCCCGGGGACCGGTCGGTCGCGCTCTCGGGACCGAGCGCGGTGCTCAACCAGACCCTGAACGTGGTGCTGAGCGAGAAGGAGCAGCGCGGGATCGACCTGATCCAGCGGCTCTACCCGCACGTGACCATCCTCAACATCCAGCCGGACATCGGTCGCCTCTCCTTCCTGCGCCGCAGCCAGGCCCGCCAGCTGCTGACCCGGGGCTACCGGGAGGCGCTCAAGACGCTGACCGCAGCCAAGCAGCGAGGCCTGTTCGAGGTGCGCTCGAACGTGCGGGTGGTCGGCAAGGCCTGATCAGCGCACCGGGACCGGTGCGCCCCGGGGGGCCGTGCTGGCCTTCAGCCACTCGAGGTAGCGGTCCGCGCCCCCCTGGATCGGCAGGACGAGCAGCTCGGGCACGTCGTACGGGTGCTCGTCCGCGAGCAGCTCCTCGATCCCCTCGAGGTGGGACCACCGCGTCTTGATCAGGAGCTGGAGCTCCGCCTCGTCCTCGACCTCGCCCTGCCAGCGATAGAAGGAGCGCACGCCGTCGATCACGTTGACGCATGCGGCGAGGCGGCGGTCGACCAGCGCTCGGGCCAGGCGAGCGGCGACGTCGGCGTTGGGGGCCGTGCTCAGCGCGAGGACCGGAGCGTCGTCCATCGGTCGGGGACCCTAGCCCCATCGTGGACGGCCTGCACCCGTGCTACGTCGGGCGGACGATGGCGAGCTACGACTACGACCTGTTCACGATCGGCGCGGGCTCGGGCGGGGTGCGGGCGAGCCGCTGGGCGGCCCAGAAGGGCGCCCGGGTCGGCATCGCGGAGGAGCGCTTCCTCGGAGGGACGTGCGTGAACGTCGGCTGCGTGCCGAAGAAGCTGTTCGTGTACGCGGCCCACGTGAACGAGGAGGTGCGGGACGCGAGCGGCTTCGGCTGGGCGATCGACGAGCCGGCCTTCCACTGGGCCGCCCTCCGATCGAACAAGGACCAGGAGATCCGACGGCTCAACCAAGTCTACGGGCGCGTCCTGCACGGGGCGGGCGCGGAGCTGGTCGAGGGGCATGCCCGCGTGGTCGCGCCTCACACGATCGAGATCGAGCTCCCCGAGGGGGAGACGGTCCGCAAGACGGCCGAGCACATCCTGATCGCGACCGGCGGCCATCCCGTGCGACCGACCGAGCCGGGCACGGAGCGGGCGTGGGTCTCGGACGACGTGTTCTACCTCGAGGAGCTCCCGGAGCGGCTGCTGGTGGTGGGCGGCGGCTACATCGCGCTCGAGATGGCCGGGATCTTCCACGGGCTCGGGGTCGAGGTGACCCTCGCCTACCGGGGGCCCCACCCGCTGCGCGGCTTCGACGACGACGTCCGCTTCTTCCTCACGGATGAGCTCCGCAAGAAGGGCATCCGGGTGCTCCTCAACTGCAAGGTCGAGTGCCTGGAGGACGGGCCGAACGGGTCGATCGCCGCTCTCCTGTCCCATGACGAGACCCTCGAGGTGGACGCCGCGCTCTACGCGATCGGGAGGCGACCCAACACGAAGGGCCTCGGCCTCCAAGAGCTCGGCGTGGAGCTCGACGCCCGGGACGCGATCGTGGTCGACGACTACTTCCGCTCGAGCGTCCCCGGCGTCTACGCGATCGGGGACGTCACGGAGCGCCTGAACCTCACCCCGGTCGCGATCGCGGAGGGCATGGCCCTCGCCGAGACGCTCTTCGGCAAGGGGCCCACCAAGGTGGACTACGCGCTCGTCCCGACCGCGGTGTTCAGCCAGCCCCCGCTCGCCACCGTGGGCCTGACCGAGGCCGACGCCCGGTCCCAGGTCGGGACGGTCGACGTCTACACGAGCGAGTTCCGGCCGCTCAAGCACACCCTGAGCGGCTCGGAGGAGCGGTCCTTCATCAAGATGATCGTCGAGCCCTCCTCGGACCGTGTGCTCGGGGTGCACATCGTCGGGATGGACGGGCCCGAGATCATCCAGGGCGTGGCGGTGGCGCTCCGGTGCGGCGCGACGAAGGCCCACTTCGACAGCACGATCGGCCTCCACCCGACCTCCGCCGAGGAGCTGGTCACGCTGCGGGACAAGCGCCCGGACGAGTAGCGCGAGGGGAGCGCCGGAGCACCCGATGGCGGCGGGATGCCCGGCCGCCTCACCGGTCAGTCCCGCCGCGAGCGCTCCCGCGCGACGCGGCGGTTGAGGTCGCTCAGGTGGCGGCGGACCGTGGTCAGGTTCGCCGCCCGGGGGAAGCGGCGCAGGTAGGTGCGAAGGCCCTCCCGGGCCTCGTCGAGGTCCCCGAGCTCCTCCGCGCACTCGCTGGCCAGGAGCAGGGCGTCGGCCGCGAGGTTCCGGTCGCCGGTCTGCTCGACGACCTGGAGCGCGATGACCCGCGCCTCCGCGTAGCGCTCCAGCCGACGGAAGGACCGCGCGAGCTCGACCTTGACGGCGGGGATGTGGTTGCCCTCCTCCCTGAGCCGGATCGCCTCCTGGAAGGCCTCCGCCGCCTCCGCGAAGCGGCCGGTCCGCATCAGGTCGAGGCCCTGTCGGTACGCCTCGAAGCTCAGGTCGAGCTGGAAGCGGTCGACCGTGTCCCGGAGGAACGCCGCCTCGGCCCGGGACAGATCCTCGCGCCGCAGGTCCGGCCAGCCCTCCACGACCTCGCGCCGGTCGCCCTCGCGGACCCGGCGGTAGAACGCCGCGGCGCGGCTCTCCGCCCGCGCCCGGCGCTCTGCCCGGGCCCGCTCGTCGGTCAGCTCCTGGCGGAGCTCCTCCACCTGCGCCTCGAGGCCCTGCCGGCTGGCCTCGATCTCCCGGAGCCGCGCGTCGGAGGCCAGCTTCAAGCCGAGGAAGGACAGGAAGGCGAAGAGGATGTAGGCGATCCAGCTGTTCCAGTTGAAGCGCCGCTCGTAGCTTGCCTGACGCTTGGCGATCGATTTGATGTCCGCCGCAAGGCTGTTCGTCAGGTTGTTGGTCTTGATGACCAGCCCGCGCGATTCGATGATCTCGCGCTTGATCTCGCGGATCTCCTCGTCCACCTCGCGCATGGAGCACGCGACCTACCCCGGACGCTGGCCGGAGGCAAGCCGTGCGCCGGGCCTCGCCGGCCCCGGGGGCGTCCTTGACGGGGCAAAGCGAGCAGCCTACAAGCGCCGCGATGGCCTCCCACTCCGTGCACCCCTCGTCGCGCGGCGGGCTCGCCGCCGTCGCGCTCCTCGCCGTGACCCTCGCCACCGTCCCCGGGTGCGGAGGGGGCTGGACCTACCAGGTCCAGGGCACCAGTCGGGACCCGGGGGCGGAGGGTACGATCCAGGTGTCCTCCGTCAGCGGGACGGGCCGCAACGTCGTGGTCGACTTCGCCTACCTGACCCCGCCGGATCGACTGGGCCCGGGCCGCACGACGTATGTGATGTGGTTTCGCTCGGGGGAGCAGACGATCAACGCCGGCGAGCTCCAGTACAACGCCAACGACGGGCGGCGCCCCGCCCGGGGCAGCGCCACGAGCCCCTTCCCGAACTTCGAGGTGCTGGTCACCGCCGAGACCGGTCCCGAGGTGGGCAGCCCGAGCGAGCACATCGTCATCCGCCAGGCCGTGGACACCCAGTGAGCAGCCCGCCGAGAGCCCGCGATGTACGACACCTCTGATATCCGCAAGAACCTCAAGATCACCATGGACGGTCAGCCCTACGCCGTCGTGGAGTTCCAGTTCGTCAAGCCGGGCAAGGGTCAGGCCTTCACGCGAACCAGGCTGAAGAACATGATCACGGGGGCGGTCCTCGAGAAGACCTTCAAGAGCGGAGAGAAGCTCGAGAAGGCGGAGCTCGAAGAGCGCCAGATGCAGTACCTCTACCCGGACAGCGACCGCTACGTCTTCATGGACACGTCGAGCTACAACCAGCTCCACATGACCACGGAACAGCTCGGCGACACGCCCGAGTACCTCAAGGATGGCATGATGGTCGACGTGCTCTTCTGGGAGGAGAAGCCGATCGGAGTCACCCCGCCCACCTTCGTGGAGCTGGAGGTCACCGAGACCGCGCCCGGCTTCAAGGGGGACACGAGCTCCAACACGACCAAGCCCGCCACGCTGGAGACGGGCAAGGTCGTGAACGTCCCGCTGTTCGTCAACCAGGGGGACCTCCTGAAGGTCGACACGCGGACCGGGTCCTACGTCGAGCGCGTCAAGAAGTAGGGTCCTCGCCGTCGGGGAAGCGCGGGCGAGGCGCGTCGGCGCCGACCTCCGCCTCCTCGGCCGGCTGCTCCGCGCCGACCCCGCCGACGGCAGCAGCGACGTCCTCCTGACCCTCGCCGACGCCACCGGCGTCATCGAGGCCCGCGGCGCCGGCCCGAGCCCGGCCCTCGGGGCGTGGATCGAGGCGACCGGGCGCCTGCGCGATGGCTGGCTGGAGGCGTCCCGGTGGACCGTCGTCGCCTCCCCGACGGCGTCCTTCCCGCATCCGGACGGCGACTGGGCGCGGCTCCACCAGCGGGGCCGCCTCGCGAACCTCCGGCGACGGGCCGAGGCCCTGCGAGGGATACGGCGGTTCTTCGACGTGCGCGGCTACCTCGAGGTCGAGACGCCAGCAGCCGTCGTCTGCCCCGGCCTCGACCCTCACCTGGCCGCGCTCGAGGTCGACGGCCTCGGGGCGCGCCGGTGGCTCGCGACGAGCCCCGAGTACCAGATGAAGCGCCTCCTCGCGGCGGGCTTCCCCCGCCTCGTTCAGATCGCGCGGGCCTACCGGGCCGAGGAGGTCGGCCCGCTGCACGAGCCCGAGTTCACCCTGCTCGAGTGGTACCGGACCGGCGCGGGCTCCGCGGAGATGATGGAGGAGACCGAAGAGCTGGTCGCCGAGCTCGCCGAGGGCAGCGGAGGCCGGCTCCGGCGACCGGGCTCGCCCGACGTCGCCGCCCGGCCGCCCTGGGAGCGGCTGACGGTCGAGGAGGCCTTCCGCCGCTACGCGGGGACCGACCTGGCGGCCGTCCTGGCGGCCGGGCACGACGCGTTCTTCCGGGTCCTGGTCGAGCGGGTGGAGCCCCGCCTCGGCTGGGCGCGCCCGACGTTCCTCGTCCGCTGGCCCGTCGCCTTCGCGTCCCTCGCCCGACGGGTGCCGGACGCGCCGGCGTGGGCCGACCGCTTCGAGGCCTACGTCGGCGGCATCGAGCTGTGCAACGGCTTCGGGGAGCTGACGGACCCCGTCGAGCAGCGCGAGCGGCTGCGCGCCGATCAGGCGGCGCGAGCGCGCGACGGCAAGGAGGTCTACCCGATCGACGAGCGGTTTCTCCGCGCCCTCGAGGAGGGGATCCCGCCCGCCGGCGGCAACGCCCTCGGCGTCGACCGCCTGGTGATGCTCCTCGTCGGCGCTGCGCACCTCGACGAGGTCCGCGCCTTCGGCGAGCTGTCGCTCTGATCCACGCCCCGGGGCGCGCGTCTTCCTTGGCGCGCCTGGGTGGCGGCCTAACACTACGGTCGTGGGCAGCCGATTCCGGCCGGAACCGAGCGCGCGGGCCCGGGCCTCGGGCCTCGGCGTCCTGCTGGCCGCCGCCGGCCTGGCGGGCGGCTGCGGCGGGGCGATCGCCGCCCAGGGCGAGGTGCTGCAGCCGGCCGAGGTCCCCGTCCGCACGTTCCCCCGGATCCTGATCGTCGCCAGCGAGGATCCCGAGGACCAGCGGGTCGCCCAGCAGCTGGAGGCGCACCTCGAGGGTGGCCCGTCGTCGGTGCGCGTGGTCACGCCGTCGGAGCTGCGCGCGCTTCGCCAGCAGCACGTCGTGCCCCCGGGCACGGCCGCCCTCCGGGTGGTCACGACCCTCGAGGAGTCGAGCCGGCCGACCTGGGCTCAGCGAGACGTGCTCCAGTGCGGCGCCTTCGGCTGCTTCGGCACCCGCCGCGCCTACGTGGCCGAGGTCCCGGTGGTCAAGGCGCGCCTGATCCTCAGCGTGTCCGACGGGCGCACCGCCGCCAACCTGCAGCGGGTCGAGCTCGAGGAGTCGGAGAGCGGCCACGACGTCCTCGCGATGCGCCTGCGGGTGCTGGCCACCCTCGGCACCCGAGCGGCCCGCCTTCTCGATCAACGCGCCGAGCGCGTCACCGTGCACCTGCTGCCGGTCGAGGCCGAGGAGGTCCGCCTCGCGCTGAGGGACCTGTCCCGGGGTCGCTGGTCGGCCGGTCGCCAGCGCCTGGAGGCCTTCGTCGGCTCCCCATCCTATCGGGCGCTCCCGCCGCCCGAGCGGGCCCGGGTGCTGTACGACCTCGCGCTGGCGCGTCGCTTCGACGCGGCCCTGCCGGAGGTGGTCAGGTTCCAGGATGCGGCGGAGGCCCTGCACGCGGCGATGCGCCTGTCGCCGGAGACCCCCTTCGCGGAGGCCCTGAGGGACCTGGAGTCGCACCGGCGGAGCCGGGACCTGGTCCGGGCGCAGGAGGCTGCGCGGAGCCACAACTTCGCGCTGCGGGGGGATCGGGAGCCCTCCCCGATCCCCGACCCCCCGGCGGCCTACCGCTGACGCCCCTTGGCCCGGTCCCAGCGGCGGTCGAGCTCCTCCGGGCCGAGGTCCTCCAGGCGCCGCCCCTCCGCTCGCGCCTCCGCCTCCACCCGCCGGAAGCGATCGAGGAACCGGTCGAGCGTGCCGCGAAGGGCCGCCTCCGGGTCGAGGTCGAGCTTGCGCGCGACGCTGGTGAGGGCGAAGAGCACGTCCCCGAGCTCCCGCTCCTGCGCCTCCCGGTCCCCCCGCTGGATCGCCTCGTCGAGCTCCGCGAGCTCCTCGTCGACCTTCTCGCGGGCCCCGGCCGCGTCCGCCCAGTCGAACCCGCGCCGGGCGGCCTTCTCCCCGGTCCTCACCGCGCGAAGCAGGGCCGGCAGGGCGACCGGGATCCCGTCCAGCGCCCCGCGGTCCGCCTTCTCCTGCGCCTTGAGCCGCTCCCAGGAGGCCACGACCGCCTGCGGGGTCTCGAGCTTGCTCGACCCGAACACGTGGGGGTGGCGTCGAACGAGCTTGTCGCGGATCCCGACCACCGCGTCCCCCAGCGTGAAGGCCTCGGCTCGTTCGGCGAGCTCCGCGAGGAAGACGATGTTCATGAGGAGGTCGCCCAGCTCCTCCCGGAGCGCGCCCATGTCCCGGTGATCGATGGCCTCGACGACCTCGTAGGCCTCCTCCAGCAGGAAGGGGCGGAGGGTCTCGAGGGTCTGCTCCCGGTCCCAGGGGCAACCGTCCGGCGCGAGCAGGCGGCGCATGACCGCCCGCAGCTCGGCGAGGTGGTCGTCGGCGTCGGCCGCGTCGCTCACTCGTTGGCCAGCCCGAGGGGCTCGCACTCCTCCGCCGGCGCAAGCTCGTGGATCACGTCGCTCGAGAGCTGCAGCTCGTGGGCGATCGCGAGCAGCGTCTCCCGTTTCCGCGCCGCGGTCGCGTCCCCGTCGTTCGACCAGCGGGGCAGGAGTTGCTCGATGAGCCGGTAGCTGGTGAGCTGGGCCTGGACGAAGTCGACCGGCCACGGGCTGCGCCGCGCGAACGCCGCGACCTCCCTCGCGCGAAGGAGAACCGGCTCCTCCTCAGGGTCCGCGGCGAGCGCATCGAGCACCGACTCGAGCGCGTGCTGGAGCGCGTAGCCGAGCCGGTGGGGGTCGAGGACCACGTCCTCCGCCTCCGCCTCCCGCAGCAAGGCATCGAGCCGGTGGAGGTTGAGGAACTGGCCCTGGCTCAGCTCCCGGTCGAGGCGCGCGACGAGGGTGTACTCGGCGGCAGCGCGGAAGACCGTCGGCGCCGGCTGGCCGATCGACTGGAGGAAGCGCATCAGCGGCGCGTTCTGCTCGTAGAGCACCTCGAGCCCCTGCTCGACGGCGTCCCGGCGGTCCTCCAGAAGGCTCTCGAGGATCCGACGCTGCTCGTCGCGGAACAGGTCCCGGATGCCGAAGGTCCCATGCGGGAACAGTTGGTCGAGCTCGCGGAGCGTCTCGGCGACGTCCGCCTGGGCAAAGGCCCTCAGCAGGGAGCCCTCCATCGCGGCCAACAGCGGCGCCCCGCCGTGCACCCGGAGGCCGGCGAACACGTTGTGGTCGCCGAGGTGGAGCACGGCGAAGGCGAAGGTCTCCTCCTCGACCGTGATCAGGCTCTCCAGCCGAAGGCGTCCGGTCGCGAGGACGGACCGCCCGGTGCGCAGCCGCCGCAGGTCCTTCAGCCCACCCCGGTAGCCCCCGATCCGCCTCTCGGTGGGCGCGTCGTCGAACACCGCGCCGATCGCGAAGTGCGCACCGACCTTCGGGAGGAGCGCCTCCGCGGGCTTCACCTGCCGGGAGAACACCTCGTCGCCGTTCGCGAACTCGGGGCGGTTGCTCTTGGCCTCGGCGAGCCGCTGCCGGAACCCGGCCTCGAAGCGGTCGCCGAAGAGCTCGGTCCCGAGCTCGATGGCGCGGGCCGCGTAGCGCAGGATCTGCACGCCCTCGATGCCGCTGAGCTCGTCGAAGAACCAGCCGCAGCTCGTGTACATCAGCATAGTGTGCCGCTGGAGTTCCAGGAGCCGCAGCGCGCGCCGGCGCTCCTCGATCTCGAGGTCGCGCGCCGCCTGGGCCGCGAAGAACCGGTCCCGCGACGCCGCCGACCGGTCGAGGACGACGTCGATGTACGCGTCCCGAGCCATCCACGGGTCGCGCAGCAGGCGCCCGGCCTCCCGCTCGTACGCCGGAGCCAGCTCGTCACGGAGCCAGTCGAGGGCCTCCCGGAGCGGCCCCCGCCACTGCTGATGCCAGTCCGTGCCGGTGTTGCATCCGCAGTTGCTCCGCCACCGTTCGACGCCGTGGGCGCAGCTCCAGCTCGTCTCCTCGATGATCTCGGCGTCCCAGCTCGGCGGGTGGAGCTGGAGGAACCGCGCGTAGTTGAGCACCTCGACGTCGTCGCGCTCCTCGAGGACGCGCAGCGCCGCCGCGAGGGCCATCTCGCCGAAGCGATGGTGGTGCCCGTAGCTCTCGCCGTCGGTCGCGATGTGGCTGAGGCTCGGCCCGGTCGACCCGTCGAGGGCCCGCGTGAGGCGCTCGGCGAGCCCCTCGCCGTCCTGGAGCACGCCCTCGAAGGCGACCGCGCGCGCGATGCTGCCGTCGTAGAAGAAGACCGCGATGCTCCGCCCCGACGGAAGGCGAACGCGGTAGGCACGGCGCGGGTCGACGTTCTGCGGCCGCGTGTCGTGCCAGACGCCCTTCGGGTCGCGGACCCGGGCGCACTGGTGCGGCGCGAGGATCGTGAAGCGGATGCCCTCGTCGACCAGGGTCTCGAGCGTCGGGGTGTCGACCGCGGTCTCGGCGAGCCACATCCCCTCGGGCGCCCGACCGAACCGCGAGACGAAGTCGGCCACGCCCCAGCGGACCTGCGTTCGCTGGTCCCGCGAGCAGGCCAGGGGCATGA
This sequence comes from Sandaracinaceae bacterium, assembly GCA_050331215.1. Lineage (GTDB taxonomy): Bacteria > Myxococcota_A > Polyangia > Polyangiales > Sandaracinaceae > JBHJHB01. The sequence continues at coordinate 63,205 of JBHJHB010000049.1, read as the reverse complement.
TCATGTGGTTGTACACCTGGGCCATCGCGGAGCCGGTGCCCAGCCGCTCGACGCTCGCCCGGTCGGCGTCGATGATCGCCCGGTAGGTCGTCGGCTCCTCCGCCTGGAGCCAGCTCAGGAGCGTCGGCCCGAAGTTGAAGCTGACCCGCTCGTAGTTGTTGACGATGCGGTGCACGCAGCCCTTGCGGTCGAGGAGCCGCGCGTGGCCGTTGGGCCGGTAGCACTCCCGACTGACGCGCGCGTTCCAGTCATGGTCCGGGTAGGCGCTCGGCTGCTCCTCGACGATCTCCAGCCACGGGTTCTCGCGCGGAGGCTGGTAGAAGTGACCGTGGATGCAGACGTAGCGGGTCATCAGGACGAACGGCGGTCCACGGACCAGGGCCGGGGCCCCCGAAAGAACGCGGCGGCGAGCGGGGGGAGGGTCAGCATGGCCGAGCAGGGCTGCCCGTGGTAGGGCTCCTTCTCCGCCTCGACCTGTCCGAGGTTGCCCACGCCGCTTCCATTGTAGTCGCCCGCGTCCGTGTTCAGCACCTCCTCCCAGGGGCCGGGGATCGGGACGCCCACCCGGTACTCGTAGCGGACGACCGGGGTGAAGTTGAGGACCACGAGGATCGGCCGGTCGTCCTCGGAGCCGACCCGGAGGTAGCTCAGCACGCTCTGGGCGACGTCGCTGCCGTCGACCCACACGAAGCCCTCCGGCTCGGTGTCGTACCGGTGGAGCGCGGGCTCCCCCCGGTACAGCCGGTTCAGGTCCTCGAGGAGCCGGTGGATCCCGGCGTGGGGCGCCTCCTCGAGGAGGTGCCAGTCGAGGCTCGCCTCGTGACTCCACTCCCGCCACTGCCCGATCTCGCTGCCCATGAACAGCAGCTTCTTGCCGGGTTGGCTGTACATGTACCCGTACAGCAGACGCAGGTTGGCGAACTTCTGCCAGCGATCACCGGGCATCTTGTTGAGGAGGGAGCCCTTCCCGTGCACCACCTCGTCGTGGGAGAGCGGCAGGATGAAGTTCTCCGTGAAGGCGTAGAGCGAACGGAAGGTGATCTCGCTGTGATGATACTGTCGGTGGATGGGGTCGCGCTCCATGTACCGAAGCGTGTCGTGCATCCAGCCCATGTCCCACTTCAGCCCGAACCCCAGGCCGCCCACGGTGGTCGGCCGGCTGACCATCGGCCAGGCGGTGGACTCCTCGGCGCTCATCTGGATGTCCGGCACGCTCTCGTAGACGGCCTCGTTCAGGTGGCGCAGGAAGGAGATCGCCTCGTCGTTCTCCCGGCCGCCGTACGCGTTCGGGAGCCACTCGCCCTGGGGGCGGGAGTAGTCGAGGTAGAGCATCGACGCGACGCCGTCCACGCGGAGCCCGTCGGCGTGGAACACGTGCAGCCAGTACAGCGCGTTGCTCAGCAGGAAGCTCCGGACCTCGTGGCGACCGTAGTTGAAGATGTGCGAGTGCCAGTCGGGGTGGAAGCCCTTGCGCGGGTCCTGGTGCTCGTAGAGGCAGGTGCCGTCGAACAGGCCGAGGCCGTGGCCGTCGGTCGGGAAGTGGGCAGGTACCCAATCGAGGATCAGGCCGATCCCGGCCTGGTGAAGGGAGTCGACCAGGAACATGAAGTCCTGCGGCGTCCCGTGACGGGCGGTCGGGGCGTAGTATCCCGTGATCTGGTAGCCCCACGACCCGCCGAAGGGGTGCTCCATCACGGGCATCAGCTCGACGTGCGTGAAGCCTAGCCTCTTGACGTGCTCCACGAGGAGAGGCGCCATCTCGCGGTACGTCAGCGACCGGTCCCCCTCCTCGGGCACCACGCGCCAGGAGCCGAGGTGCACCTCGTAGACGCTGATCGGCGCCTGGAGCTCGTTGGCGCTGCGGCGCTTCGCCATCCACGCCTCGTCGCCCCAGCGGTAGTCGAGGTCCCACACCACGGAGGCGCTCTTGGGAGGCGGCTCGTGCAGCAGGCCGTAGGGGTCGGCCTTGAGCTGGACGTGTCCGTTCTTGGCGCGGACGTGATACTTGTAGAGGGTCCCCTTGCCCACGCCGGGCAGGAAGCGCTCCCAGATCCCGCTCTGGGCTCTCGGCTCGAGCGGGTGGGCCCCGGGGTCCCACCCGTTGAAGTCCCCGACGACCGACACCGCATCGGCGTTCGGCGCCCACAGCGCGAAGGCGGTCCCCTCCTGATCCCCTACCCGGTGGATTCGCGCGCCGAGGCGCTCCCAGAGGCGCAGGTGGGTCCCCTCGTTGAACAGGTAGATGTCCTGATCGCTCAGCTTCGAGACGGCGGGTCGGCCCTGGCTCATGGCCGGGGGTTCTAGCAGCAATGGCCGGTCTTGCCCCCCCCTGTCGCCGGGGCCGCCGCCGGCCGGACCGCGCGGTCCTTGCGGGGCACCAGGGCGTCTTCTACGGTGCGACGCTTCCTGGAGGTCGCATGCCGCGCCACGCTTTCCTTATCCCCCTCGTCGCTCTGTGCCTGCTGGCCGTCGCCTGCGGCAACGGCGGCATCGGCGACGTGTGTCAGGGACCCACGGTCGGCATCGACGACTGTGTCCCCGAGGCGATCTGCACCCAGGCCCCGCCGCGCCGCGACGAGCCCGGGGCCCCGAACGAGATCCGGTCCTTCTGCCGACGTCGGTGTCAGGCCAACGCGGAGTGCGTCGAGGACGGCGAGGGCTTCACCTGCCGCCGCGTCGAGGGCACGATGGAGTTCAGCTGCCAGCCGCCGCGCGACGACACGTAGGGGGGCGGGGCCGGCCGTGCGGTATCGGAAGTCAGCGGTCAGCGCGGCCCAGATCGTCGCCGCCGCCACCCGGGTCATCGCGCGCCAGGGCTACGCCCAGTCCAGCCTGAACGACATCGCCCGCGAGGCGGGGATGAGCAAGGGGGCCGTCCACTACCACTTCCCGACGAAGGAGGTGCTGGTCGCCAAGGTGCTCGAGACGGCCTGCGCGGCGGTCACCGAGCGCACCATGCAGACCTGGCGGCGGCAGGAGGCAGACCCCTTCGAGGCGCTGCGGGCCTCGATCCGGGAGCTCTGGGACGTGCGCGTGCAGCGCACCGAGGAGGCGATGGTCGTCGCGGACCTGCTGAGCCACGCCCTCCACGACGAGGCGCTCCGGCCGCCCCTGGCCGCCTACTACCGCTTCGCGGCGGCCCAGACCGCCCAGCACCTCGTCCACATGGCGTCGACGTACCGGCTTCGGCCCAAGGTGGGCGCCGAGCTGATCCCCCGCCTGCTGCTCGGCCTCCTGGACGGCCTGATGATGCAGGCGTACGTCGAGCCGGGCGTGATCGACCCGGACGAGCTGGTCGCCGCCGTCGAGCAGATCGCAGCGGGCCTCTTCGAGGCGGCCCCTCCTGACGCGGAGCCGCTCGGGGGCGGCTCGACGCGTTGACGGTCGGCGGGCGCGGGTCGTGAGCCTGGACCAAGTGCAAGGCCAGGACGGCGCGGTGAACGTGCTGAGGCGCGCGGTCGCCTCCGATCGGCTCGCCGGCGCCTACCTCTTCGTCGGGCCCGGGGGAGTCGGGAAGCGGACCACGGCGATGGCGCTGGCGAAGCACGTGCTCCGCGCGGACCCGGAGAGCGCGCGCCGGATCGACGCGCTGCTCCACCCGGACGTCCGGGTCTTCCCGCCCCGCGAGAGCGGGAAGCGCAACATCCCCGTCGACGTGCTCCGCTCCGAGGTGCTGCCCGTCGCCCAGTTCGCGCCCTTCGAGGCGCCGGCGGCCTTCCTGGTCTTCCCGGAGGCCGAGGTGTCCTTCCCGGAGCACCCGCCGGAGTCGGCGAACGCGCTGCTGAAGACGCTCGAGGAGCCGCGGCCCAACGTCCACTTCCTCCTGCTCTCGGAGCGGCCCCAGCGGCTTCTGCCGACCATCCGATCCCGCTGCCAGCGCCTCCGCTTCGGGCGCCTCTCCCCCGCGGTGCTCCACCGGATCCTCGAGGTGAGCGGCGTCCCGGAAGGCGAGCGAGCGGCGGCGGTCGCCCTCGCCGACGGTCGGGCGGAGCGCGCGCTCGCCCTCGCGGAGGGCGGCGCCGAGGACCTCCTGGAGGCGGCGCTGGGCCTCGACGAGGCCTCGACGGGTGGCACCGGCGCGGCGCTCGCGGGCGCGGAGGCCGCAGCCCGAGGGGACCAGGACGTCTCGACCCTACTGTCGACCCTCCAGACCTTCTACCGGGACGTCGCCGCCACCGCCCTCGGCCGCCCGCCCGAGACCCTGGCGTTCCCCCACCGCGCGGACGCGATCCGCGCCCGGGCCCGGGCCCTCGGCGCGCGCCGCGCGGCGACACGGGTCGAGGACCTCGGCGAGGGTCTCCTGGCGCTCGAGCGCAACGGCAACCCCCAGATCGTCCTCGACGGCCTCCTCAGCGCGTGGACCGGCGAGTCGTGAGCGGCCACGGAGCGAGGGGGTGACCTTCGGCCTGCCGCCCCTGCCGCCGCGCTTCGAGGCGGCGCTCCGCGACGTCCACAGCCGAAAGGTCACCGCGCGGTGGATGGCGGCCGAGGCGCTCGGGCGCGCGCCGGCCGGGCGACGGGCCGACGCGATCGACGCCCTGTGGATCCTCGCCGACGACGCGGCGGCCGAGGTCCGGGCCACGGCCCTGTCCGCGCTCGGGAATCTTCGCGCCGTGGAGGCCCTCGACCTGCTGCTCGCCCGCTTCGACGACGGCGACCCGACCGTCCGCCAGGTCGCGATGGTCGCGGCGGCCGACCTGGACGATCCCCGCACCCTCGACGCCTTCCGGCGGGCGCTCACCGCGGCCCACCCGGACGTCCGGTTCCAGGCGGTCGACGCGATCGCGGCGCTCTCGCCGGACGCCGGAGCCGAGCTCGCGCCCCGCGTCGACGACGACGACGACGAGGTCCGCGCGCAGCTCGCCGACGTCCTCGGGACCGTCGACGGCGCCGCCGCGGCCGAGGCCCTCGGCCTCTTGCTCGGGGACCCCACGCCCCGCGTCCAGCGAGCCGCGGCGCTGTCCCTGGCCCGGCGCGGGGATGGGACGGGGCTCGGCCTCGTCCTCGAGGCGATCGACGATGCCGAGCGGCGGTACGAGGCGGTCCGGGCGCTGGGCCTCCTCGGGGCCGAGGAGGCGGCCGAGCCCCTGGCGCGCCTCGCCGGCTCCCTCCTCAAGCCGCTCTCGCTGCGGGCGGAGGCGGGCGCGGCCCTGGTCCGGCTCGGCGACCGGCGAGGCGTGGCGGCGCTCCGTCAGGTGCTGGGGGCGCTGCGGTCCGAAGGCCGCAGCTACGCCGCCCAGCTCGTGGGGGAGCTCGGCCTCTCGGAGCTCGCGCCCCACGTGGCGGCACTCGCCCAGCGCCCGCGGGGCGCTGATCCTCTGGCCGTGGCCACCGCGCTGAGCGCCCTGGGCCGGGGCGCGCCCGGCGCCGAGGCGGGCCTCCGGACCCTGGCCGCGCGGGACGACGAGGCGGGCGCGGTCGCCCGGCGCGCGCTCGGCACCACGGACGCCGGCGAGAGCTGATCCTCGCGCTTGCGCCGACCGATCGCGTACGTCATGGTTCGCGGCCCTCCGGTTCCGGGGGAGGTAGCGCGATGAACACCCATCCTGGCTTGATCGGCAAGAAGCTCGGCAACACGCAGGTGTTCCAGGAGGACGGCAACGTCATCCGGGTCACCGTCCTCAAGGTCGGCCCGTGCACCGTCCTCGGTCACCGTACGGCGGAGGTCGACGGCTACTCGGCGCTGATCCTCGGGTTCGAGGAGAAGCGGGAGAAGCTCGTGAACCGGCCCGAGGCGGGCTTCTTCGAGAAGAAGGCGAAGACCACGCCGAAGAAGGTCGTGCGCGAGTTCCGCGTGCCCGACGAGGAGGTCGCCAAGCACGAGGTCGGGGCGGTGCTCAAGCCGTCCGAGCTCTTCGAGGCGGGTCAGCTCGTCGACGTGTCCGGCAAGAGCAAGGGCCGCGGCTTCACGGGCGTGATGAAGCGCTGGAACTTCGCCGGGGCGGGCAGCGTCGGCCACGGCACGCACGAGTACAAGCGCCACGGCGGCTCGATCGGCGCGAACCTGACGCCGGGGCGCACCCTGGCCAACCTGAAGATGCCCGGGCAGTACGTCGCGGAGCGGGGCACGATCCTCAACCTGAAGGTCGCCCGCGTGCTCGACGACGAGAACCTGCTGCTCGTCGAGGGCGGCGTGCCCGGCCCGCGCAACGGCTACGTGACCGTTCGCGGCGCGGTGAAGGCGCGCCGCGGAGCCGCCGCGGCGGAGTAGGCCGGGTGGCCCGGGCCCGCCGTCGTCGGCGCCCGCAGGACGCCTACGGGAAGCGGGCCCGCCGCGAGGGGTACGCGGCCCGGTCGGTCTACAAGCTCGCCGAGATCGACGCGAAGGTGCGCCTTCTGCGGCGGGGTGACCGGGTCCTCGACCTGGGCGCGTACCCGGGGAGCTGGACCGCGTACGCGGCGGAGCGCGTCCAGCGGGAGGGCAAGGTGGTCGGCGTCGACCTGCAGCCCTTCCGGGGAAGCCTCCCGCCCCACGCCCGGATGGTGCAGGCCGACGCGACGGCGCTCGACCTGGGCGCGCTGGGAGGACCGGAAGCGTTCGACGTCGTGCTGAGCGACATGGCGCCCGCGACGATCGGCCACCGCTTCACCGACATGGCCCGGAGCCAGGCGTTGTTCCTCGCCGCGCTCGACATCGCCGAGCGGGTGCTCGTCCCCGGCGGGCGCTTCTGCGGGAAGCTGTTCCAGGGGGGCGACTTCCCGGAGGCCCGGGCGGCCGTCCAGGCGCGCTTCGGGACCGCGAGGGTGGTCAAGCCGAAGGCGACCCGCAGCGAGAGCTACGAGGTCTACCTGGTCGGCCTCGACAAGCGTGCCCCCGTCGCCGGGGCTCAGGCGCCGGCGGGCGCGTAAGCCGCGAAGGCGGTGCGGAGCTTCTGGCGGGCCTGGACCTCGAGCTGGCGGACGCGCTCGCGGCAGACGCCGAGCTCCTCGCCGAGCTCCCTCAGGGTGCAGGGGTCGTCCGAGAGCATGCGGGCCTTGACGATCCGGCGCTCGCGGTCGCTCAGGCTCGAGAGCACCTCGGGCAGCATGGCCCGCACCTGGCTCAGCCGATCCTGCTTCGCGACCTCCTCCTCCGGCGTCGCGTCGCCATCGGCGAGCCGCTCGACGGGCGGCGTGGCACCGGGGGCGGCGTTGTCCAGGGAGACCTCCCCGGTGGTCAGCAGCGGCCACAGCTTGCGGGCCCGAGCGAGGGGCATGCCGCTCACCTCGGCGAGCTGCTCCGGTCCTTCGACACCCGTCCGCCGGAACTTGCGGATCGCGCGACGCTCCGTGGCGGTGCTCCCGAGCCGCACGATGCGGTAGGAGCGGACCACGTAGTCGCGGATCTCGGCGCGGATCCAGTAGTTGGCGTAGGTGATGAGCCGGCAGTCCTTCGACGGGTCGAACTTCTTGGCCGCCTTGAGGAGCCCGAGGTTGCCCTGCTGGATCAGGTCCTCGAGGGGGATGCCCCAGCGGCGGTACCCCTTCGCGACCCGGATGACGAACGGGAGGCTCGCCTCGATCAGGCGGCGGCCCGCGTCCTCGTCGCCCGCCGACCAGCGCCGGGCGAGGTCCCGCTCGGTCTCGGGGTCGAGGGGGGGTCGCTCGCCGAGGGAGCGGATGTAGCGTCCAACGGAGGACAGGTCGTTCGTGGTCTTCTGCATGGTCGTCTCCGGGCCCGGTGGCCGATTCGGGAGTTGATTTAGACGACCATGGACGGTTTGGCAACCCAAATCGTCCACCAAAAGAGGCGAACGACGGTATCGAAACGCTCGAACGCTCATAAACTACGGTGACTACTACGCTTTCTCATATGGACGGTTCGTCCCAACGGTCGAAGCGAGCGTCGATTCAGCCGAAATCCACCCCCGAACGGCTCGGGTGGTCCCAGCCGACCGCCCTGAACCGGCCGACCATGGCGACCAAATCGTCCACCCCTGGCTTGGATCGACCGCTGGCCGTTGGTCGTTTTGGACGAAATGTGCGGTTTAGGGTCGGCGTCCCGCGAGCTCGCGGAGACGTGCCCGGGCGCGCTCGGCCTGCGGACCCTCGGGCTCGAGGTCGAGGTAGCGGGCAAAGGCCCGTGCCGCCTCCCGGTCCGCCCCCCGCTGGGCGAGCATGTGCCCCAGCAGGTAATGCCCGACCGCATAGTCCGGGGCCTCGGCCAGCAGGGTCCCGAGCTCGGCTTCGGCCTGCTCGGGGTGTTCGGCCGCGTAGAGCGCGAGCGCGAGCTCCGCCCGCACGGGCGGCGGAGCGGGGTCGTCGTCCGCCCCGATCGCCTCCCGTAGCGCGCGCACCGCCATCTGAGGATCGCCGGCCCGGCGGAGGCCGTTGCCGAGCGCGCTCAGGAGGGCGCGGTCCCCGGCCGCCAGGTCGACCGCTGGCCGGAGCACGCCCAGCGCCTCCGCGCGCTGCTCGAGGGCCACGAGCAGCAGGCCGAGCTGGACCCGGGGCGAGGGGTCCGTCGGGGCCAGCGTCATGGCGCGGCGGTAGGCGGCCTCCGCCTCGACCCGCCGGTCGGCCTCCTCGAGCGCGAGGCCGAGGTTGAGGTGCGCGGACGCCAGGGCGGGGTCGGCCTGGACCGCCTGGCGGAGCGCGGCGACCGCCCCCTCGAGGTCCCCGCGCTCCCGCCGGAGCACCCCGAGGTTGTTCGAGGCCTCGGCGAGCCCCGGCGCCGCCTCCGTCGCCCGCTCGTAGGCCGCCTCCGCATCCTCGACGCGCCCTTGCATCTCCAAGGCGAGGCCGAGGTCGAGGAGGGCTCGGCCGTCGGTCGGGGACTCCGCCACGGCTTCACGGAGGACCCGCGCGGCCGCCTCGGCCTCGCCCGAGGCCAGGAGACGCTCCGCCTCGAGGACCGCCGGCGACGCGGGCGGCCGCGCCTCGTCGCCGAAGGTCACCTCGGGCTCCGGCTGGCCGGCAGACGGCGCGCCGCCGGACCCGCAGCCGGCCACCGCGAGCAGCACGACCGGAGCCCAGCTCGACCTCGGTCGCCCGCCCCGAGCGCCGAGAGCGGCCCTCACGCCCCGCCGCCGGGGCGCGTCGCCTTGCCGCGCTCGAGGCCTGCGATCGCGTCGCCGATCAGCGCGCGCAGGGACTTGAGGCGCGACCGGTCGAGGACCTTCCGCCCGGCCTCGTCCTGCACGTAGAAGACGTCGGCCACGCTCTCGCCCTCCGTGTTGACCTTGGCCAGCCCGATCGTCAGGCCCTCGTCGCGCAGGGCCTGGGCGACGGTATGGAGCAGGAACGGGCGGTCGCGGGTGAGCACGTCCACGACGGTGAAGGTCGGCGAGGCCTCGTTGTCGATGCGGATCTCGGTCGGCACCTCCGGGCTCCGTCGGCGAGCCCACGTCGGGCTCGGCCGCAGGCGCCCCTGCAGCGCCGACGCAGCGCCGTCGCCGTTGACCAGCGAGCGGAGGTCGTCCTCGACGCGCCGCAGCCGCGCGGGATCGACCACCGGGCCCCGCGAAGGCCTCTGCGCCCGCCGCACGTGGAAGATGTCGAACGCCTCGGCGGGCCCGCGGGGCCGGGTCCACGTGTACACCTGGGCCTCCACGACGCTGAGGCGATGGGCGGACAGCACCGCCGCGACGTCGGCGAGGAGGCCGGGGCGGTCGTCCGCCCGCACGACGAGCTCGGCCCCCTCGGTGCTGGGGACCGGGCGCAGCACGACCTGGACCGCGTCCTCCCGGGGCTCGGCGGCCGCCTGCGCGTGGGCCCGGATCGCCTCCTCGGGGTTGGACACGAAGTACCGGTCCGGCATCCCTTCGAGGAAGGCTCGCAGCGCGGCCCGTGCCTCGTCGCCGCCCAGCGCCTCGAGGACCGACCGGCGGATCTGGGCCGCGCGCCGCGGGGTCTCGGGCACGCCGCCCTGCAGGGCCTCCGAGAGCGCGGTGAACAGGTCGGCGAGCATCCGCGCCTTCCACCGCGTCATCGCCTCCGGGTTGGTCGTGGACAGCACCGCGACCGTCAGGAGGTAGAGGTCCCGCAGGCGCCGCACGGTACCGACCGCGGACGCCAGCTCGGCCACGACCTCGGGGTCGTTGGTGTCCCGGCGGGTGGCCCAGTGGTAGAGGCTGAGCTTCTCCCGGACGAGCCAGACCGCGTGGGCGACGTCGTCCGGGGGCAGCCCCAGGCGGGTCGCGACCGGCTCCGCGGTCTGCGGGCCCCGCTGGCCCTCGTCCGCCCCGTAGGCCTTGCCGATATCGTGGAGGAGGAGCGCGAGGTAGAGGGGGTCCGGCCTCGTGACCTCCGCGTGGAGCCGCGTGGCGAGCGGGAGGCTCTCGGCGTAGTCGCCTCGGCCGATCGCCCGGAGCCGGTCGACCGCGGCCACGCTGTGCACGTCGACGGTGTAGACGTGGTAGACGTCGTGGGTCACGCGCCCGACGACCGGTACGAACTCGGGCAGGAGCGCGGTGAGGAGTCCCGTGTCGTGGAGCTCGGCCAGGACCGAGCGCCCCTTGACCGGCGCCCGGCGAGGGCAGCGGAGGGCGGCCAGGAAGAGGCGGCTCGCCGACGGGTCGGCCCGCAGGCGGGCGGCCCAGCCCTCGTCGGCCGCGGCGCGCACGATCGCCTGGCGGGCGTTCGCGTAGGGCGGCGCATGGTGCGCGACGACCTGCTCGTAGAGCCGGAGGGCCAGCGCAGGCTCCTCGTCGAGGCGCGAGGCGTCGTCGAAGGTGATGCAGCCATCGAAGAGGAGGAGCCCGTCGGCGACGGCCTCGCGGGTGGGCGGCGTGCTTCGGCGTCCGAGGCGGGCCCGGGCGACGATCTGGTCGGCGACCCGGTCGACCACCGCGGCGTGCCGGTAGTACGCCTGCATGAACTGCTCGACCCCGAGCGTGACCCCGTCCACGAAGCCGAGCTGGACCGCGATGTCCTCCTGATCCTCGAACGTGAGGCGGTCCTGGCGGCGGCCGGCGCGCAGATGGAGGAGGTTGCGGATCCGCCACAGGAACTCCTCGGCGTTCCGGACCGCCTCGGCCTCCCGGGCGAGGAGCGCGCCCTGCTGGACCAGGCCCTCGATCCCCCACGCGCCCCACCGCGCGTTGGCCGCCCACTGGGCAACGTCCAGGTCCCGCAGGCCGCCGCACCCGAACTTCACCTCCGGCTCCAGCAGGTAGAGGGAGCCCCCGAAGCGCTCGTGGCGCGCCCGCCGGTCCTCGTCGAGGCGGACGAGGAACCGGTTCAGGCTCGCCTCGGTGTCGAACATCGCCCGGGCGCCGCGCCGCAGCTGGTGCAGGAGCTCGCGGTCGCCCGTCACCCAGCGGAGGTCGAGGAGGGTGGTCGCGGTGCTGAGATCCTCCTGCGCGAGGGCGATCGTCTCGTCCACGCCGCGCACCGCGTGCCCGAGGGAGACCCCGATGTCCCACAGGGGATAGAGGAGCCCCTCGGCCTGCGCCGCGACCCAGGGGTCGGACGGGTCCTCGGCGAGGAAGAGCACGGCGGCGTCGGAGTGGAGGCCGACGAGCCCCCGGCCGTAGCCGCCGACCGCGACGAGCGTGACCCTTGGGGATACCTGGCTGTCCCGGGCCCGGGACACGCCCTCGCAGGCGCAGAACAGCGCCCCGAGGAGGCCGTCGAGGATCCGGGCGTGGGCCCGCGCGACCTCCACGCCGCCCTCCCCCCGCCGAACGGCCGCGCGGAGCCGCTCGGCGTAGCGCTCCCGGTAGGCCCCGCAGGTCTCGCGGAGGGAGGGGGCGAGCCGGCCGAGGTCCACGGTCGGTCGGTCGGTCGCGGCGTCGGCCATCGCGGCGTGCGCCAGTATTCGGGCCCGGCCGGCCGCGTGCAAGGGACGCCGAGCCCGCTCGGCCGTTGATTTCTCAGCGGAATGTGCCGGACCCGGGCGCCGCCGGGCGCCGGCCCGGGCAGCGCGGGCGTCAGGGTCCACCCCACCGCACGATGCCCGCCGCGATCCCCTCCGCCAGGGCCTGCCGATAGGCGGGGGTCCGCAGCGCCTCGGCCTCCCGCTCGCCGCTCAGGAACGATGCCTCCAGGAGCACCGCGGGCATCCGCGCTCCGACCAGCACGTGGAACAGAGCGCTCTTGAGCCCTCGGTCACGGAGGCTGGGCAGGACGGCCCGCCCTCTGGCCAGGGTCGCGGCGTGGATCTCGGCGGCCAGGGCGCGGGAGCCGGTCACCTGGGCCTCCCGGTGGAGCCCCGCCAGGAGCTGGTCGAGGGCGCCGACCCGGTCGCGGTCGGTCCCGTTCTCGAGGGCGGCGAGGCGGAGCGCCTGCTCGTCGTCGCTCGTGTCCAGCACGAAGGTCGTGAGCCCACCGCGGCGAAGGGGCTCTTCGAAGCCGTTGAGGTGGATCGAGAGGAACAGATCCGCGCCGATCGCGTTCGCGATCGCGGAGCGCTGCTCGAGGGACAGGAAGACGTCGTCCTCCCGCGTCAGCACGACCCGCGCCGAGGGGAAGTCCCGTCGCAGGACGGCGCGGGCGCGGAGGGCCAGATCGAGCACCAGGTCGGCCTCCCGCTGGCCGAAGCCGCGCGCACCGTGGTCGTCGCCGCCGTGGCCGGGATCGAGGACGATGGTCCGCACCGGCCCCGGCGCGCTGGCGACCGCGGGCCCGTCGACGTCGAACACGAGGCGGAACGGCGACGGCAGGAGGAAGGCGTGGGTCCGGGCGTCGGCGGTGCGCTCGAGCACCACCTCCACCCCACCGGCGCGCTCGCTGCACGCCAGCCGGATCAGGCCGCCCGTCTCGACCGCCAGCTCCCGGACGACGTCCTCCCCGAGCCGGGCCCGCTCGACCCGGACCCGCAGCAGCGGACCGTCCTCGGTCCGCTCGAAGGCGACGACCCGGTCGAAGCGGAGCACGGTCCGCACCGACGCCGCGTCGCCGTCCCCGCGCCCGTACACCGTCAGGCCGGTGAGCACGGCGTCCCCCTCCCCCTCCGCGTGGGCGCGGGCCCACCGGGCCAGCGGCGAGGCGGGCGCCCCCTCGCCCGGGGCCTCGGCCGCCACGACGGTCGGGTCGTCCCCGTCGGGGTCGGCGAGGATCGTCGCGAGGTCGGCGGCGGACGGCCGGTAGGGCTCGAGGAGGTCCGTCATCGCGCGCGCACGCTCGGCGCACGCCGCCCCCTCGGAACCGAAGCGCCCGCGCTCGGCGCGGACCCGGGTCCTCAGGGCGACCCGGTACGCCGCCTCGAGGTCCGAAGCATCCCGAGCTTCCAGCTCCGCGAGCTCGAGGGCGGCGGCGCAGGCCCCGGGGAGGGACGCACGCCGGCTGGCCTCGGTCAGCCAGGCGCGCGCGCGGCCGCGCCAGTCGGCGTCCCGGTCACGCAAGGCGAGGACCCGCGCCCAGCGCGCCGCCTCGCGCCCGCTCTCGACCCCCTCCGCCGTCCCTGCCGCCTCGGCGGCGCGGTTGCCACGGGCGAGGGTGGCGTCGCGCACCGCCCCGAGGGGCAGGGCCCAGAGGTCGCTCGGGCGGGCCAGCTCGACGGGCGCCGGGGGCTCCGGCGCGCCCCGGTCCCGCTCCTCCGACCGGCCGCCGCAGCCGAGCGCCGCCCCGATCACCAGGCCCCAGGCCGGCACGAATGCCACGAGCCTTGATCCTGTGCGGTAGGATGGGGCGGTGCGCACCGGGACCCGGGAGCCCTAGCACGGGACCGCGACGCCGGTCGACGGCGCGCCCCGCAGGAGGGATGAGCACGATGAACGAGGAGCAGCCGATCTACGAGGACCGGACCGCCGGCCAGACCTATCGCGATGCCTCCGAGATGGTGAACGACTACCTGCGCCGCTTCGGCTCCTCGGTCGGGGTCGAGCTCGACCCCCTCGACGAGGACGGCTACTCGGACGTGCGGCGCGGCTCGGCCACGGTCGGCATCAACGTCCTCGAGGAGCACGGGATCCTGCTGTTCCTGTCCCAGATCATGGAGATCCCGAAGGATGGCCGAGAGACGTTCTACCGGCGGCTGCTCGAGCTGAATTTCCTGGCCACGAGCGACGCCGCCTTCGCGATCGACAAGGACAAGGACGCGGTCTACCTGCGGGCGCTGCGGCGCCTGAGCGGCCTCGACTACGAGGAGTTCGAGGACCTCCTGCACACGATGGCGACCGTCGCCGACGAGTGGGACGACCGGCTGGCCGAGCTGTTCCCCACGGAGTAGCCCCGGCCGCTGTTGCACGTCGGCCGGCGGGGAGGCATCACCCGTCTGTCATGGACCAGCAGGATCGCGAGCAGGCAGGCCGGAGCGGGCCCGGCCTCCCCGAGGTGGACGTCAACGAGTACGGCGGCAAGCGCGACGGGGTGCGCCAGTCGATGGACCGCCGGCTGTTCATGCAGCTCCTCGTGTTCGACTCGGCGCCCGACGTCGACCCGGGGGAGCCGATCGCAGCCCTCACGGACAGCCTCGGGCGAGAGAACCTCGAGGCCGTCGTGTACGAGGACGTCAACGCGCCGTCGGGCCTCGGGCTCCTCACCTGGAGCGAGGACCCGACCCACTTCGTGGACCGGGTCCGGCCCCTGTTCCGGGCCCCGGCGCTCCGCCAGCTGCGGCAGCGGTCCGACTTCACGATGCTCGGCCGCACCTACGCGAGCGGCTATGAGCCGGACCTCGAGCACTGGCTGCTTCACCGGGCCGTCCAGAACGTCACCGACCCCCACTGGCCCTGGCACGTCTGGTACCCGCTGCGGCGGAGCGGAGAGTTCGAGACCCTCGAGCGCCCCGAGCAGGCGTCGATCCTGCGCGAGCACGCCGCGATCGGGATGGCCTACGGGCGGGCCGGCCTCGCCCACGACGTCCGGCTGGCGTGCCACGGGCTCGACGCGAACGACAACGAGTTCGTGATCGGCCTGGTCGGCCGCGACCTCCACCCGCTGAGCCATGTGGTCCAGCGGATGCGGTCCACCCGCCAGACGAGCGAGTACATCGTGCACATGGGGCCCTTCTTCACCGGCTACGCGCGCTGGCAGCACCGCTGGGGGGCGATGTGAGCGACGGCCGCACGATCTTCGGCCGGATCCTGGACGGCGAGATCCCCTGCCATCGCGTCCACGAGGACGACCACGTGCTGGCGTTCCTCGACATCAACCCCCTGAGCCGCGGCCACGTCCTCGTGATCCCCAAGGAGCGCAAGGCGTTCCTCCACGAGCTGAGCGACGAGCAGGCGGCGGCGATCGGCCGGGTGCTGCCCCGGCTGGCCCGCGCGGTCCTGAAGGCGACCGGCGCCACCGAGTACAACATCCTCCAGAACAACGGCGCGGGCGCCCACCAGGCCGTGTTCCACGTCCACTTCCACATCATCCCCCGCCACGGCGACGACGGCCTCGGCATCGGCTGGGCGCCCGGCAGCCTCGAGGACCCCGACGGCCTGACCGAGGCGGTCGTCCAGGCGATCAAGGACGACGGGTAGACACCGGGCCGCGGCCATGGGGAGCTCCTCGTACAAGGACGCGGGCGTCGACATCGAGGCGGGGGACCGGTTGGTCGAGGGCATCAAGCCCCTCGCCGCAGCGACCCGTATCCCGGAGGTGCTCGGCGGGGTGGGCGGCTTCGCGGGGCTCTGCCGCCTGCCCGCGGGCCTCGAGGACCCGGTGCTGGTCAGCGGCACGGACGGCGTCGGCACCAAGCTGCGCGTGGCGTTCCTCGCGGACCGGCACGACACGGTCGGGATCGACCTGGTCGCGATGTGCGTCAACGACATCGTGACGACCGGGGCCCGGCCGCTCTTCTTCCTCGACTACTTCGCGACCGGGCGCCTCGACGTGGAGCGGGCGCGTCGGGTGGTCGCCGGGATCGCCGAGGGCTGCCGGCAGGCCGGCTGCGCGCTGCTCGGCGGAGAGACCGCCGAGATGCCGGGCTCCTACCCCGAGGGCGAGTACGACCTGGCCGGCTTCGCGGTCGGGGTCGTGGAGCGAGGGGCCCTGCTCGACGGCGGGACGATCGCCGCCGGCGACCTGCTCGTCGGCCTCCCGTCGAGCGGCCTCCACGCGAACGGCTTCTCCCTCGCGCGGCGCGTCCTCCTCGGCCCGGCGCAGGACGGAGCGCCGGCCCTGGAGCTGGCCGGGACGCCCCCGGGGCTGCATCGCCCCCTGGTCGACGAGCTCCTCGAGCCGACTCGGATCTACGCGCGGGCCGTGGCCGCCGCGGTCGCGGCGGGCGGGGTCCGCGGGCTGTGTCACGTGACGGGCGGCGGGCTCGTCGGGAACCTCCCGCGGATCCTCCCCGCGGACGTCGCCGCCGAGATCGACGAGAGCTCCATCCCGCGTCCCCCGGTCTTCGACCTGATCGCGCGTCGGGGCGGCGTCGCCGTCGACGAGATGCGGCGCACGTTCAACCTCGGGGTCGGGCTGGTGATCGTGGTCGACCCCGAGGCGGCCGACCGCCTTCGGGACGCCCTGGCGAAGGTGGGGGAGGCCCCCTTCGCGCTCGGCCGCATCGTGCCCGCGGCAGCCGACGACGAGCGGGTCCGGTACCTCCCGTGAGGGAGCCCTCCGCCTCCTTCGACGTCGTGATCGTGGGGACCCAGCTGGGCCCCCTGGTCGCGGGGGCCTTGCTGGCCAAGCGGGGGTTCCGCGTGCTGCTGATCGGCCAGGACGACCTGCCGGCGAGCTACGACGCGGGCATCGGCCTGCCGCTGGCGCGGGGGCCGTTCACGTTCCTGCCCGCGCACAGCCCGGTGGCCCGCAAGGTCCTCGCGGAGCTCGCGCTCCATCCGCTCGTGCGCCGGCGGACCCATCAGGTCGACCCCGCGTTCCAGGTCGTGCTGCCCGGCCACCGCTTCGACGTCCCCCTCGACGAGGGGCTGCTGTCGCGGGAGGTCGAGCGGGAGTTCCCGGCCGTCAAGCGCCTCGTGGACGACTTCCTGGCGGGGCTGGCCGAGCGCGACGAGGCGCTGGACCGCGTGCTCGCCCGCGACCTGACCTGGCCCCCGCAGACCTTCCTCGAGCGAAGGGAGCTCGCCGCGGCGGCCGGGGCCCTTCCCTACGGTCGGCACGGCGACGCCCTCGA
This sequence comes from Sandaracinaceae bacterium, assembly GCA_050331215.1. GTDB lineage: Bacteria > Myxococcota_A > Polyangia > Polyangiales > Sandaracinaceae > JBHJHB01. The sequence continues at coordinate 46,269 of JBHJHB010000049.1, read as the reverse complement.
CCCCCTCGCCGAGTTCCCGGAGTCCCACCCCTTCCGCCTCGCCGTCGAGCTCCCGGCTCGCTTCAGCGACGGCATGGACCCGGACCACGGGACCGGGATCCGGCGCAGCCGGCACTTCGCGGCCTGGCGCCGCGGCGGAGCGGTGCTCGCGGGCGGCTACCAGGAGCTGCGGGAGCTGCTGCTCGGCAGCCTCGACAGCCACAGCGCCGTGGTCCAGCCGCGGGACCGCATCGACCGCATCCTGCCCCGCCGCGGCACGGCGGGCGGTGTCCGCCTCGCCGCGTCGGGGGAGGTGATCGGCGCGACGAGCGTGATCGTCGGCTCGACGCTGGGTCAGCTCCTGAGCCTCGTGCCGGAGCGGGGCCCCTTCGAGGAGCTCTTCGAGCGCATCGGTGAGCCGGTCGTCCGCTACTTCCGCTACACGCTCAACCTGGTGGTGGCGGCGGAGGGGCTGCCTCCGGCGATCGCCCGGGACGTGTTCTTCGTCCGTCGGCTGGGCCGCCCCCTGTCCGACGTCAACGCCCTCCACCTGCAGGTCGCCCCGGTCATCGAGGGGCGCCGCCGCGTCGTGGTGGAGGCGCTCGTCCCCCGGCGGGGCGTCGAGGAGGTGGCGGAGTACGCCGTCACGCTCCGGGAGCGCCTCCTCCGCTCCCTCGAGACGCTCCTGCCCTTCCTCCGACCCCACCTCCTGCTCGTCGACTCGCCGCACGACGGCCGGGACATCCTCGACCTCCGCGCCGGTGTCTCCCGAGCCCCCGCGGAGCCCTGGACCCGCGGTCCCCAGACGATGGAGCCCGTGTACGGCTTCCCCGTGGCGACCGCGCTCGGGGTGTGCGCCCTCCCCGTCCGGACCCCGATCCGCCGCCTCTACCTGTGCAACCGTCAGGTCGTCCCGGGCCTGGGCCTCGAGGGGGAGTTCCTCGCGGCCCACTCGGCGGCCCGGGTGGTCGCCAAGGCCGACCGCAAGCTCGACTGGATGCGGCGGAGCCGCTGGCGCACGATGGAGGCCTAGCAGGCCCTCCTCGCTGCAGAACGGGGACGCCGCTACGCCCGCCGGCCCCCCGTCTCCGATGTCGGGACACCACCCATTTCATGACGGGCCCGAGCGGACGTATTCTCCCGCCCATGGAGACGCAGACCTCCGAGCTCCGCTACACCCTGCACCAGCTCCTTCGCGTGTGCATCGAGCGCGGGGCATCGGACCTCCATATCACCACCGGCTCGCCGCCCCAGCTCCGCATCGACGGCAACCTGGTGCCGCTGAAGACGCCGCCGCTCGGCCCCGTGGAGACCAAGCAGCTCTGCTACAGCGTGCTGAGCGAGGAGCAGACCGTCCGCTTCGAGAAGGACAACGAGCTCGACCTGTCCTTCGGGGTCCGAGGCCTCTCCCGCTTCCGGGCGAACCTCTTCGTGCAGCGGGGCGCCGTCGCCGGCGCGTTCCGGTCGATCCCCTTCAAGGTGATGACCTTCGAGGAGCTCGGCCTCCCGCCGGTGGTCGAGGAGCTCGCCAACCTGCCGCGCGGCCTGGTCCTGGTCACGGGTCCGACCGGGTCGGGCAAGAGCACCACCCTCGCCGCGATGCTGGACAAGGTCAACCGCGACCGGCGACAGCACATCATCACGGTGGAGGACCCGATCGAGTACCTCCACGCAAACAAGCTTTGCGTGGTCAACCAGCGCGAGGTCGGCGCCGACACCAAGTCCTTCAAGGCCGCCCTGAAGTACATCCTCCGGCAGGACCCCGACGTCGTGCTCGTCGGAGAGATGCGGGACCTCGAGACGATCGAATCCGCGCTGACGATCAGCGAGACCGGCCACCTGGTCTTCGCCACGCTGCACACCAACGGGGCGATCGCCTCGATCAACCGGATCATCGACGTCTTCCCCGCCCACGCCCAGCCCCAGGTGCGGGCTCAGCTCTCCTTCAGCCTCCAGGGCGTCCTCAGCCAGATGCTGATGCCGCGCTGCGATGGACCGGGCCGGGCCCTCGCCCTGGAGGTCATGATCCCGAGCCCGGCGATCCGGAACCTGATCCGGGAGGACAAGGTCCACCAGATCTACTCCATGATGCAGACCGGTCAGGCCGGGAGCGGGATGCAGACGATGAACCAGAGCCTGCTGGCGCTGATCCAGCAGCGGGTGGTGTCGGTGCAGGAGGCCCTGGGGCGGTCGGCGGACCCGGCCGAGCTGCACGGGATGATCACCGAGGCGGGGCTGCACCAGCGGCCCGCGGTGGGCCGCCGGTGACTCACAGCCTGAGCGTAGTTTTTGGACCAGGCCGCACGATCGGGCTAGAGTCCGTGCGTTGCGGCGCGGGGGTCGCGAGGTAGGCAGGCGCGATGGCGGAGTTCGTCTACGAGGCTAGGGGCCGGGCCGGGGAGACCCGCAAGGGGGTGATGGAGGCCGACAGCGCCGAGGCGGTCCAGGACCGCCTCCGGGCGCAGAACCTCAGCCCGGTCAAGGTGAAGCGCAAGCCGCGGGAGCTCGGCTTCACGATCGGCTCCGGGGTCGGCGCCCGCGACCTGGTCATCTTCACGCGCCAGTTCGCCACGATGATCGACGCGGGCCTGCCGCTGGTCCAGTGCCTCGACATCATCGCCAATCAGGCGGACAACAAGAACCTCCAGCGCGTCCTGCGCGACGTGAAGAACAACGTGGAGCAGGGGTCGACGTTCAGCGCCGCGCTGGCGCGCCACCCCCGGGTGTTCGACGACCTGTACGTCAACCTCGTCGCGGCGGGCGAGCTCGGCGGCATCCTCGACACCATCCTCTCGCGCCTGGCCGTCTACATCGAGAAGCGGGTCCGGCTGCGGAACCAGGTGATCAAGGCGCTCACCTACCCGACGGTGATCGCGATCGTCGCCGTCGGTGTCCTGTTCGTGCTCCTCGGCTTCGTGATCCCGCGCTTCCAGGCGATGTTCGCGGACTTCGGGGGCGACGCCGCGCTGCCGGCGATCACGCGGTTCGTGATCCAGATCTCCGACGCCTTCGTGTCCTCGCTCCCGTTCCTGATCCCCCTGGTCATCGTCAGCGCGATCGGCGTGGTGTTCAGCTACAACACGGTCTCGGGGAAGCGCTTCTGGCACCGGCTCCTGATCACCGCGCCCCTGCTCGGGCCCGTGATGCGGAAGATCGCGGTCGCGCGCTTCACGCGGACCCTCGGCACGCTCCTCGGCTCCGGGGTCCCGATCCTCGACGCGATGAGCATCTGCGCGCGCTCGAGCGGTAACGTGATCGTCGAGAAGGCGATCCAGGATACGGCGGAGCGCGTCCGGGAGGGCCACACGATGGCCGACCCGCTGATGGAGACGAAGGTCTTCCCGCCGATGGTCGTCCAGATGATCGGGGTCGGCGAGGCGACGGGCGCCCTCGACCAGATGCTGCAGAAGATCGCCGACTTCTACGAGGAGGAGGTCGACAACGCCGTCGCGCAGCTGACCTCCCTGATGGAGCCGATCATGCTCGTCGTGATGGGCGGCATCGTCGGCTTCATCCTGGTCGCGATGTACATGCCGATCTTCAGCATCGCGAGCGACATCCAGGCGGAGTAGATGACCGGCGGCGAGGACGGCACCGGCACTCGCCAGGGGCTTCGGCGCGGTCTCCAGGTCCTGGTCCTGGGCCGCCTCGGCGTCGCGACGCTGCTCCTCGGCGGGAGCCTCCTCCTACTCGATCACCAGCGGTACGGCGGGTTCACCGAGGACGCGCTCCGGCTCCTGATCCTCTCGACCTACGTCGTCAGCCTGGTGTTCGCCCTCGCCCTCGCGGAGGCCCGCTCCCTCACGTTCTGGGCCGGCCTGCAGCTCGCGTGGGACCTCCTGATGGTCACCGGGCTGATCTACCTGTTCGGCGGGGCCACGAGCGGCTTCGCGTTCCTCTACGGCGTGACCATCGTCGCGGCGGCCCTGATCGTGGGCCCCCGCCAGACCCAGGTGGTCACCGCGAGCGCGCTGCTCCTGTTCATCGTGGTCGGCCTCTCGCTCTCGAACGGGTGGCTTCCGCACCCGCGCGACCCCTTCGAGGCGCGGGTCGGGCAGGAGGACCTCGGCCTCGCGCTGCTCCGCACGCTGGTGGGCCTGGTCCTGATCGGCATCCTGGCGGTGGCCCTCGCGGAGCGCGTGCAGCGGGTCGGCGGGCGAGCCCAGCGGGCGGAGGCGAGCGCCGCCGGGTTCGCGAAGCTGACCGAGGACATCCTGCGGTCGATGGCCTCCGGGCTCCTGACCACGGACCTCGAGGGGCGCGTGCGGAGCGTCAACGCGGTCGCCGCGTCGGTGCTCCGCGCCGAGCCGTCCGACCTCGTCGGCCGCCGCATCGACGATCACTTCCCGGTCGTGGTGGGCGAGCCCACCTTCGAGGTGCGCCGGGAGGGCCTGTGCACCCGCGCGGACGGCACGACGTTCCCGGTGGGCTTCACGCAGACCCCGCTGCGCAACGCGGCGGACCGCGTCCACGGGAGCCTCCTGCTCTTCACCGACCTGACGGAGCTCGAGGAGCTGCGTCGGACGGCCCAGCAAGCCGAGCGCCTCGCGGCCCTCGGACGCCTCGCGACGGGCCTCGCCCACGAGATCCGCAACCCCCTCGGATCGATCCGCGGCAGCGTGGAGCTCGTCCTCGACGCCCGCGACCTCAGCGACGAGGACCGGCGCCTGCTTCGGCTGGTCCTCGGGGAGGTGGACCGCCTGAACGACCTCGTCGGGACGATGCTGGACGTCGGGCGACCCCGGGACCCGGAGCCGACGACGGTGGACCTCGCCGCGATCTGCGCGGAGCTGGTCGAGGTCCGGGGCGACCGCAGCCCACGGGTCGAGCTCGAGGTGCTCGCGGACCGGCCGGTGCACGCATCGGCCGACCCCGGTCAGCTGCGCCAGGTGCTCTGGAACCTGGTCAGGAACGCGCTCCACTTCTCCCCGTCGTCGGGCACGGTGCGCATCCAGGTCGGGGCCGCCGAGGCGGCGCGGGCCCGCCTCTCGGTGTCGGACGAGGGGCCCGGCATCGCGCCGGAGGACCGGGACCGCGTGTTCGACATGTTCTACAGCACGCGCCGCCACGGGGTCGGCCTCGGCCTGGCCCTCGTGAAGCAGATCGTCGAGGCCCACCGCGGCGAGGTCACCGTGGAGAGCCAGGAGGGGCGGGGGACGACCGTCTCGGTTCACCTGCCGGTCCCGGCCCCGGAGAGCGGAGCGGTGGCGGAGCCGCCCGCCTCGCGGCCTGGAGCCGAGGCGACGCCGCGCGAGCCTGCCGGTGGCCCGGATACGGTGCACCCGCCGGCGACGCCGGCGTAGGGGGACGAGGACGTGCACGTGGACGAGGACGTGCACGTGGACATGGGCCGGCGCTACGCGTACCGCGGCACCCAGCGCTCCGCCTGGTACCAGCGCAGCACCTGGCGCCAGCCCTCGGCGAAGCGGGGGTAGCGCGGCAGCCAGCCCAGGGACCGGAGCTTCGACGCGTCGACGACGAGGTCGTCGTGGAGCAGGGTCAGCGCCTCGCGGTCGAGCCGCACCCGGAGCGCGGGCTTGAGGCCGTGGCGCAGCACGACCAGCCGCCACGCGGCGAGGACCGCGCCATCCACGGCGCGCCCGGCGGGGCGAACGGTGAGGAGCCGCGCCAGCCGGTCGAGGATCCCCGACGGCAGCCGCCCCGCCGGGATCGTGGGCAGGCCATACGCCCGAAGGGTCTCCGTCACCCGGTCGCCCAGGGTCATCGCGTCCTCGTCGGCGACGTTGAACACCCCGCCGACCGTGTCGGCCCGCGGGAGCACGAAGACGCAGGCGCGCGCGACGTCCTCGGCGTGGACCAGCGTGGCCACCGGTCCCCCCACGGGGCGCGGGAGCACCGGCGTGACCAGGCGCATCACGGGCCCCACCGCGAGGAGCGCCGCCGCGAAGTGGCGTCCCCGTCGTCCGTAGAGCGGCGCGGCCCGGAGGATCGTCCAGCGGAGGCCATCCCCTTCGCCGGCGTGAAGGACCTCCTCGGCGTCCAGCTTGCTCATGCCGTAGGCACCGCGGGGCGCGATGTCCGCGTCCTCCCCGAGGGGTCCGGACTGGCCCTCGCGGTAGAGCATGGCGGTGGACACGTGAACGAAGCGGCGCACGCCGGCTCGCCGCCCCGCCTCGCACAGCCGGGCCACGACGTGGGTGTTCATGTCCCGCAGCGCGTCCACGGGGGCGCCGACGTCCAGCAGCGCCGCCGTGTGGATGATCGCGTCGACGCCCTGGACGACCCGCTCGATCACCTCCGGATCCCGGAGGTCGCCCGCCCGCACCTCACCCCGGACCGGAGTCTGAACGCCCCGGGGGGTCAGGTCGTTGGCCACGACGCGGAGCCCGGCCGCCTCCGCCAGCGCCACCGCGTAGTTGCCGACCGTGCCCGCCGCTCCGGTCACGAGCACCGTCCGAATGGGAGTGTCGGTCACCGCGGCGCAGTCTACCCGAGCCGGCGCCGGGGATCGGAGGCCGACGCCGCCTCCGGAGGCGCGCCGGGGGTGCCGTCAGCCTCCGGTCGCTGGGGGGCTGGCGGGCTCGCCGCGGAGCGCGATCAGCTCGTCCACCGTCCTCAGGAGCAGCCGCTGCGCGTCGGTGAGCTCCTCGAGGGCACGGTAGAAGGCGTCGTCATCGCGCCCGAGCTCCGCGAGGACGTCGCGGTACGCGAGGAGCGCCCGGGCCCGGTCGCGGTAGGCGCGGCGGGCGCGCACGTGGGCGGCGCGGACGGGCCCGGTCTCGAAGCGAAGCGCCTCGACCCGCCGCCCCTGGCGCCGGGCCGCCGGGAGCGCCTCGCCCACGAGCACGGTCCGCGCCCGACCCCAGAGCTCCCGGTCGACCAGCAGCTCGACCTCGGCGAGGGGCGCCTCCGCCGGGTCGTCCTCGAGCGCGGTCAGCAGCCGCGCGGCCTCCCGGCGCACGTCGGGCGAGGGCTCGGAGGAGGCCCCGCAGCCGACGGAGCCGGCGGCGAGGACGGAGATGAGGAGGGGGGTCGAGAGGCGGATCGACATGGCGAGGACACGCCACTTTGGCCCGCGGGAGGAACGCTTGACACCCCCCGAGCAGCTTGCATACCTTCCGCGCTCCCTACCTTCTGCACGGTCAGGGCAGAGGTTTCCGCCTCCCGTGCGCCGCTGACGACGCCCCCTCGACCGGGCGCGGAGGGTCGGCCCCCCCATGGCAGACAAGCCGAAGAAGCCGCGCAGGGATCTGCGAGCCCGCCTCGGGCGCACGATCGCCGAAAAAAAGCAGCAGGGAGCCGCCCCTGCGGGGGAGGTCCCCCAGGTGCCGGGCTCGGCTCCGCCCGGCGTCTCCCCCCCGCCGGGGGGCGTGGCCGCGCCCCCGCCGAGCGTCGGGGCGGGCGGGGTCCCGGGCGGGGTGGCCCCGCCTCCCTTCGCGCGGCCGGATCAAGCCCGGCCGAGCGACCCCTTCGGAGGCTCGCCCGCGTCGCCGCAGCAGCAGGTGGTCAAGCTCGAGTTCGACGACGACCTGGTGGCGGACGCGGAGATCGGGCGCGGGACGCGTACCTGGATCTTCCTCGCGGCGGGCGCCGCGCTCCTCGTGGGCCTCGGCGGGGGCTACGCGATCGCCGACGCGATGGCCCGGGCCAACCTCCACGCCCGGACCGCCGCCGACGCGCGGGACGTGGCCGAGACCATCGAGGCGGCCTCGGCGGACATCCTGCAGATCCAGACCACCGTCAATCAGATCGCCGAGGCCGCCGCGGGCCAGGGCGGTGAGGAGGGACCCCACGTGGCCTACGAGGCGGTGGACTCCCTCGGGACGATCGAGCAGCCGTTCAGCGCGAACGACTTCACGGGGAAGAACTACAACGCCTTCCCGCCCGGCGTCGTCCACAACCTCTTTCTCTACCTCATGGGCGTGGAGCGCACCTTCCAGCAGATCGCTCAGCTCCGGGCCTTGACCGCCGAGAACCGGCGCGAGGCGCTGAACGCGTCGGCCGCCCAGACCGCGGAGGGCGCGAGCGTGAACTACGCCGCGCTCCTGCGCCGGGACGAGCGGGGGGCGCTGGTCGGCTCCCTCGGCTTCCTCGACGTGGTCCAGGGGGACAGCGGCCCCCGGACCCTCGTGCGGACGAGCCGAAACGCCCGCCCGCAGCCCTACGAGGTGTTCGCCGGCCAGGAGATGGAGTTCTCGGACACCCCGACCCACCTCCTGATCATCGACGGCGCGTCGAGCCGCGGCGTCCTGGCCGAGCAGTCCGGCGAGTTCGGTCGCTTCGTCCAGACGCTGCGCGAGCTCAAGCAGTTGGTCGACGGGACGGCCCAGCTCCAGGGCGACCTGACCACGAGCTTCGACGAGGTCCTGCGAAGCCTGTAGCCGGCCACGGGGTCGCGGGCCGCTCCCGGGGCTCCGGCCTGACGCGCCGCCCTGGACGGTCCCGACCGTGGTGACCACAGTGAAGGCATGACCGCGCAGCTCGTTCTTCCTCGGCACACCCTCATCGGCGCCGGCGCCGTCACCCGGATCGCCGCGCTCCTCGAACGCCTCGACGTCCAGCGCCCGCTGGTCGTGACGGATCCCTTCATGCGGGACAGCGGCATGGTCGAGGCCGTCACCGGTCCCCTGAAGGCGGCGGGGCTCGAGGTCGGCCTCTTCGCGGATACGGTCTCCGACCCGACGGACCGGGTCGTGGAGCAGGGCGCGGCGGCGCTCACGGACGGCGGCTTCGACGGGATGGTCGCCTTCGGCGGCGGCAGCCCGATCGACACCGCGAAGGCGATGGCCATCCTGGCCGCGAACGGCGGCAAGATGCGGGACTACAAGGCGCCGAACCCGATCCCGAAGGCCGGGCCGCCGCTGTTCGCGGTGCCCACCACCGCCGGGACGGGGAGCGAGGTCACGCGCTTCACCATCGTCACCGACCTCGAGACGGACGAGAAGATGCTGATCGCCGGCCCGAGCCTGGTGCCGTCGGGGGCGATCGTGGACTTCGAGCTCACGATGAAGCTCCCCCCGCGCCTCACCGCCGACACGGGCATCGACGCCCTCGTCCACGCGATCGAGGCCTACGTCAGTCGGAAGAAGAACCCGGTGGCCGCCATGTACGCGAAGGACGCGATGGGGCGCATCGCGCGGCACCTGCGGGCCGCCTACCGGGAGCCCGACAACCGCGAGGCCCGCGCCGAGATGATGCTCGGCGCCACCCACGCCGGCATCGCCTTCTCCACCTCGTCGGTCGCGCTGGTGCACGGCATGAGCCGCCCGATCGGCGCCCACTTCCACGTCCACCACGGCCTCTCGAACGCGATGCTGTTCCCGGCGGTCACCGCCTTCTCGATCCCCGAGGACCAGGCGGGCTACGCCGACTGCGCTCGCTTCATGGGTGTGGCCACGACCGGGGACCCGGACGAGGTGGCCGTCGCCAAGCTGCTCGACGAGCTCCGGGCCCTGAACCGTGACCTCGACGTTCCGACCCCGAAGGCCTACGGCATCGACGCGGAGAAGTACCGGTCGCTCCTGCCGCTGATGGCCGACCAGGCCATCGCGTCGGGCTCCCCCGGCAACAACCCGCGCGTCCCCGACGCCGCGCAGATCATCTCGATCTACGAAGAGATCTACGCCTGAGGCGTGAGCGACGAGGCGCGGTCTAGGCCGCGAGGGACCTCGGCCCGGCGCCCACGGGAGTCCACCTCGCCGCGCCCCGCGCCCGGCGGTGGACGCGCCCGCTCTCGTCGATCCGCATCAGGTGGAGCCACCCGTGGTCGACCAGCGTCCGCGCCTCCTCCCTCCGCTGGAGGACGCCCTCGCTCGCCTCCTCGGGCGCCTCGATCACCGCGGTCAGGCGCAACGGCTCGTGGACGATGCTCACGCCGTCGGAGACCGACTGCCACGGCAGGCCGGTGCGCAGGTCGCCGCCGTGCCCCTCGAGCACGCCGAGGCCGCCGACCACGTTGTGCAGCGTCTTGTTGCCCGAGCCGAAGGCCGTCGGCTCCACGGTGGAGCCGAAGTACTGGAGGTTGATCCAGCTCGCCACGACCATCGGCGCGGTCATGATCAGCTCGAGCACCTGGAAGCCCTCGTCGCGCTGCCAGCGGTAGGAGTGAAGGAACACGCGCCCGCCGAGGTCGACGGAGGCGGTGCGCTCCCGCGGAGCGACGACCAGGGCTTCGCAGCCGGCGAGGCCCCACTCCGGGCGGACCTGCGCCCAGTCCCGGCTGCGCCCGAAGACCTCCTGCTCGCCTCGGTCGTCGGCCGTCAGCCGCAGCGATGGGGCGCGGCGGCGGCGAGCGACGGAGGCCGCCTTCGCGAGCACGGCCTCGAGGTCCGCGAGGTCCTCGCGATGGCTCGCCGGTACGTCGCCGAGGATGGCGACCTCGTCCGTGGTGGTGTCGTGGAGGCCGGCCACGAAGACGGTGTCCGTCGGGACGTCGAGGCCGCGGGCCGGGAGGGCCCGGCGGACGTCGTCGTCGTTGAGGATCGCGGCAGCGGCCTGGGCGTTGGCGAAGCCCGGGTGGCCGCCGCACGCGCCGCAGTCCAGGCCCGACGCGTAGGGGTTGTTCACCGTGGTGGATCCATGGCCGGCGAGGACGACGAGGCGCGCGAGGCCTTCGGTGAGGGACATGCCCCGGAGGATCCCCTCGGCCAAGTCGACCCGGTCCGCGGCCGGGATGCCGGGGGCGCCGTCGGGGTGGGGGTCGAGGGAGGGGGCGAGCTCCCGGTCGGGCGGGAGCGGGCCCGCCGTCGGTCGCGACAGGCCGAGGGCGTCGCTGACGAGGCGGCCGAGGTAGAGCGGGCCGTAGGTCTCGACGAAGCCGAAGCAGGCGACCGCCTCGAGCTTGAACGCCTTCCACGTCCGCTCGATCGCCGCCCGCCAGGTGCGCGCGGCCCGGACCCGGTCCGTGGTGGCCGCGTCGGGGCCGGCCTCGCCCACCTCGTAGGCCGGAGCGAGCAGGGCCGGACACTGGGCCCCGCCGGTCCGCTCCCCGAGGCGGACGTACGCCATCGGCACACCGAAGAACCCCGCGAAGCCGAGGGTGGCGACGTCGCCGGAGGTCTCCTCGATCGCCCGGCGGAGCGGCTCGGAGCGGACATCGATGCAGAAGGCGGCCTGGACGCGGGGCCGGGCGGTGGCGGCGGAGCCGGCAGGCCGACCGCCCTCCAGGCCGTGCACCAGACGGCGCTGCGCGGCCCGCTCGTAGGCGGCGTGGAGCACGCGCTCGACCTCCAGCTCGTCGCGGAGAGCGCGCGCGTCGGCGAGGGGGCGGGCCTCCTGCCACGCCCCGCGGACGCCGCGGTCGGCGAGGGACTCGAGGAGCGCGACGTCCCAGGCGAGGCGGACCGCCAGGAGGTCCCGGGCCGCGTGGTCGCCGCCCTCGCCTGCCAGCTCCGCCTGGTAGTCGAGGTAGCGCGCGTAGGCGGCCCAGCCCCCGACGCTCATCAGGGACCGATGGAAGAAGCGCTCGAGGGTGGGCGCGCCGAGCCGGAGACGCGCGACGGCGACGTGCACCATCTCCCCCGGCTCGTCCGGGAGGTCCGCGACGATGGTCCGGAAGCGCGCCACGCCGAGCGTCTCGGGGACCCGGTCGACCGCAGCCTCCGCGTGCCACGCCCGGTAGGCGGGGAGGTCGCGGAAGGGCGACGGCCACAGGCCCTGCCCCTGGTCGAAGTAGCCTCCCGCCCACGTCGAGATCCGGTCCACGACCAGCGCCGTCCAGTCGACGCCTGTGTGCGCGCGGGCGACGTCGGCCACGGTCGGGAGCACCCGGTGGGCGAGGTTCGGCCCGGGCGCCTCCGCCGCCCGCCGCAGGGCTGCGAGGTCGAGGGACGAGCCGGCGCCAGCGAGCGCGGCCTCCAGGTCCTCGTCGAGGATCCGGCCCTCGGCGACCGCGTCGCGGTAGAAGGCCCTGTCCATCGTCATGCGCCCGCCCGCCACCTCCGCGAGGCGCTCGGCGGCGTCCTCGACCGGAAGATCGGTCAGCCCGAGGTACGGGTTGCTGGCCACGAAGTGGCGCAGCGGCCACAGCGGGGCGATGCGCCGAGCGGCACGGGTGACGGCCTCGTCGATCGAGGAGGGCGCGATCTCGAGGGGCTCGGACGACGTCATCGGGGTTCCTTTCGAGGGTCGGGGCGAGGGCGGCGCGGCTCAGGCGCGGGGCCGGAGGGTCCCGAGCCAGCGGTCGAAGAGCGCGTTGGCGTAGAAGCCGTTGCGGGCGTGGACGTAGAGCGCCCGCACGAACGGGCCGCCGAGGGGCCCGGTGACCATCCACTGGCCGACGGCGAGCCCCACGAAGCCGAGGAGCACCAGGGGCGCGGCCAGCGAGGGCAGGCCGAAGAGCGGGTCCGCCTCGGCCACGACGTCGGCGACGAGCGCGTGGGTCCCCGCTTGCAGCGCGAAGTAGCTGACGCTCAGCGCGGTGGCCGCGAGGACCATCCGGGCGACGAAGGCCGGCGTCCGGAGCGCGCTCGAGGCGCGGAGGATCAGGTGCGCGAGGGCGAGGGCGAGCACCGCGCCGAGCAGCACGATCGCGGGCTCTCGGCTCGGCGTCACCCCGAACAAGGCGGCCGTGAGCGCGAAGACCCCCAGGGCGACGACCACCGCGACGAAGCCGAGCAGCGGGGTCGGAGCCGCCGCGGGCTGGCCGCGCCACTTCGCGCTCACCATCTCCACGGCGCTGCCCGATGCGAGGAAGGCGTGGGCCTTGTAGAGCGAGTGCGCGACCAGGTGGAGCACGGCGGAGCTGAACGCCCCCAGCCCGCACTGCAGCAGCATGAACCCCATCTGAGCCACGGTGGAGTACGCGAGGGACGCCTTGACGCTGCTCTGGGTGAGCATGACCGCCGAGGCGATCAGCGCCGTGGCGCCGCCGATGACGGTGAGGAGGAGCAACGCCGCCGAGCTCTCGACCATCACCCCGGACAGGCGCAGGACGAGGAAGCCCCCGGCGTTGACGATCCCTGCGTGGAGGAGGGCGGAGACCGGCGTGGGCGTCTCCATGACCTCCACCAGCCACCCGTGGGTAGGGAACTGCGCCGACTTGAGGGCCGCAGCGATCGCGATCAGCACCGCCGCGGCGTCGACGGTGGGGCCGCCGGCCGCGGCCAGACGCCCGACCTCGACGACGTCGAGCGCCCCGAAGCCGACGTAGAGCAGGAGGAACGCCGTGAGGAGGGCGACGTCACCGATCCGGGCGACGATGAACTTCTTGCGGGCCGCGACGAACGCCCGCCAGCGCTGCGGATAGAACAGGAGCAGGCGGTGCAGCGCGAGGCTGGTGGCGACCCACGCGATGGCCAGATGGAGGAGGTTCCCCGACAGGACCAGGAGCGAGACCGCGGAGAGCGTCAGGCTCAGGCGGCCGAGAAACGCCCCGTGCCGCGCGTCCCCCTCGAGGTAGGCGAAGCTGAACCGGGCGACCAGCACCCCGACGAAGGAGACCAGCCCGAAGACGATCGCGCTGAGGGCGTCCAGGCGGACGGACAGACCGAGCGGGGCGACGCCGAGCGTCGGGCTCGTCCCGGGGCCGAGCGCGACGAGGATCACGGCGCTCACGATGCTCACCACGAGGGTCACGAGCGTGGCGGCCCCGACCACGCGCTTCGCGTGGCGCGGGTAGGGACCGGGCTCGGCCGTGCCGGCCAGCGCGGCGAGGGCGAGGATCAGCGGTCCGGCCAGAGGCAGGAGGTAGATGGCGTCGGTCATGGAAGGCTCTCCCCCCGGGGGGACAGGCGCCGCGCGCGAGGCAAGGCTCGGTCGCGCCCTGGGCAGCCAGGTTCTCGCACCCGCCGACGTGTAGGTCTAGAACGAAATTTCGACTATCATGTCGTCATGGCCGACATTTCATGGCTCAACTATCACCACCTCCTCTACTTCGCGGCCGTGGTGGAGGAGGAGGGGCTCGTCCCGGCGGCGCGACGGCTCGGCGTCTCCCATCCCACCGTGAGCGAGCAGGTCCGGAAGCTGGAGGACCACCTCGGGCTGGCCCTGTTCGAGCGCCGCGGGCGCAAGCTCCAGCTCACGGAGAACGGCCGCATGGTCTACGGCTACGCGGCCCAGATCTTCGGGATCGGCAACGCGCTGCTCGAAGCGGTGACGGGAGCGCGCAGCGGTCGGAGCATCCTGTGTCGGGTCGGGATCGACAGCGTGCTCCCGAAGCTCGAGGCCCGTCGGTTCCTCTCCCCCCTCCTCGACACACTGGGCGATGCGCTCCGGCTCCGCTGCGTCGAGGACGGCCGGGAGGCTCTGGTCGGCATGCTGCGCGCTCGGCAGCTGGACGTCGTGCTCAGCGACGCGCCCGCGAGCGGGAGCTCGGCCTCGGACATCGGCGCGCACCTCCTGAGCGCGGCCCCGCTCGTGCTCTTCGCCACCCCCGAGCTCGCCGAGCGCCTCGCCGGGCCCCCCTTCCCCTCCAACCTGGATGGAGCCCCCTTCCTCCTGCCCATGCCCGCCACGCGCGTCCGGCGGGAGCTGGAGGCGTGGCTGGAGGCGCATCGCGTCCGCCCCCGGGTGGTGGCCGAGATGGAGGACAGCGGCTTGATCAAGGCCTTCGGCCAGGAGGGCCGCGGCGTGTTCGTGATGCCGGCCGATGTCCGGGACGACGTGTGTCGCCAGTACGGGGTGACCGCCCTCGGCGTGACCGAGGGTGCGGAGGCCCGTGTGTTCGCGATGGCTCGCTCGCGGGAGAACCCCGCGGTGGCGGCGCTGCTCGAGGCCGCCGGGCGCTAGCCGTCAGAGGTCCGAGAGATCGAGGTCGTCGCTCCCGGAGGAGCGGGAGCGGGACCTCGACGAGCCGGACGAGCTGGAGCTCGAGGACGAGGAGGAGTCCTGACCCTCCTCCGCGGCGATGTTGCTGCCGGTGATCTGGTCGACGATGTTGTGGTGCTCGTCGTCCCCCTCGTGGCCGGCCTCGGGCAGGATCACCGCGTCGACGATGCCGTGCCCCTCCGACTCCCGCTCCGGCGCGTTGGTGCGCAGCTCGTCGAGCCGCCCGAGGGTCGCCTTCTCCTCGAACACGAGGCAGTAGAAGCCGTAGAACCGCGTCTGGTCGACGGCGCGCAGCCGGGTCGACCGGTCCTGCCATTCGAGCCAGTCATGGCTGCGGCCGCCGGGGACGAGGGGACCGTGGCGGTGGACCCCCTCCCCGAACCGGCTCTGGATCGCCTCGGCGAAGGCGCTGAAGGGCTGTCGGTCGAACACCGAGGAGTCGAAGGCCTTGTACCACTTCCACAGGCGGCCCCGGATGAAGAAGAAGAAGTTCTGGGAGTTGTCGTCCCGGAAGGAGAGCATCGACTCCTGGTTGTCGTGGGTGAACTCGCCGCGCAGGAACGAGGCATCCCAGCCGGTGTGCTCGCCGGTGAAGCGGACGTAGCTCTCCCGCAGGCGCCGGATCTCCGCGTTCATCTGCTCCCGCAGGCGGTCCTGCTGGATCGCGTCGGGCGCGGTCCGCAGGGGCTCCTCGTAGCGAGCCTCGATCTGGGCGCGGAAGTGCTGATGGACCTCGCGCGGCTCCATGCCCCAGCGAAGGTCGCCGAGGGCGGGGGCGATCGCGGCGCTCTGGGGCGGCGCCTCCTCGGCCGGCTGCGCGCGCCGACGCCGCCGCTGGGCGTCGGCCTCGGGGACGAGCACCGCGACGCCGAGGAGCGCGATGAAGAGCGACAGGGCGGCCTTGGGCATCGTCGGGACCTCCCCCCCCGGGTGGTGGGTGGGCGTGTGTTGGGGGGTATCGTTCGGAGCCTAGAGGGCGGGCCTGGGCCCTTCAACCATGGGCCTCGGAGGACGGGGCGCCGGCCGAGGCCTTCTCCAGGTCGAGGTAGAGCAGCGTCCCCCCGGCGACCGCGCCGGGCACGAACAGCATCTGGAGGACCGGGATGCTGAGCAGCAACCACACGGAGCAGCCGAAGCCGAACATCGAGGCCGGGTAGCGCGTGAGCAGCCGGAAGCGGAAGACGTTCCCCTCCTGCCGTCGGGCGACCGGCCAGTCGACGAAGTCCATGGCGAGGTAGAGCGTCGTGAAGAGGAAGCCCACGACGACGGAGACGGTGGTCCCCACGCCGGGCACCAGGCCGACCAGGAGCACGGGCACCATGACCGCCAGGTAGAGGAGGACCTTGATCAGCTCGTACGCCACGCTCCGGACGGCTTCGCCGAGCACCAGGCCGAGCGTCGTCGTCGGGGCGGGCCTGCCCCCTCGGAGGGCCTCGACGCGCTCGCTCAGCCGGTCGTGGAACGGCGCGCCCAGGAGATTGCTCAGGAGGATCACGACCACGATGCCGACCGCCCAGAGGAGGAGCAGCACCAGGATCTCCACCGCGCCGTGAACCCAGGCCCACACCCCGCCGGCGGGGCTCGGCCACAGCGCCTCGGTCAGGTCGTCGTAGAAGGCGAAGGCCGCACCGTAGACCAGACAGACGACGAGGCCCGTGAGCAGGATCGGCCAGATCCAGATCCTGACGAGCTCCGGGTGGTCGAAGGTCACGAAGCGAAGGCCCTCGAAGGGCGCCACGGCGCCCCGGCCGAGCGCCGCCAGCGCCGAGAGCGGCCCTCCTCCCCGTTGCCGGGCCGGCTCCGCGCTCATTGCCCGCTCGGGATCGCGATGCCGAGGAAGGGCAGGAGCGAGAGGATGTCCCGGTCCGTGAACCGCAGCATCGCCCCCAGGAAGAAGTCCCCGCCGTTCAGGTTCGAGGTCGTGAAGTCGGAGTTCAGCAGGTTGTCGAAGCCGCCGAGGATGAACAGGGTCCGCACGATCTCGAAGTTGATCCGGACCCGGAGGTTGGGGAACACCTGCTCGTTGAACCGGAACACATCGGCGTTGATCTCGAGCCGGTCGTCGAAGAAGTGCAGATCGAGGCCGATGCCCCCCGTCGACTCCAGGATCCCGAAGCGCAGCGTCGTGAAGTAGAGGCGCTTCGCCAGCTGGAAGCTGATCAGGAGGCCGTCCGTGGTCGTCGCGATCACCTGCTCCTGGAAGGGCGGATCACCCACCGAGGGGGGGCTGGTCCGGGTCTGGACGGTGGTGAAGCGCGTGCGGCCCCTCGGGTCGTCGACGAGCTGGATCAAGAAGTAGCGGTCCTCGGCCGGAGCGAGGCGGATATCCAGGTAGTTCTTGAAGGCGTTGGCGAGGAACAGGTACTCGCTCCTCAGCGCGATCACGGTCCGGAGGCGGGCGAAGCCCCCCACCAGGCGGTTGATGCCCTCCGCCGCCTCCTCCACCTCGTTGACCAGGCGCTCGTCCGTGACGAGGCGGCCCACCGTGCCTTCGCCGGCGGCGGTGCGCTCGGTCACCTCGCCCACGTCCTCCAGCACCCGCTCGAGCTGCTGGGCGGCCCGGTTGATCGAGGCGATCGTCGGGCCGACCTCCCCCACCCCCTCGTCGAGGCCGTCCCGGTTGTGCTCGATGACGTCCCGGAGGTCGGCGGTGATCGCCTCGATGTTGGCCAGGATGCCGTCGAGCCGGGGGGCCGCCCGCGCCGTGATCCCCTCGACGTTCTGGACGGTGTTCGTGACCGCGTCCCGGTTCTCCTGGATCGTCTCGTTCACCGCCTCGAGGGCCTCGGACAGGTTGCGGAGGGCCGACTCCATGCGCTGGCCGCCCTCCTCGGTGCCGAACACCCGCTCCACCTGCGTCGCCACGCTGCGCACGGAGCCGGCGATGGCGCCCACGTCCCGCAGGATGTCCGAGAACTCGGGGGCGCCGGCGACCACGGCGATCCGGTCTCCGTCCTCCAGCGGCTCGAGCGCGGGGTTTCCGGGGTTGATCGCGAGCACGTACTCGCCGAGGAGGGAGGCCGAGCGGCGCTCCACGGCGGCGTCCTCGTAGAGCGCGACGTCGTCGTCGACCACGATCTCGACCCGGGCGAGGGCGCCGTCGAGGCGGATCTCCTCGATGTAGCCGACGGGGATCCCGGCCACCGTGACGCGGCTCTTCGGGATCAGCCCCGAGGCATCCTCGAACAGGGCGTGGACCTGGTAGCCCGTGTCGGTGGTGGAGCGCTCATCGACCGCGCGCCACACCAGGAACCCGCCGACGAGGGCAGCGACGACCAGCACCCCGACCCGTGCGGCTCTGACCCTGTCCCTCATGCGCTCTGGCCGGTGGCCCCCGTGACGGCGGAGGGCGCCGCGATCCTACACGCTCGACGGCCGAGCGTCCGGACCGGACGCCGCATCGCCGACGACGACCGTCGACGGGCGGTCCCGCCGCCGCGCGAGGAGGAGGAGGGCGGCCGGCAACGCGAGGACGGCCGCCGCGAGGCACGTGACCTCGCTGATCGCCATCGCCGCGCCGAAGGAGTTCAGCGCCTGGTTCGTGCTCGTGTAGAGCGACGTGTAGCCGATCACCGTGGTCAGGGAGCAGAGGACCACCGCCCCTCCCGTCTCCTCGACGGACCGCTGGATCGCCCCCAACCCCTCGCCCCGCCGGCCCCGCTCCTCGACGTAGCGGCGCATCACGTTGACGGCGTAGTCGACCCCGTTGCCGAAGGTGATCGGGAACGCGACGAAGTTCAGGAAGTTCAGCCGCATGTCGAACGCGGCCATCGTGCCCGCCATCCACAGGATGCCGACGAGGAGCGCGCCGAGGGTCAGGAAGCGCTCCCGCGTGCGCCGGAACGTGAGGATCACGAGGACGATCGTCGCGAGCAGGGAGACGCCGACCGTCCGCGGCCCCTCCCGCCAGACGCTGCGGTTCAGGTCCGCGAAGACCACCGCCGTCCCCGCGACGGGCGGAGCCACCCCGCTCGAGTCCTCCAGGCTCCGCGTCGCCTGCGCCCAGCTCACGAGGTACTGCCCGTCCCACGCGTTCTGGCTCCGGTCGTGCTCGACGAAGAGCAGCCGGCCCCGACTACCGTCCCGCTCCGTGTAGGTGCGCGCCACGCTCGCCGGCAGGTCCTCGGGGCCGACCGTGGGCACCTGCTCGGGCGGTAGCTGCTCGTCGATCAGGCGCTGCTCGTCCTCCGCGAGGTAGGGCCGCGCCTCGAGCATCAGCTCCCGCAGCTCGGCCAGCACCGGGACCTTGGCCTCCTGGTCCTTCGGCAGGAACTGGTCGATCGTGCGAACCCGGCCGAAGGAGTGCTCGTGCCCCGGCTCGGCGCGGTAGGCGTCCAGCTGCTCTCGGAACAGCTCCACGCTCTGCCGGTCGGGGGCGAGGACCGCGAGGGCGCTCCCGGTCTGGGTCGGGTTGATCGTCGCGATCGAGGCCTCCCGGACGTACATCAGCTCCCCGTCCGGGTCCCGGCGCGACCGGAGCTTGCGGAAGTCGTACTCCAGCGGGTCGGCCACGATCGCCCAGGCGACCAGGGCCCCGGCGCCCACCGTCGCCGCCGTGCTGACCGCGACCACGGTCCGGGGGCTCCCGAGCGCGAGGCGCCCGAAGAGCACGCCGTAGACCCCCGTCCTGCCCTCGCCCTCCCCGAAGACGAGAGGCCGGTAGCGCTCCCAGAGCACCGCGAGGGCCGGCAGGAGCGTGTAGGCCCCGATCCAGCAGAGGATCAGGCCGCTCCCGCCCACGATCCCGAAGTCGCGGAAGCCCCGGTAGTCGGTGATGATCAGGCTGGCGTAGGCGAGGCTCGCGGCGAGGCCCGCGGTCAGGGTCCCGCGCCAGGTGCCCACGTTGCTCGTCCGGATCGCCTCGGCGAGCGGCCGACCCTGGCGCCGCCCCTCGAAGTAGCGCGCCATCCAGATCACGTTGGGGTTGATCCCGTTGCCGACGACGATGCTCGACAGGAACGCGCTCGACGCGTTGAGGTAGTCGACGGTCAGCTCCGCGAACCCGAAGGTGATGAGCACGGGCGGCACCAGGCTCAGCCCGAGCAGCGGGATCGGCCGGACCCGTCGGAAGAAGACGAAGATCGCGAGGAAGACGAGGCTGATGGTGATCAGCGTCGCGTTGCGGACGGCGGCGACCAGCGACCGGGTCTCGTGGAGGACCTCGGCGAGGGAGCCGCCGAAGTGGAGCTCGATGTCGTCCGCGTAGGAATCGGGGCCGAGCGCTCGCGCTTCGGCCCGGATCGCTCCGATCAGGCGCTCCACCTGCCCGGCCTCGCCCCCGTCGATGCGGGTGCGCACCACCATCAGCACCAGGCTCTTGTCGGGGTGCTGGAGGAAGCCGTCCGGGTACTCGTCCATCCGGCCGCGGGCGTCGTCGACGTCGCCCTCGATCCGGCGAAGGACGGCCTCCGGGTCGGGGGGGTCCGTTTCGTCCTCGAGGCCGAGGCTCCAGACCTGCTCGCGCTCGTGGTCGATGCGGGCCTCGAGGACGTCCCTGAGCTCCCGGAGATCGGCGAGGTCGGCGTAGAGGTGGCGGTGCTCCTCGACGAAGTCGACGAACTCGCTGATGTTCCAGTCGACCGCCTCGACCCCGCGCTCCTCGAGGGCCTCGACGCGAGGCGCGAGCTCGCGGACGAAGCGGTGGAGGGCGTCCGTGTCCTCGGACTCCACCGTCACCATCAGCGCCTGGACGCCGCCAAAGCGGGCCTCGATCTCCTCGATGTCCCGCACGCTGCGCGCGTGCTCGGGGAGCATCGCCCGGAAGTCGCTGTTCAGCGTGAGGCCGTCGGTGAGGCCGCCCCAGCCGAGGATCAGGGGTAGCGCGGCGAGCCCGAGGGCGAAGGCGATCCCGACGAAGGCCAGGGGCGAGCGGAGCTGGCGCTCGGCCAGGGCGGCCAGCGCACCGTCGAAGGCGGCCGCGGAGCGCGCGCGGAAGCCCCGGCGGGGCGGCTCGGCGCCGTCGCGCCGCTCGTCGCCCGCGTCCGGGCCGCTCACGCCGGCTCCTCCGAGCGCCCGGCGGCGAGGTCCGCCTCTCGCCGCGGGGCCTCACCCGGATGCCAGATCGCGCCGACGAGCAGGCTGGTGCCGGCGAGGCTGTACTGCGCGAGGCGGTGAACCAGCGCGATGCTGACCGCGGTGGCCATCGTGAGGCCGAGCACCTCCCGGAAGATCCGGTAGGCCATCTCGGTGATGCCGGCCGCGTTCGGCACGACGTCGCCGAGGCCCGCCCCGACGAGGTGGATCGCCTGGGCGGTGAGGCCGCCGACGACCGTCGCGCTCCCCGCCACCGCCGCCAGGATCAGGCCGTACTGGAGCGACTGGAACGTGCGACCCACGAGGGCGGCGACGATCGGGCGCACGGGCACCGAGGGCCCCTGCCGGAGAGAGCGGTCGAAGTGCGTGCCGTGGGCGCCCAGCGCCCGGATCCGGCGGCCGAGGAAGCCGCCGATCCGGGAGTAGCGGGCCCCGAAGAAGATCGCGCTGCCGAGGACGGCCGTCACGAGCCCGTTCAGCCCCACGAGCGCGCCGAGCCACGTGCCGAGGCCCGCCGTCAGCCCGACCGCCACGAGGCAGGGGATGGTGATCAGCGTGTTGCCCCACATCGTGGCGCCCTGGAGAAGCGCCGCCCCCGCCGCCGCGCGGGCCCCGCCCACGTACGGCGACAGGCTCGCGGCCCGCGCCACCTCGCCCCCGGCCCGCCCGGCCGGGAAGAGCACCATGATCCCGTACGCGATCATCCCCGAATGGAGCCAGACGGTCCCCGGAACCCGGCGCCCCGCCGCCCCGAGCATGAGGCGGAGGCTCACGACGTCCATCCCGACGAAGCCGATCTCACAGAGGATGATCAGAGGGAGCCACGGGCCGGCGGCGAGCAGCGTGGCCCAGACCTGGTCGGGACCGGCGTCGCGCACCAGGAGCACCACCGCCCCGACCCCGGCCGCGAAGAGCAGCCACCGACCGTAGCGCCGGAGCAACGACCACGCGCCGCCCGCGAGGCGCCGGAGGCCGGAGGGCGGAGGCTCGGAGGGCTCGGAGGGCTCGGAGACCCTCGTCCCGGGGGCGCGCTCCCTCTCCTCGACGCCGTCCTCCGCTCCGGCCATCCGACCTCAGCCCCTCTCGTCGGCGGCGAGACGCAGGAGCCCGTCGAGGTCGGTCCACACCTTGCGGAAGGCTTCGGCGAAGCGATCGACCACGGACCGGGTCTGGGCGATGAGGGGACGGCTCTGGGAGAACAGGATCACCGAGTGGTCGAGCACGCGGCGGGCCACGGGGTAGCACGCCGGGTCGTAGCTCCGCCGCAGCGCCTCCGGATCCTCGGCGAGGCGGAACGGCCAGCCGCCGCCGTAGCCCTCGAAGGCGCGGAAGATCGGGTGGGCGGGGATCGGCTCGTCCTGCCAGAGCACGGCGTAGGCCCCCTCCGCGTTGAGGGCCTTCATCAGCGCCGCGCGGAACGCGCGCGGCGGCACGTCGCCGCCGAGCGCGTCGAGATCGAAGCCGACCCGCACCTTGTGGAAGGCGCTGGTCCGATCCGAGGGGACGACGGGCGGCCGGACGCCCGGCAGCTCCGCCAGGGCTGCGATCAGCCGCTCCGCGTTGGCCTGAGCGGCGCGGGTCGCCTCCGGAAGGCGGGCGAGCTGAGCGCGGGCGAAGGCCGCCATCATCTCGTTCCCGCGGAACATGTGGCCCATCATGCTGCTCACGAGGGGCCGGTCGCCATCGAGGGGCGCGCTGGGGTCGAAGCTCTCATGGTCCGGGAGACGGACGTCGAGCCCGAAGCTCCGGATACGGATCGCGCGCTCCGCGAGGGCGTCGTCGTTGGTCGTGAAGATGCCCCCCTCGCCCGCCGAGAGGTTCTTGCTCGCCTGGAGGCTGAAGCCCGCGGTGTGACCGAGGGCCCCGCAGGGCGTCCCTCGATACGTCGCCAGGTGCGCCTGCGCCGCGTCCTCGACGATCGCGAGACCGTGCCGCTCGGCGATGCCGCGGATCGGGTCCATGTCGCACGGCGTCCCGTGGACGTGGACCGGCATGATCGCCTTGGTGCGCCCGTTGACGGCGCCGGCGACCAGCTCCGCGTCGAGGAGGCCGGTGTCCTCCCGCACGTCGACGAAGCGCGGGATCGCGCCGCGCTGCAGCACGCACATCGCGGACGCGATGAAGGTGTAGGCCGGGACGATGACCTCGTCGCCGGGGCCGATCCCGAGGGCGCCGACGGCCAGCTCGATCGCGCTCGTCCCGGCGTGCGTCAGGAGCGCGTGGCGGCACCCCACGAGGGCGGCGAACTCCTGCTCGAGGGCGCGCGCCTCGGGGGCGTAGCCCCCGGACACGATCCGGCGGTCGAGCGCCCTGAGCACCGCGGCGCGCTCGTCGTTGCCCACGAACGGCCACTGACGGTAGTCCCCGCGCTCGAGGACCGGCGTTCCTCCGAAGACGGCCAAGGTGCTCGACGACATCGCGTTCCCCTGGGTGGCGGTCCGGGTTTCCCCGGGTGAGGCCGGCGACCGAGCGACGTCCGCCGGCGGCTGAGCATCCATGGCCACAGCACCGGGCGCCAGGCGACCCCGGCCGGTCCATCGGGCGCTTTCTCACATCTGCGCGGTCCCGGCAACCCACACGCCGGACCCGCGACCGCCGGCGGGGCCGCCCCTTCGGCCGCCCCGACCGGCCGTCGACGCTCCCTACTTGTCGGCGTGCTTGCGCGCCCAGTCCATCAGGAGCTGCTCCTGCTGGAAGAGGTTGTGCTCGGGCTGCTCTCCGGACGCGTGGTACGGCGACTTGAAGTAGAGGCTGAGCTGGCGCTGGATGCCCTTTTCGCCCTTGCGCTTCGCGACGTCCAGCAGGCGGACGAGGTCGACACACAGGGGCGCCGCGAGGATCGAGTCCTGGCAGAGGAAGTTGATCTTCATCTGCATCGGCACCCCCGCGAACCCGACGATGTCGATGTTGTCCCAGGCCTCCTTCGCATCGCCGCGGGGCTTGTAGTAGTGAATGTGGACCTGGTGGTTCTCCACCCGGTAGCCGACGATCGAATCCAGCACGGCGGCCTTGCTGAGGACCTTGGTCTTGTTCGAGCTGGGCGCGTCCAGGACGAGGCCGTCGTTGTTGCCCAGGAAGTTGACCGAGTACCAGCCCTCGATCTTGAGGTTCCGCACCTTGAACATCGCCGCCAGGGCGGTCTTCAGGAGCGTCTGCCCCGTCTTGCCGTCCATGCCGGCGTAGGGGTTGGACGTCTTGTCGGCCTGCTCCTGGAGCGCCGGCACGTTGGTGAGGCTGGGGGCGAAGTTGCAGTACGGGACGCCCAGCTGGTTGGCGATGTAGAAGTAGCGCATCGCCGGGCTGATCGCGCGGTCGTTTCCGTCCAGACCCCGCTCGAAGGCCTCCAGGGTGAGGTGGCACGGCGACAGCTCCATCCAGCGCTCGGTGGACGCCAGGTTCACCATCACGACGCGGCTCAGCCCGTGGGCGGCCTTGAAGTCCTGGATGTTCTTCTCGATGATCGCGAGCTCACCGCGGAAGTCCTCCGCCGTGACGACGTTCTCGCCCTTGAGGTTCTCGGCGTACTCGCCGCTGAACACGGCCGGCCACGGCGTCATCGCCTCGAGCTCCTCCCGGATCGGCTCGAGGACGGTCGGGGTGAACACGCCGTGGTGGACCGCGGCCTCGTACACGTTCTTGAACTGGAGGTCCCAGCCCGCGAACACGATGTCCTCGAGCGCCGTGAGCTCGAGGAGGTCGGTCAGCCGCTCGCCGGGGGCGGCGTTGCCGTCCTCGGTCAGCATGCCGAGCCGGGGGGCGAGCCCCCGGGCCATGAGGCGCGTACCGGCGACCAGGGTGGAGGAGACTGCGCCGTTCACGCCGACGACGACGACACCAAGCTTCTCTTTCATCGGACTTCCTATCTGTTCAGATTGCGGTTCGGTTGGAGGATGCCCCTTTGGGCGAGAGGATCCGCTCAGGCCGAGGCCAGCATCGAGCGGATCATGTCCTTGCGCTTGTCGTCGAGGATACGGGGGAACTTGGCCTGCAGATTGCCGTGGCTGCTTCGATCGAGGAACGCGCGGACCGTCCCCCTGGGCATGCTCACGATCTCCGGCTTCAGGATGCCGATGTCGCCGTTGCGATGCTCGCGGTATACCCGGTTCTGACGGCACAGCTCCTCATCGAAGGCGGCCCGGAACCGATCCAGATCCGGCGGCTCCCCATCGAACTCCACGAAGAGCACGTAGCGGGAGAGCCCGGTGCCCTCGACGCCGACATCGCCCCCGGCGCCGTAGTCGACGCTCCGGGCGCCCACCGCGGCCAGGGCGTGCTCGACGGAGGCCTGGATCTCCACGTGGGTGGTCAGCTCCTGGGTGGTGCTCAGGCAGCCCTGGATCCGGCCCGCGAACTCGATGCGCAGCGGATCGATGGTCGGGAAGCGGACGAGGTCGCCGAGCCGGTAGCTGTAGAGGCCGCTGAGGGTGGTGACGTGGAGGGCATACAGGCGGTCCCGCTCCGCTTCCCACAGCGGCAGCCTCGTCGGCCACGCCTCGTCGAGCTCCTCGGCCGGCACGAGCTCGTGGAACACGCCGCGGTCGGGGATCATCAGCATGCCCCGCTCCCCGGAGTAGTCACTGGTCGCGTAGACCCCGCCCTCGGTCGCGTTGTACGTATCGATCAGGACGATGTCGTCGCGCCCCACCCGCTCGCGGATGACCGGCATGTAGGGGTCGGGCGACACGCCGCCGCCGATCAGGACCCGGAGGTTCGGCCAGATGTCGGTGACGCTGTCCACTGCGTAGCCGCGGTCCCGCGCCGCCTCGAGGAGGCGGTCGAACAGCACGCTGAACCAGCAGGTCGTGGCGGCGACGGCGCGGACGTCGTGGTCGAAGTAGCGCTCGACGATCAGGCTCAGCCGCTCCGCGTAGTCGTCGATCCGGCGGATGTCCTCCTCCGGCAGGTGGGCGGGCTTGGTGAAGGCGGGCATCCGCTGCGATTGGAGGGACGGGTTGGTCGTGATGTAGACCGGACCCTCCTTCTTCATCGTGATCGGGGGGAAAAGGCCGAGGGTGAAGCCGCTCGTGAACTCCCCCTCCCCGCGCCACACGAGGTAGCGGTAGAGCACGTCGGACGCCGACCGGCGCTGGTCCCGCACCTGACGCTCGCTGATCGGCAGGAACTTCGACTGACCCTGGGTGGAGCTTCCGCTCGAGTTGCCGAAGTAGCTCACGAACTCCGGGACGAGCAGGTTCCGCTCCCCCTTCCGCATCCGCTCGAGGTACGGCGCGAAGGAGTCGTAGTCGCCGATGGGGACGCGGCTGACGTAGTCCTCGAAGCGGCGGATGGTGGAGAAGCCGTAGCGGCGGCCGAACGCCGTGTCCTGGGCGTGACGCACCATGCGCAGGAGCTGGGCCTCCTGGACCTCCCGCACCCGCCGCAGCGCCCGGTCCCAGAGCGCCACCCGGACGGTCGCCGCGGCGCGCAGGCCCTGGCCGACGACGGCGGGGTAGATGGTCTTCTTGAGGGGACGGTGGGGATCGACACGGCGAAGGGGCGCCTTCGCGCGGGGCGCGGAAGGCGTCCCCGCCTGGGGAGCGCTCGACATGTCAGACACCTGGAGCCTTTCGTTGGGGGGACGGCCCGTGGGCCGACCGACGCCTTTACGCCGGCCGCGGTCCGTCACCCGCGCGCGGGAACCTCGACGGGAGGGGACGAACGCCGCGCTCGATCGAGGGCGGCGAGCAGATTCGTGTGCAGGGGCCCGTTCGTGGCGACCACGCCGCCGCCGGCCAGGCGGAACGGGCCACCGTCGCGGGCGCTCACCGTCCCGCCGGCCTCCCGGATCAGGAGCACCCCGGCGGCGAGGTCCCAGGGGCCGAGGCCGTCATCCCAGAACCCGTCGTAGGCGCCAGCGGCAACGTGAGCGAGCTCCAGGGCGGCTGAGGCGCAGCGCCGGACGCCGTGGCTCCAGCCGTCGAGGGCGACGAACTCCCGGTAGTTGTTGTCGGGCCGGGTCGCGCGGCGCGACCCGAAGCCGGTCGCGAGGAGCGACCGCTCGATGTCCGTGACGCTCGAGACCCGGCAGGGGCGGCCGTTTCGGGTCGCGCCCTGGCCGCGGGCGGCCGCGAAGGTGAGCGCCAAGGCGGGGGCGTGGACCACGCCGACCTCCGGCTGCCCGTCGCGGAAGAGCGCGAGGGAGATCGAGAACCACGGGTGCCCGTGGGCGAAGTTGGTCGTGCCGTCCACGGGGTCCACGTACCAGACCGGTCCGTCGTCCGTGACCGCGCCGCCCTGCTCCTCGCCGACCACGACGTGGTCGGGGAAGGCCGTCGCCAGGCGGTCCCGGACGAGGCGCTCGGACGCGAGGTCGACCTCCGTGACGAGGTCGCTCGGCGAGCGCTTGGTCGAGGTCGCGACCGGGCCGCCGAAGGCCCCGAGCTGCAGGTCGCCGGCCGCCCTCGTGATCGAGAGCGCCTCCTCGAGCGCGCGGGCAGTCTCCCCGGCCATCGCGCGGGCGCGAAGGCAACGCTCGAGCCATCACGCCTCGCAGTCCGGCCTCACCGGACTTCGACAGCGACAGCGAATCCCAAGCGCCCGCGGCGGGGGTGGCGCCCCCCAGGAACCTCCCGTCGCTGCGTAGCGCGCTACGCACTGCGCCACGGTCGCGCGCACCGGCGTGCGCGCCGCCTCGACGACCCGGGGAGGCTACGGCCGGAGCGTCTCGAAGCACCGCAGGAAGCTCACGCCGAGCACCCCCTGGATCCGCTCCGGGCTCCACCCCGCCTCCAGCAGGCGCTGCACGACCCGGTAGTACGCGGTCGAGCCGTCGCGGAGGTCGGCTGGCGGCGTGATGAAGCCGTCGTAGTCGCTCCCGAGCGCGGCCACCCCCGCGCCCGCGACCCGCTCGATGTGCTCGAGGTGCGCGACGACCATCCGCCCGTCCCGCGGGCCGCCGGGCGGCCTCAGGAAGGGCGGCGCGAACATCACGCCGACGACGCCGCCGGTCTCGGCGACCGCCCGGAGCTGGTCGTCGTCCAGGTTGCGCCAGTGCGGCTTGACCCCGTTGACGCCGGTGTGGGTCACGATCAGCGGGAGGCTCGGGTCGTGGACGTCGACCGCGTCCCAGAAGCCCGCGCGGTCGACGTGGGCGAGGTCGACGAACACGCGGGCGGCGTCGAGCGCCTCGACGAGGGCGCGGCCCTGCGCGGTGAGGCCCCGCTGGCCCCGCCACGGGAGGCGCATCGGGCTCGAGGTGCTCCCGTACACGCTGTCGGTGAGGTGCATCAGGGTCACGCGGACCAGGTCGGCCGGCAGGCGGAGCTCCGGCGCGCCTTCGAAGACGTTCCCGCCCTGGACGGCCAGCATCGCGCCGTGCTGGCCCCCACCCAGCGCGCGCCGGAGCTCGGACGCGGTCCCGACGACGGTGATCCCCGGGGCCGCGCTGAGGTCCCGGCGGAGGCTGGCGTAGGTCCGCTCGAAGGCCCGCCAGCGGGGACCGGGCGGCTGGACCACGTTCGTCGCCAGCGACCACATCGCGCCGCGGAGTCCGCCCTCGAGCGCCCGCACGAAGTCGAGGTGCCCGAAGCGGTGGCCGCGAAGCAGCGTACGCTCCTGCCGGCGACCGAGGTGGGTGCCGAAGATCCGACGCTGGAGGTAGGTCTCGAGGTGGAGGTCGATCAGCGGCGAGCCGACCACGAGCTCGACCGCCTCCTGCGACACGCCGGCCGCCTCGGCCCGCCGGGCGACCTCGTCGCCCGCGGCGGAGGCGGCCGCGCTCAATGGAAGACCCCGAACTGCATCCGGTGCCCATGCAGCACGGGCAGCACGGCCTGGAACCGGCCGTCGCGCAGCTCGGCGTGGTAGTACTGCCACCGGGTCCGCGTGTTGAGGACGTCCATGCCGCCCCGCTGGCGGTCCTCCTCCTCCACCGCGAGCGTGAGGTGCTCCGTGTCGAAGCCGTCCGGGAGGCTGACCGCGGGCATCGACACGATGAAGGGGCGGCTCCGCTGGTCCTGGCTCTCCACGTAGGGCTGGACGGCGAGCGCCGGGCCGACCGCGTGCTGGGTCGACTCGGCGAAGGCCCGGCCCTCGGGGCCGAGGGAGAACACGATCTCCTGCTCGTCGGCGAGCGCGCCGGCCGGGACCTCGAGGACCGTCCCGTCCGAGAGCCTCAGGGTCCCCCCGTCGGGCCCGACCATCGCGCGCGCCTCCGCCTCGCCGGACACGTCCACGGGTCCCCCGGAGCGGACCTCCGCCTCCGGGACGTCCGGCTCCGGCGTCGACGCGCCGCAGGCGCCGACCACGGGGGTCAGCAGGATCCCGATCCACGCTGCGTTTCGCATGACATCCCCTCCTCGGCGAGAGTAGAAGACGGGCGTGGAGGATGACAAACCCGAGCCCCGGGGCCCTCGATTGACCGGCCCCCTGCCGTTCGGCAACCTCCAGCACGTCGTGTCGAAGTACCTCATCCTCTTTATGTCAGTGCTTTCCCTGACATCTTGCGGCACCGTGGACATCGGCGACAACATCGTTCCGCCCGATCTCCAGCTGGACGAGGACTTCTTCTTCTGCCGCATCCAGCCCGAGATCCTCATCACCTTCAGCTGCGCCGGAGGCGACGCCGGGGAGATGGGGATGTGCCACACCGCGCGCTCGGCGCTCCGGCTGGTCGACACCGTCGAGGCCCCGCCGCCGTGCACGGACGGCATCGTGGACGGACCGGTGCCGGACGACTACCGGCAGAACCTCGAGCGCGTGCGCTTCACCATCCAGAGCGACGCCCTGAGCAGCCCGTTCTACCGGCGCCCGATCGGGCTCGACTCCCACCCCAGGCAGGTCTTCGAGCCGAGCTCGGACGCCGCCCAGCTGATCCTCGACTGGATCAACGGGGTCGGACCGTGAGGTCCGCCTGGGCCGCCGGCGTGGCAGCGGCCCTCCTCGCGTGGGCGACGCCCTCTGGCCCGGTGCAGGCGCAGGGGGGGACGGGCGAGGAGCCCCTCGCGCCCGGCGTCTACGCCCGGGTGATCGTGGACCGGACCGCGCTCCGGAGCGGCCCGGGCGTGGGCTTCCAGCGGATCCGGATCGCCGAGCGCGGCGAGACCTTCAAGGTCCTCCAGCGCGCCCGCCGCGGCTACTGGTTCCAGGTCGAGCTGCCGGACGGCACGCGCCCCTGGATCCAGGGCGACGCCGTCTACAACCACGAGGTCACGGCGGAGGAAGCGACCGGTGGGCGGTTCCTCCCGAAGCTCTTCGCGCCGCCTCCGTTGCCGTCGGCGACGGGGGAGCTGGCGGTGATGCTCGGCGTTCTGGGGCTGTCCCAGCCGGGCGCCTTCATGGCCTTTCGGCCGACCTTCTACCTGGCTCCGGAGGTCGGGATCGAGCTCGACCTGGCCGGGTCCTTGAGCGACCGAGGGCGCTTCTGGATCGGGGGCGGCGGCCCGGTGATCAACGTCTTTCCGGAGTCCCCGATCGTGCCCTTCTTCACGGTCGGCGGAGGGTTCGTGGTGAGCGATCCGAACGCGGACACCTTCCTCCTCGACAGCGGGGTGCTCGCGGTGATGTACGGAGGCGGGGGCCTCCGGCTCGGCTTCCGCTACCGGATCACCCTCCGCCTGGAAGCGCGGGGGTACGCCTTCTTCGACGAGAACCGCATCGTCGGTCTCGAGGAGTTCAGCGGTGGGCTCACGGTGTTCTTCTAGAGCGGCGGCGTGGGTCCTCCTCGTCGTCGTGGTCGCCGTCGGCGCGTCGGGGTGCGTGATGGTTCGGCCCGAGCAGCGGGAGATCCTCGCCGACCCGTCGATGACCTTCGGCGCCGAGGGCGCCTCGGCGGGGCAGGAGGAGCACGTCCTCACCAACCGGGAGGGCTCCTACGGCGCGGGCTCGGTCACGGGCGGCGGCTGCGGATGCAACTGAGGCTCGCCGCGCTCGCCGCCGCCCTCGGGGCGGTGCTGGCCGCGGCGCCGGCGTCGGCCCAGGAGGGCGACATCGACGCCTACAGCACGGTCTTCTACGAGTTCGGCGGGCCGCTCTACAACCTCGTGATCGACCCCCACGTCGGGGCGTCCGTCGACCCCGTGCCGGAGCTCGGCATCCAGGTCGCGTGGGACGCGGACATCGTCAGCGGGGCGTCCGTCGCCGTGGTCGACGCCCCGAGCCCCGACCCCGACGTGATCACCAGCGCCACCAAGTACGACGAGCTCCGCAACGTGTTCAGCGGCGGCGTGGAGCTGCGCGGCCGCTACGCGAGCCTGCGGGGCACCTACGCGTACGGCTTCGAGAGCGACTACCGGTCCCACAGCTTCACGGTCGGAGCGCGGGCGGAGCTGTTCGAGCGCAACACCGTCTTCGACCTGAGCTACGGGCGCGGGTTCGATCAGGTGTGCAACCTGGCCCAGCCCGACAACCAGGAGCCGGTGGAGCGTCAGGCGCTGCCGGGGAGCGAGGGCTGCTTCTCGGACGACCCGACCCGGGTCGCCCTCGACGTGAGCCTCCACACCGCGCAAGGGAGCTGGACCCAGGCCTGGGCCCCCGTGTTCACCACGCAGCTCACCGTCACGACGCAGCTCGTGGACGGCTTCCAGAGCAACCCCTACCGCTCCGTCTGGCTCGGGCGCTCCGCGGCGCAGGAGAACCACCCGCGCGAGCGCTGGCGCTACGCGGCGGGGCTGGGGACCCGGCTCTGGCTCGAGCCGCTGTCCGCCGCGCTGAGGCTGAACGCGCGCGTCTACCGCGACAGCTGGGACGTGCGATCCATCACGGCGGAGCTCGGCTACGAGCAGGCCCTCGGCGACGACCTGCGCCTGCTCCTGCGCGGTCGGTACTACCACCAGGGGCAGGCGATCTTCTTCAGCGACAACTACGCGGTGCTCCCGCGCGGGCAGTTCTTCACGGGCGACCGGGAGCTCGCGGACATGCGGTCGGTCCTGGTCGGGCTCCGGCTGCTGTGGACGATCTTCCCGAACGACGGAGCCGGGGCGGGCCCCCTCGCGGAGCTGAGGGTGCTCCTCAAGGGCGATTGGCTCCACCATGCGTTCCCGAACTTCCGCTACGGTCAGGCCCCGGTGCCGAACAACAACGCGGTGGTCGGCACCCTCGGCCTGGAGCTCCTGTTCCGATGACGCATGCCCGGCGGCTCTTCCCCTCCCGATCCCTCGCGACCCTCCTCCTCTCGAGCCTCGCCCTCGCCCTCGCGCTGGGCGGCTGCCGGGCGCCCGGCGCGCTGACATCGCCCCAGGGCGAGGAGGAGGAGGAGGGCCCCGCGCGGGGCGCGAGCGACGGGGAGGGGGGCACCGCCGGCCGGGCCGACCTCCGGGTCGAGGCGAGCCGCCGCCCGCCAGCCGGCGCCCAGTGCGCCGGGAGCGAGGACTGCGCGAGCAACCAGATCTGCGTCGAGTCCCGGTGCCGCTTCCCCCTGACCTCGGTGGAGGGCGAGGTCCTCGCGACCGCCGCCGAGGCGCAGGCCGCGGGCGGCGACTACGACGGCGCGATCGAGACCTACGACCAGGCCCTCGACGCCTACGCCCGCCAGCGCCCGCCGGCGCCGGTCCCGATGGAGGTGGCGTGCGCCGCCGCGTCCCTGGCGCTCCGGACCGCCACGGACCCGGAGGCGCGGGAGCGGGGCGCCCAGAAGGCCGACCTCTGCTTTCGCTCCAGCGTGCCCGGGACCCCGGAGCGCGAGGACACCCGGCGCGCCCTGGCGCGGCTCCGCTACGAGGGGCTCGACCTGACGCAGTTCGACATGCCGGAGCCCGCGGAGAGCTTCTTCACCGGCGAGCGGACCCGACCGACCGCCGACGCCGTCGAGGTGCGGATCGACATGCCGGAGCTCGAGCCGAACGAGCCGCGGAGCCATGCCCAGGTGAAGGAGCTCCTCCTCGGCGAGCAGGGCACCAACGCGGTGACCGACTGCTTCATCCAGGACTGGGAGATGCACCACGAGAGGAGCGCGGCCGCCACCCTCTCGCTCCGCTACCGCACCGTGCTCCGGGACATGGGGAGCTACGACGTCTGGGAGCCCTCGATCGAGGTCGAGGCCCAGAGCGGTGGCCAGGACGGCTTCGAGCCCTGCCTGCAGCGCAACCTCATGCCGCTGTTCGAGCAGGAGCAGCGGGGGATCCGGGGCGAGGCGTGGGAGCAGCGGGTCCAGATCACCGCGGCGGTCCAGTAGGCCCCGGGCAGCCCGTCGGGCGGGAGATCCGAGAGGGCGTTGCTACCGTGAGGGGGGAGGCACCATGAGCACACTCGTCGTCGCAACCCAGAAGGCCGTCGCCCGCGTGTTCCGCCACGCCGGAGCCGGCGAGCCGCTCGAGGAGATCGAGACCCTCGAGCACCCCGCCTCGAGCGCCAAGAACCGGGACCTGGTCACGGACAGCCCCGGCGCCGTCCGCGAGCGCAAGGGACCCCAGGTGCGCGCCATGCGCCCGGAGCAGACGGCGAAGGAGCGGGAGGCGGCGAACTTCGCGCGCGAGGTGGCGGCGTACCTCCGCGCGGCCCGCCTGAGCGGCGACTACCACCGCGCCGTGGTGATCGCGGCGCCCGCCTTCCTCGGCCTCCTGCGGGACGCCCTCGGCGAGGCGGACCGTTCCTTCATCGAAGACGAGATCGCCAAGAACGTGGCGACCCACGACCAGGACGCGATCGAGCGGCAGCTGGACGGCGTCCTGACGATCGGGCGCGGCGAGGGCTCGGCCCGGACCTTTCGACGCTAGGCCCGCGCGCCGGTCGACCAGGCCGCGTCGAGCGCCTCCAGCAGGCGGAGGACCTCGGCCGTCCCCGCCAGGACCTCGCTGACCTCCACGGGCGGCGAGGGGCGCTCGGGGGAGGCCACGAAGAGCGCGACCCCGCCCTCGGCCCTGGCGTAGGCCAGCGCGGGGCCATCGGTCAGGTCGTCGCCCGCGTAGACGACGGAGGGCGCGCCGAGCTCCCGGTGGAGCGCCCGAAGCGCCCGGCCCTTGTCGCCGGGCTCGACCTCCGCCTCGAGCACCGAGCGCCCCCGCCGCGGCTCGAGCCCGTGCTCGCGCGCGAGCGCCTCGGCCTCGGCGAGGATCCCGTCGGCCGCCGCGGGGTCGCGCGCGGCCAGGCCCCGCACGTGGACCCCGCGCGAGCTCGCCTTGCGCTCCACGCGCGCGCCCCGGGGGACGAAGCGCCGCTCGGCCTCGGCGCCGAAGGCGGCCAGGGCGGCGCTGGCTTCCGGCGAGAGCGGCGGAGCGCCGCCCGAGCCGTCGGGGGACAGGCGCACCCGCCCGTGCTCGACGAGGCGCCAAAGGCCCCCGATCGGGGCCACCCGCTCCAGGGCAGCCTCGTCCCGACCGGTCACGAGGGCGAGGTCGAGCCCGTCGACCTCGGCGAGGCGCGTCAGGACGGCGAGGGTCTCGGCCGGCACCCTCGCGGCCGCCGGATCCTCCTCGATCGGCGCCAGCGTCCCGTCGACGTCCAGCGCGAGGAGGAGGGGGCGCGGACGGAGGGCGATCTCCCGGGCCCAGCGCTCCGGGCTCATCGCCATCGCTCCAGGTGCTCGAGGAAGGCGTCCGCCCACAGGTGCACGTCGAGCTTCTTCACCGCGGTCCGCAGCGACCGCATCCTCGCGCGCTCCTCGTCCGCCGGCATGCGCAGGGCGTAGCGGAGCGCTTCGGTGGTCCGGTCGACGTCGTACGGGTTCACGAGGAGGGCGTCCGTCAGGTATTGGGCGCTGCCCGCGAACTCGCTGAGGATCAGCACACCATCGTGGTCGACGCGGGACGCCACGTACTCCTGCGCCACCAGGTTCATTCCGTCCCGGAGAGGCGTCACGAACGCGACGTCGGCCGCTCGGTAGTGGCCGTAGAGCTCGTGGGGCGGGAGATTGCGGAAGTAGTAGTGGAGGGGCAGCCGGCCGGTGATGCTGAAGCGCCCGTTCAGGTCCCCGACGAAGCGGTCGACCTCGTCCTTCAGGTCCCGGTACGCCTCCACGGCGGTGCGGCTCGGCACCATCACCTGCACGAAGAGGACCCGGTTCGCCATGCTGCGGTCGGTGGTCAGCAGCTGCTCGAAGGCGCGCAGGCGCTCCGGGATGCCCTTGGTGGAGTCGAGGCGGTCGACCCCGAGCACCAGCTTCCGGCCGCCCTTCGCCGCTCGGATGCGCTTGACCTGGGCAGCGACCCGGGGGTCGAGGGCGAGGGTCTGGATGTCGCTCCACGGAACGCCGATCGGGTCGACCAGGACCCGGACCGTGCGCGGCCCGACCTTCACCGTGCGTCGGGGATGGTCGACCGGATGGTCCCGGAGCCGCGCGACGCAGGCCAGGAACTGCTCCGCGTAGGCATCGGTGTGGAAGCCGACCACGTCGGCGCCGAGGACGCCGTCGAGGATCGCCTCGCGCCACGGGAGCGTCGCGAACAGGTCCGGGCCCGGCCACGGGATGT
The DNA here is from genome assembly GCA_050331215.1 of Sandaracinaceae bacterium. Lineage (GTDB taxonomy): Bacteria > Myxococcota_A > Polyangia > Polyangiales > Sandaracinaceae > JBHJHB01. The sequence continues at coordinate 11,188 of JBHJHB010000049.1, read as the reverse complement.
GGCAGAAGAACCCGAGCCGGGCGCGCTGCGCTTGCTCGCGGATCATCGCCGGCACGAGCAGCAGCTGGTAGTCGTGCACCCAGAACTGCGCGTCCGCGCCGTTGCCGGTCGCGAGGCACGCGTCGGCGAAGAGCCGGTTCACCTCGGCGTAGGCGTCGTAGGGCGCCGTCCCCAGCTGGATCGTGGGCGGCATGCTGTGCAGGAGCGGCCAGAGCACGCCGTTCGCAAAGCCTGCGTAGAAGGCGTTCTGCGTGCGCCGGGGGATCGGCACCTGGGCGAGCTCGTAGCTGAGCTCCTCCTCCGCGACCCGCACCACCTGCGGGCTGTCCGTCTCCTGGGCGCTGACCCACACCCCGCCGCGCTCGCGCAGGACGGGGTCGAGGGCGGCCACCAGACCGCCGGCGGCGCGGACGACCCGCCGGCCGCTGCCCGCCCTCGACCGGCGGAAGGGCCCCCGATTGGAGGCCACGATGAGACGTTTGCGCGGCATGACGATGGCCCTTCGCGGGCGCCAACGTAGCCCCGAGCGGCGCGAACGCTCGTCCGGGCCGGCCCGGGGTCCGGTCCGGCTCCCATCTGGTAGGTTCCGGGTCCGATGGACGCCGGCCTCGATCCCTGGACCTCCGCCGTGCTGGGCGCGGTGCAGGGCGTCACGGAGTTCCTGCCGGTGTCCTCGAGCGGCCACGTCGCCCTCGGCGCGCTGCTGTTCGGCGAGACCGAGCTGCCGCTCGCGATGGTCGTGATGCTCCACGTCGGCACCCTGGTCGCGACGATGGCGTTGTTCTGGGACGACCTGCTCGTGCTCGCGGGCTCCGTGGTGACCGGCCTGCGGACGCCGCGGCAGTGGCTGGACACCGACGAGGGCAAGACCGTGGCGGGCGTCACCCTCGCCACCGTGCCGACGGTGATCGTCGCGCTGATCCTGAAGGACCAGGCCGAGAGCTGGGCGAGGGTCCCCTGGGCGCTCGGCGTCGCGTTCCTCGCCTCCTCCCTCGCCGTCGCCAGCACGCGCTACGGCGGGGGCGAGGTGATCGTGCCCACCTTCCTCCAGGCCGCGGTGATCGGGCTCGCGCAGGGCCTCGCGGTGCTCCCCGGCCTGAGCCGCAGCGGCACGACGATCGCCTGCGCGATGGCCCTCGGGCTCAGCGGCCCCGCCGCGTTCCGCTTCTCCTTCCTGATGAGCTTCCCCGTGATCATCGCGGCGGCGCTCTACGAGGTGGTCAAGGACCCGGCCGCGGTCACGGGCCTGGGCGCCGGGGCGGTGATCGGGGGGGTGGTGGCGATGGTCGTCGGGTACCTGGCGCTCCGGTGGCTGCGGGCGCTGGTCGACCAGGGGCGCTTCTGGGTCTTCGCGCTCTACCTGATCCCGCTCGGTCTGGCGCTCCTGGTCTGGCCCTCCCTCTTCACGGGGGCCCCGTGAGCGAGGTCCACGCGCTGGTCATGGCCGGCGGCGTCGGCTCTCGCTTCTGGCCGCTGCGCCGGCGGCGCCGGCCCAAGCAGCTCCTCCCCCTCGCGTCCTCGGGGCGGTCCCTGCTCGCGGCGACGATCGACCGGCTCGCGCCGCTCTGCCCGCCGGAGCGCGTGGTGGTGGTCACCAACGCGGCCCTGGTCGACGCGGTGCGCGCCGACGTGCCCGCGCTGCCCGCGGCGCAGGTCCTCGGCGAGCCCATCGGGCGCAACACGGCCGCCTGCATCGCCTGGGGGGCGAGCCGGATCGCGCGGGTCGACCCCGACGCCGTGTGCGTCGTTCTGCCGGCCGACCACCACGTCGAGGACGAGGCGGCGTTCCTCGCGGCGCTCCGCACCGCGGTCCGCGCGGCGGAGGACGACGCCGTGGTCACGATCGGGATCCAGCCGACGCGCCCGGAGACGGGCTACGGCTACCTGGAGGTCGCCGAGGTGGTGGGCCCCGGCGTCCACCGGGCCGCCCGCTTCGTCGAGAAGCCGGACCGGCAGCGCGCCGAGGCGTTCCTCGCGGCCGGTCGCTACCTCTGGAACAGCGGGATGTTCGTCTTCCGAGCCCGGGTGATCCTGGCCGCGATCGCGCGCCACCTGCCGGCCCTGGGCGAGGCTGCGCGCGCCTGGGCGGAGCTCGACCTCGACGCCGAGCTCGAGCGCGTGACGGCCGACTACCCCGGGCTCGTCGCGGTCAGCATCGACCACGGGGTGATGGAGAAGCTCCCGGAGGTCCGGGTGGTGCCGGGCGCCTTCGGCTGGACCGACCTCGGGAGCTTCGAGAGCGTGTGGGCCCTCGGCGACCGGGACGAGGACGGCAACCGGCTGCCGCCGCGCGCGGTCGTGGTCGACAGCGCGGGCTGCTTCGTGGAGGCCCCCCCGACGAAGACGGTGGCGCTCCTGGGCGTGCGGGACCTCGTGGTCGTGGACACCGCCGACGCGCTCCTGGTCATGCCGCGGGAGCGCGCTCAGGAGGTGAAGGCGGTGGTCCGCCGCCTCGAGGACGGCGGCGAGGACGACCTCCTCTGACGCGCCCCGCCTCTCGCGGCCCGCGTCTGCCTGGTCTACGTTCGCGCCGACCATGGAGCTGCCCAACCCCCACGTGTTCCGGGCCTACGACATCCGGGGCGACGCCGAGCGGGACTTCCCGGATGAGGTCGTCCGCGAGCTCGGCCGAGCCCTCGGGACGTTCTGGTCGCGACGCGGCGCCCGGCGGGTGGCGGTCAGCCGGGACTGCCGCCTCAGCTCCCCGCGGATCCACCGCGCCCTGGTCGACGGCCTCGCCGATACCGGCCTCTCGCTGCGGGACCTCGGGGTGGTGCCCACCCCGCTCATGTACTTCGCCGTGCACCACCGCGACCTCGACGGCGGGGTCCAGGTGACGGGCAGCCACAATCCGCCCGGCGACAACGGCTTCAAGATGATGGACGGGCCGCGGACGATGGCCGGCGACGACATCCAGCGCCTCCGGACGCTGATCGAGACGAACGACATCGACCGGGCGCGCGGCGGGCGCCTCGACGACCTCGACGTGCTCCCGTCCTACCTGGGGTTCCTGCGCAGCAACATCCGCCTGGGCCCGACGCCGGTACGGGTGGCGATCGACGCGGGCAACGGCGCCGCGGGCCCGGTCGCCGCGGCGGCCCTGCGCGAAGTCGGCCTCGCGCCGATCGAGCTCCTCTGCGAGCCCGACGGCCGCTTCCCGGTCCACCACCCCGATCCGAGCCAGCCCGAGAACCTCGAGCTGCTGGTCCACACCGTGCGCCGCGAGGGCCTCGACGTCGGCATCGCCTACGACGGTGACGGGGACCGCGTCGGCGTGATCGACGCGCGCGGCGAGGTCGTCTACGGCGACCGCCTCCTCGTCGTGCTGGCCCGGGCGCTCCTCGAGGAGCGGCCCGGGGCCGCGATCCTCGGCGAGGTGAAGTGCTCCCAGACGCTCTACGACGACATCGCGGAGCGGGGCGGCCGCCCGATCCTGTGGAAGACCGGCCACTCCCTGATCAAGGCCAAGATGCGCGAGGAGGGGGCGGTGCTGGCCGGGGAGATGAGCGGGCACGTCTTCTTCGGCGACCGCTACTACGGCTTCGACGACGCCGTCTACGCGACGTTGCGCCTCCTCGAGGTGCTGAGCCGGGCCGGGCGGCCCCTCCACGAGCTGCTCGCGGACCTCCCGTCGACGCACAGCACGCCGGAGATCCGCGTCCCCTGCCCCGACGAGCGGAAGTTCGAGGTCGTCGAGGCCGCGCGGGACCACTTCGCGAAGACCCACGACGTGGTCGCCGTCGACGGAGCGCGGATCCGCTTCGAGGGGGGCTGGGGCCTCGTGCGCGCGTCCAACACCCAGCCGGTCCTCGTTCTGCGCTTCGAGGCGGACAGCGAGGAGCGCCTGCGGGCGATCCGAGCGCAGGTCGAGGCGGTGGTCGAGGACGTCTCGACGGGCTGACCCGGTTCGCGACGGAGAGGACGAGGGACGACGATGGCCAACCGCACCCTGCCCATGGACGACGCGCTCCACGCCTACCTCCTAGAGGTCGCCGTGCAGGAGCCGCCGCTCCTCGCTCGCCTCCGGGAGGAGACGCAGGCCGCGACCGAGGTTCCGAACATGCAGATCGGCCCCGAGCAGGGGGCCTTCATGGCGTGGCTGGTGCGGCTCCTCGGCGCCCGGCGCTGCCTCGAGATCGGTACCTTCACGGGCTACAGCGCCCTGGCTACGGCCCTCGCGCTGCCCGAGGACGGCCTCCTCGTGACCTGCGACGTCAGCGAGGAGTCCACGGCGATCGCCAGGCGCTACTGGACCGAGGCGGGCGTCGCGGACCGGATCCAGCTTCACCTCCGGCCGGCCGAGCATACGCTGGACGAGCTGATCGCGGGCGGCCAGGCCGGCACGTACGACTTCGCGTTCATCGACGCCGACAAGACCCACTACGACGTCTACTACGAGGCCTGCCTGACCCTGCTGAGGCCGGGCGGGGTCATCGCGATCGACAACGTGCTGTGGGGCGGCGCCGTCGCCAAGGCGGACAAGCAAGACGAGAGCACCCAGGCCATCCGCGCCCTCAACGCCAAGGTCGGTCGCGACCCTCGCGTCGACGCCACCTTGGTCCCGATCGGCGACGGCCTCTTCCTCGTGCGCAAGGGCTGATCCGCCTCCGCCCGCGAGACCGGTCGCACGGAAGCGAAGCAAGAAGGCCCCCACGGCAGCCGCCGTGGGAGCCCAGGAGGAGGCGCTCGACCTCCTCGGTTGCCGCCGCGGGGCGGCGGCGGCTCAGTAGCCGTAGTAGCCGGGGCGGCCGAGGCGGATGCTCATCAGCAGCGGCTCGTGGTCGCTGCCGAAGGTGTCGTCCACGCGCGGGAAGTCCACGTTGGTGTGCACGATGTCGAGCACCGCCCGGAACCGGAGGTTCCGGTTGACCAGGCCGTGGTCGAGGACCTGGCTGTTGCCCTCGAAGTTGAAGGTGTAGACCTCATCGTCGAACAGGCGGCCGATGAGGTTGAACAGCACCTTGTTCGGCCCGAAGGGCGCGCCCTGCAGGTTGAACAGGATGTCGTCGGTGAACTCGAAGGTGTTGAGGTCGCCGCAGACGATGACGTTGGCGTTCGGGTTCCAGTACTCGACGTACTCGACCCACTCCCGCAGCGTCGTGGTCTCCTGGCTCCGCTCCTCCTCGCCCGCCTGCACGAAGGGCTGGGGGCCGCCGAAGATCGGCGTCGAGCCGAAGCGGCTGGTCAGGTGGTTGTTGACGATCCACACGTACTCGCCGCGGAAGCGGAACTTCGCGGCGAAGGGGTCCCGGGTGCCCTGGAACGCGAGGGGGTTCGTCACCCCCGCGAGCCTCAGGTTGTCCGGGGTCAGGATCTCGGAGTAGATGAGCTCCGCCCGGTGCGGGTTCCAGATGTAGGCGTTGCGGATGTTGCCGCCGGGGATGCCGCCGGAGGCGCCGTCCTCGGGCGGGCCGTCGAGGAACCGGTACTCGGGGCCGCCGGCCGCCCGGATCGCGTCGACCAGCGCCTGCAGGGTCTCGTCGGCGTCGACGGTGCCGTCGTCGGTCTCACCGCTGTTGTCCTGGATCTCCTGGAGGGCGACGATGTCCGGAGAGCGGAGGTTGTGGACGATATGTCGCGCGAGGGTCGCGCGCTGGTTGTCGTCGCTGGCGTCCGGGCTGAGGTTCAGGACGTTGTAGCTGGCCACGGTCAGGCGGCGCGGCAGACGCCCGAGATGGGTCACCTCTGCCTCGAGGCCGCCATCGACGACGTGGATCAGCTCCACGGCGTTGACCTCGAAGTTGCCGAAGGAGTAGCCGACCACACCGACGACGTCGCTGAGGCGGTCGCCGACCTTTACCACCGGCACCGGGCCGGGGTAGAGGGTGGCGTCGATCTGGATCTGGACGCGCTCCGGGTTCTGGTCGCCCCGGTTCTCCAGGTCGGGCTGGAGATCGATGCCGCCCCGGGCGTTCTGCGCGTTGAACGGCTGGACGTCGGCCCCGTCGTTGGCGAGGACGACGAACTCGCTCGAGAACGGGCTGAAGGTCCGGGTGGCGGAGACCGCGGTGGGCTCCTCCACCTTGACCCGCATGCCCTCGACGGCCTCGTAGAAGTCGATGCCGTCGCGGCCCGGGTTGAAGCGGTTGGCCGCCGCGTCCGCGGCGTCCTGGAGGTTGATCGGCGGGTCGATCTCGCTCTCGCTGATCACGATGCGAGCCCGCGGGATGAAGCCGCCGCGCCCGAGGATCACCGGCGCCGGCAGCGGGTTGCCGGTGCTGAGCACCGTCGTCCGCGGGAAGCTGAGCTGGGTGATCGAGAGGTTTCCGGTGCCCGCGCCGCCGGGGATGAACTCGGTGACGGTGTCCTCGAGCTCGAGCTTGTCGCCGACGCTCACGGACGGGGAGCCGCCCGTGAAGACGAAGATCCCGTCCGAGGTCCGGGGGTTTCCGTCCCCGAGCGGATCCTGGATGTAGTAGCCGTTGAAGGCGAGGGCGGTGACGACGCCCCCGGTCTTGACGCGCTGAAAGAGATACGGCGAGACGTGGGTCTCGCCCTGGATCTCGGGGATCAGCACGAAGGGCGGCTCGGGGTCCTGAGCCGCCACGGTGGACGTCAGGCCGAGAGCAAGAGCCAGGAGCCCTAGCTCGGCCAGCCGGCGCATGGTGGTCGTTCGGGTAGTCATATCCCTCCTCCCCTGCGGCCGCTTCGTTCCCCCACGGAGCTCGCGGCCCAGGTGGGGCCGACGCTAGGCGAGCCGGGTGTCGGGAGCGTTAGGGGGGGATGTCTCGGCAAGGCGAAGACGTAATCCCGCCGTAACGGAAAAGTGTCGTACCAACGGTGATGCCGGCGGCGAGACCGACCTCACGCGGTCCGGCCCCTACTCGACGAGGTCGAAGGCGCCCTCGAAGTCGGCGGGGTCACCGAAGCGCTCGCCCAGCTCCATCGCCCGCGCCACGGTGCTGTAGAGGTCGACGTCGGTCCGGCCCTCGAACACGTGGTCGCCGGCGCGGACGCGGCCGCCGCCCCCCGCCAGCCAGTAGGTCATCCAGTCGCCGTGGTGCTGGCCGTCGCGGGACGTGCCCATCTCCGTTCCGAGCAGCACGAGGGTGTCGTCGAGAACGGTCCCGCCGCCCTCCTCCGGCCACGCCGCGGCGTCCAGGAAGCCGAGGAACAGGGCTACCTTGTCCATGATCCAGTGGACGCAGACGTCGAAGCCGTTCTCCCGGTCCCGCCGCCAGTCGTGAGCGAGGATGTGGGGGCTCTCGGTGATGCCCTCGGCTCGGAGCTCCGGGATCGGGTAGCGGTCCCCGCCGCCGGTGCAGCCGAGCGTCCCGAAGCGGACGACGCCGCAGCGGAGCGCGGTCGCGTAGATCTCCGCGTTCAGCGCCCAGACCTCGTTCCAGTTGGCCCCGCCGGTGCCGTAGTACTGCCGGTCGTCGGCGGGGCAGAGCTCGGGGGTGCAGGCCTGGCTCGGCTCGATCCCGGGCGGCCGCTCGGGCGGCGCGCACTCCCCCGCGGGAGGCGGCGGGTCGGTCGGGTCCATCATGTCCACGGAGCGCCGCTCGAGGGAGCGCACGAGCTCCAGGTGGTCGGCGAGGCGCCGGCGCACCTCCGCCGGATAGCCGGCCCGCTCGCTCCCGATCTCGCGGTACTGCTCGAGCACCGAGTCGAGCACGCTGTTGCGGTAGCGGATCGCGCGGCGCTCGGCGGCGCTCAGGCCCTCGCCTCCGCCGCCCGGGTCCTCCGGCGGCATGAAGCTCCCGAAGACTTCGTCGAAGACGTCGATCGGCCGCAGCAGCTCGTCGTTCGGCTGGTTCGGGCCGCGCCAGCTGTGGAACCAGCGGGTCGCCGGGTTTCCGCCGGTGACGTGCGTGTGCATGTTGACGTTGAGCAGCCGCGTCCCCGCTCCGCGATCGCGGTAGAGGGCGTTGTCGAAGGACTCCCCGCCGGCCGAGGACTCGCCGCGGGCGGAGACGCCCTTGCCGAAGCGCGCGGTGCCCTTGTAGTGGAGCGATGCCCCCGAGCCCTCGGGCAGGCGCAGGCCGCGGATCATGGCGAGCTTGTCGGCGAAGGGCGCGAGCGGCGCGATGACGCCCGTGTACCCGTCGTCGGTGAACTTCTTCGGCATGCCGTTTCCGAAGTAGAGGGACACGTAGCGCCGGGGCGCGCGGCCCGGGGCCGCGTGACCGGACCGGGGCAGCGCCCACGCCACGGGCAGGGCGATCGCGACCGAGCCCGCTCCCCACAGGAACCGCCGTCGCGGGAACGCGCGCGGGGGGGTCATTCGCTCACCTCCAGCAGGGGGAAGTCGGGGTGGGTGGCGATCGCGGTCAGGAGCGCCTGGTAGCTCCGCCCGCCCGCCTCGAAGCGGGCGTGCACCTCGTCGATCAGCGCGGCGTCCAGGGTCGGGTGGAGGCGGCGGCCGTAGGCGTGGTGGAGGCCCTTCTCGACCATGCACCGCGCCACGGTCTCGCTCCCCGCGAGGGCCTCGGAGAACTCGCGGGCGTTGGCGTAGGCGAGGTCGAGGTCGCCGAGCTGGACCTCGCCGGCCCCGGTGAGGGGGTTGCCGAACTCGTCGTCGGTGAGGTGCTCGCCAAACGCCCCGAACGTCTCGAAGGGGAGCCCGAGCGGGTCGAACACGCCGTGGCAGCTCGCGCACAGCGGGTCCTCGGACTGCGTCGCGAACCGCTCGCGCTGGGACAGGCCGCTCGTCTCGGGCACCATCCCCTCCTCGATCGCCTCCCGCAGCGCCTCGCCCTCCGGCGGCGGAACGGTGCGGCAGAAGACGTCGTTGAGGACGAAGAGGCCCCGGTCGATCATCGAGCTGCGCGGGTTGATCGTGCGCGCGGCCATCACGCCGGCCCGGGTCAGGACCCCGCTCCGGTCCGGTCGCTCCCGGAGGTCGTAGCTCGCGACCCCATCCCCCTGCGGCGTGAGCCCGTAGAATGCCGCGAGCTCCGCCGGGAGCTCGGCGCGGGTGTCGGCGAAGATCCGCAGCAGATCCCCCTCCTCCTGCCACACCACGGTCTCCACGAGGCGGTAGACCTCCTCCTTCATCGGGTCCTGGAGGGCCGGGTCGATGCGTAGCGCATCGAGGTAGAGCCACTGCTCCACGAACTGCCGCAGGGCCCGACGGGCGCGGGGGTGGGCGAGGAGCCGCCGCGTCTCGGCCTCCAGGCGGTCCTCGAGGCGGCCTCGCGCGGCGAGATCGAGCAGCTCGGCGTCCGGCGCCGCGTTCCACACGAGGAAGGCGAGGCGCGTCGCCAGCGCGAAGGGGTCGATGACGCGGGTCCCGTCGGGGCCCCCAGGCCCGTCGGCGTCCTCGAGGCGGTACAGGAAGCGGGGCGACATGACCATCGCGCGCACCAGGAGCCGGGCCGCCGCCTCGAAGCCGTCCCCCTCGTCCTCGACCACGCGGAACAGCGGCCTGAACGCGGAGCGCTCCGCCGGGGGGATCGGCCCACGCAGGACGCGGACCGCCAGGCCATCGATCAGGCCGTTCTCGCACGCCTCCCGGAAGTCGGTGCACGGCGCGAGGTCGGCGACGAGGGCGGCCGCGTCGACCGCGTCCGCCACGCTGGCCGCGATCTCGTCGTAGGCCCGCACCCGCGCCGGGCTCATCAGCTGCTCGGCCACGCCGTTGCGGAAGCCGCCCGGGACCCGCGTGTCCGCCGGGAGGTCGAAGGCGTCCCGGTCGAGGGCCACGCCCAGCGCGGAGTCGACCGAGTTGAACACCTCCTCCCGGGTGAGCCGGCGCCCGGTCCCCGGGCCTCGCTGCACGTCCCGGAGCCGATCCTGGTCGAGGTCGGGCGAGCCCGGGCGCACCGGCAGCGGCTCGATGTGGCCGACGCAGCCTGCGAGGACGGCCGCGACGGCGAGCACCATGCGTCCGGCCTGGCCCATGTCTGCTCCCGCCCTCGTGACCACCGGGCTGCCTTACCTCGTCGGCCCGCCTGCGTCTGTGGGGGCCGGCCCTGAGGGTTCCGCGGTCGCCGGGCGGTCAGTCCGGGTCGAGGGCAGTCAGGCGGACTTCGGCGACCGCTCGCTTCGGCCCCTCGGCCGTACCCTGCCAGTCGCTCGGGCCCACGATCAGGCGCTCGACCGCGTAGCCCGGGTGGTAGAGAAGAAGCTCCACGGCCTCCTCCGTGGCCACGTTCTCGACCCGGACCTCCGGGCTGAAGCCCACGAGCACGTACACCTTCGCCCCCGGCGGGTTCGTCACCACCCGGACGGCTCCGAGGTCACCCGGGCTCCCCACGTTGCGCGGCAGCCCCGTGACGCCCGGCGCCAGGCGCTCGCCCTCGGCGAGGGGCGGACCGAGCTGCATGGCCAGCTCGTACCGGAGGCCCTCGTCCTCGGTCCTCTCCCAGCGCGCGTCGGCCGGTAGGACGGTTCGGCTCGGGCGCCTGCCCTCCCCGATCGCCAGGAACTCGTGGGCCACCCCCGACGGGAGGTCCGGCGCGGTCGTCGGTCCGCGTCCGAGGAAGAGGAACACCTGGGTCTCGGGGGGCTGCGCCCGGACCGTCAGGAGGCCGTAGCGCGCGAGGTCCGCGCGCCGGCGCGCTTCGATCTCCGCCGGCGTCGGCTCGTCCGGCGCTGGCGCCGCCGGGCGCCCCAGCATCCGGTCCACCAGGTCGGGCCGCATCACGGCGATCACCGCGGCGGTCACGGCGATCACGGCCAGGAAGGCGAGGGCCCACCCGAGGAGGGAGCGACGCCCTCCCCCGGCCTCGAGGCCCTCGGTCAGGTCATCGACGCCGGTCGGCTCCGCCAGGACGGCGGGGCGGCGAGGCTCCCGGGGGATCGTGCGCCGCCAGGACGCCGCGTCGTTCGGCGGCTCGAGGCGCGCCGGCGACGGCTGGTCGAGCAGCGTGGGCCCGTCCGGGTCGTCGGCCAGCTCGTCCCGGCCCCAGACCGGACGCGGCTGGTCGACGTCCTCCGGCGGTGGGGCCAGCGCGGACAGCGTCGCGTCGAGCTCCGCGTCGAGCTCGCCGTGGTCCGCCCCGATGACGGAGGGTGCACGCGGATCGAGGTCCGCGAACGGGATCGGCGTCGGGTTCGGCGGCTGAGGCAGGGCCCCGGCGGGGCGCAGGGAGGGGGGGGCCGAGGACGCCGTCGCGGCTAGCTCCTCGAGGGGGGGCGGGGGCTCCGGCTCGGCGTCGGCGAGGATCTCGTCGATCGCGGCGTGGAGCCCGCCCGTCGGCTCTCGGTGGGACGGCCTCGCCGAGCGCGCCGGGACGGCGGA
>JBHJHB010000048.1:0-23976 GCA_050331215.1 Sandaracinaceae bacterium | reverse complement strand
CCACCCGTCCCACCCGCCCCGCCAAGCCGCTGCCGGCGCCGGACCGCGACGTCGCCTAGCTGCCGGTGCCCAACGGCCGCTGCTGCACGACGCGCCCCCCCCACACGACCGCCCCCCCTGGCACGACCGCCCCCCCCGCCGCGGCCAGCGGCGGGGCCGAGGAGGCGGCGGACGAGATCTCCTTCGCCGACGTGGCCCTCGACCTCGACCTGCCGGCCCCGAAGGGCACGGCGCGGAGCGGAGGCGGAGCGCCCACGGCGCCGGTCACGGAGCGGCCCACCGCCGACCTGCGAGGCGGCGCGGCGTCCTTCGACCCTGGCACGGGCGCCGACCTGCCGGCCCCGAAGTCGCGCCGCCCGCCGCCGGCCCCGGGGGGCGGCCCGATCGCCCCGCCCGTGCCCTCGATCAACGAACGGCAGACGGGCGTGCTCGCCGATGCCGACCTGCCTCGCCGCAAAGGCGGCGAGGGCGGGTCCAAGAAGGCCAACGAGCGCCCCACCGTCGTGTCCAAGGCCGACGACCCGGCCCCGGCCCTCGCCGACGCCTTCCGGACGCCCTTCGACGACCTCGACCTCCCCGCCCCGAAGGACCAGGCCCCCGGCCTGCTCCGGACCGACGAGGCGTTCGGGGACATGGCCCTCCCGACCCCGAAGGGCACCGGAGGGGACAGCGACTTCGGCAAGCTCGATCTCCCGACGCCCCGCCGCCCCTCGAGCATCAACGCCGATGACTTCGGCGGGCTGGACCTGCCGGCGACGAAGGACGGCGGCGGCGACCTCCCGCGCGCGAAGGGCGACCTCGGCACGCTGGACCTCCCCGCGCCGGCCCTCGGCGTCGACCTGCCGCGCGCGAAGTCCGCGGGCCTCGACACCCTGGACCTGCCGTCCCCGGCCGGAGCCGCAGACCTCCCGGCCCGCCTCGACACGCTGGACCTGCCCGCCGTGGGCGAGGGCACGGACCTGCCGATGCCCCGGGATGGCTCCGTGCTTCCCGGGCCGAAGGGAACGGAGCGGGACTTCCCGGCGATGTCCGAGGCGCCGGAGGAGCTCGACCCGGACCACCTCGAGGAGTTCGACGAGCTCGCCCTCCCGGAGCCCCGGGCGTTGGTGCCGGAGGGGGAGGAGGGCGAGGCCGAGGACCCCGACCTCAAGGACGCGGCGGGCCGCACCGGCCTCGGCAGCACCGCCTTCGGCGAGATCGACCTCGGCGGCGAGCAGGCGGGCGCCGAGCCGATCGACGACGACATGGAGTTCGCGATCCCGGAGGCGGGCGCGGACCCGGACGTCGCGTCGGTCGCCCCGCAGGAGCGGGCGGTGGAGGCCCGGCCGCGGCGGACCGTCAAGAAGAAGAAGCAGAGCTTCACCCTCTTCTACGCCTCGGCGGCGGCCCTGCTCGTGGTGGTCGGCGTCGGCGTGGGCCTCGGGTTCACGTCCTTCGGCTTCTTCGGGATGTACCTCGCGGACGGCTTCCTTCCCGGGGCCGGCGACCCCGCCACGGTGCGGGCGGCGATCCGGGAGGCGGAGGACGTCGCCGAGAGCGACACCTACGAGGACACCCGGGCCGCGCTCCGCATCCTCGACCGGGCCCGCACGGACGCCGGCCTCAACCGCGAGCTGCTCGGCCGGAGCCTCCTCCACCACTCGCTCTTCCAGGTGCGCTTCGGCGCCGACCGGCAGGCGGTGGCGCGCACCGCGGCGGTCCGGGCCCGGATCCGGGAGCGCGGCTCCGCGGAGCGCCCGGAGGTCGCCCTCGGCCTGGCCGCGGACGAGCTGCGGCGAGGGCTGTCGCTCAGCGCGGCCGCCAAGATCCGGGAGGCTCGCGCCCACGCTCCGAGCGACCCCTACGTCGACCTGGTCGCCGGCGAGCTGGCGCTCTCCCAGGGTAACTACGAGGCGGCCGGCGAGGACTTCGCCCGCGCGGTCGAGCAGGGCGCGGGAGCCCGCGGCCTGTGGGGTCAGGCCCGGGTGCGGGTGGCGCAGGGGGATCCCGAGGCGATCCGCGAGGCGGTCGACGCGGTGCTGGCGGCCAGCCCCCGGCACGGCGACGCGCTGGCCGCCAAGGCCGAGCTCGTCCTGAGGGAAGGGGGCCACGGCCAGGCCCTCCAGCTCGCCCGTCAGGTGGTCGGACAGCTGCCGGTCGAGGGGGAGCCGCTGCGCGCCCCCGCGTTGGCCCGCGCGCGGGGCTGGACGGTGATCGGCCGCGTGCGGGAGTCGGCCGGCCTGACCGCGCAGGCCCTCCATGCCTACGAGGCCGCGACGGAGGCGGACAGCTCCTTCGTCCCGGCGCTGGTCGGGGCCGGCCGTGTCCTGCTGGCGGAGCGCCCGATCGACGCGCTCGCGCGCTTCGAGTCCGTGATTCAGTCGGACGGCTCCGAGGACGTGATCCTGTCCGGCGGGCGGTCCGCCGCCGACGAGGCGCGCCTCGGCCGCGCGAGGGCCCTGCTCGCCCAGGGCCGCGCGGCGGAGGCTCGGCGGACGCTGACCGAGCTCGCCCGCCGGCGGACGGAGGACCCGGAGGTGCTGCGGTGGCTCGGCAAGGCCGAGGAGCGGATGCAGCCGCCGAACCTCGACGCCGCCGAGCAGCACTACCGCGCGGCGATCCGGGTCGCGCCGGAGGACTTCCCTGCCTACCTGGCGATGGCGGAGCTGTTCCTCGGCCAGGGGCGGACCGACGACGCGGGGGAGGTGCTCGACCAGGCGGCCCTCCACGTCCCCGCGACCTCCCGGACCAGCCTGCAGCGGGGGCAGTTCGAGATCCGTCGCGGCGACCACGAGGCGGCGATCCGCGAGCTTCGGATGGCGCTCGAGCTCGAGCCGGACCTGCCGCCGGCGCTCTTCTCCCTCGGGGTGGCCTACCGCTCGGCGGGTCATCTCAACGACGCCGAGATCACGTTCAACCGCCTGGCCGCCCTCGACCCGAGCCACCCCGGCCTCGAGATGGAGCGGGGACGGCTGGCCGAGGCGCGGGGCCGCTCGGACGAGGCGGTCGAGGCCTACGAGGCGGCCCTCGAGCAGCAGCCCGACGACCCGGAGCTGCTGCTTCGCCTCGCGATCGCGGAGGTGGGCGCGCAGCACCTCGACGAGGCCGAGGAGCACCTCCGGCGCGTGCGGCAGCTTCGCGTGGGCAACGCCGAGGCGCAGCACTACTCGGGCCGCGTCGCGTTCCTGAAGGGCGACCCAGACACCGCGGTGCGGTACTTCCGGGAGGCGATCCGCCTCGCGCCGGAGCGACCGGAGTTCCACTTCTGGGCGGCGCGCGCCGCTCTTCGCCTGGGCGCTGCCCACCTGCCGGAGGCGCTGCGGGAGGCCGAGCAGGCGATCGCGCTCGACCAGAACTACGCGTCCGGCTACTGGATGCGCGGCTCGGTGCGCCTCGCGCAGGGCCGCACCACCGACGCCCTCCGCGACCTCCATCGAGCCCTGGCCCAGGACCCCGCGCCCGTCGAGGCCCGCGCGGCGCTCGGGGACGCCTACGAGCAGCTCGGCCGCCGCCGGGAGGCGGCCCTCGCCTACGAGCAGGTGATCGAGGAGGCCCCGGACGAGGGCTTCTTCCACTATCGCCTCGGCGTCCTGAAGATGGATCTCGGCGACCGGGGCGGCGGCGAGAGCGCGCTGCGGCAGGCGACCCTCCTCGGCGAGGTCGAGGAGGACCCGCCCTCCTGGGTCGCGGACGCCCACCGGCTCTACGCCGACGCGCTTCGCCTCGGCGGGCAGCGCGAGCCGGCGATCCGGCACTACCAGCGCTACCTCGCCCTCGCGGCGCCCACGTCGATCGACCGGCCCGACGTCCAGCGCATCCTGGTGGAGCTCGGCGTCGCGCCGCCGCGGGACGAGTTCCTGCCCCCGCCCTAGCCTAGCCCGCCGGCGAGCGCCGAGTCGACCCGGGCCGGCTAGGGGCCGCGGAACGGGAGGGGGAGGAGCGCGTCGACCCGGGTGACGACCTCCGCGCCCTCGGGCGTGCGGCAGCGCACCTCGAAGGGCGGCCCGAGCTCCGCCAGGGCCTGACGGCACATGCCGCACGGGGTCCCCGGCGTCGGGCCACCCGTCACGACGACCAGGCCCCGGAAGCGGCGCACGCCCGCGACGACCGCGGCGGCGAGCGCTGCCCGCTCCGCGCACAGGCTGAGTCCGTAGCTCGCGTTCTCGACGTTCGCGCCGACGTGGACCGAGCCGTCCTCGCCGAGGAGCGCGGCGCCGACCCGGTAGCCCGAGTAGGGGGCGTAGGCCCGGTCCCGGGCGTCGCTCGCGGCGCGGGTCAGGGCGGTCCAGTCGATGTCGCTCATGCGGCCAGCGCGCGCAGCACGCCCTCCAGGAGCCGCTGGAGGCGCTCCGCGGCCTCGCCGGCGCGCTCCATCACCTCCTCGTGGGACGGGGGCTCGGCGGCCAGGCCGGCGGCGGCATTGGTGATGACGGAGACACCGAGCACCTCCATCCCCAGGTGGCGGGCCGCGAGCACCTCGAGGACCGTGCTCATGCCCACCGCGTCCGCCCCGAGCGTGCGGAGCAGCCGGATCTCGGCCGGGGTCTCGAAGGCCGGGCCCAGAACGCCGGCGTAGACCCCCGTCGCGAGCGCGATCCCCTCGTCCCTGGCCACCCGGTCGGCGAGGTCCCCGAACGCGGGGTCGTACGCCGCGTTCATCTCGGGGAAGCGCGGGCCGAGCGCCGGCTCGTGGGGCCCGACGAGCGGGCTCCTCCCGGTCAGGTTGAGGTGGTCGGTGATCCGCAGGAGCCGGCCGGGCCCGAGGTCGCTCCGGCAGCCGCCCGCCGCGTTCGTCACGATCAGCCGCTCGGCGCCGAGCCAGCGCATCAGCCGGGTCCCGAAGACGACGTCGGCCGGCGGGTGGCCCTCGTAGAGGTGGACGCGACCCTGCATCGCCACCACGTCCACGCCCGCGACGCGCCCGAGGACCAGTCGGCCCCGGTGGCCCTCCACCCCGGTCCTCGGCATGGTCGGGATGTCCGCGTACGGGATGGCGGTCGTGTCCGCGAGGGTGTCCGCGAAGGCCCCGAGCCCGGAGCCGAGGATCATGGCGATCCGCGGGCGTCGCGTCGTGATCCGCCGGACGGCCTCGGCGGCCTGCGTCAGGCGCGGGGCTTGGGGCGCATGGGGCGCATGGGGCGCATGCATCGAAGGGCACACTATCGCGCGAGGCGGGAACCTCGGCCAACCGGCGCGGTCCGTCCTGCGGTGAGCGTTGCGGTGCATCGAGGGCGGAGCCCGGGCCGAGCTGCTATGGTCGGAGCGGGCATGGAGTCGGTCGAAACGGATCTTCGACTGCTCCCCTCGGAGCAGGTGCTCTGGGAGGGCCGGCCGACCCCGGGGGTCCCCCGGGAGCGTGCGTGGATCCTGGTCCCCGCCCTCTTGCTGCTGCTGGCCCTGATCAGCGGGCTCTTCGCGGCGCTGCTCGCCGTCGCGGAGCTCCCGGGGACCGGCTCGATGGCGACCGTCACCTTCTACTTCCTGCTCCTCGCCGCTGCCGTGCGCCTCGCGCCGAGCTTCCTCCGGGACCCGTGCCGCTACGTGGTCACGGACCGGCGCGTCCTCTGGATCCGCGGCCGGCTCCGCCGGTCGATGGACCGGCGGGCCGTGACCTTCGCGCGCGTCCGCTGGCACCCTCGAGTGCCCGAGGTCGGTCACCTCGAGCTCGTCCGCGCGGTGCCCTTCGGCCCGCTCGCCCGCCGCCAGCGGCTGATCCTGCACGACGTCGAGGAACCGGATCGGCTGCTCTCGATCATTCGGGATGCGCCCGCGAGCCGCTACCAGGGGGACGGCGAGGTCCCGCTGGCGGAGCGCCTCGACGAGGGCGAGGCGGTGCTCTGGGGCGGTGGGCCCGAGGGCCTCCTCGTCGGTTGGCGTGACGTGCTCACCACGGCGGGGGGCCTCGTGGTGCTCGCCGTCGGCTTCCACTACTTCGTCCGCGCCGCGCACATCCTCACCCGCCTCACCGAGGGCGGGCTCCCCGTCGGGAGCTGGCCGTGGGGGCTCCTCGTCGCCGCGATGGGTCTCGCCGCGCTGCTGATCCTGGGCGTCGGCCTCGGCCTCGCGTGGTACGGGATCTGGCGCGCCCGAGCGATGGGCCGGGACACCGAGTACATCCTGACCGACCGTCGCTTGCTGATCCGCCGCGGCCACGTCGAGCTCTCCCTGAGCCGGGAGCGGATCGTCGACGTCGCCGAGACGCCCGGGTTCCGCGGCGTGACAAACCTCTACCTGATCCTCGATGCGCCGGAGGCGCGAGCGCTGGCCGACAGCGGCGCGCTCGGCACCCTCAGCCCGAGCTGGGACGCGGTGCCGCCGGTGCTCTACGAGGTGCGGGACGTCGGCAACGTGCGGGAGCTGCTCACGGGCCGTCACTCCCGCCCGCCGCTGGCCGCCTGAGCTCTCCGGACCCGCGGCGTAGCTGGTAGCATCCGCGGCGATGGCTCGAGCCCCGGGGAGGTGCCGATGAAGCGACTCGTTCTCGGAGGGGTGGTCCCCCTCCTCGCCCTCGTTCCCGCCCTCGCCGGATGTCACGTCCGCGCGCGGGCCGGCGCGACCACGGCCTCGCCGGCGTCGTCGTCGCAGGGGAGCGTTCAGGTCGTCTCCGACGGCGACCCGAGCCTGACCCCGACCTCCCCGGGCCTCCAGCCCGGCGACGGCGTGACGGTGGTCCAGCCGAGCTGCGACGCCTCGATGCCCGACGTCTGCGGCGACGGGATCGACAACAACTGCAACGGCGTGATCGACGAGAACTGCGGCTGGAGCGGCGGCAACATCCAGATCACGCTCGCGTGGAACACGCAGGCGGACCTCGACCTCTACGTGACCGATCCCTTCGGCGAGACGATCTCCTACCAGCAGCGCCGCTCGCAGAGCGGCGGCCAGCTCGACGTCGACGCCCGCGGCCAGTGCGGCCGGGGGGAGGAGCGCTACACGGTCGAGAACGTCTTCTGGGACTCGCCCACGCCGCCGAGCGGCACCTACCAGGTCTCGGTGCACCACTACTCGGCCTGCGGGACCGCCGGCGCCACGCAGGCGACCGTGTAGATCTCGGTCGTCGCCCAATAAATAAACAACTACAAAGTGGCCCTCAACGAGGGTCGGCAGCAGCCGATCGCGGCGTTTCAGCTCTGAGCCGTTCGGAGCGCTCGGGCGGCGGGGACGGCCGGGTCGTGTCACGTGCGATCCGTCTGCCGGAATGATTGGCGTTTTCGCCAGCCTCGGCCGCCCGCGGCCCCTCGTTTGAGCCTCGTTTGACCGTTCTGCGGGGAGCGTGCCAGCCTTAATGCGCGTGGACCTCCTCGTCTGTCCCCTCTGTCGCATCGCGCTCAGCCCCACGGAGACGGTGTGTCCGCGGGATGGCCACGAGGGCGTTCCGTCCGACCTCGGTGGCGTCCCGGGCGCCCTCGAGGACCGCTTCCATCTGCTCGAGCCCTTCGGGCAGGGCGGGACCGGCGACCTGCTGCTCGTCGACGATCAGCAGACCGGGCGCCGCGGGATCCTCAAGGTGCTCCGGCTGCCCGAGGAGGTCACGCCCGGGATCCGAGCCCGCCTCAAGCGTGACCTGCTCAAGCAGGCCGCCCTCAGCCACGACGTGCTCTCGGTGCCTCTGTCCACCGGGGACGCCAACGGGGTGCCCTGGCTCTTCCGCGAGTGGCACGAGGGGGTGTCCCTGGCGGTCCGCCTGTTCCGCTCGGGCAGCTTCCCGGTGCCGGAGGCGGTCGCGATCGCGGCGCAGGTCGCCGGCGCGCTCAACGAGCTCCACCGGGCGGGCCTGCTCCATCGCGGGGTCAAGCCCGGTCACGTCGTGCTCCAGCTCCAGCCGGGCGGTCTGCCCCGGGCGCGGCTGATCGATGCCGGCATCGCCTGGCCCGACGGGACCGGCGGGGACGGCGCCCCCGCGAGCCGACCGTACCCGTCGCCGGAGGAGGCGCGCGGCAAGCAAGCGAGCTTCCGCACCGACCTCTACGCGCTGGGGTGCCTGCTCTACGAGCTCCTGGCCGGCGAGGCGCCGTTCCTCGGGACGCCCGAGGAGGTCGAGGAGGCGCACCGCACGAAGAGCCCCCCCGCCCTCGAGGCCTCGGTGCCCGGCGGGCTGTCGTCGCTCCTGGCTCAGCTCCTCGCGAAGGAGCCTCGCGACCGGCCCTTCAGCGCCGCCCAGGTGCGTCGGAACCTGGAGGCCTACCTGCCGTCGGACGGCGCGTCGCGGCGGGACTCGACCCAGACCTTCGAGCGCCTGACCGGGAAGCGCAGCCCGGCCCCGCCCGGCGGCACCCTTCCCCCGCCCGGTGGAGGCGGTGTCGACGCGCTGCTCGCCGCCGAGCCTCCGGCGACGCGCGCCGTGTCCGCGACGACCCCGCCGCCGGCGCCGAAGCTCGGCTTCGTCCCGGCGCTATCGCGCCGATCGACGATGGAGCTCTCGAGCGACGACCTGCAGGCGGTGGCCGACGAGGAGCCGGCGGACGCGACCGAGGAGACCCGGGCGACCGGGGCCCGTCCCGCCGCGGAGTCCCGGTCGGGCGTGGCGGACGCCACCTCGGGCGTCGTCGCGAAGGAGGAGCTCGAGGCTGGAGGCGACGACGACACGCCGCCGGAGGGGGCCGACGAGCCGAGCGCCGGAGCCGTCGACGCCCACGCGGGCGGAAACGGCATGATCCGGGCGAAGCGGCGCGCGCACATCGCGGCCACCGGCACGCTCGTCGGCTGGCCCGCGTCCGACGACGAGGAGACGGAGCGCCTGTCCCTCGACGAGCTCGAGGCCGTCCCGGCGAGCGAGGTCAAGCCCCGCAGCAGCGTGCCCCCGCCGCCCCCCACGGCCAGCGCCGCGGCCGACGAGCCCGAGGCGGACGCCTCGCCCTCCGCCGAGGGCGACACGCCGCTCGACGGCACCGAGGAGTTCCTGCCGATGCCGGGGCCCGCCCCGGTCCCGGAGGAGTCGTCGATGATCCCGCCGCCGGACATGGCCGACGCATCGGCGGAGGAGGCCGATACCGTCGGGCCCCGCGGGCCGCAGACGACACCGCCCCCGCTGCCGTCGGCCCCGCCGCCGAGGTCCGCCCCGCCGCCGTCGCTGTCGGCCCGCCCTCCGGCGCCGGCGTCGGTGCCCCCGGTCCGGACCACCGCCGGGACCACGACGACCTCCTTCGCGCCGCGCCCGCCTCCCCCCGCGGGCCTTCCTCCGCTGGGCACCGTGGTCCCCGGCGTGCTGTCGTCGTCCCCGCCGACGAGCCTCCCCCCCGGGGCGTGGCCCGCGACCGGGACGCTCCCCCCCGGGACGTCGCTGACCGCACCCCCCATGCTCTCGACCAACCCGCCGGGCTCGGTCCCGGTGCGGCCGATCACCGCGCTGGGGTGCATCTTCGCCACCGCGGCGGGCGGAGCGCTCCTCGGCGGGGTGCTCGTGTACCTGTTCCTGCTCGCCTTCCCTGCCCCGGCGCCCCGCACGGCCCGGGTCGGCGAGGCGCCCGTCGGTCCAGGCCCGGAGGCCCGTCCGCCGGGCATGGCGCCCGAGGTGACCCGCCTCCCCGCGGACGAGGAGCTCGACGAGCTCGACGACGAGGAGCTCGATGACGCCCTCGCCCGCGATGAGGGGTACCGTGCCGACGAGGGGTACCGCTCGGCGAGGGACGACGAGGACGACGAGGCGACGGGGGTCGACGAGACCGCGGCGCCGGTCGACCCCGCGGCCGCGCGCCGCGAGGCGGCGCGGGCTCGCCGGGAGGCGCGGGAGCGGAACCAGCGCCGCTTCGAAGCGCTCCGGAGCCGGGGGCGGGAGAGCTTCCGGGAAGGTCGCTTCGACGACGCCGCCGCGGCGTACGAGGCCGCGACGCGCCTCAACCCGCGCCACGCGGGCAGCTTCGCGGGCCTCGGGGCGGCCCGCCTGCGCCAGGGCAACCCCGCCGCCGCCGCGCGCGCCTACCGGCGCGCGGTCAGCCTCTCCCCGCGGACGTCGGCGTTCCACGCCGCGCTCGGCAACGCGCTCCTGGCGGGGGGTGACGCCGGGGGCGCCCGCGCCGCGTACCGGCGGGCGCTGGACCTCGACCCGGACAACCGCACCGCGCGCGCCGGCCTCGCCTCCCTCGGCGGTTAGCCGGCAGCGGCCCGAGGCGGCTGCCGCGTGCTCGGCAACGCGCCCCGCCGGCGCGGGCGGCTCAGTCCTTCGGCGGCGGGCGGTCCCGGTCGATCCACTCGCGCAGGCGCGGGACCCCCGGCGGGCGGTCCACCACCACCTGCGGGGCCTCGGACTGCTCGCGGGCCATCGGATGGGCGCGGCGCCCCACGGAGCTCAGCGCCTCGGGGGCCACCGCAGCCGGCAGCTCCAGGCGCAGCACCTCGTCCCCGGCGGGGCCGCGCAGGCGCGCCGCGGCGTCGGGGTGGGCCTCGAGCAGCCCGGCCTCGGCCCGGAGGGCGATCGCGACCACCGCCTCCGCCGCGGGCCCGGGGGCCTCGGAGCCGTCGGTGCCGAGCTGGGCCGCGCCCTCCGCGGCGAGGGCGTCCGCCTCGGCCAGGTCGAGGCCGAGCACGTCCTCCACGAACACCTCCCAGCCGACGATGCTGTGGCCGCGCCAGATCCCGAGGCGCCGGGCATCGGCGAGCTCGAGGGCGAGGGCGGCGCGGTCCTCGTCGGCCCGGGCCTTCTCGATGCGACGCACCCGGGCCTCGAACACGGAGCGCGCGTCGCGGTTGGCGACGCCCGGGATCAGGATGACCGCGCGCGGGTCCCGGAGCCGCTGCCGCGGGGCGGGACGGCGCCAGATCGCGTCGTCGTCCCCGGACGCGAAGGCCTCGAGGTGGGCCGGTAGGCGCTTGCGCTCGGAGGGCTTCCGGCGGAGGGGGCCGGGCTCCGCGGGCTCCTTCGAGGAACGCCGACGCCGTCGCTGGTCGCTCATCGCGGGCGCGGTATAGCAGGAACCGCCGGACACGCCGGTCGGGGCGACCGACCCGCAAGCGCGAGAATCCCTTGCACGCGGCCGCGGGTCGGATATCTTTCGCGGCCCCGCGTCGCCGGGGGTGGGATCGTCATGTACGCAGTCATCAAGACCGGTGGGAAGCAGTATCGGGTCGCCGAGGGCGACCGGATCCGCGTGGAGAAGCTCCCCGGGGACGTCGGGGCCGAGATCACCCTCGACGAGGTCCTCATGCTCGGCGGCGACAAGGTCGCGATCGGCACGCCGCGGGTCGACGGGGCGAGCGTCCGGGCGACGATCGTCGCCCAGGACCGGGCGAAGAAGATCATCGTCTTCAAGTACAAGCGCCGGAAGAACTACCGCCGCAAGTACGGCCACCGTCAGCCCTACACCGAGCTCCGGATCACCGGGGTCGAGGCCAGCTAGGAGCACGCCATGGCACACAAGAAGGGACAGGGCTCCTCCCGCAACGGACGGGACTCCAACCCGCAGTACCGCGGGGTCAAGGTGTTCGGCGGCCAGCAGGTGAGCGCCGGCTCGATCCTCGTGCGGCAGGTCGGCTCGACGTTCCATGCCGGCGCCAACGTCGGCACGGGCAAGGACTACACGCTCTGGGCGCGGGTCGACGGTGTGGTGAGCTTCGAGCGGCAGGGCCGCAACCGCAAGCGCATCGCCGTCCACCCGGTGGTGGAGAGCGACCCGAGCGTCGACGCCGAGGTCGCGACCGAGAGCGGCGAGAGCGCCTCGGCCTGAGCCTGGCGGCGGGCGGCGGCGGAGGCGCCGTCGATCCCGGGCCCCGAGGCCCTCGACGGCCTGCGCGGGCGCGTGGCACGGACCGTGGAGGCAGCGTCGGCATGCGCCGAACGCTCCTCGTCGTGGTGGTCTCGCTCCCGCTCCTCGGATGCGGGGCCGGGGCGCGTCGCACCCCCCTTCCGACCGTGGTCCTCGGCCTCCGCGTCCGCGTGGCGAGGCGCCGTGACCCTGCGCGCTACGCCCAGCGACGGGACGTGCAGGGCGAGCTCGGGCTCCGCTGGAGCCTCGGAGCCGCCCGCCGGCTCCGCCGCCCGCCGCCGCGAGGCTCGATCGCCGGGGTCGATGTCGGCGAGCTGCCCTGCCGGGAGCCGGTCGTCTGCGCCTGGGCGCGGGAGGCGGCGGCTCGTGCGCTCCACCGGGCCCTCGGCGATGGCGCCGATCGGGGCCGGGGCCGCGGAGGCTCGCGATGAGCCCTCGGGCGGACCCGCGCGAGGACGCTCGGGCCCGGGCGCCCTCGGTCGTGTCCTGCACCGCGGCCGCGGCCGTCCGCCCGGCGCACCTCGGCCAGCGGCGCGCGGGGCGTCGCTCCGCCCTCCTCGTCCTCCTGACGCTCCTGCTGGACCCGCTCCTCGTGCCGCCCGTCGCGGCTGCGCAGGCGCCGTCGGAGGTCGACCCGGCGCCGGCCGAGGTCGACGTCGGCGAGCTGCTCGCGGCCTACGCCCACGAGCCGACGGTGGAGCAGGTGGTGGCCGCCGCGCTCCGGATCGGGACCGCCGACCCCGCGCGGGCGCGCGCTGCGCTCCGGCGGGCCCGGTGGTCCGCGCTGCTGCCCGACGTGTCCGGCGGCATCCGGCGGGGGCAGGCGGTGGACCTCGACGGGCTGCTCACGACGGACGGCGACCGGACGAACGTCTCGACGGACGACGACCTCACCCTCGACCTCGACCTGCGGTTCCGGCTCGGCGCGCTCCTGGCGCCGCCGGGGGAGAGCAGCCTGCTCCGGGAGCTCCGCGCCCTCGAGCTCGAGCGCATCGAGCTGATCCGGCTGGTGATCGCCCTCTACTTCGAGCGCCGACGGCTCCAGCTCGAGCGCGACCTCGCGCCGTCGCCGGACCTGGTGCGGGAGATGCGGATCGCGGAGCTGACGGCGTTCCTCGATGCGCTCACGGAGGGCATCTTCCGGCGCCGCGAGGGCGGTCGCCACGGGTGGCCGGGGCTCAGAGAAGGGGGTGGGCCACGCTCGGCGCCGGCCTAGGTCGGAGCGTTCGGAGCCGGGTGACCAGCGCGGCGATCCCCGCCCCCGCGGCGAGGACGGGCGCCTCCGGCGTCGGGTGGAGGGCCCAGCCGTCGTGGGCCAGCACGGCGCCGCCGAGCACGAGCGCGACAGCGACCAGCGCGACGGCGGCTCGGGCGCTGCGGGAGCCGGCGTGGAGGCGCCCCTCCATGGCGACGAGCAGAGCGAGCACCACGGACGCCTGCACGGCGAAGGCGACGACGCGGAACAAGAGCGGGTGCTCCACGGCGCGGGGAAGGCCGCCGAGGAACAGGGCGGCGATCAGCGCCGCCAGCGTGGCCTGGGCGCCCCGATCCACGGCTCGGCCCAGGCGGCGGCCCGGCTCGTCGCCGCCCCGCTCGTGGCGTGGACCGAAGGCCGCGCCGAGGCCGACGAGCCCCGCGAGGGCCAGCCCGGCGGGGCTGGCGAAGGCCGTCCAGCGGCTGGGGCCGAGCGCCTGGAGCGCCTGGAGCGCGGCCACGTCATCGGTGCCGGTGAGCGCCGAGAGCCCGACGACCCCGGCCAGGACGGCGAGCCCGGCCAGGGTGGCGCCGAGCACCGCCTCGACGCGAGCACCGGCGGACCGACCGGAGCTCCAGAGCCACGCGGCGCCGACCCGGGCCGCGGCGAGGGCGAGCACCAGGGGGTAGGCGCCGACCGGCAGCGCACGCGCCAGCAACGCGCCTGCGACCAGGAAGGCCAGCCCGGCGAGGGCCAGGGGCAGCGTGCGCCGAGGCGCGGTGCGGGCGGCGGCGGGCGCGACACGGCGTCCGAGGTCGAGGGCGCTGGCGGTCGGCGCGAACAGGAGCAGCACGATGAGCGTCCAGCCGGCGAGGAAGGCCCGGGCGAAGCGCGTGACCGGGTCGGCGTGGCCGGGCAGGGGCACATGCAGCGTGACCGGGCCTTCGGCGCCTGGTCGAAGCGCCTCGAGCGCGAGCTCGTCGGCTCCAGGGGGCGGGAGCAGGTCCCCGACGTCGGCGACCCGCACCCCGTTGGCCTCGACCACCCGGTCGCCGGCCACGAGACCTCCGGCCGCGGCGGCAGAGCCGCCCTCGACGGCGACGATCGGCAGGCCGGGCGTGCCCGGGCGGGTCTCGCCCACCCGCACCCCGAGCGCGGCGACGAGCCTCGAGCCGCGGCGCTGCCGGGCCAGAGCGGGACGCAGGGCGTGACGCGGGTCCGGTGACAGATCGAGGCGGAGGGGAGACGAGCGCCCGACGACGAGCCCCCGCCGCCCAGCGCTCGGCACCCGGACCTCCACCACGCCGTGGAGCGTGCCTTCGGCGCCGGCGTCGGGCAGGTCGTCCGCGTCGAGCGCCACGTCGAGCCGGCTCGAGGAGACGGCGACCCCCTGCCACCCGAGCTCGATCGGGCGGGGTGGTCTCCCGGGGCTATGCAGCGACCCGCGCAACCGCACGTCGACGGTCCGGCCCGCGGGAAAGCCCTCACCGCGCACGCGCACCGTCGACCCGGGGACGAGGCGATCGGGCTCCACCCGGTCGACGCGAAAGAGCGCGGCCTCGGCGCCGGGGTCGCACGCGGCCAGGAGCAGGGCGGACGCGAGCCACGGCCATCGCCGGGTGGGGGCTGTCAGCGTCCGTGGCACGGAACCGAAGGGTCCCGACCCGCTACCCTCGGCGTCAAGAAACCGCCCAGAATCGGCACGTTGCGGGCGGGTAGGGCACGCGCCGGGTCAGGCGCCGCCGCCTGCGCCGTCCGCTCCTGGCGGGCCCTGCCCGCGTCTTGACAAGCCCATCCGCCCGCGTCAGACCATCGGGCCGGCTGCCCCGGGGCTGTAGCTCAGCTGGGAGAGCGCATGACTGGCAGTCATGAGGTCAGGGGTTCGATCCCCCTCAGCTCCACTCGATGACGCCCAGGGTTCCTGGGCGTTTGTCGTGCCGTCGATCCCGCTTCCCTCGAGTGCATCGTCGTAACGAGCGAGACCAAGAAGGGACCGCCTTTGGGACGAGCCCAGGAGTACGTCGATCCCCTCTTGGTTCTCTCGGGTGCGGACTACGCTCGCGCGAGCTTCGATAGCCTCCAGCAACGAATCTGTGCAGCTCTTCGAGGCGCGCGGCCGCGACTCATCGGCGAGGCGGGCCAGGCCGACGGTCGGGTGAAGCTCATCTACGACGATGGCTCGGTGAGGGTGATCGAGGTCGATGAGCGATCGTGAGAACAACCTGACGGAGGCGTTGGCCACGCTCGAGCAGGTCGCTGGCGGGAGGGTCGGCGGGCGGGTCGCTTCCCCCGACGAGCTCCGGGTGGCGCGTTCTTCTTCGCTCGAAGCCGTTCACTCCAAGTGCGCGCCGCGACCGATGCGGGGCCAGCCGAGGCTCCGGCTCGCGCGGGGGGAACGCCCGCCCCGCCACCGCACCACGTGACGCGGTGTCCACGTCCAGCCCGCTCATCATCCTGTCGACTTCGGGCTTCCGCGTCGAGGGGACGGGACGTGGACACGGCCCCCCTCCGCTCCACTCGACGTCCCTCGCCAACCTCGGCGGTCCCGCGACGCTGCCTTCGTCCGCCAGCACTCCGAGGAACGGCTCGAGCCCCTGCGTGCGCGCGTCGCCTCGCGTAGCTGCCGCGCTCCTGTAGCGCGGCGGCCGTCATCTCAGCGTGGGCCTGGCGGCCCTCCGACCTTGACACGCCCCGGCCCCCGGTGGGATGGCCGGGCCCGAGCATGAGCGAGCCGTCCGTCACCCCCGCGCCGTCACGGCTCGGGCTCCTCGCGCTCCTGCCCCTGGGGCTGTTTGCCCTCGCCGCACGCGGCAGCCAGGCGGGTGCGCTCCCCATCGATGTCCGGCTCGACTGGATCCCGTCCCTCGGCGTGACGCTCGGCTTCCACGTCGACGCGCTCTCGATGCTGATGGTCCTGCTGATCACCGGCATCGGGGCCCTCGTGCTGGTCTACGCAGCAGGGTACGCGGCAACCACGGCGGACCGGGGGCGATTGTTCGCGCTGCTCCTCGCGTTCATGGTGGCGATGGTCGGCTGCGTCACGAGCGACGACCTCGTCCTGCTGTTCGTGTTCTGGGAGGCCACCAGCGTCATCTCCTTCCTCCTCGTCGGCTTCAAGCACGGGTACGAGGAGAGCCGGTCGTCCGCCCAGCAGGCGCTCATGGTCACCGGGGGCGGCGGCCTCGCGCTCCTTGCGGGCGTGCTCCTGCTGTCGGACGTCGCCGGCACCACGTCGATCCAGAGGATCCTCGACACGTCCCCCGCTTGGATCGACGACCCCCGCGTGGCGGGAGCGCTGGTCTGCATCTTCCTCGGCGCCTTCACCAAGTCCGCGCAGGTCCCCTTCCACTTCTGGCTGCCCGGCGCGATGGCCGCGCCGACGCCGGTGAGCGCCTACCTGCACTCGGCGACGATGGTGAAGCTGGGGGTCTACTTGCTCGCCCGCCTCCACCCGGCCTTCGGGGACCTCGTGCTCTGGCAGCTCACGCTCGTCGGCGTCGGCGGCGTCACGAGCGTGTGGTCGATGGTGCTCACGATCCAGGAGCGTGATCTCAAGCGGATCCTGGCCTGGTCCACGGTCTCCGCCCTCGGCATGCTCGTCCTGCTGATCGGCCTGCCGGGGGAGGGCGCGGCGACCGCCACGGCGGCCTTCCTGCTCGCCCACGCCCTCTACAAGGCGCCCCTCTTCTTCGTCGCGGGCAACGTGGACCTCGCGGCCGGGACCCGGATCGTCGACCGGCTGGCCCGGCTCGGCCCCCGCATGCCGTTCACCGCCGCCGCGGGGTCCATGGCGGGCCTGTCGATGGCGGGGATCCCGCTGTCCTTCGGCTACGTCGCCAAGGACGTCATCAAGATCGCGAAGTCCGAGACGGACGCCTTCCAGTGGGTCACCTACGCCTCCATTTTCGTGAGCGCGGCGTCGATCGCTGCGGCGGGGGTGGCCACCTTTCGCATCTTCTGGCAGGGGCGTCGGTCGCGGCCCGAGCACGCCGCCGAAGGCTCCTGGGCCACCTGGCTCCCGCCCCTGTCCCTCGCCACCCTCGGCATCGCCCTCGGCCTCTACCCGGCTCCGGTCGAGCAGCTCCTGAGCGACGCAGCCCACGCGATGGGCCGGGCGGAGTCCCTCGAAGCGATGCGGGCCGACGGCAAGGCGGGCGGGGTCGCCCTCGGCATCACCATCGCGTTGGGCGTCGCGCTGTACCTCGCCTGGGACACGCTGCACCGGCAGCAGCAGAAGCTCCCCCGCGTCCCGACCCTGCAGGCCGCCGGCTGGTACGCGGCCCTGATGGGCGCGATCCCCTTCGTCGCGACGGCCGTGACGAGGCGCCTGCAGGCCGGCAGGCTGCCGGCCTACCTCGCGATGGTCCTCGCCTTCGTCGGGGTCGTGCTCGGGCTGACCCTCGCCCAGCTCGAGCCCATCCGCTGGCCGGCCTTCGCCCTGGCCACGGACCCGACCACGGTGACGGCGGTGGGGGCGGTGCTCTTCCTGGTGGGGGCGTCGGTCACCGCGTGCGTGGTCCGGGACCGCTTCGTGATGCTGCTCGTGAGCGGCGTGGTCGGGCTGTCCTCGGCGCTCCTGTTCGTGGCCTTCGGCGCGCCCGACGTGGCCTGCACGCAGCTCGCGGTCGAGGTGGCGTTCGTGGTGGTGCTCGCCGCCATCCTGCTCCGCGTCCGGCGCCTCGACCTCGACGAGCCGCCCCTTCCGTCGCGCGCCCAGCGGGCGGGGCGAGCCGCGCTCGCCCGCGGCGTGGGCGCGGTGGTGGCGGCGCTCGTCCTGGTCGGCGACGCGTTCTCCCCGGACCCCACCCTCACCGAGTTCTTCGCCACCCGCAGCGTCCCCGAGGCCTACGGGCGGAACGTGGTCAACGTGATCCTCGTCGACTTCCGCGCGGTGGACACGCTCGGGGAGATCATCGTGGTCACCCTCACGTTCCTGGCCGCCCTTCCGCTGCTGCGCCTGCTCCGGGATCGCCGCCGCACGTCGCTCCCGCGCGCCGCGACGGGGCTGACGAGCCGCGCGCTCATGCTCGACGTGTTCGTGCGCGGGCTCTACCCGGTGATGCTCGCCGCGGCGGCGGTCATCCTGCTCCGCGGCCACAACGAGCCGGGCGGCGGGTTCATCGCGGGCATGGTCGCGGTGGCCGCCACGGCGGCGCTCGCGGTGGCCCGCGGCGCCGGCCACGCGCTCTCACGGCTGCCCTTCGGACCCTCGCGGCTCGCGGCGGGCAGCGCGCTCCTGTCCCTCGCCAGCGGGCTGCCCGCCCTCGCCCTCGGCGAGCCCTACATGACGCACCTCTGGACCACCGTCCCGCTGGGGATCATGGACTACAAGCTCTCGACGGTCCTCGCCTTCGACCTGGGCGTGTTCGGCGCGGTGTGGGGCGCCCTCGGGGGCCTCGCGGCGCGCGCGATCGAGCTCGACGAGCGCACCCTCGAGCCGGGGCACGAGGGGCCATGATCTGGGTCCTCGCCCTCGCGATCTTCGCGGCGGTGAGCGCGGGGATCTACCTGGCGCTCAGCCGCGACGTCCTCCGCTCGGTGGTCGGTGTCTCGATCGTCGCCGCCGCGGCCAACCTCGTGGTGCTGGCCTCGGGGGGCGTCGGGCCCGCGCCGCCGCCGGTCATCCCCGTGGGCCTCGAGCGCCTCGACGCGGCCGCCGCCACGCCCCTGCCCCAGGCCCTCGTGCTCACGGCTATCGTGATCGGCTTCTCCCTCACCTGCTTCTCGCTGGTCGTGGTGCTCGCGCTGAAGCAACGCACCGGCACCAGTGACGCCCACGACCTCCGCTTCGCGGAGCCTCGCCCGGGGCCCGACGGCGCGCCGCCGATCGAGGCGGACCCGGGCACGGACGGGGCGCCATGAGCCTCCTCCTCGTCGGCTGCGTCCTCGTCCCCCTCGCCACCAGCCTCGGGGCGACGCTCCTCGGGTCCCGGCCCGGGCCCCAGCGCGCGCTCAGCATGGCCGGAGCGGTCGCGTTCTTCGCCTGTGGGGTGGGCCTGCTCCTCCAGGTCGGGCGCGAGGGGCCGGTGCGCTCGACGATGGGCGGGTGGCCGGCGCCCTTCGGCATCGAGCTCGTCGCCGATCCGCTCTCGGCCGGCATGGTGGTGATCACGGGCCTGATGGGCACCGCGACGCTCCTGTTCCAGCTGAGCGACGCGGACCCGGCACCCTCGAGCCCCACGCTCCATCCGATGGTCCACGCGATGCTCGCGGCGGTGGCGGGGGCGTTCCTCACCGGCGACCTCTTCAACGTCTACGTGTGGTTCGAGCTGATGCTCGTGTCGTCCCTCGGCCTCCTCGTCTACCAGGCGGGCTCGCGTCACCTCGAGGCGACGTTCACGTACTTCGTGCTCAACGCCGTGGGGACGCTCCTGCTCCTCATCGGCGTCGCCAACCTCTACGCCGCCACCGGCCACCTGGGCTTCGGGGCGCTCCGGAGGGCGGCGCAGGTCGGCGACGTCGCGGCCCTCGCGCCCTTCATCGTGGTCGTGTCCCTCGCCTTCCTCGTCAAGGCGGGGGCGTTTCCCCTCTTCTTCTGGCTGCCCGCCTCCTACCCCACGCTGCCGGCGCCTCTCCTCGCGCTCTTCGCGGGGCTCCTCACCAAGGTCGGGGTCTATGCCCTCCTGCGGCTCCTCGGCGGCGTCTTCCCCACGTCGCCAGCCTTCGTCTTCGAGGGCCTCGCGTGGATCGCCGCTCTGACGATGCTCGTCGGGGTCCTCGGGGCCGCCTACCACTGGGACATCCGGCGAATCCTCGCCTTCCACATCGTCAGCCAGATCGGCTACATGCTCCTCGGGGTGGCGCTGGCGTCCGAGGAAGGGCAGCGAGCGACGATCTTCTACATCGTCCACCACATCGTGGTGAAGGCGAACCTCTTCCTCATCGCGGCCCTGGTGGCCCGGCAGACGGGCAGCTACGACCTGCGGCGCTCCGGAGGCCTCTTCGCGGCCCGGCCGGCGCTGGCCGCCCTGTTCGCCGTGCCCGCGCTCTCGCTGATCGGGATCCCCCCCCTGAGCGGGTTCTGGGCGAAGCTGCTGGTGGTGCGCGAAGCGCTGGCGCAGGGACGCTGGGTGCTCACCGCGCTCGCCCTCGCCGTGGGGCTGCTCACCCTGTACTCCATGGCCAAGATCTGGCTCGGCGCGTTCTGGAAGGCGCACCCGGACGAGGCGTGGACGCCGCCCGTTGCCCCCCGCCTGGGCCCCGCCTGGGTCGCCGCCGGCGCCCTCGCCCTGGTGACCCTCGGCCTCGGCCTCGCCCCCGAGCCGCTGCTCCGCTTCGCGGCGTTCGCCACCGCGCACCTCGCGGCTGCGCCCCCGGCGGGAGGGGTCCCGTGACGCGCCTCCTCTTCGCGGCCCGCCTCGTCCTCGTGTTCCTGGCGGACGTGGTGCTGTCGGGGCTCACCACGGCGTGGCTCATCGTCCGGCCCGGGCGCGGGACCCCGACGCCGGGGTTCCTGCGGATGCCGTTCTCGGGGCTCGACGCGCGGGGCGCCGCGGTGCTCGGGGGGATGATCACCCTGACCCCGGGCACCACGACCCTCGACATCGACCTCGACGCCGAGACGGGCCAGGGAGAGCTGCTCCTCCACCTGCTCGACGCGTCGGATCCGGAGGGCGCGGCGCGCGCGATCCACCGCCGCCTCGTCGGGCCCCTTCGCCGGGTCTTCCCGGGCCCGCCGGGGCGGACGGCGTGACCCTCGCGATCATCATCGCGGGGGGCGCGATCGTGGCGGCGGCCCTGGCCCTGGTGCGGCTGGTGAAGGGGCCGGGGCAGGCGAACCGCATCGTGGCGCTCGACGTGGTGTTCGCGGCGACGATCGCCACCACCGGTGCGGCCACCCTGGCGTCCGGGCGGGCGCTCTACCTCGACGTCGGGATCGGGCTGGCGCTGGTGGGCTTCGTCGCGACGATGGTGTGGGCGCGGTTGATCGACGCGAGCGCCCTCGACCCCGGGGGTGAGGGCGGCGAGCCCGAGGGGAAGCCGTGACGATCGTCGCCTGGACCCTATCCGCCCTCGGGGTGGTCCTGCTCGTGGTGTCCGCGGTCGGCCTGTTCCGGCTCCCGGACGCTCTGACCCGCCAGCACGCAGCCACGAAGAGCACCACCCTGGCCCTCGGGCTGGTGCTCCTCGGGGTGGCCCTCGAGGCGGGCGACCCGGCCGTGGGGCTGCGCGTGACGCTCCTCCTGGCCGTCCTCCTGCTCACCCTCCCGGTCGCCTCGCACCTCCTCGCACGCGCCGCGGTCCGGGAGGCCGACCGCCCCGCAGAGCTCCACGACGCGAGGCGGGTCGATCCGCGCTGAGCCCGCAGGGTGGGGTCCCGACCACGGGCCCGCCGGGCCCGACGCGCGGCCCCCGGTCCGGCGCTCCCTCAGCCCTTCCACACCACGTGCGCGACGGCCGCGAAGCGCCCCCCGGACACGACGCCGATCGCGGCCACGAGCCGCTCCCCCGGGCCGCACCCGAGCGGCCGTCCCCCGCGCCTCGCGTCCAGGGGCTCGTCCTCCGAGCGCGAGCGCACCGCGCCGTCGTCGGCCTGGCTCACCACGACGCGCCTCACCGCCGGCCGCCCCCGAGCCCCGAGGACGGCCCGTCCCCGGGCCAGCCCCTCGTCGTCGATCGCGAACGCGAGCGCCGGCCGGCCGTCGACGGTCACGACGTCGATGAAGGTGCCGCCCGCGGCGTAGCGCGCGCGCACGGCGGCCTCGAGGCGGCTGGCCGAGGCCTCCGCCTCCGCCCGGTGGCGCAGCTCGGCGACCTCGGCGTCCGCCGGCTCCTCCTCCGCCACGGCCGCGAGGATCTGCGCGGCGCGCTCCGGGTGACCCTGCTCGAGCAGGAGCTCGGCCAGGGTCCGCGTCTTGATCGGCTCGTCGCCCTCCCGCTCGGCGGGTCGCGCGCTCCCGTCGCCGGCCCCCTCGCGTCCCCGCGCGCTCCGGTCGCCGGCCGCCCCGCCTCCGCGCGCGGTCTCGACGCCGGACTTCCGCGCCGCCTCCCTCAGCTCGGCTGCTCCGGGCACGGGGCTCCCCTCCCCACCGCCTGCCTCGGCCCCCCCCCGGCCGCCCGGGCGGCGCAGGGCCGCGAGCAGGCCGTCCCGGTCGAGCCCCCGGTCGTCGATCCGCCGGCGGCGCGCCTCGTCCCGGAGCGCGTCCTCGCTGAGGTGCGGGAGCAGGCTCAGATCCAGCGCCACCGCGACGGATCCGCGTCCTCGAGGCAGCGCTGGGCCGCCCCGACGTCCTCGGCGATCTGGGCCTTCAGGGCCTCGAGGCCGTCGAACTTCCGCTCCGGCCGGAGGCGGCGCACGAACGCCACCCGAAGGGCGCGGTCGTACAGGTCGGCGTCGACCCCGAGGAGGTGGACCTCGACCGACCGCCCGGCGCCCACGGTCGGCCGGACGCCCAGGTTCGCGACGCCGTGGAGAAGCTCCGCGTCCTCACCGACCCGCACCACGACCGCGTAGACCCCGTCCGCCGGCAGCAGCACCGGCTCGCACGCGAGGTTCGCGGTGCGGAAACCGAGCGTGCGCCCGCGGCCGTCCCCTTCGACGACGCGCGCGCCCACGTCGTGCGGGCGCCCGAGGAGCTGGTCGGCTCGCGAGACGTCCCCGTCCTCCAGGAGGCCGCGGATACGGGTGGAGGAGACCGTCTCGTCGCCCACGCGGACCGGGGGGACCTCCAGGACGTCGAAGCCGTGCTCCCGGCCGAGCGTGCGCAGGTACCCCCCGTCCCCCGCCCGTGCGCGGCCGAAGCGGAAGTCGGGGCCGATCACCACCGTCCGGGCGCTGAGGTCTCGGACCAGGGAGCCCTCGACGAAGGCCTCCGGCGAGAGCCGGGCGAAGGCGGCGTCGAAGGTCCGCACGACGACCTCGTCCGCGCCGAGGGCCATCAGCAGCTCCTGCCGCCGGGCGAGGGTGGTCAGGGAGGCGGGCGCCCGCTCGGGCGCGAGCACCGCCAGCGGGTGCGGATCGAAGGTCAGGACGACGACCCGGCGGGGCGACGCCGAGGACCCGGCGCTCGCTCTGGCCGCTTCGAGGAGGGCGCGGTGCCCGAGGTGGACTCCGTCGTGGTTCCCGGGAGTCACCACCGCATCGGGTTTCTCGGTCACGCTCACCTCATCGCTGCGCCGCAATGCTGGGGCATTTTCGTGGGGATGCAACGTCGGGGGCCCATCCCCGGCAGGCCCTTGCCGCAGGCCGGCGCCTGCCCAACGATCGGGGGCAGGGAGCCGCTGGCTCCCCTCCTCCGACGTGCCCTGGATCTTCGTCAGCGCGACCTTCCTCGCCGGTCTGAGCCTCGTCCTCGTCGGGCGTCGGCGCGGCTGGCGCCGCCGGCTGCTCGACGAGGCCGTCCCGGAGTGCGCGATCGCGGAGCTCGAGCCGGGTCGCTTCCGCGTCCGCGGCCGCGTCGTCCCCCTGGAGTCCACCCCGAGCCACGTCGATGGGGTCGGGTGCGTGTACCTGGAGCGCGCGGAGTACCGGACCGTCGGGCTGGGCCTGGCGCCTCTCCTCAAGGAGACGGAGCACCGGGCGGTCTGCCACCCGTTCCTCCTCCAGGACGAGACGGGCCGGATCCTGGTCGACCCGTCCACCACCCTGAACGAGTGCGCGACCGCCAGCGCCGACGGGGGGCTGACCATCGAGCGGCGCCTCCGGACCGGCGAGGAGCTGACCCTCACCGCGACCTTCGGCCCGGTGGACCGCCGGGACGAGGACGCGCAGGGCCCGTACCGGTCGGCCGCGGCGGGCGGCTTCGCGCCGCGCTCGGACGCGACCGGTCCGCCGCGCCTCACCTACCGCACCCTGCCCGCGATGGTGACGCCGCCGCCCGACCTGCTCAGCGCCTTCCTCGGCGGGGCCGGCGGGATCCTCGTGATGATGGCCGGCCTCCTGGCCTTCGTCCTGACCTTCATGGTCTAGCGGATCGCGTGAGCGCCGTGAGCGGCGGGCCGCGGGCGCCCCGGCTCGTCCTGGTCCTCGCGATGGCCGTCGTCGCGGCCGCGGGCCCCGCGGCTGCCGAGGGCCAGGAGCCGCGCAGCTGGAGGCAGCGGATGGTCGGGCCGCGGGCCGCGGCGCGGCTGCGGTCGTCGTCCGCGGCCGAGCGCCGGGCCGCC
>JBHJHB010000047.1:0-46612 GCA_050331215.1 Sandaracinaceae bacterium | reverse complement strand
GTGCGCTGTCGCCCGGTCTCCCCCTGTTCTTCTCTCCCCCCTTCTCCCCCTCCTTTTTTTGCGGCCCGCCCCTCCCGCCCCCCCCCGCCGGGGCGCCGGCGTCGGCGCCGCCTCGGCGGGGCCGACCCGGGTCGGCCCCGGGTGGTGCCGCTCGGGCGACGCTCGTCGCTCCGGAGCTCCGCCGGGCGCGCACCTCCGGCCACGGGGAGCTGCCGCTTCAGGTGGCGCTCGATGTCGCGCAGCTGCCCGTGCTCGCTCGGATCGCAGAGGCTGATGGCCTGGCCCGACGCGCCCGCTCGGCCCGTCCGGCCGATGCGGTGGACGTAGTTCTCGGGCGTGTCCGGGAGCTCGTAGTTGATGACGTGGGACACGCCCTTGACGTCGATGCCGCGGGCCGCGACGTCGGTCGCCACGAGCACCGGGGCCTGCCCCGACCGGAACGCGGCCAGCGCGCGGTCCCGGGCGTTCTGGGACTTGTTGCCGTGGATCGCGGCGGCGCTCACGCCCCGCTTGCCGAGCTGCTCCGCGAGCCGGTTGGCGCCCCGCTTGGTCCGCGTGAACACGAGCGCCCTCGGCTCCGGGGCCGACGCCAGGACGCCGAGGAGGAGGTCACGCTTCTCGGCCTTCGGCACGAAATACACCGCCTGGTCGATCGTGGCGGTCGAGGTCTCCTCCTTGGCGCGCACCGAGACCCGAACGGGGTCGACCAGGAGCCGCTGCGCCAGACGCTCGATGTCGGGGGGCATGGTGGCCGAGAACAGCAGCGTCTGCCGGTCCTCCGACACCTCCCGCACGATGCGCTTCACGTCGGGGAGGAAGCCCATGTCGAACATGCGGTCCGCTTCGTCGAGGACCAGCATGTCGACGGTGTCGAGGTGGAGCACCCCTTGCTGGACCAGGTCGAGGAGGCGACCGGGGGTCGCCACCACGATCGAGGGCCCGTCCCGGAGCGCCCGCTCCTGCCGGCGCTGGTTGACCCCGCCGTAGATGACGGTGTGGCGGAAGCGCGAGATGTAGCGCGCGTAGGCCTCGGCCCGGGACCCGATCTGGGCCGCCAGCTCCCGCGTGGGCGACACGATCAGGAGGCGCACGTCGCGGCCGGGTCGAGGCCCGAGGCGCGCGAGCAGCGGCAGCAGGAAGGCCGCGGTCTTGCCGGTACCGGTCTTCGCGATCCCGAGCACGTCCCGCCCCTCGAGGGCCGGCGGGATCGCCTGGGCCTGGATCGGGGTGGGCTCGTCGTAACCCTCATCGTCGAGGGCGCGAAGGATCGGCCGGGGCAGGCCGAGGGCCGCGAAGCCGGTGGCCGGCCGCGTGCGGGGGGTGGACGGCCGGGAAGTCCCGGCCTCGAGGGCAGTCACGTGATGTCTCCGTCAGCGGCGCGTTGGGTTCCTATCCTTCCCGGCCGCGAGGAGTGACAGTGCCTACCGGCGTGCGGCAGCGGCCGGGGGGTAGCGCACCGAGGGCACCGGCGCCAGCCACCGTCCTGTCGCCATCAGCTCTCGGCACGCCTCCCATCGGCCCTTTCGAAGGGGCCGCCCTCCGAAGCGGACCAAGGATGGCGCCATGCGCCGCTCCGCCGTCCTCGCCCTGCTGCCGGCCCTCGCCTCGTCGGGCTGCATCCCGGTCATGCTCAACCGGCCGTCGCAGATCGAGTACACGGAGAACGACGTCCCGCCGATCGAGCGCCTCGGCCGCTGGGACGGCGCGGCCTTCCTGTCGGTCGAGGCTGGCTCCGTCGAGCCCACCCGGGTGCACGTCATCGTCCACGGCTGGGCGCCGGGCTGGCACCGGGACGGCCATCCCCCCTCCGAGCCGGCCTGGGCGGGCGAGAGCTACCGCCGCCCCTTCGACCCCTGGATGCACGAGCTGGCCGCGGCTCTCCGGGAGCGCGACCCCCACGCCGCGGTCCTCGTCTACAGCTGGATCGACGACGCCGCGACGTCCTCGAGCCCCCTCGCCCAGCGCCGCGCCTACGCCCGGACCTCGGAGCACGGCCGCCGCCTCGCCGCGGGCCTCGAAGCGGCCCTCCACCCCCGCTTCCGGGAGGTCGGCGGCCAGATCCACCTCATCGGTCACAGCTTCGGCGCTCGCGTGGCGGCCACCGCCGCGGCCGAGCTCCCCGCCCCGCCCCGCCACCTGACCGTCCTCGACGCCCCCGACGCCGGCTACGTCGCCTTGTTCAACACGCGAGCCGGGCTCCCGGCGCTTCTGCGCCGTCTGCCGCTCGGCACGCGCCCCGGCGAGACCTTCGTCGACAACTACATCTCGGCCGTTGGCACGGACTACCGCTTCCTCGAGGGCCTCGAGGGGGTGGTCGACGTCCGCACCACGCCGCCCCTGGGCGCCTTCGAGCTGGGGCGTCGCCATATCTACGCCGCGGAGTTCTACGCGCGCACCGCGGACACGGGCTTCGGGATCGGGTGGTCGCCCCTACTCCGCGGCACTCCGCCCCGGGGGTGCTTCACCCAGCCGTACGACGAGCTCGAGCTGGTGCCCCTCTGCGGGTGAGGTGGGCGTCGGCGCCGCGGGCGTGCGCGCCGCGGGCTCCTGCGGGCCCGCCAGCGACCTGGCGGCCGCCAGGGTGACGACGCGCGGCCGGCCCGTGACCGTCAGTCCCGGAGCTTGCCGGCGCGCTTGGCCACGCGACGCTTGGCGAGCGGCTTGCTAAGGACGTCGCGCCGCAGGAGCTCGCTCAGCGCGTGGAGGGCCTTGTCCGACCTCACGCGCTCGAACCACTCGAGGTTCCCGTCGATGGCGACCCCCACCACGGGGCTCTCGCAGACCTTCTGGCAGCGGACGCTCTCCACCGAGACGTCCTCGCGCTCGAGCAGCGCGAGGAGCTTCCCGTCCTTGCGGAGGGCCTTGCGGCAGCTCGAGCCACCGCAGACGTAGACCGTCCTTCTCCGACTCATCCGGGTCTGCCGGCCCGCGACGGACTAGTCACCTGTCTCAGCGATTCGTGGCAAGATCCCGCCGGCCCTCGACGCCCGACTCGGCGTGACTTCTCCTCGAAATACGCGAAGCATTCCTCGTCGTCGTTCCTTGATTCGGGCGCCGATCGCGTTGTGACTAGACGTCCCGGTAGTCTCGCAGCATCTTGCGGAGCTCGAGGGTGTGGCCTTCCTCCTGCCCGATCATGCTGCGGGCGAACTCCTCCAGGAAGATGCTCTTGCCCTCGACCTCGGCGAGGAGCGCGCGGTACTGCTCCAGCGCCCTCAGCTCGTGGGTGTAGCTCTCGGAGAGGAGCGCGAAGACGGAGAGCTCGTGCGTCTCCTCGCTCGGCGCGACGCGCAGGGTCGGGTGCCCCTCGAGGCCCGTGAGGATCTCCCCCGCGGCCTGGGCATGGGTCAGGGACTCGGTCGCCTGGGCCTTGAAGAAGTCGACGAGGGGGAGGCGGTTGGGCCCCGTCACCATCAGCGCGTAGTGGGTGTAGCGGACGACGCCCGCGAGCTCGTGCTGCATGACGTCGTCGAGGATCTGGCGCGCCGCCTTGGAGACGGCCTCTACGGTTGCGGTCATGTGGCGACCGTAGGCCCAACCGCGGGCGAGGGGGAGGCTGTCCCGATCCCGCCGCCTCCGCAGGCCGTGGGCGTGGATGGGGCAGGCGAGGGTCCGGGTCAGCCCAGGTCGAGCGCGAGGCGAAGCGTCACCTGAACGTCGTCCGGCGAGAGGCGCTCGCCGTCCGCGCGACGCGGTGGCTCCTCCGTTCGGAGGTAGAGCATGGAGGCCTCCAGGCCCAGCACGTTCGTGATCTCGAAGAAGACCCCCGCGATCCCGGTGTGGTTCGTGTTCCCGAGGTCGGTGTAGGTGAGGTTCGTGACCCAGCTCAGCTCGACGTAGAGCTCCGCCGTGACGTCGAGGCGGCCAGCGACCACGAAGCGGACGATCCCGTCGTGCTGAGGGTTCTGGAGGTCGGCCGCCGGATCCTCGATCAGGAGGTACTGGTAGCCCGGCCCGACCGAGAGCTGGAGCCAGCCGATCCCGTGGTCGCGGATCCGGACGCCCAGCGCGGCGGCGGGTTGGGCGCGGAAGCGGATGTCCTGGAACCGGTCGCTCAGGAGCTGCCCGGCGGGGATGCTCAGGAACAGGCCCTGCGTGAGCCAGACCCGCTCCTCCGCGTGGATCACGTGCTGGTTGACGTTCTGTTCGCGATCCGCCCACCCGAGGTTGAGGCGATAGTCGAGCCAGGTCAGCGTCCGGCGGTCCTCGCGCCTCAGGGTCCAGCGCAGGTTGAAGCCGATCTGGTTGCTGTTGCCCCGGTTGAGAGCCATGCCCGCGCTCAGCATCGTGGACCAGGCGTCGAGCTCCTTGACCCCGCCCTCGATCACCGCGGCGAGCCCCTGCCGGGCCCGTACGACGATGCCCCCGCCCTCCGTCTGCACGACCACCCAGCGCTCCGTGAGCATCGCCGGACCCTTCAGGGACGTCCGGTCGTCGAAGACCAGGGTGTGGGTTCGCGGGGCGTGCACCGCGGCCACGTCCCGCCGGTGGATCTCGAGGTGGCCGAACTCCTCGCTGTCGAAGGCCCAAAGGTCGTTCGCATCGCATCGATCTCACCCCGCACCCACTCGCCGGAGCCCGTCCGGATCCAGTCCATCGTGTCGCCGAAGCGCAGCGGAGGGGTGGCGCTCCCGTCCTCGAGAGCGCGCGCGGTCGCGGCGACCGCCCGCTGGACGTCCGCGACGGCGATCCCGGCGTCGACCGGTTCGTCGGGGACGCTCGCGTCCTGGCCGCGGGCCAGGGTCGGCGCGGAGGTGGCCATGCCGAGGGCCGACAGCACGAGGATCGAGGTGGCGGCGCAACGCTGCCGGGCGGGAGGGGACGCGAGCATCGAGGCCAAGCTGCCAGGCCCCGGCGGTCGTGCCGAGGCGCACGGCGCCGCGACCCCCGGGGGGTAGCGGTCGACCGAGGAGCGTGGAACGCTGCCGCACCGCCCGGAGTCGAGCGCACGGCGCATCATGAGCGGGACATCACCAGCACCGGAGATCCTGTCGGGAGGCTCGACGGCCGACCGGACCTACCGGAGGGGTCGCCGCCGCGTCTTGACGCTGTCCGCCCTCGCGATGCTCGCCGTCCTGATCGTCGGTGGGATCGTCCTCGCCACGGTCGCCAACGTCATGAAGGACGGCCTCGCGGGGCGGCTGCTCGCCCTCCGGGACGCGGTCGCCTCCGGGGCGACGGTCTGGCTCGAGGCCCAGGAGCGCGCGGCGTCCGCCCTGGCCCGGTCGCCCCGGTTCCAGCCCGCGCTGCGCGCTGCCTTCGCCGACCCGGACGCGAGCGACGTCTACGCGGGCGCGTCCTTCCTGGCCGAGGGCCAGCTCTTCTTCGGCATCGCCCTGGTCGACGCGGAGGGCGTGGTCCTGGAGCAGCACGGCCTCGGCCTCGGCGTCGGCGAGCCCGTCGGCCCCGCCCTCGTGGCCGTCGTCGCGGCCGGCCGCCGAGGCGAGACGCTCGTCTCACGACCGTTCCGGGGCTCGGACGGGGAGGCCCGCATGGTGGTCGGCGCGCCGGTGACGGACGCGGGCGGCGGGTTCCTGGGCGTCGTCGTCCTCGGCCTCTC
Organism: Sandaracinaceae bacterium; assembly: GCA_050331215.1. Classification (GTDB taxonomy): domain Bacteria; phylum Myxococcota_A; class Polyangia; order Polyangiales; family Sandaracinaceae; genus JBHJHB01. The sequence goes on along the minus strand of JBHJHB010000047.1, from coordinate 41,052 downwards.
CCCACGCGACTTCACCACGGCCCTCCGGGCCGCGCGGGCGGGGAGCACGGGAGAGACCTACGCCGTCGGGCCCGACGGGGCCCTGATCAGCGAGAGCCGCTTCCTGAGCCAGCTCCGGTCGCTCCGCCTCGTGGACGCGGACGCCGAGTCCGCGGTTCTCGAGCTCGCGGTGCGGGACCCGGGGGGCGACCTGACCGCCGGCCACCGGACGGGCGTTCTCCGACGGGACCAGCCGCTGACCCGGGCCGCCGCGGCCGCCGTCGCCGGCGACGCCGGCGTGGACGTCGACGGCTACCGCGACTACCGCGGCGTCGAGGTCGTCGGGGCCTGGACCTGGCTCGACCGCTACGGCTTCGGCGTGATCACGGAGACCGATGCGGACGAGGCCTTTCGGCCGCTGCGGGTCCTGGTCGGCATCTTCCTGCTCCTCGTCGTCCTGGTCGCCACCGCGGGCGTCATCGCCTCGGTCGTCGCGATGATGCTCGAACGCCAGCGCCGCCGCGCCCAGAGGGCGGAGAAGCGAGCGCAGAAGCTCGGCCAGTACCAGATCGAGGAGAAGCTCGGGGAGGGGGGCATGGGGGCCGTCTATCGCGCCCGGCACGCGCTCCTGCGGCGACCGACGGCGATCAAGGTGATCCGACCGGCGAGCGCGGCGAACGAGGTCGCGGTCGAGCGGTTCGAACGGGAGGTGCGCCGCACGGCGGAGCTGACTCACCCGAACACCGTGGCGATCTACGACTATGGCCGCACGGCGGAGGGGCTCTTCTACTACGCGATGGAGTACCTCGATGGGATCGACCTCGACGCCCTGGTCGAGCGCTTCGGCCCCATGCCCGAGTCCCGGGCGATCCACATCCTCGTCCAGGCGGCTGGAGCCCTGGCGGAGGCCCACACCCACGGCCTCGTCCACCGCGACATCAAGCCGGCGAACCTCTTCCTCTGCACCCGGGGGGGCGTGCCGGACACGGTCAAGGTCCTCGACTTCGGCCTGGTCAAGTCCACCCGCAAGGAGGACAAGACGCTGACCGCGGACCACGCCATCATGGGCACGCCAGCGTTCCTCGCGCCGGAGATGGTCCACTCGGCGGAGAACGCGACCTTCCGGTCGGACCTCTACTCCCTCGGAACCGTGGCCTACTACCTCGTGACCGGAGCGTTCGTGTTCGACGCGGACTCGCCGGTCTCGCTGATCGTCAGCCACCTCGAAGACACGCCGGTCCCGATGTCGGAGCGGCTCGGCCGCCCGGTCGACCCCGTGTTCGACGAGGTCGTCAGCGCGTGCCTCGCGAAGGACCCCGCGGACCGCCCCGGGAGCGCGCTGGCGCTCATCGACGCCCTGGAGAGGTCGGCGGTCGCCGGGACGTGGACCCGGCGGGACGCGGACGCCTGGTGGGCCGGTCACCGCGCCGCGATCGAGGGCCTCCTCCTCGACGAGCGGAGCGCCATGGCCGAGAGCGAGACCGTGTTCATCGCGGCAGGCCGGCCGCCGCGCGAGAGCTTCCCGCGATGACCGGGCCGTCGCCCGGCGGAACGGAGCTGCTCCGCGCGACCGGGCTGACCAAGCGCTACGGAGACCGGACCGTGGTGGACGACCTCGACCTCGAGGTCCACGAAGCGGAGGTGCTCGGCCTGCTCGGGCCGAACGGCGCGGGCAAGACCACGACGCTCCGCATGCTCTATGGCTTCGCCACGCCCGACGCGGGCCAGATCCGCTACGAGGGGCGGGACTTCGCCGCGGAGCGGACCGCCGTGAAGCGGATCGTCGGCGTCTGCACGCAGGAGGACACCCTCGACTACGACTTCTCGGTGCGGCAGAACCTCAGCGTCTACGCGTCCTACTTCCGCCCGGCGGTCGAGGACCTCCGCTCTCGCGTGGAGGGCCTGCTCGAGGAGTTCGGCCTGGCCCCCTACGCGAACGCGTCGCCGCACGCGCTCAGCGGGGGCTTCAAGCGGCGGCTCCTGATCGCGCGATCCATCGTGCACCGGCCCCGCGTGCTCTTCCTGGACGAGCCGACGACGGGCCTCGATCCAGCTGCCCGGGTGGACGTGTGGGAGCTCGTCGCCCGCCTCCGGGAGGAGGGCATGGGGATCATCCTCACCACGCACTACATGGACGAGGCCGAGCGGCTCTCCGACCGCCTGCTGGTGTTGCGCGAAGGACGAGGCGTGGCCCACGGCGACACGGAGGAGGTGCTCGGCTCCTTCCTCGGCGAGCACATCCTCGTGCTCCCGGAGGACGGCGGCGCCGAGGGGATCCGGGAGCTTCTGCACGGCTGGCAGGTCCGGACCTCCACGGTGCTCGGGGAGATCCACGCCCCCATCTCCGCGGGCCAGCTCGCGGAGCTGACCGCGCGCTTCCCGGACGCGCGCCTCACCATCCGGCCGCCGACCCTCGACGACCTGTTCCTCGACCTCGCCCGCCCCGCCGCATGACCCAGCTCCTGGCCGTCTTCGACTGGCGCTCCATCGCCGTTCTGCGCCGCAACGCGCTGGTCTACTTCCGCAATTGGCGCACGGCGTTCCTGCCGCCGGCGATGGAGCCGGTGATCTTCTTCTTGGCCTTTGGCCTCGGCCTCCAGGGCTACGTGGGGGCGATGGACTACGAGGGCACATCGATCGGCTACGCGACCTATGTCGCGCCGGGCCTCGTCGCCTACAGCGCCTTCGGCACGGCGTACTACGAGTCGCTGTACTCGGCCTACGTCCGGATGTTCTACCAGAAGACCTGGGATGGGATCCTCGCCACGCAGGTGGAGCTGCCTCACCTCGTCTGGGGGGAGATCCTCTGGTCCGGAGCGCGGAGCTTGATGAACACGGCCGTGGTGTGCTTCGTGCTCGGCGTGTTCACCCTGCTGGGGCTGGCCGAGCTGCGCCTCGAGTGGCTCCTGGTTCTGCCGCTCCTCGCCTTTGGCGCCGGGCTGTGCTTCGCCGCCTTCGGCCTGATCTTCACGGCGATCGTCCCTGCCATCGACCACATGAACTATCCGGTGTTCCTGATCGGGATCCCGCTGAGCCTCATCAGCAACACCTACTTCCCCGTGGCGAGCGAGGAGCCCTGGCTCCAGGCCCTGATCGAGCTGAACCCCGTGTACCACCTCGCCGAGACCGCCCGCGGCCTCCTCGTCCGCGGGGACGCGGGCCTGCACCCGCTTCAGCTCCTGCTGACGTGCGGCATCGGGCTGGTGGTCTGCGCGCTGACCGCGATGCGCCTGACCCGGCGGCGCGTGCTGAGCTAGTCCTAGCGGCCGGAGGTCACCGGACGGGTGACGCGTCCATGGTCGATCCGTCCAACGACCCCGGCCTCCCTTGTTCGTCCCGTCAAACCGACGCCAGCGTCGAACGCAGCGAGCTGCGCCTCCCCGACCCCGGCACCTTCCTCCCCGGCCTCGGTGGGGAAGAGTCGAGGCATGGACCGCGGACGCGCTGCGCCTCACGCGTCCGGCTGGAGGTCCAGCTCGAGAATCGTGTAGAGGGGCGCGAAGCCGAGGCGCCGGTGGAAGGCCGCAGAGCCGGCGTTGGCCGCGAACACGTCGGCGACCACTCTCGCGCAGCCCGCCTCCTGGGCGAGGCGGGCCGCCTCGGCGTACAGACGCCGACCGAGCCCACGGCCGCGCTGCTCCTCGGCCACGAACACGAGGTCGATCCAGAGGAACGGCGGGCTCACGTAGAGCACCTCGACGTCCAGGCGATAGGAGAGAAAGCCGAGCGCCTGCCCCCCTTCTTCGAGGACGCGCAGGGTCCCCGTGGCGACCGCCTGCTCGTACTCGCGGCGGTCCCGCTCCGTGGCAACGACCGAGGCCTCGGGGCGGCCCTCCAGGCGGCGGTTCTCCTCCAGCCCGGCGAGCACGAAGGGCAGGTCCGCCACCTCCGCGTCCCGGAACCTCACGCCGCGATGCCCTGACGCCGCAGCGCGGCGTCGAGGATGCGCTCGAGCATCTGCGCGTAGGACAGCCCCGCCCAGCTCGCCATCACGGCCATCTTCCCGCCGTCGACCCAGGTGGGGTTGATGTTCGCGTCGATCAGGCGCCACGCCCCATCCGCCCCGGCCCGGAAGTCGAAGCGGGCGTAGTCGCGGAACTCGAGGCGCTCGAAGACGGCGACGCACGCGTCCCGGAGCGCGTCGAGGTCGACGTCCTCCGCCCGCACGAAGGTCAGCGCGTTCCAGTAGGGCGACGACGGGTCGGCCTTCGAGCCGTGGGTCAGGATCGGGGGCAGGTCCCCTTCGAGGCCGCCGTAGTCCACCTCGAGGGGCGGGAGCACGAGGAGCTTCTCCCGGGGGTTGCCGAGGAGGCCGACCGTCAGCTCCCTCCCCGGCAGGTACTCCTGGTAGAGCACCTCGGGGCTGTGGAGGACGGGGCGGAGCTCCTCGAGGCACGCGCGAGCCTCGGCCTCGTCGTGGACGAGGCTGCGCTCCGTGATGCCCGCGCTGCCTCCGCTCACGTTCGGCTTGACGAGGGTCGGGTAGAAGCTCGGCAGGGGCAGGGGCTCGGCGCGGACGTCGACGAGCTCCTGGCGCGGGACCAAGACGCCCCGGGCGCGCGCGGCGGCCGCCATGAGCTCCTTGTCGTTGCTGAGCACGATGCCGACCGGGCCGGCCCCCGTGTAGGGCAGGTCGAGGGTCTCGCAGAGCGCCGGGACGTGCAGCTCGCGGGTCCACACGTTGCCGAAGCCCACGTCGCACAGGTTGAGGACGAGGTCGGGCCTCGCCGTCCGGAGGTCCTCGTGAAGGGTCCCGTGATCGTCGAGGATCGTGAAGCGGAAGCGCGGGAGCTCCTGGAGCGCTCGCTCCAGATCGGCGGCGGCGCGGGTCTCCTCGGACCCGAAGACACCACCCGGCGCGTAGGCGTAGGGAAGGCGGGGGTCCCCGAGGACCACCGCCACGTGGAGAGCCGACTCAGGCATCGATGCGAGCCTACACCTTCACGGCCGCTCCTCTGGCCACGGGTGAACTCCCCGCCTCGCCATGGTTCACTCGCCGCCGTGGAGACCATCGACCCCGCCGCTCACGGCGTCGAGATCCTCGAGAACGTCTGGATCCCCCTTCCGGACGGGAGCCGCCTGGCGGCCCGCCTCTGGCTCCCCCCCGGCGCCCGGGAGCGGCCCGTCCCCGCGCTCTTCGAGTACTTGCCGTACCGCAAGCGGGACCTGACCCGCTACCGCGACGACCTCAACCACGGCTGGCTCGCCTCCCATGGCCTCGCCTGCGTGCGGGTGGACATGCGGGGCTCCGGCGAGTCGGACGGGATCCTCGTCGACCAGTACCGGGAGCAGGAGCTCTCCGACGGGGAGGCGGCCATCGCGTGGATCGCTGCCCAGCCCTGGTGCAACGGCAAGGTCGGCATGTTCGGCATCAGCTGGGGCGGCTTCAACGGCCTACAGATCGCCGCGCGTCGGCCGCCGGCGCTCGCGGCGGTGGTGACGACGTGCAGCACGGACGACCTGTACGCCGACAACATGCACTACATGGGCGGCTGCCTGCTGACGGACAACCTGGTCGAGGCGACGACGATGTTCTCGATCAACACCTGCCCGCCGGACCCGGCCCTGGTCGGGGACGAGTGGCGCGCGATGTGGCGGGAGCGCCTGGCCAAGAGCGGCCTCTGGATCGACACCTGGCTCCGCCACCAGCGCCGGGACGCCTACTGGCAGCACGGCTCCGTCAGCGAGGACTACGCGGCGATCCGGTGCCCGGTGCTGATCGTCGGCGGCTGGGCCGACGGCTTCCACAACGCGATCTTCCGCCTCCTCGAGCACCTCGAGGCGCCACGCTGGGCCCTGGTGGGCCCCTGGGCCCACATGTACCCCCACTACGGGCTGCCGGGCCCCGCCATCGGGTTCCTGCAGGAGTGCCACCGCTTCTTCTCGGCCTTCCTGGACGACGGCCCGCCCTACGAGGCGCCTCGCCTCCGGCTCTGGATGATGGAGAGCGTGCCGCCCGCCACCCGCTACGAGGAGCGCCCCGGCCGCTGGGTGACGGAGCCGGCCTGGCCGTCACCCACCGTCGAGACCCGAGCCTACCCGCTCGCCCCGGCGCGGATCTTCCAGCCCGAGCAGACCATCCGGCGCCAGCGCCGCCGCCTGTCCATCCAGTCGCCGCTCTCCCTCGGGAAGGTCGCCGGCAAGTGGCTCAGCTCCGCCGTCGGCCCGGAGCTCGCTCACGACCAGCGGGAGGAGGACGGCGGCGCGCTGATCTTCGACACCCTGCCCCTCAAGTCGCCCCTCGAGATCCTCGGCGCCCCGGTGGTGGAGCTGGAGGTGTCGGCCAACCGCCCGGTCGCGATGCTGTGCGCGCGCCTGAACGACCTCGCGCCGGACGACAAGTCCACCCGCGTGACCTACGGCCTCCTGAACCTGTGTCACCGGGACGGGAGCGCGGAGCCCAGGCCCCTCCAGCCGGGGGTCCCGGTGCGGGTGCGGCTCGCGCTCAGCGTCATCGGCGCGCGCTTCGCGGCCGGCCATCGCATCCGCCTGGCGCTGTCCACGAGCTACTGGCCCATCGCCTGGCCGTCCCCCGAGCCGGCTCGGGTGGTCGTGGATACCGCGGCCTCCCGCCTGCTGCTGCCCGTGCGGCACGTCGGCCACGACGAGGACAGGCTGGTCCACTTCGAGCCCCCCGCGGGCGGGAGGACGCCGGACATCGAGATGCTCGTCCCCGCTCGGCACGACTGGCTCATCCACCGGAGCCTCGGCGAGTACCGGACCGTGCAGGAGGTGATCGCCGACCAGGGGACCTACCGCCTCGCCGAGATCGATCTGACCGTGGCCGAGCGGATGATCTCGCGCTTCAGCCACCTCTACGACAGCTACGGCTCCGTGACGGGCGAGACCCTCACCGAGCGCCGCTTCGCCCGGGGCGACTGGGCCGTCCGGACGACCACCCGGACGGTGCTGTCCTCGACGCCCACTCACTTCCTCGTGACCGCCCAGCTCGACGCCTACGAGGGGGAGACCCGGGTCTTCGCCGAGAACTACGACGCCGCGATCGAGCGGGACCTCGTCTGAGCGGGCGCCGGCCTCCGCACGGACCGCGTGCTCGCTCCCCAGGCGGCCCGGGTCTCGCTCACTCGCCGGCGCTCGACGGAGGCGCGCCCGGCGGACGGCCCCCCTCGACGACCAGGTGGGCGCCGCCCTCGCCGAGCTCGTCGGCGCGGAGCAGCCGATCCGTGGCCAGCGCGAGGGCCCGGGCCACGTCGACGCACGCGTCGAGGGACACGTGCTCGTCGGCCGCGTGGGCGAGGCCGATGTCCCCGGGCCCGTAGATCACCATCGGCACGCCGGCCCGCCGGACCCAGCCGGCCATGTCGCAGCCGAACGGCGCGGCCCGGACGCTCGGCGCCCCGCCGTGGACCGCCGCGTGGGCGGCGGCGAGCTCCTTCACCACGGGGTGATCGACGGGCGTCCGGGCGGAGCCGAAGCCGCGGGAGGTGACCGTGACCACCGGCGGGCTCTCCCGGAGCCACGGGTCCCGGTCCCGCGCGCGCTCCACCGCGGCCCGGATGCGGGCCTCCGCCTCGTCGACGGTCTCGCTCACCGCGACGCCGACCCGCAGCTCGACGAGGAGCCCGTCCATGACCGCGCTGATGAAGGTGCCGCCGGCGATGCGGCCGACGCTGGTCGCGTAGGGCAGCTCGAGGGCCCGGAGCAAGGGGTCGTCCTCCGCGTCGTTGAGGGCCTTCTCGTCCGCCCGGAGCTCCTCGTGGATGACGAGGTAGTGCTCGAAGGCGCTCTCGCCGGCGAGGCGAACGCTCGCGTGGGCCGACCTGCCGGGAACGAAGATCGACACGCCCATCGCGCCCGCGTGGGCGGGGACGATCGTCGCGGCCCCGTTCATCCAGGACGGCTCCGGCAGGAACGCCACGTCGCCGCGCCAGCCCCGCTCGATGGCCGACAGGGTGCCGATGCCGCTGTCCTCCTCGCCGGGCACCGCCACGAAGACGAGCTGGCCCGGGAAGTCACCGTGGGCGAACAGGTCGAGGACCTCCAGGCCGACGGCGAGGCCGGCCTTCATGTCGCACGCCCCGCGGCCGTAGACGACGTCGCCTTGGACGAGGCCCGAGAACGGGTCGTGGCTCCACTGCGTGAAGTCCCCCGGGGGCACCACGTCGACGTGGCCGGTGAACAGGATCGCCGGGCCCGGGCGCGAGCCGCGGAGCCGGGCCGCCACCACCGGCACGCGGGCTCGCGGCACCTCGTGACCCGGGTAGCCCGGGAGGACGGCCAGGGACGCGGCGTCGTCGTGCCAGACGTCGACGTCCGCGCCGATGCCGCGGAGGATGTCCGCGATGCGGAGGACGACGTTCTCCTCCTGGCCGTCGTAGGAGGGGTAGCGGACCAGGTCGACGAGGCGCGCCTCGATGCGATCGCGCTCGACGGGGCCCGGGGCGGGACCGGCGCTCACGTGAACGTCACGGGGTCGAGGAACTGGATGTCCTCGGGCTTGCCGCCGTCGGAGAACTCGAAGTCCAGCGCTTCCGCGACCCGGCGGAAGGCCTCGAGGAGCTGGGCCTGGTTCTGGGCCCCGAGGCGCACCGTCGCGATCTCGAAGCTGTGGGCGTCCTGGTCCCGGAGCTCGCTGAGCTTCATGCCGGGCTTCACCGTGACGTGGACCTCGGGGGCGCCGGGGATCGTCGCGGCGACCTCGTCGAGGTTGGCCTGGTCGGGCACCCGGAGCACCGTGCAGTCCGCGTAGCGCCGGAGGTGGAACTTCGCGGCGCACGCCCAGGGCCCCCGGCGGCGGCGGATCTGTGTGGGGATCCCGAGGGCGGTGTTGATCGCGATCTCGTGGTTGGAGATCCCGTGCACGCGCTCGAACTGGTCGCTATGGGACTGGCTGATGCGCGTGTTGACCTCGATGAGCCACAGCTTGTCGCGCGCCTCGTCCCAGAAGAACTCGACCCCGAAGGGCGCCTGGTTGTAGCCGAAGTGCGCCATGAGCTTCTTCGACGCCTCGACCATCCGCTGCTGGACCGGGAGGGGCCACTGGCTCGGGAGCTCGTAGCGGTTGAAGCTCCAGGCGTTCTTGTCCTTGTAGCAATCGAAGATGCCGTGCACGAACGTCTGGCCGTTGAGCACGTAGCCCTCGACGCCGCACTGCCAGCCCGAGATCAGCTCCTCGGCGAGGCACCAGTTCCCATCCACCGCAGCGATGTCCGGGGGCAGGTCGACCTTGGCTATGATGCGATTGAACTCGTCGCCGATGCGCCGGATCTTCGCGCGGATCTGGGTGACCGCCTCGCCGAAATCCTCCTCGTTTTCGATCTTGAAGCCCAGGGTGGACGCGAAGCCCTTGATCGGCTTCAGGAAGAACGGGAAGGGGATGTCGATCTTCTCGAGCGCAGCGTCGTCGAAGGGGTCGACGGCGGCGAAGGCCGGGACCATCTCCGGCACCACCTTCTTCTGCTCCACGCGGCTCCAGTACTTGTGCTCGCACTTGAGCATCGCGACGAGGGGCACGTAGCGCAGGCCCATCTCCCGGTTGATGATCGGGAGCGTCGTGCTCACGGGGAAATCCCAGTGCGTGATGATCGCGTCGATCGACCCGTCGAAGGACCGCAGAGTCTCGAGCGCCTTCTCGATCAGCCCCTCGATGTCGTAGGTCTCGGGCTCGATCAGAAGCGCCCGATCGATCAGCGGATGAAAGACGCACTCGTCGGCCAGCGTGATCGCGCGGGCCTTCTCCAGGTTGTAGTCGTCGAGGCCCACGATGAAGATGTGGCGGGGCGCGACCTCGTAGGACCCCTCGAGATCGTGCGTCTCCCGTCCGCTGACGGGCGGGTTGAAGACGCATACGAGGCGCATGTCTTCGGTCCCGCCGCGCAAGATGTGCCGGTCGTGCTCGTCGAGCCCGTACATCACGCCATCGCGGATCTCGTGGGTCTCACCGGTGGCGAGGTCCTGAACCGACCCGTTCCCGGACACGCAGTACACGGCCTCGAGGTGGTTCTTGTACCAGAGCTCCATCTCGGCTCCGGCGGGGATGATCGTCTCGTGGAGCGAGAAGCCGAAGCCGTCTTTCCGGAGAAGCAGCCGCCGACTGGTCCACCCCGGGCCCTCGACCTCGCGCTCCGTGCCCAGGATGTCTTCCAGTCGAACGATCTTCATGCGGCCTCCATGGTACGGCGGGCACCTTACCATGCGCGATCCCGACGTCCGGGCAGGGCCCCGGGGGGGCCGTCGGGTCGACGTGGCCGCTGCCGCTCGGGCGCTCCGCCAGCGCTGCGTTGCGCCAGGGATCGGCGCCCTCGTCCGTCGCCACCGGCCGCCCCGCCCGCCGCTGCTATGCTCGCGCGCACGCCGGAGGCAGCATGGGCGCGGTCCGCGAGTTCCTCGACACCCACTTCCTTCACTTCAACAGCCGCGAGGTCGTCGCCGCGGCGCGAGCCTACGAGGCGCACCTCGCGGCCGGCGGCAAGATGCTCGTCACCCTCGCCGGGGCGATGAGCACCGGGCGGCTCGGGCGGATCCTGTCACGCATGATCCGGACGGGCCGGGTCCACGCGATCAGCTGCACGGGGGCGAACCTCGAGGAGGACGTCTTCACGCTCCTCGCCGCGGACGAGTACGAGATCGTCGCGGACTGGCGGGCGCTGAGCGCCGCCGACGAGAAGGCGCTCTACGAGCGGGGGATGAACCGGGTGACCGACACCTGCATCCCCGAGACCGTGATGCGGCACCTCGAGGAGCGGCTGCTCGCGGCCTGGAGCGGCGCCGCGGCCCGGGGCGAGCGCCGCCTCCCGAGCGAGTTCCTCTTCGAGGTGCTCGGCGACCCGACCCTGAGCCAGCACTACCAGGCGCCGGCCACCGACAGCTGGATGCTCGCGGCCCGGGAGGTCGGCATCCCGGTGTTCAGCCCCGGCTGGGAGGACTCGACCACCGGGAACATGTTCGCCGCCGCGGCCCTGCAAGGACGCCTGCCGGGCCACTCCTGCGTGCTGAGCGGGACCGAGCAGATGGAGCGGCTGATCCGCTGGTACCTGGCCCAGCACGAGGCGGCGCCCGGCGCGCCGTCGGTCGGCTTCTTCCAGATCGGGGGCGGCATCGCCGGCGACTTCGCGATCTGCGCCGTGCCCACGATCATCCAGGACATGAAGCAGCCCGACACGCCGTTCTGGGGCTACTTCTGCCAGATCTCGGACGCCGTCACGAGCTACGGCGGCTACTCCGGCGCGGTCCCCAACGAGAAGATCACGTGGGGCAAGCTCGACGTGCACACGCCGAAGTTCATGATCCAGTCGGACGCCTCGATCGTGGCGCCCCTCGTCTTCGGTTATGTCCTCGGGGACTGAGCCGGCCGCCGGTCGGGACCGATGGCGCTGAAGGCCCACGGCCCGCTGATCATCGTCCTCGTGGTGATCCTGCTGTCCCTGGCGCTCGCCGCGGCCACCCTGATCCTGAGCCAGCGCTACGGGCTGGATGAGGGCTACATCCCCCCCGAGGAGCGCGACCGCCAGGTGGCCCCGAGGACGCGCCCGCGTTAGGTCGGCCCCGTGGTCGAGCTGCTCGAGGAACACGTCTCCACGCAGAACCGGCGCTTCGTGGTCCGCCTGGCGGACGGCGCGCTGGTCGAGGCGGTGCGCTATCGCGGGGACACCCTGTGCGTGTCCTGCCAGGTGGGGTGCGCGGTGGGGTGCCCGTTCTGCGCCTCGGGGGCCTGGGGGCTGGCGCGCCCCCTCACGCTCGACGAGCTCACCGGGCAGGTCGAGGCGGTCGAGGCGCGCGAGGTCGGCCGCGGCGGGAGCCCGCTCAAGCGGGTGACGGTCTCGGGCATCGGCGAGCCGCTCCACAACCATGGCCCGGTCGCGGACTTCGTCGCGTGGTGCCGCTGCCGCGCGATCCGACCCAGCCTGACGACGAGCGGCGGCCCGGTGCCCCGGTTCCGCATCTGGCTCCGGGAGCTGCCCCACAACGGCATCACCGTCAGCGTGCACGCCGGGACGGAGGCCACGCGGGCCCGCGCGGTGCCCCGGGGGCCTGCCCTGCGCGACCTGTTCGGCGCCCTCTCGGACGAGCTCCCCGGCCTGAGCCGCTCGCGGCGCCGCCGGGTCTCCCTGGCCTACCTCGTCGTCGCCGACCTGAACGACGGGGACGAGGAGATCGAGGCCTTCCTCGACCGGGCGACGCCGCTCGGCCTCGACGTGCACCTGTTCGCGTACAACCCGGTGCCGACCTCGTCCCACCGCCCGGTCTCGCGGACGCGCTACGAGACGATCTACGCGCGGATGGTCGACCGCGGCCTCCGGGTCCGCATGAGCTGCCAGGCCCGCGTGGAGCCCAACGGGGGCTGCGGCACGCTGGTCGCGCTGCGACCCGGTCGCGTTGACACGCCCACCCGGGCCGTGACTTAACACGCCGCGCTCATGAAGGACGTGCTCTTCGCCCAGCTCGTCACCCTGCAGGGGGCGGCGGAATCCGGCCCTGGCGAGCTCGATCCGCTCCAGCTGATCCTCGAGGCCACCTGGGTGGTCCAGCTGGTCATCGTGCTGCTCGTCGCGATGAGCCTGGGCACCTGGTTCGTGGTGGGAGCCAAGATGGTCCGGCTGGGCCAGGCCAGCCGCGAGAGCGTGCGCTTCCTGAGCGCGTTCTGGGCCAACGGGCAGCAGCAGGGCTGGACCCCGGAGACCCTCGAGGGCCTCTACACGCAGGCCAAGGGCCTGGTGCGGAGCCCGCTCGCCCAGCTGTTCCGGGCCGGCTACGTCGAGCTCGCTCGGATCAGCAACGAGGACCGCGCCGACGAGCCCCTCGAGGCCGTCGAGCGGGCGGTACGGCGGGCCTCGACCGCGGAGATCACCCGCCTCGAGTCGATGCTGCCGTTCCTCGCGACGACGGGATCCACCGCCCCCTTCATCGGCCTCTTCGGGACGGTGTGGGGCATCATGCACGCCTTCTGGAACATCGGCGCGCAGCAGAACGCGAGCCTCGACGTGGTGGCCCCGGGCATCGCGGAGGCGCTGATCGCGACGGCGATCGGCCTGGTCGCGGCGATCCCCGCCGTGATGGCCTACAACACGTTCCTTCGCCGGCTGCGCGTGCTGGAGGCCGAGCTCGAGGCGTTCGGCGCCGACTTCCTGAACATCGCCCGGCGGCACTACCTGTGAGCGACGCACCGCGCTCGGCGGGGGCCTGATGGCGTTCGGCGGGAACAGCCGAGGGCCGATGAGCGAGATCAACGTCACGCCGCTCGTCGACGTGATGCTGGTGCTCCTGATCATCTTCATGGTCGCCGCGCCGCTCTTGACCAAGGGCGTCGAGGTCGACCTGCCGCCCGCGAACGCCGAGCGGATGGGCGTCGACGAGGAGACGCTGATCCTCAGCATCGACGCCGCCGGCCGGGGCTACCTGGGCGAGGATCCGGTCCCGATGGAGAGCCTCCAGGCCACGCTGCTCGCGAACCGGCGGCTCCAGGAGGAGAACGAGATCTACGTCCAGGCGGACGAGGCGGTCCCCTACGGCGCGGTCGTGCGGGTGCTCGCGATCGTCCGCCAAGCGGGGGTGACCGGCCTGGGTCTGATCACCGACCCGGCGGGCGAGGCCCCGTCGGTGCCCGCGGAGCCAGCGCCGTGAGACCCGCCCCGTGACGACCGCGCGCCTGCCGATGGACCCCGCGGACCCGCCGCCCGCGTCGATCCTGCTGCCGCGGGAGGCGAACCCGCTGCCCGTCGTGATCGGCGCCGCGGTCAGCCTCACGCTTCATCTCGGCGTCCTGGCCGTCGCGGCCGCCCTCGCGCTGGTGACGTCGGTCGGCGTCCTGGCGAGCGCCAAGGACGAGGACGTCCTGGAGCCCGCGATCGAGGAGGACGACGTGATCGAGGCTCGCTTCGTCCAGCTCGGGCGCGAGCTCGATCCGCGTCAGCTGCCGAACCGCCGGGTCCCGCTCCTGCCCCAGGCGGCGCCCGTCCCCGTGGCCGCGCCGTCGCCGGAGCCGGTCGAGGACCAGGAGCCCGTGGAGGACTCGCTCCAGCCCGAGGACGACCCGGACCTCGACGTCCAGCCTCGTCGCCCCGAGCGCCCCGTGTCGCCCGACGCGGTGGAGGGCCTCCTCGAGAACCTCGCGGACCGCGCCGAGGCCTTCGCCGAGCGGGAGCGGATCGCGGAGCAGGAGGGAAGCCCGGACGGCGTGGAGGGCGGCACCGAGACCGCGGAGGAGGGCAACGTCTACCGCGGGCGCATCGCGACCTTCTTCCGCCGGGGCTGGAGCGTGCCGACCACCCTGCCCGCGGAGGTCGTCCGCGGCCTCACCGCGGTGGTGGAGGTCGAGATCGGCGAGGACCTCCGGATCGCGGGCTACCGCCTGCGCCAGCCGTCGGGCAACCCGCTGTTCGACGAGAGCGCGCTCGCCCAGATCCAGCGGCTGAAGGACGCCGGGACCCCGATCCCCCCGCCACCCGAGGAGGTGGCCCACCTCTACGTCGGGCGAACCACCCTCGCGCGCTTCCGGGGGCGGGACGTCCGATGACTCACCGGGCGGGGGTGAAGCTCCCCCCGGTCCGTGCCGTCGATGAGCGAGGGTGGGCCGCCGCCTCCGGCCCGCCCGCCTGACCGGAGAACGCCCCATGCATCACCCTGCCCACCGCCGCATGCCTCGCCGCTGGCCGGCCCAGGCCGTCCTCGGCGGCGCCGCCTGCCTCGTGGCCGTCGCCCTGACCTGGCCGGCCACCGGCCAGGGACCGCAGCCCGGCGACGCGCCGCCCCCCGCGAGGCCGGCCGAGGAGGAGGCCCTGCCGGAGCGGACCGTCGTCATCGACGTCGACGCTCCGGAGCGCGCGCTCTACCGGATCGCGGTGCCGAACCTGCGCGGCGAGGGCTCCCTCGGGCCGGAGGGGGCGGAGGTGCTGAGGCAGGACTTCCGCCTCGTCAGCCTGTTCGACGTGCTGGACGGGCGCAGCTTCGTCGCCGACCTCGAGCGGGAGGGCCTCGGCATCCAGCCCGGGAGCTGGCGGAGCGTGGGGGCCCAGGGCGTGGTCAAGGGCCGCATCCAGCGGGAGGGCTCGCGCATCCGCGTCGAGATGCGACTCTACGAGGTCGCCCGGGGGGCGGAGCCGACCCTGAGCCGGACGTACGCGGGCCGCCCTGGGGAGCTCACCCGGTTCATGCACCGCTTCGCGAACGACGTGCTGGCGACGCTGACCGGCCGCGCGGGCGCCTTCGGCACGAGGCTGACCTTCGCGCGCCGCCGCGGCCCCGGACGCAAGGACGTCATGGTCGCGACCTTCGACGGCGACCGCGTGAGCCGGGTGTCGAGCGGGCGCGGCGTGTCGATGCTGCCGGCCTTCGGCCGCGGCGGCGTCTGGTACTCGGTCCTCACGCCGGAGCGGATGTTCATCACGCGCACGGGCGTGGAGGACCGGCCGATCATCGACAGCTCGGGCCTCAACATGGGCGTCAGCGTCTGCGGCAACCGCGCCTACTTCACGTCGACCCGGGACGGCAACAGCGAGATCTACAGCTCGGACCTCGACGGGGAGGACGTCCAGCGATTGACGAACGATCCCGGCATCGACGTCAGCCCCGCGTGCGGCGGACCGGGCGGCAAGATCGCCTTCGTCTCGACCCGCCACGGGAGCCCGCAGATCTTCACGATGAGCGCGGGCGGAGGCAACGTCACGCGCGTCACCTTCCGCGGCGACCACAACCAGACCCCGGCGTGGTGCCCCGTGGCCCAGAACGGCGCGCTCCTCGCCTTCACTGGCCTGAGCGGCGACTTCGACATCTTCACGGTGAACCTGGCGACCCAGGAGTACACCCGCCTGACGCAGGGCCAGGGCGTGAACAAAGACCCCGCGTTCAGCCCGGACTGCCGCATGGTCGCCTTCTACAGCAGCCGGGGCGGCATCTTCCTGTCCAACCCGGAGGGCCTGAACCAGAACCTGGTCATCCCGGGCCACGCGGAGACCCTGCGCTGGAGCCGATAGCGAGCGACGGGAGCATCGCTCCGCCGCGCCGGTCCCCGTCCTCCGCCGCCAACGAAGCCGCCCCCCCAGCGCCCCCGACCCAGGCGGCGGACGACGCTAGCAGGCTGCGCCGCGGACGGCGCACCTCGAGTCCCTACCCGGTCGCGCCGACGACCGCCAGCACCACGAGCAGCACCATCATGACGTAGGTCGAGCGGTCCTTCGTCGTCTCGCTCAGCGCCTCGCGGATACGCCAGCCAGCCAGGTTGCCGAGCAGCACCGCGACCGCGACGAACAGCGACGCCCACGCCGCCTCCCCGGTCAGGAGCCCGCCGGCGGCGTAGCCGCCGAGCCGGGTCACGTGCATCGTCGCCCCGACCGCCGCCGTGGTCGCGACGAACGCATCGCCGCGCACCCCCGCCGCGAGCAGGATCGGCGCGACCAGCAGGCCCACTCCGCTCGTCGAGATCACCCCGCCGGCCACGAACCCGGCCGGCGCGATCGCGCGCGGCCCCGGCGTCCAGTCCAGCCGTCCGAGCGCCCGCGCCACCGCCGCGAGGGTCGCGACGACGAGCAGCCACCGCATCACCCACTCCGGCATCCCCACCGCGAGGAGCGAGCCGAGGAGGGTCCCCGGCACCGCGCCGAGCAGGAAGACCCGGGCCACCCTCCGGTCGAGGTGGCGGCGAAACAGCGAGAACCGGTGAAGGCTCCCGAGGAGCAGCGCCGGCGCCGTCACGACGAGCGCAAAGCGCGGCCCGACCAGGAGCGACAGGGCGAGGATGATCACCATCCCGCCGCCGAGCCCCAGCAGCGTGGAGATCAGGCCGCCGATCAACCCGACGGCCAGGTACGTCAGCTCCACGGGCATGCCCTCAGCGTGGAGCCGTCCTACGATATGTCCAATATATCCTTTTTAGCCATCCCATAAGCGGGACTGATTGTTCTCCGAGCTCCGGCACTTCCTCCTGATCGTCGAGCACGGCACGTTCACGGCGGCCGCCCGGCAGGCTCACCTGTCCCAGCCCGCGCTGACGCTCTCGGTCCAGCGCCTCGAGGAGCAGGTCGGCGCCTCCCTGTTCCACCGCAGTCGTCGGGGCGCCTCGCTCACCGCCGCCGGCGAGGCCCTGGTGCCCTCGGCGCGCGCAGCGTTGGCCGCGGTCGACGAGGGCCGGCGGGCGGTGCGCGAGGTGCTGGGCCTCGAGCGGGGCCAGGTCCACCTCGCCGCGGGCGGGACCGCCTGCACCTACCTGCTGCCCGAGGCGCTCACCACCTTTCGGCGGGCCTACCCGGGCGTGCGCCTGCGCCTGTCCGAGATGACCCCGATCGAGGCACGGGGCGCCCTGCGGGAGGGGCGTGTGGACCTCGCGGTCATCACCGACCCCGAGGGGGAGCCGTGGTTCGTCGACGAGCTCGTCCTCGTGGGCGCGCCCGACGCCGACCCGGCGGGGCGGACCTTCGTGTCCTTCCGGCCGGGGTCGAGCGCCCGCGAGCTCCTCGACCTGACGTTCCCGGAGGCCGACGTGGTGATGGTGCTCGGCAACATCGCCGCGGTGAAGAGCCACGTGGCGATGGGCGTGGGGCTGTCGCTGGTCAGCCGGCACGCCGTCGAGCACGACCTGGCGGCGCAGCGCCTCGTCGAGATCGCCCACCCGCGGACGCCGGTGCGCCGGACGCTGTCTCTCGTGCACCGCGGCCTGGAGCGGCTGTCGCCGGCGGCGGCGGCGCTGCGCGAGCGTCTGCAGGCGATGGCGCCGCGGAGGTGACGCCGGCGTCAGACCGGGCGCGGGCAGACGCTCCGCCCGCCGGATCCCCGGGGAGCGAACGGATGCCGCCGGGGACGCGGCGGACCCCGGGCGAGCGAACGGACCCGCGGCGGGCGGACCCCGGGCGAGCGAGCGGACCCGCGGCGGGCGGACCCCCCGGGGGTGGTGGTGGGACAGGGGGCTATCGGCCCATCCTGCCCCCTCGTTTCGTGCCGTCTCGGCGTCGCGCCGCCCTCCCTACCTGGACCGCACGGAAACCGCTACGTTGGTCCCGTTGGACCTAGGTACGCGTCGGGCCGGGGGTCGGGGGAGACCGCGGCCCGCTTCCCACGCCTTCCGGAGACGTCCCATGACCCAGCTGTCCCATCCCCGCCTCCACCTCGGCCTCGCGCTCGTCGCCGGCGTAGCGCTCCTCGCGGCCCCCACCCCGGCGCTGGCCTTCGGCCACGGCCATGGCGCGCGCGACAACAACGGTGGCGAGATCCAGGCCGCCGACCTCCAACGCGCCCCGCTCCCCGACGGCCCGACGACCGTCCTGCGCCTGAGCGGCCTCTACTCCTACGGCGGGGGGCGCGACGTGCGGAACGGCTTCGGCGCCGACGCCCGGCTCCGCATCTACCCCGGCGAGACGCCGCTCTTCGTCGGCACCTTCGGCCAGGGCCAGTACGAGCTCGGCGAGGCCTGGCGCTTCGCCGGCGGGCTGACGGCCGGCTTCGGGATGTTCGCCCTCGAGGTCGGCGTCGCCCAGCGAACGACGGCCGGCAACGTCGCCGGCTCCACCGGCCTCCACATCGCCAAGGCGATCGACCTGGGCCCGGTGACCCTCGGCGGGCGCATCACCATCCCGTTCACCAACCAGCGCCCGCAGAACGTCGAGGACGTTCAGACCCAGGGCGTCGAGGGCGCGTTCTTCGTGCGGATGGGCTTCGACCTGACCCTCAGCGGCACGCCGCGCCGCTACGCGGGTGGGTGCTCGGGTCCCCGCGGCCACGGCGGCCGGCACGGCCACCAGCGCTGACGCGCGTCCGCGCGCCGCGCGCGCTCACCAGCCGTACGTGATCGGTACGACCACGTGGTGGGACACCACCCCCTCGGGGTAGGTGAAGCGCGCGTCCTCGTAGCGCGGCGGCCCCATGAAGCCCCGCGCGCCGTTCGAGGCGCCGGTGCCCTCGAGGGGGATGCCGAAGAGCGTGCGGTCGAGGTCGTTGTTCGCGTTCTCGTCGTGGAAGCACGCCACCGCGAACTCCCCGGGCACCATCCGGTCGAAGTACATCCGAGCCGCGTGGTCCTCGAGCTCGCGGTCGATCGCCTCCCGGAACGCCGCGGCGCGGACCCGCGGATACCCCTCCGGGCCACGCCAGCAGGCGCAGAACGCGCGGCCGGCGTCGCTCCGGGTCCGGACCGTGACCCAGAGCACCCGGCGGACGCCGTCACCCGGATTTACGGCGTCGTCCTGGGCGGCGAGGTCGCCCGTCGTCGCCACCAGGCCCACGGCCGTGCTCAGGGCGGCCAGGGCGGCGAGGGCACGCCACCTGCGGCCGGCACCGGCCCGGCGCAGGTCGGCCTCGACGGGCGGGGCGCGCCGGCGGTCGGCGGGTCGAGACGCATCGTGGTGTCCGCCCACAGCGGCAAGATAGGGCGACCGTGCGGCGAGGCGAGAGGCGCGCCCCCGTCCGCCGGCGGGCTCCTCAGGAGCCCGGGCGGTGGAGGTCCCACCACGCCCGGGCCTTGGCTTCGGACCACGGCTCGTCGAGGGGCAGCGCCCGCAGCGCCCTCCGCAGCTCGGCCGCGCTGCCCGGACGGTCCGGCGGGCTCTTGCTGAGGCACCGGACCACGACCTCGTCGAACCCCGGCGGCAGCTGGAGCTCGGAGGCCTCCGAGGGGCGCGGCGGAGGCTGCGTGCCGTGGTTGAACATCACCTCGGCGGGGGTCCGGCCCCGGAACACGAGGTCGCCGGTGACCAGCCAGTAGAGCACGCAGCCGAGGGCGTAGATGTCGGCGGGCGGACCCGCGGAGCGCGCCCCCTCGAAGTACACCTCCGGCGCCATGAAGGCCGGCGTGCCGAGGAGCACCCCCTTCGCGGTCAGGGTCGCGTCGTGGTCCTCGCCCAGCGTCTTGACCACGCCGAAGTCGAGCACCTTCACCACGTCCACCTGCGCCCCCAGCCGGGTGAGGAACAGGTTGGAGGGCTTGAGGTCGCGATGGACCATGCCGACCGCGTGTGCCTCCTCGATGCTGTAGGTGGCCTGGGCCACGAGCTCGACGGCCCGGGCCGGCGACAGCGGGCCGTAGGTCTCGACCAGCTCGTCGAGGTCGAGGCCCTCGAGGAGCTCCATCACGTAGTAGATCACTCCGTCCGGAGCGACGCCGAAGTCGTACAGCTGCACGGTGTGCGGCGAGCGGAGGCGCGCGGTCGCCATCGCCTCGCGCTCGAAGCGCCGGAGCGCCGCGGTCGTGGCCCCGGCATCCCCGCGCGCTTGCTCCGTTTGGATCAGCTTCACGGCCGCGGGCCGGCGCAGCAGATCGTGATCGGCGCGCCAGCCCTCGCCCATCCCCCCCTTGCCGAGCTTCTCCCGCAGGTGGTAGCCGCCGAGCTGACGCCCACCGCTCAGGAGCCCCTTCGGCAGCGACACGAGCCCGCCCGGGCTCACGTCCACGGCCCGCTCGACCACCGTCCGGAGCTCGCGGACGTGGCCCGGCCACGTGTGCGTGAGCAGCTCATCGAGGGCGTCCTCGTCGAACGCCTGGGCCGCCTTGCCGGTGCGGCGGGCCCGCTCCTCGAGGAGCGCCTGCGCGAGCTCGGCGATGTCGTCGCTTCGCTCGGCGAGCGGCGGGATGCCCAGGCGCCGGCCACGGAAGCGCCGCAGCAGCGCCGCGTCGAGGTGGCCGGCCCGCACCGCCTCTCCGGGCTCTCGGCTCGAGAACGCGAGGACCCAGATGTCGTCGTCGCCGTCCCTCAGGACGCGCAGCAGCTCCTCCTGGTCCCGGCGGGGGAGGCGATCGAGCTGCTCGAGGTAGAGCGTGCCGCCCCGCGCGAGGCGCGCCTTCCCGCTTCCCTCGCTCCGATGGCCGAACAGAGTCTCGGAGGGGCTGGTGGCGACCAGCGTGCAGCTCACGTGCAGGAACGCTCCGTCCGCCCGCGCCGAGGCGGCATGGAGCGCCCGGGCGACGGCCTCCTCGCCCGCGCCGGACGGGCCGACGAGCAGGACCGGGCCGGCCGTGCGCGCGAGCTCCGCCATTCGGTCCCGCAGGACGCGCACCGCCGGGCTCTCGCCCCTCAGCGCGGCGGCCACCTCCCGCCGGGCGGAGCCCGCGTAGGCCCGGGCCACCTCGAGCTGCTGCTGGAGGCGGGCCATCGCCGCCTCGAGCTCCGCCGTCCGTGCCGCGACCCGCGCCTCGAGGTCCCGGTTGAGCGCCTCGAGGCGAGCCTGGGTCACGCGGAGCTCGGTGATATCCTTGGCGAAGGTGGCTACGGCCACCGGCTGCCCGTCCTCGGCCGTGAGGAGCGACAGGGTCAGCAGCACGTCCCGGACCTCGCCGTCGCGCGTGTGCCGAAGGCCCTGCACGTTGGTGACGACCTCGCCGGCCAGGCATCGCCTCAGCAGCTCCTCGGCCTGAGGGTGCCTCCCCGACGGCACGAGGTGCTTGATCGGACGGCCGATCAGCTCCTCGCGGGTCCAGCCGTAGGTGCGCACGGCTTCCCGATTCACATCGAGCACCACGCCCTCCAGATCCTCGATCAGGATCGGGTCGGTCGCATCGAGGAACACCCGGGCGTAGATCCGCCTCAGGTCGGCGTCGCGGGGGCTGGTCACGGGGTGTCCACGGTCGGGGGCCGACGATGGGAGGCAGCGTGAGTCGAGAGCCGCCGAAGAGCCTCGCCGGTCCCTTCTACGGGAAGGATCTGGCCCGGATCCACCACGACGGCTACGGCGACGTCGCCCGGGGCGCCGCCCGGACGCTCCTCCGGGAGCTCGCCGCCGCCGGACACCGGACCGGCACGGTCGTCGACCTCGGGTGCGGGAGCGGGGTGCTCGCCCGCGCCGTCGTGGACGCCGGGTACGACGCGGTCGGCTTCGATCTCTCGCCCGCCATGGTGGACGAGGCGCGCCGGAACGCACCGGGCGCGACCTTTCACACCGCGTCGATCTGGGACGCGGCGATCCCGTCGCCGGTGGTAGGGATCACCGCCGTCGGCGAGATCCTCGGCTACGCGGCGGACGAGCGAGCGAGCCTCGACCAGGTCGCCGGGCTCCTCCGGCGCTGCCACGCGGCGCTCTCGCCGGGCGGGGTGCTGCTGTTCGACGTCGCGACGCCGGAGCGGGCAGGCCCCGACCGACGTGCCGAGCACGTCCGCGCCGGCGACGGCTGGTCGGTCCGGTCGATCAGCACGGTGAGCGACGACGGGCGTACGCTGACCCGGTCGATCGAGATGAACGTCCGGTCCAACGCTCGCGAACGCTCGCTCCGCGAGACCCACGTCCTGCGCCTCTATCCGGCGGACGCCGTCGAGGCCCTCGTCGCCGAGGCGGGGTTCGTGGCGGTGGAGCGCGGCGAGGCCTACGACGGGCTCCCGCCGATCCAGGGGTGGGTCACGTTCGTGGCGCGAACGCCTCGCTAGACGCGCCGGAGCCGACACCTAGCCCGGAGGAGCCCCATGTCCCACGCCACGCGATCCACCGCTCGACGTCCGAGCGTTTCGCCCGCTGTCGTCCTCGCCCTCTGCGCCTGCGGCGGGAGCGAGCCGGCGACCACGCCGGACCCCACGTCGCCCCCCGCCGCGACTTCCGCTGGCCCGGCTGGCGGCGAGGCCGGCGGGTGCGACGACCGCCTGCTCGACCCCAACCCGGCCCCGGCGACCCTCCACGTCCTGAGCCCCGCCTTCGACGACGGGGGAGCCATCCCCCAGCGCTACGCGTTCCAGGGGTTCGGCTGCACGGGCGACAACGCGTCGCTGCCGCTCGCCTGGGAGAACGTGCCCGAGGGCACCGAGAGCTTCGCGGTCGTCGTCCACGACCCCGACGCGCCCACCGGGGTCGGCTTCTTCCACTGGATCGTCCTCGACCTACCGCCGAGCGTGGTCGCCCTGCCCGAGGGCGCCTCCACCCTGGCCGAGCCCCCCGGCGTCCAGGGCCTCAACGACTATGGCGGGCACACCTACGGCGGCCCGTGCCCGCCGCCCGGCGACCCCCCGCATCGCTACATCGTCACCGTCTACGCGGTCGACGTGCCGAGCCTCGGGCTCGACGCGACCACCAGCGGGGCCCTCGCTCGCTTCAACCTCGGCCAGCACACGCTGGCGCTCGGGCGCCTGACGGGGACCTACGGCCGACCCGTGGAGTGACGCCCCACCGACCCGACGCGTTCAGGGCGGTGGCCCGCGGTCGGCGGCCTACTTCGCCAGCCGGCGGTTCACGTACTGCGCCTCCCCCGTGACCTCCCGCAGGACGTGGGGCGCGAGCCACTCCGGCACGTCCACCTTCGCGTCCTCCTGCGGGAGCTCCACCTCGGCGAGGAACAGCTCCCGGTCCTGGAAGGCGTCGATCTCCCAGGTCAGGCCGCCGTCCTCGATGGCGTAGCGACGCTTCCGGACGCGCCGGCCCTCCGTCAGGGGCCACAGCGAGCGGAACAGGGGCTCGGGGCACGACTCCTCGAGCTGGAGGCGCACCACCCCCTCGCCCCGCTTCACGGTCCGCACGAAGCGCTCCTCGCCGTCCGGCTCCCGGATGCGGCGCACGCGCTCCTGCAGCACGGCCCCGGGGAGCCAGCCCTGCTCGATCTCCGCCGCGCGGCGACCGACGCACGCCGAGGGCAAGCTCCGCAGGAGGTACTTGCGCTCGATCTCGACGTGCCCCTGCGGGTCGGCGGCCCGCTCGAGGTCCTGGGTCGCGGCGTGCACGTGGGTCTCGAGCGTCACGAGGCGCCCCTCCGAGCCGAGCCATCCGTCGAGCAGCTCCCGGAACACGACGTCCCGCCGCGCGTGGATGCGCCGGAGCAGCGCGAGCAGCCCTGGCCGCTCATCCTCCTCGAGCACGCGGTCGAGCGCCGCGCGCGCTTCGGCGGCGACCGCCGCCTCGCGCACCTCCCGGGCCCGGGCCACCGCGGCCTGCTCGACGGCCGCCGCTACCGTGGCGGTCAGGTTGTGGAGGTCGTTCAGCTCGCCCAGCAGGTCCTGCAGCGACTTGAGGTGCGAGATCGCAGTGTCCACGCCCTCGATCTCGCCTTTGAAGGCGTCGAGCAGGTAGCGCAGGCGCTTTCCGTGGATGCGCGCCTCGTGGGCCTTGGCCTCGTCGTCGATCGAGCGGACCTTGCGCAGCTCCTTGGACAGCGTCGCCGCGTGCTCGCGGATCGTGACCGCGGCCAGGGCCCCGAAGGTCATCGGCGGGCGTAGGGCGCCGACCTCGACCCGGACCGTGTAGCGGGAAAGGCGCCCCCGCAGCCTCGCCTCGAGCTTGCCGAAGCGCGCCGGGAGCGCCTCGCGGACGTGGGCATAGGCCTCGGCCTTGCGCTTCTCGAGCCTCCCCGCCAGCCAGGCGGCCCCGGCCGCCTCGCTCGGCGCGAGGGTCCGGCGCTGGCGCTCGATCCAGTCGAGCTGCACCTCGGCGTCCCGCGCCGGGCCGGTGAGGGAAGCCGTCTTGCGCAGCTGGCGACGGAGCTTGCGGCCGATCGCGTCCTCGACGATCGGCCGATACGCCCGCAGGCACGCCCGGAGCCGACGGAGGCCGACCCGAAGGTCGTGCAGGGCCTCCGCATCCCCCGGGTCGTCGAGGCGCGCGAAGCCATCCGAGGCACGTTCGAGAAACGCCAGCGCGAGGCGTCGCACGCCTTCCTCCACCGGCGTCTGCAGGAGCGTGGATGTCATGACGCGCGGCTGTAGCACAACGCCCCCTTCCGCTCACAAAGATGTCACCGTCGCGCAGGTGACGTCACGTCGTCGGACCGCCCAGCGGGATGAGGCCGACGCCGAAGGCCGCCGGCCAACGGAACGTTACCCCGCCCCCGAGGAGGCCGTAGTCGGCCGCCCCGATCCGATAGTAGCCCCCGAAGAGCTCGGCCCCGATCGACAGCTCCCCCTGGAACACGCCCTCGAAGCGAGGGCCGCTGCCGCCGTCGCCCACCCGTTCGAAGCGGGCGAGCTCCCAGGCGACGGACGCGCGCCCCCCGCCTCCCGGGCCGCCCCCGACGCCGGGCACCCAGAGCATCTCGGCGGCGCTCCGGAGCAGCACCCGCGAGCGCCAGCGGTTGCCCGCGTCCTCCTGGGCAAGGAAGAAGTCGAGGCCGATGAAGCCCCCGTGGCGGTGCCGCTGGGAGAAGCTGCCCCGCAGGAAGTACTGACCGCTGTAGCCCACCAGCAGCTCGCCGGGCCGGCGGTGGTGCTGGGTCGGGAACACGCTCTGGAGGGCGATGGCCGCCTGCAGCTCGACTACGGTCTCGGAGGTGCTGATCGGTCTTCCGTCGTCCTGGGACGGAGCCGGATCGCCGAAGACCTGGCCCACGCCGACCCCGACCTTGGCCGGCGGGAGCGCGAGGGGGAGGGGAATGCAGCCCGATCCGGCGAGCAGCAGCGGGAGGACGACAGCCCGGGCAACCATGCGGGCCGTAGCCTACCAAGAGGCCAGCCTCGAGCCCGGGCCAGGGTTCGCCCCGACCCTGAACCGGGAGCCCTTGATCCACCCCCGGTCCTCGACGATGTTGGCGTCGAGGAAACGGAGGGGTAGATGCGCGCGGTCTTGACATCCCTGGTGCTCGGCATGTCGGTCTTCAGCTTCGGCTGCCTGGAGGTCCCGACGGTCGACGACGTGATCGGGCCGGGCGCCCCCGGCGCGACGGCGCCCGGCTTCCGGGTCCCGGACTACACCCGGGACCAGCTTCGGGTCTTGCATGTCGACGTGAGCGGCGACTTCGCCACGGCCCGCGACTTCGTGACCGAGCGCGCCGGGGACAACTCCGCGCTCCTCGGCGAAGGCGTGTTCGTCCTGACGGCCCACGTCGACAACCCGTCCCGGCGCCAGTACGGGATGCACCGCATCGAGGTCACCCACTTCGAGGACGAGGACGGCACGCTCGAGCCCCTCGCGCTCGAGCCGGGCGACACGTACGTCTCGGATCCCGCGTCCGGCACCTGGGTGAGCCTGATCGGCTGCTCCGGCCGGAGCGTGGGCACGCGCTACTCGAACGAGGACGAAGGCGACGAGGTCGTCCTCGACGTCCTCGAGGGGCCGAGCGAGGACACCGTCGTGCTCGAGTGGAGCAGCCGCTTCCACCGCGGCCGCGAGGCGTACGGCGTGGCGGTCGTCGAGCGGCCGGGCCTCGTCGACCTCTGACGACCCGCCCTCAGGCCGTGACCGGCGCGCCGGTCGCGGCCCGAGCCGCGTCCAGCGTCACCCCCGGGGCGAGCTCCACCACCCGGAACGCGGCGCCCTGCGGGTCCAGGTCGAAGACCCCGAGGTCGGTGATCAGCCGGTCGACGCAGCGGGCCGCGGTGAGCGGGAACGTGCACGCGTTCAGCAGCTTGGGCTGGCCGTCCTTGGCGACGTGCCGGGTCACCACGAGGATCCGCCTCGCCCCGCTGGCGAGGTCCATCGCCCCGCCGATGCCGAGGGTCTTGCCGCCCGGGATCGACCAGTTGGCGAGGTCGCCGTTCACCGCGACCTGCATCGCCCCGAGGATCGCGAGGTCGATGTGCCGGCCCCGGATCATCCCGAAGCTGACCGCGCTGTCGAAGGTGCTGCCGCCAGGGACGACCGTCACGGTCTGCTTGCCCGCGTTGATCAGCTGAGGGTCCTCGTCGCCCTCGTAGGGGAGGGGACCCATCCCGAGGAGGCCGTTCTCGCTGTGGAGCCAGACCTCCGCATCGTCCGGGAGGTGGTCCGCGACGAGGGTCGGCAGCCCGATGCCGAGGTTCACGATCGACCCGGGCTCGATCTCCTGCGCCGCCCGGACGGCCATCTCCACCTTGCTCCAGCCCATCAGGCCCCTCCTCCGGCGGCACCCTCGCGGGGACGCACGGTCCGGTACTCGAACGGGTCCTCGTGCTCGCGGACCTCGAGGATGCGATGAACGAAGACCCCGGGCAGGTGCACGTCGTCGGGGTCGATCGCGCCGAGGGGCACCAGCTCGTCCGCCTCGAGGAGGGTCGTCCGGGCCGCGGTCGCCATCACGGGCGAGAAGTTCCGCGCCGTGCGCCAGAAGCGGGCGTTGCCGAAGGGATCCGCGACCCGGCAACGGATCAGCGCCACGTCCGCGAACAGCGCCTGCTCGAGCAGGTGGGGCACGCCGTCGAAGTCGCGCACCTCCTTGCCCTCCGCGATCACCGTCCCCACCCCGGTCGGCGTGTAGAACGCCGGGATGCCCGCGCCAGCAGCCCGCATCCTCTCGACGAAGGTGCCCTGCGGCACGATGTTCACCCTCACCGTCCCGTCCCGCATCGCCGCGTGCAGGTCCTCGTTGTTGCCCACGTAGGTGCAGGTCACCTCGGCGATCAGCCCGGCCCGCAGCCACGTCGCGAGGCCCTTGCCCAGGTTGCCGGCGTTGTTGCTGATCAGGTGGAGGTCCCTGGCTCCCCGCTCGACCACGCCCGCGATCAGCGCCTCGGGGTTCCCCGAGAGGCCGAAGCCTCCCACCATCACCCGCGCCCCGTCCGCCAGGCCGTCGAGGGCCTCGACCGCCGTCGCCCGCACCTTGGCCCGGTTCCGGGCTCGGTGGCGTCCGCTCATGTCCTCTCCTTGCCGCCCGCCTCGAGCGCATCGACCAGCAGGGCCAGGCCCTCCTCGAGCTCGGCCTCCCGGACCACCAGGGGTGGCGCGAGGACCACGGTCCGCTCCGGCGCCCGCGCGTGAACGAAGAGGCGGCGGGCCCGGAGCCGATCGACGAAGCGCTCGAAGGCCGCCTCGTCGAGGTCGAGCTCGAGGGCCGCGAGCAGCCCGAGGCCGCGCACGAGGCGGAGCTCCGGCCGGTCCGCGGCGAGCCGCCGCAGCCTCGCGAGCAAGGTCGCGCCGAGGCGGGCCGAGCGCTCGACGAGGCCCTCGCGCTCCATCACCCCGATCGCGGCGAGCCCCGCCGCGACCCCCAGCGGGTGGGCGTAGTGGGTCAGGCCCGCGTAGAGCACCTGCTCTTCGAAGTGCGCGGCGACCCGCTCGTGCACCATGACGGCGCCGAGCACGCCGTAGCCGCCGGTCAGCGCCTTGCTCACGGTGATCAGGTCCGGGACCGCCTCCCAGTGCTCGAAGGCGAAGCAGCGCCCCGTGCGGCCGAAGCCGGTGAGGACCTCGTCCGCGACCAGCAGCGCGCCGTGCCGGTCGCACGCCTCCCGCACGCCGGGCAGGTAGGTCGGCGGCGGCACCAGGACCCCGTTGGCGCCGGGCACCGCCTCGACGAACACCGCGCCGATCCCGCCGTCCAGGCGGAGCACGTCCTCGATGTGGGACGCGCACTCGGTGCGGCAGGTGGCGACGAGCTGGCCGAAGGGGCAGCGGTCGCAGTAGCAGTCGAGCGCCTTCACCGCCCCGACGAGCCCCGGCTCGAGCGGCGGCCGGCGGAAGTCCCCGGTGAGGCTGAGCGCGCCCATGGTCGCGCCGTGGTACGAGCGGTAGCGGCTCAGCACCTTGTGCCGGCCCGTCACGAGGCGCGCCATCTTGAGGGCGTTCTCGTTCGCCTCGGCGCCCCCCAGCGTGAAGAACACCTTGGTGAAGCCGGGCGGGGACAGCTCGAGCAGCTTCTCCGCCAGCGCCCGCTTCTCCGGGAACATCGCTCGCGGGAAGGTGAGGCAGAGGCGGTCGGCCTGGGCCCGCACCGCGTCGATCACGGGGCGGCACCCGTGGCCGAGGCTCGCCTGGTAGCTGCGGCTGCCGAAGTCGAGCCACCGCTGGCCGTCCGCGGTGTGGAAGACCGCGCCCTCGCCGCCGACGATCGGCAGCCCCTGGACGCCGCGCTGGGCAGTCCAGGTGTGGAAGAAGGGCTCGCTCACCAGACCCCGTCCGCCGGTGCCCCGCCCGGGGCGAACGCCTCCGGCGCGACGCCGTTCAAGCACCCCGCCGCGGCCCAGAGGCGGCGCGGGCCGAGCTCCATCAGCAAGCCTCCGCACGTCTTCATGCCGTGGGGGAACGCGGGGGACGCGAGGTGGGTGCAGACGCTCCGGGGGTAGCCGTCGTGGCTGCCGAGGCGAGCCCACAGATCGCCGCGCCCGGCGATCGGCGCCTCGTCGAGGCCGGCGCACAGGGCGTCGTAGCGCGCGTGGGTGGTGCTCGTCTCCGGCACCCAGCTCACCTCGGCGATCGACCCGCCGAGGGCGTGGTTGGTGTGGACGAAGGAGGGGGGCGACCGCTCGCCTCGCTGGGCCCACGCGGTGGACCAGACCTCCTCCTTGCGCCCCCCGGACGTCTCGATCGCCAGCGCCTCGTCGGCGTCCGCCAGGAGGTAGTGGTGACCGCTCGACAGGGGGGCGGTCACGAGCGCGTGGCGCGCGGCCCGGGCGGAGGGCTCGCGCAGCAGCCGCCGCACGAGGGCCGGCCACACGACGCCCACCCGCGCGTCGCGGCTCTTCAGGTTGTTGATCGTCACGCCGAGGCCCGCGGCGTTGAGGCCGGTCATCCCGACGCAGCCGGCGATCGTGAACACCCACGCCTCGGGGGCGCCCTCCACCTCGGGCACCCGGAGCATCGCGACGAACGGCTCGGCGCTCCCATGCATGTCCCAGGTCTGGGCGAGGAGCGGCCCGTCTCCGGTGCCTGCGGCGACGGCGCTGCAGTCCTCGTCGTCCCCGCGGGACGCGCTCGGACCTTCCGGGCGAGCGGGGTCGATGTCCTTGAGGTCGGTGTAGTGGTTCAGGACGACCACCCGGGCGAGGTCGAGGTCCGCTCCGTGGGCGATGCCGACGAGCTCGTCGGCGAGGTCCCGATCCCACCGGTCGAGGACCGGCAGGTGCGCCCGCGCCACGTCCAGCACCTCGTCCTCGGAGCGGAACCGCCCCTGGGCGAGCGCGAGGTCGAGCCGGATGCGGGCGATCTCGTGGATCGGCCGCCGGAAGTGCTCGCCGTGCGCCTCGCCCCGGCGGCGGCCCGGCCCGGCGGGGAGCTCGAGGCGCGGGAGCCGGCGCGCCGGCGCGTCGCGCGAGCTCACCGGGCCAGCCCCCGTCGGAGGGCATCGGCGAGCGCCGCGCCGAGGCGCTTCGCCTGGGGCAGGGCGCGGTCGAAGCTCGGCGCGAAGGCGATCGCGCCGTGGGGGTAGAGGCGTCCGCGCACGCCGCGCTCGGCGAGCGCCGCCGCGAGCGTCTCGCCCCGCGCCCCCCCGTCGAGCACGCGGTAGAGGCCGAGGCCCCGGACGGTCAGGCCGGCGTCCCGGGCCGGCGCCAGCGCCGCCTCGAGCGCCGCCTCTCCGGCCGCCACGTCCACGCGGCGGGCCGCCCGGAGCTGGTGATGGGCCTGGATCAGGCTCAGCTCGTCGCCGTCCCAGGTGCTGACGAGCGTCATCGGCTTGCTCACCGCCAAGGCCGGCGCGACGTGCAGGAGGCCGAGGTGGCCGCCGGTCCACCACAGCCGGACGTCCGGGTCGAAGGCGCCGCCGCTCGTCGCGAAGGGTCCACGCCCGGCGCGGTACGCCGCGCCGGCGGTCTCCACCGTGACCACGGGCAGGCCGAGGTCCCGGCGGAGCGCGGCCAGGCCATCCCAGAACGCCTGGGGCGCGACCCGGCCGGTCCGCTCCTGCACCGGCTCGATCACGATCCCGAGGAACCGGTCCACCTCGTCGCCGACCGCCTGCCGCAGCGCCGCGAGCGAGGCCTCCGCGCCGACGTCCGCAGGGTGCGGCACCCGCGGCCAGTCCCGGAACCACGGCCGGCCCTGCCGATGGACCGCCGGGTCGCTGAGCGACCTCGCGCTCGCCGTGGTGTGGCCCACGTAGGCGCCCTCGAAGGAAAGCACGCGCCGCGCGTCCGGCCGATGCACGCGGAGCAGCCGGACGGCCTTGTCGAGCGCCTCGTCCCGCCCGCTCGCCAGGAACAGGTGGGGCTGCTCCGGGGCGAGGGCCGCGATCCACTCCGTCGCCCGCACCACGGCCGGGGTGACGTAGTTGAGCAGAGTGATCTTCGTGACCGCCGGGCCCGCGAGGCTCCCGTCGTCGAGCCGCTCGACGAGGGAGGGCGGCGGCGCCGCGAAGGGGCGAGCCAGCCCCTGGGCGAGGTCGCCGTCGTCGGGCGTCCTCCGCACGGGCTCCGCCACGCGCAGCCCGCCCACCGGGAGGCGGTAGTAGCGCGCCACGCCGGTGCCCTCGTACTGGTGCTCGAGCACCGCGACCGTGCTGGCCCCGAAGCGGTCCGACAGGCGGCTCATCGGCGCCGCGTCGGGCAGGCGGTTGCGGGCCGTCACGTAGAGGTAGCGTGGGCCCCCGTCCGCGGTGAGGCGCGTCGCGGCCTCGCGGATCTGCGCCGCCTTGAGGGCGCGCCCGAGGCCCTGGCCACGCAGGGCCGGGTGGACGGTCTGAGCCATGCTGTAGAGCGTGTTGTGCCGGCCCTGCATCGGGTCGTCCGCGACGCCGGCGACGTCCGCCACCGCCTCGAGGGGGCACGCGAGGGCCGAGCCGACCAGCTCCGGCTCGCCGTCCGGGCCGGGACGCTCCGCCACGATCGCCACCCCGTCGGGCCCGAAGGCTCGCCGCAGCCGCTCCTCGGGATCCCGCCGCGCGGGCTCGTAGGCCTGGGCCTCGAGCTCGAGGACCCGCGGCATCCAGCGGTCGGCCTCCTCGGGCCGGGCGACGCGGACGGTCCACGCGCCGGGCGGCTTCGGCGCGGGCCGCGGCGCGGGGTCCTCCCACGCCGGCGGCGTCTTGCCCGGGTGGGCGTCGAGCCAGGCCAGGGATCGGTGGATCGACCGGAACAGCGCCTCGACGGCCGCCTCGTCGAAGGCCGCGTTCAGCCGGTAGCGCACCGTGCGGCTCCCCGCGGCGAACACCACCGCTCCGCGCCAGAAGCGCTGCGCGAGGTAGGCGCTGAGCTCCTCGGGGGTGTCGAGGTCGAACGCGAGGGCGAAGCCCCGGGCCCGGGGCGCCCGGATCCGGTGGCCGAAGCGGCGCTCGAGCGCCGCGAGGCGCGGCCGCACGAAGCCCTCGACTCGGCAGGCGGCCTCCCCGCTCCCCAGCAGCTCGGCGTGGAGGCGCCCCCGGACCGCCGACGCCGGATAGCCGAACGTCCGCTCCGGATCGTCGAAGGCGCTGAGCACCACGCCCATCTGCGCGCGCTTGGCGAGGGTGACCGCGTCGGGGCGGTCGGGCCGACCGTGCTCGTCCACCAGGCCGAAGGGCGTGTGCCAGAGGAAGGAGCCGCCGAGGCCGAAGCCGGTCTGCACCTCGTCGACGAGCAGGGGCACCCCGTGGGCCCGCGTGAGGAGCCGCAGGCCGCGGAAGAAGCGCGCGGTGGCGTAGTTGTCGCCGCCCTCGCTCTGCATGGGCTCGACCGCGACGGCGAAGAAGCCGCCCTCGGCGAGCGCGCGCCCCACGGCGGCGAGGCTGTCGACCTCGGCCCGGAGCAGCGGGTCGGGGTCCTCGCCGTAGCGGGCGCTCAGCGCGTCGACGTCGCCCGCCCCGAGCAGCGCCCGCCAGTCGGGCGGGTCCTCGGGCTCGGCTCCGGGGCGGTCCCAGCGCGGGAAGGGTGCGAAGGTGACCCGGGTCTCCTCGACGAGGAAGGGCCCGCGCTTGGCCGGGTTGTGGGTGGCCTGCAGGGCGAGCAGCGTCCGACCGTGGAAGCTCCCCTCGAAGGCGAGCAGGCGCTCCGCGCCCGGAGGCGCATGAAGGGCGGCGAGGGCGAGGGCCTTCTCCATCGCCTCCGCGCCGGAGCTCGCGAAGCTGACCGTCGGGAGGCCGGGGACCTCGTCCCGCAGCAGGTCGGCGAACGCCCGGGTGGCCTCCTCGTCCGGGAGCGTGCTGTCGGCGCTCCCGAGCAGCGTCGCGCCGAAGGCCCCGTCGACGTAGGCCCGCACCACCTCGGGCGGCGCGAAGCCGGCGGGCAGCGTCGCCGTCTGGCTCATCGCGTCGAGCACGCTGAGCGGCTCGTCGTCGACCGACACCATCCACGGCCCGACCGAGCGCAGGTGGTCGTAGACGGGCGGCTTCTTCTCGCGGGGGAAGCGGTCCCCCGCGTAGTAGCGCTCGAGCAGGGCCTCCGAGCGCGGGAGCCGGCCGCCCGCCGGGAACCTCATGCGGAGCGGGCGGGGATGGTCGACGACCGATCGGCTCGCCTCGGCCTCCTCCTCTTGGTGGTGCCGGGCCTCGAGGACGTCGAGGTCCGACGCGGGCAGGAGCGGCGCGATGTGGGGGTGGCTCGCGATGGCGCGGCCGGGGTTCTCGAGGGTCGCCACCGGGTAGGCGAGGTTGCGGGGCGCCCAGGCTCCGGCGGGCCGGAAGTTGCCGCTCCGCTTGACCCCGCCGAAGGGCAGGCGCGAGCTCGCGAGGTTGGTGCCGCGGTTCCGGTTGAGGATCCCGCATCGGACCTCGCGCCGGTAGCGCGCGAAGCGCGCGTCGTCCTGCGTGAACACGCTGTGGGCGAAGCCGTAGGGGCTCGCCTCGAGGGTGCGGAGCACCTCGTCGTCGTCGTCGACCACCTCGATGGAGAGGTCGGGCCCGAAGGTCTCCTCGTCGGTGTAGCCAGGGACGTCGTGGACCCCGTCCGGGAGACGGTGGAGGCTCGGGGCGGCGAAGGCGCCGCCGGGTCGCGGCCCGCCCTCGAGGATGACGTCGGCGCCGGCCGCGCGGGCCCTCTCCACGGTGGCGAGGAAGCGGTCGCGGCTTCGCTCGGTGGCGAGGGGGCCCGCGAAGGTGGCAGGGGCCTCGGGGTCGCCGAAGCGCAGCTCCCCGACCACGCGGCGGAGGCCGTCGATCAGCGCGTCGGCGCGGCTCCGATGGACGAACACGCGGTCCGTGCAGGTGCAGCGCTGCCCCGTGGTCAGGTAGGCGCCGATCACGATCTCGTGGATCGCCTGCCTGAGGTCGGCGTCCTCGAGGACGATGCACGTGTTCTTGCCGCCGAGCTCGAGGGCGACGAGCATCTCGGGCCGGTCGAGGGCGGCCTCGCGGATCCGCCGTCCGGTCGCGTAGGACCCGGTGAAGGCGAGGCCGTGCACCGCCGGGTGGGCGACGAGCGCCGCCCCGATCGCGCCGCCGCCCTGAACGACGTTGAGCACCCCCGGCGGCAACCCCGCCCGCTGCGCCGCCTCCGCGTAGCGGTAGCCGGCGAGCGGGGTGACCTCGCTCGGCTTCATCACCACCGCGTTGCCCAGCAGGAGGGCCGGCAGCACGTGGGCATGGCACAGGTGGAGCGGGAAGTTGAAGGGGCCGAGCACGGCCACCACGCCGTGCGGCGCGTAGCGCACGCTCTCGTTCGGGTAGCCGGGGATCGACCCGCCCCTCAGATCGGCCCGCACCTGGGCCTCGACGAGCCCGAAGCGCGCCACGAGCGCCCGGGCCTCGGTGCGGCTCTCGCTCCGCACCTTTCCCATCTCGCGCGTGATCGCCGCGGAGAGGTCGTCCTCGGCCTCCTTCAGCGCGGCCCGGAAGCGGGCGAGGTGGGCGAGGCGCGCGTCCATGCCGAGGTCGCGCCACCCGGGGGCCGCGTCCGCGGCGGCCGCGCAGGCCTCGGCCACCCGCTCGCGGCTGGCGCCCGCTTCGGCCACGGGCGCGAAGTCGTGGGCGGGGTCACGGCTCGCGAAGGGCTCGCCGGCGGGAGGCTGGAAGCGGCCGCCGATGTAGTCGCCACAGGCCTGGGGCATGGGGTCCCGTAGCATAGGGGCCCCGAGCATAGCCAAGGGGCCCCCCCCCAGCCGGACAGCGCTAAGCTGCACCTACCCATCCCGCCCGGGGAGGGGCCCCGCGGGAGGTCCACCCCGCGAGACGCCGCCCGCTGCCAGCCCGTACCCGCCCCGGACCGCCGCGTGAGACGCTTCCAACGCATCGAGGTCGAGAACCGCCGGGCCTTCGTCGCCGCCACCGCCGTCCTCGCCCTGGTGCTCGGTGCCCACACGATCCTCGAGGTCGCCCGCGACGCTCTGTTCCTCGCTCGGCTGCCCGCCGAAGAGCTGCCCTTCACCTACCTGGGCATCGCGGCCGCCGCCTACGTCGCGGCCCAGCTCGACCGGCGGCTCCTGGCCCACGTCGCCAAGCGGCGGCTGCTCGCCCTGACGATGTGCGCAGCGGCGGTCGGCACCGTCGCGTTCTTCGTGCTGTTCCAGACCGGCGGCAGCTGGGTCCCCCACGTCTTTTACGTGTGGACCGGGCTGGTCGCGACCTTCGCGGTGACCCAGTTCTGGCGGCTGACGGGGGAGGCCTTCACGGTGGGCGAGGCCAAGCGCCTCTACTCGTGGATCGCGGCCGGCGGCGCGGTGGGCGCGCTGCTCGGCGCGGCCCTGGCCAACGTGGCGGTGCAGCTGATCGGGGCCTCCGGGCTCCTGTTGGTCAGCGCGACGATCATGCTCGGGACGGCGGCGGTGGCGCTCTTCGGGCTCCCCCGAGGGGACGACGAGGACGACCGGGACACGGCGCCCGACAGGGTGGCGGGGACCGGGCGCTCGAGCGGCGTCTACCTGCGGATGCTCCTGGCTCTGGTGCTCCTCGCGTCGGTGACCGCCACGCTGATCGACTTCGTGTTCAAGTCGACCGTGGCCGCCAACCTGAGCGGAGACGAGCTCGGCGTGTTCTTCGGGCGCTTCTACGTCGGCCTCAACGCGGTCGCCCTCGTGGCCCAGGTGGTGCTGGCGCCGCGCCTCCTCCGCGTGCTGGGCGCCAACCGGTCGATGGCGGTCCTGCCGGGGCTCCTCGTGCTCGGCGCGGCCGGGGCCTGGGCGGGGAGCCTCGCGGCGGTGGTGCTCCTGCGGGGCGCGGACGGAGGGTTGCGCCACAGCCTCTACCGCTCGAGCCTCGAGCTCCTCTACCTGCCGCTGCCGAAGGACGTCCGGGACCGGAACAAGGCGGTCATCGACGCCTTCGGCCAGCGGGGGGGCCAGGCCCTCGGGTCGGTGGCCATCCTCGCCCTCGGCGCGCTCCAAGGCTGGCTCGCGACGACGATCCCCGCCCGCCACCTCGCCCCCGCGATCGCGGTGCTGAGCGCCGGCTGGGTGATGATCGCGATCGCGATGCGCGGTCGCTACGTCGACCTGTTCCGCGCCAACCTCAAGGAGGGGTCGATCGAGACCCGACCCGAGGTGCCCGAGCTGGACCTGTCGTCCCTCGAGTACCTGATGGCGTCGCTGAACAGCGAGCGGGACGAGGAGGTGCTCGCGACCCTCGGGTTCCTGAAGGACTACCAGCGGGTCCATCTCGTCCCGGCGCTGCTCCTGTACCACCCGTCGCCGCAGGTGGTGCTGCGGGCGCTCGACCTGTTCGCGGAGAGCGACCGCGGCGACTACCTCGGCGTGGCGCGACGGCTGCTCGACCACGACGACGAGGAGATCCGGGCCGCGGCGATCCGCGCGCTCGTCGGCGCGCTGGACGAGAAGGAGCTGAGGAAGCTGCTCGACGAGCAGCGCACCGTGACCGGCCGAGCGGCGGTGCTGGTCGCGCTCGTGAGCCGGGGCCTCGACCGGGACGGCGAGGCCCGCAAGGAGCTCGAGGACTGCGCGCTCGGCTCCTCGCTGCTCCCACGACGGGCGCTGGCCCGCGCGATCCGGCTCCAGCGCGACACCTCCCTGACCGATCTGCTGACGCGGATGGCGCGCGACCCCGACCCCGAGCTCCGGATCGAGATCGCCAAGGCGCTGACCGTGCTCCGGGAGCCCCTGGCGGTGCCGCTGATGATCCGGTGGATCGGCGACCGCGCGGTCCGCCCCCACGCCCGCGCGGCCCTGGTCGCGCACGGCCAGGTCGCGCTGAAGGCGCTCCGGCGCGCCCTCGACGACGGCGACCTGCCGCTCCGCGTGCGGGGCCACGTCCCGCGCACGATCAGCCGCTTCCCGACGCCGGAGGCTGGCGCGATCCTGCTGGCGCGCCTCGACGAGGAGCGGGACGGCTGGGTGCGCTTCAAGATCCTGCGCGGCCTGAGAAACCTGCGGGACCTGCTCCCCGATCTGTCCCTCTCGAGCGCGGTCCTGAACGACCACGCGGCGCGGAACCTCCGGCGGGCGACCCAGGTGCTCGGTTACGCGGTGGCGCTCGGCCGGGCCCAGCGGACCGACCCGTCGCTCCGTACGCAAGGCGGCGAGCTCCTCGCCCAGGTGCTCCAGGAGAAGGTGCAGCAGTCCGTGGAGCGGACCGTCCGGCTGATCGCCCTCGCGCACCCCGAGGACGACCTCACGAGCATCCGTCACGCCCTGCGCCACGGCGATCGCAGGCTGAGGAGCGAGGGCCGGGAGCTCCTCGCGAACCTGGCCCCCTTCGACCTGGCGCCGGCGGTCGAGGCCCTCCTCGACGACCGCGAGGACCCGGTTCGCTACGCGAACGCCAGGCGGGCCCTCGACGTCCCGGCCCCGCCAGCGCTCTACGTGCCGCTGCTCCGGACGCAGCTCGAGGACGAGAGCGAGTCGATCCGGGTGATGGCCGCGTTCCACATCGGCGAGCTCGGTCTGACCGAGCTCGCCGCCGACCTCGAAGCGGCCCGAGCGAAGGCGAGCGACGCCCTCGGCGACGTCGTGGACCGGGCCCTCGAGGAGCTGGGCCGGCAGGAGGGGGGTGCCCTCGATGCTCTCGGCGGCTGACGTCGGTCGGGTGGAGCGCCTGGTCGCGCTCCGGAGCTTCCCGGGCTGGCGGAACCTCCCGAGCTCGGAGCTGATGGCGATGGTGGAGATCGCCACGGCGCTCCGGGTGCCCCGGGGCACGCGGCTCCTCCACGACGGGCAGCGGGTCGACCGGATGTACCTCGTGGTGGAGGGGGAGATGAGGCTGACGCGGGGCGGCCACGAGCTCGGGCGCTTCGGCCCCTACTCGGGGGTGGGCGGGCTCGCCGCCTTCGCGCGGGACGAGCGGGGCTACGACTGCGATGCGCTCGAGGACTCCGTCGTGCTCGAGATGCGCGCCCACGACCTCGAGGAGGTGCTCGAGGAGCGGTTCCTGATCCTGAGCTCCGCGATCGCCAACCTCTGCCGGCAGGCGATCCAGAACCGGCTGCGCCTCCACCCCGACGCGGGCTTCCCCGAGGTCGCGGAGCCGGGCGCACCCTGCCCCGCGCGGCCGCTCGATCTCGTGGAGAAGGTCGCCCACCTCCGGGGGAACATCGGGCTCGGCCACGGCCGGATCGACGCGTTGGTCGCCGTGGCGCGGGAGGTGGACGAGGTTCGGCTGGTGCACGGCACGGAGCTCTGGGCGGAGGGCGACCGGGCCGAGACCGTCCTGGCGATCGTGTGCGGGACGATCGAGGGGCGCACGGGGGCCGGTCATCACTTCCGGGTGGGGGCCGGCGACTTCTGCGGGAGCCTCGAGGCGCTCTCGGGGACCCCACGGTGGTTCTCGGCCCGCGTGGACGAGGGCCTGGTCGGCCTCCGGCTCCGGATGGACCGGCTCCTCGACGTGCTCGAAGACCACCGGGACCTCGGCCTCGACCTCCTTCAGGCGATCAGCGCGGGGCTCTTGTCGGTGATCGACCAAACGTCGGCCACGCAGCCGCCGACCCGGCTCCACGAGCAGCCGGACATCGCCGAGGACGCACCCGTCGAGGGGGTCGACGAGCGCGACGACGCGCCGGGACGGGAGGTCGAGGAGCACGGGTGAGCCCGAGCGCTCCGGCCCTGGCCTGTGGGCGAACCGACTGGCGATGAGTGTAGTCGAACCACTGACCTAGCGCGTATGAAACGCCCGCTCTAACCACCTGAGCTACATCGCCGGAAGAGGGCCGCGAAGTATACGGGGAGCCCCCGTCGAGTCAACGCGGAGTGGAGGCCCTTGAAGCGGAGCGCAGCCGCCGCTAGACCGCCCGCGTGACGGCGAGCGGGAGGATGTGCGGTCGCCCCTGAGGGCCGGGCTCGGCATCGGGGCGATCGCTCTCGGGACCGCGCTCCTCGCGCTCGCCGTGGGGACGATGGCGGACCGGCCCGAGCCTGACCCCCCGATCCCGCCCGCGGCCGAGCCGCCCCGGGCCGCCCCGGAGAACGACGAAGGCCGCCCCCCGGAGCACGACGCGGGGCCGCGCCTCGACGAGGACGGCCATCGCCTCGATCCCCCGCCCGACGGCAACTACCGGTGCGTCCAGCCCGACCTGGCGATCCCGCGCACCCGGGACTGCCGGCGCGGCCGGTCCTACCCGCGGTGCAAGTGGCAGATCCCGGATCGGCGCGCCGCCGGCGGGCTCTACCGGATCTGGCGCAACACGACCGACGAGCATCGCTGGGGCCGGCCCGGCCTGGTCAGCCTGGCGCTGACCGCGGCGGCGGAGGTGCGGCGGCGCTGGCCCGGCACGCAACTGTCGATCGGGGACCTCGATGCGCCGGGCCCCCGGCACCAGACCCACGACCGCGGCGTGGACGTCGACCTCTACCTGGAGGACGCGATGATCGCACGCAACGACGGTGGCGGCCGGTACCCGGAGAACTACGAGGGCCGCCCCCCGGAGGAGGTGAGGCGGCTCCGGGCGCGCGTGATGGACCTGGCGCGGATCCTCGCGGTGTGCGCAGGCGGCCAGATCCGAATCTACTACAACGACCCGGAGATCATCCGGCCGTTCCGCGCATGGTTCCTGGGGCGGAGCTACGCGTCGGAGGTGGGGGAGCCGATGCGCGCCCATAACCGGCTCCATCGGTTTCACTTCCACGTGACAGTGAGCGAGGACCTCGAGCCGCTGCCCGTCGGGGAGCGCTGACGAGCCCAGGGGGTCGGCGGAGCGTCCGCCCGCCTCGGAGGCGCGCGTGTCGGCGCCAGCCGAGAGCGGGCGTCAGCGGGCGTCCCGGGCGAGCCGGACCCCGGCGAACACCTCCCGCACGCCCGGGGCGTACCAGTTGCGGAAGGTCGCTCGGGCGATCGTGGCCGACGTCGCGAAGCACCCGCCGCGCAGCACCCGGTGGGCGCCGTCGAAGTAGGGCGCGCTGTAGCCCCGGTACGGGAAGGGCGAGAACCCCGGGTAGGGATGGAACGGGGTCGCGGTCCACTCCCACACGATGCCGAGCAGGTCGACGAGGTCGCCGGCGGGGGACGGGCGGGGGCGATCGGTCGCGAGGTCGAGGGCGGGCGGGGGGACGTGGGACGGCGGCCGCGCGCGGACGGCTGGCGGCTGCGCGCGGACCCTGGGGACGAGCCCTGCGGGCCCCGCCGAGGCGGCCGGCGCGGCGACCACCGGCTGCGCAGCGGCTACGTGCGAGCGGGCCGCCCGCTCCCACTCCGCCTCGGTCGGGAGGCGCGCGCCGCGCCAGCGGGCATACGCGTCCGCCTCGTGGGCGCTGACCCCCATGACCGGCTCGTCGTTCGCGACGGGGTACCGCTCGCCCCGGAGGCCGACCCGGGCGCGGCGCCCGTCGGCGTCCCCCACCCAGCCGCGCGGCGCCTCGACGCCGCAGCGCTCGCGCCACGCCCAGCCGGCGTCGGTCCAGAGCTCGGGCCGAGCGTACCCGCCGTCGGCGCGGAAGGCGTCCCACGCTCCGGCGGTGACGGGCGCGCGGCCGAGCAGGAAGGGGCCCGTGGCCGCGTCGTGGCAAGACCGCTCGTTGTCGTAGGCCAGGCGGTCGTCGGTGCCCATCGCCGTCGTCGCCCGGTCGAACGTCGTCCACCGCTCCTCGACGGGCCCCGGCGCGGGGACGGGCGGCGTCGGATCGAGGGCGTCCTCGGCGATCAGCTGCCGCACGATCGCGATCGTCTCCCGGTGCTGATGCTCGTGCGCAGCCAGGAACCAGAGCACGAAGCCGTCGCGGAGGAGCGCCTCGTCGCCCCCCGGCGCGAGACCGGCGAGCGCGCCCTCGACCGCGTCGCGCACCTCGGCGAGGTAGGCGAGGAGCCGACGGCGGGGCGGCTGCGCGCGCCGCTCCGCCTTGGCGCAGCCATCCTGGGCCCAGCGCCGGTAGTTGGCCTTCCACAACCGATCGTCGCCGCCGAGGCGGCCGAGCACCCACTGGGCCTCGGTGAACGCGACGTGGCCGAGGTGCCAGCCGATCGGGCTGAAGCCAGGGTGGGGCTGAGCGCAGAGCAGGCCGTCGTCGAGGTCGTCGACCAGCGCGAGGGTCGCGGCGCGGCCCCGGCGGAGCGCGGCGGCGAGCTCCGGGTAGGTCGCGAGGAGCGAGGTCGGGCAGCGACCGGCCGGTCCGCCGCGGTCGGGCGCGACGGCTCGGCCCGGCGGAGGGCGAGCGGTCACAGCGGCTCTCCGTGCAGCTCGCCATCCGGGGAGACGGCGACGAGGGTCTCCTCGGCCACGGCGCGCCAGCCGGGCCCGTCGTCGAGGGGCTCGCTCGCCCCAACGCCGCCGCCGTAGGCCCGGGGGCGGGGCTAGAGGGTCGGCGACGCCGCGCCGCCGG
>JBHJHB010000046.1:0-11826 GCA_050331215.1 Sandaracinaceae bacterium | reverse complement strand
GCCGCGTCTTCGTGCGCCGCGCTCTTGGTCGCCGCGATTCTGCTCACGGTGCCTACGCGCCGTGCGCCTCTGCTCCGGCCGCCTCGGCGCCCTGCGCGCCTGCTCCCTCCGACCCTGCGCCCTCCGACTCTGCGCCCTCCGACCCCGTGCCCTCCGAGCCGGTGGCCGCGGGGTCCGCCTCGGCGGCGGCGCGGGCGAGCTCTTCCAGGTCGACGTCGACCACCTCGGTCTGCCCCTCGCGGATGAAGATCTCCCGGTCGACCCCCGGGTAGAAGGGGTTCTCGAGCTTCAGCCAGTGGCGCCCCGGCCGCAGCGGCACCCGCCGCGCCGACGGCGTCGTGAGCACCTCCCGGCCGTCGACCGAGACCCGCGCCCAGGGATGGACGACGAAGCGCACGAAGCCCGCCCGCTCCGGCTCGACCCGGACGCTGCCCTCCGCGCTGAACGCGGATGCGTCGGCGGTCACGCCGCCCGACGCCATCTGGATCGCCGCCCCACCGCCCACGATCGCCAGGAACAGCAGCACGTTGACGACCCAGGCGGTCGGCACGAGGGACCGGTCCCCCCGTGTCCGGCGCGCCCGGTTCGGCGTGCTCGCAGCGAGGATCTCGTCGGCCTGCTCCTCCGTCAGCACGCCCAGATCACGCTGGTACATCACGACGCGGGCGTTGTGATTGATCGGTACGCGATTGGACAGAAAGTCCATCAGATCATCGATGAGCGCTTGCGTGGTCGGGTACCGATTGGCCGGCATCTTCTCCATGCAGCGCGCCATGATTCGCTCGAGCGCACGGGGCACATCCGAGCTTAGTTTTCGCGCCGATGTATACCGATCGAGCCGGATCTTCTGCATCACGGTCCGCGTATCGTCCTCCACGAATGGCTTGCGGCCCGTCGCCATCTGGTAGAGCACGATCCCCAGGCTGAAGATGTCACTCCGGAAGTCGAGCTTGTCCCCCAGGATCTGCTCCGGGCTCATGTAGCTCGGCGTCCCCAGACCGGTTCCGGTCTCCGTGAGGTCGCTGAGCTTGTCGTCGCGGGCGATCCCGAAGTCCATCAGCTTCACCTCGCCGTGGCTCGAGATCATGATATTCGCCGGCTTGATGTCCCGATGGATGATGCCGCGGAAGTGGGCGTAGTCGAGGGCGCGTGCGACCTGTAGAGCGATGATCGCTGCGATATCGATGGGGAGCTTCGGCGAGTCCTTCGGGCTGCGGGGGGTGATCTCGAGGAGGTCGTACAGGTCGATTCCCTGCACGTACTCCATGATGATATGCATCGTCCCCCGGTCCTTGATGAAATCATAGACATGGAGGATGTTCTCGTGCTGGAGGCTCGCCATGAAATGCGCTTCCCGCTCGAAGCGCTTGGCGAAGCCGCTGTCGACCGCGATCGACGGCTTGAGGGACTTGATCGCGACAGTCCGCCCGAGGGGCTCCTGCACCGCGCGGTAGACGACGGCCATCCCACCGCTGCCGATCTCGCCGACGATGCGGCAGTTTCCGATGCGGTCCACGGGCCTACCGTGCGGCGATCCGCGGTCCGCTGTCAATCGAAAGACGGGTGATTTCGCGCCCCTAACGCGCGTCGCGGGAGGCGGCGACGGGCCCGCTCGCTATGCTCCGGCCCGGTGGGGCGGGCGGACGTGGCCGAGGACGACGGACGGCTCGTCGAGGCATGCCTCGCGGGGGACGTCGAGGCGCGCGCACGGCTGCGCGCGCGCCACGGTCCGCTCGTGCACCTCGCCGCGGCGCGGGCGGTCGACGACGCCGCGAGCGCGGCCGCACCTCTCCCGATCGCGCCGGTTCTGGACACGGTGTGGGCGCGGCTGCTCGAGCGCCGGGAGCTCCAGGGGTGGGCCGGGACGAGCCTGCTCGGGACGTACCTGGCCGTCCGCTCGCGGCGCATCGCCCGGGCCGAGGCCAGCGAGCTGACCGCGCCTCGCGCCGGCCGGACCGTCCCCGAAGCGGACACCCGCGATCTCGACGACCCCACGGACGACGTGCTGCGGGCCCTCGAGCGGGTGCCGCCCCCGGCCTCGGCGCTGGTGCGCCTCCGCTTCCGGGGCCTGAGCCGCCACGACATCGCCGCCACGCTCGGCATGAGCCAGGCGGCCGTCGGCGGGACCCTGGACCGGGTGGCGGACCGTCTGAAGAAGGCCGACGACCTCGAGCTGGAGAGCGCCGCCCTCTGGCGCGCGCTGCTCGATGCGTCGAGCGTGGCCGAACGGGTGGACATCGCGCTCGCGACCGAGCTCGACCCGGAGTGGCGTCGGCAGCGAGCCGTGGTGGAGCGCGTGTGGCGCCGCGCGGCCGACGCCCTGCTCGCCCAGCCGACGGCAACGGG
Organism: Sandaracinaceae bacterium; assembly: GCA_050331215.1. Taxonomy (GTDB): domain Bacteria; phylum Myxococcota_A; class Polyangia; order Polyangiales; family Sandaracinaceae; genus JBHJHB01. The sequence goes on along the minus strand of JBHJHB010000046.1, from coordinate 9,480 downwards.
GGAGCAGTGCCTGGATGATGCCGCGGTGGCCGGCCTCGTCGACGGCTCGATCCGCGGCAAGGCGCGGGCGAGGGCGGAGGGACATCTTGCGGCATGCCCGCGCTGCATCGACCTGGTCGCCAGCCTGATCCTGGACCTCAAGGCGCAGCCCACGCTGCGCGACGGCGCCGAGGCCGGGCCCTGGGTCCGGATCGGGGCGGCGGCGGTCGCCACCGGCCGCTTCGGCCTCGCGGAGCGCCTGCTGACCACCGCGACCGAGCTGGGCGAGGGCCCCCGAGAGGCGCTGGCCGACTTGCGGCGCCTCGCTCAGGCCGGCACCTACCTCGACGGCGCTGGCCCGGCCGACGACCAGACCTCGCAGGTGATCCCCACCCCGCGGCCGTCGCCCGGCGAGGCGCCGGTGGTCGCCTTCGAGGCGCTGGTGCTCAACGACCCCCGGTCGGCCTGGCTCGCCGTGGACGACAGCACCGCCCGGGGGAGCCTCGGCGCCCGGCTGCGGTTGCTGGCAGCCGCCGCGGGGCAGGACCTGGAGACCGGCCGGCTGCTCGCGCAGGAGGCGCTGCGCAGCACCGGGACCTTCGACCCGGGCTGGATCGATGACGCGGAGGCGGTGCTGACGCTCCCCCGGGGTCGCGCCCTGCCCCGGGAGGTCCTCCATCACCACCTCCGCGCGCTGGTGCACACCGCCGTGCGCCACGTGCTGACTCGCGCAGACTGAGGGCGGCCGGGCCGGCACGCCCCAAACCATCGTGATGACGAGCGGTTGGCGTGGGTGGCGGGCACCCTCGTGTCGCCGACCGGATCCGGCCCGGATCGGGCCCGACACACGGGCCATCTCCGGCCATCACCGTGTCACGGGAGCGACGTACCCGTCGTGGGACGGTCGCGGTCGTGACCCCGCCGTTGCCGCCTCGGCCGGCGCATACGGCTAGAGGCGGGGCGCGGCGGGCAAGAAGGGCGCCGGCCGCTCGCTCTCGCGGGCCTCCTCGTGCCGGACGTCGACGCCGCGCACCATGTAAATGACCATCTCCGCGATGTTCGTCGCGTGGTCGGCGATCCGCTCGAGGTACTTGGCGCAGCTCGCGGTCGCCATGCCGGAGCGCGCGTGCTCGGGGTGCCCGCGCATGAAGGCCATCGTCCGCTGGAGGATGTCCTGGTACTGAGCATCGATCGCGTCATCCCGGCGAAGGACCGCCTCCGCCTCGCGAGCGTCTTCGTCCACGAAGGCATCGAGCGCCTCGTGCAGCATCGCCGCCACCCGCCGCCCCATCTCGGTGAGCTGCGCGTGGGCCGCCCGAAGCTCCGAGTGGAGAACCGGGATCGACGCCCGTTCGGCGATGTTCACGGCCTCATCGCCGATCTGCTCGAGGTCCACGACGACCTTGAGCGCGGTCATCAGGAACCGCAGGTCCCGCCCCAGGGGATGGCGCAGGGCGAGGATCCGCAGGGCGAGATCGTCGATCAGGCCTTCTTCGGCATTGACGGCACGGTCCGCTTTGCCGACTCTCTCGGCCAGCGCGGGGTCGCCGTCCTCCACCGCGCGGACGGCGGAGAGGATCAGGCCCTCGCAGCGAGCACCCATCGCCAGAAGCCGGTCACGCAGCTCCCTCAGCTCGGACGCGAACTGCTGGTCCGTGTGACGGATGGTGGGGCTTCCTCGGAGCGGCATCGCCCTACAGTTTTTCCCTTTGTGTCACAGACGTCGTTCCGCCCGGAAATGGCATCGTAGCGGAGGCGAAACATCGAGGTACTCCCGAACCGCCCCGGGTTCCAGCCTCCGTTCGAGTCGAAACGCGCGCGACACCTGATGCCACGCCCCCTTCACGGGGCCGTCACAGCCGGCGAATAGAAGGCCGGTCGTCGTCTCTCCACCCGCGGACCTCCCATGCTCGACGACTTCTCGCAGCAAGACAACGACGGCGGATCGCTCGGGCGCCTCACGGTCTCGACCGTCATGGCCGCGATCCTGTTCAGCGGCCTGCTCGCCGCGGTCTTGCTCGCGCCGGCGCCGGTCGAGGAGATCGTCGAGGAGGAGCTGGCCGTGAACGTCGAGTTCCCGGACGAGGAGGAGGAGGTGCCGGAGCCCGAGCCCGAGCCCGAGCCGGAGCCCCTACCCGAGCCGGCCGTTCAGCCCCCTCCCGACCAGCCGCCCGAGCCGATGGCGGCGATGCGCCGGGGCGAGGAGCTCCGGCCGGAGGTCGAGAGCGTGGACGAGATCCCGGACGACGCCCCCGAGGAGTCGGAGGGCGAGCTCGAGGAGGAGCGCGTCTTCAACCCGGAGACCGAGGGCAGCCCCGACGGCGTGGAGGGCGGCACCCGGGTCACCGGGCCGCCGGGGGGCACGCCGGGCGGCACGCGCGTCGCGCCGCCGCCCCCCCCGCCGCCGCCGCCGCGGGCTCGCCGGGGCCCGGTCCGCATGCCGTCGAACGCGACCCCTCCGGACTGCGCGGGTCAGCCGCAGCCGGACGTCGGTGAGGCCATCCGGGGGGCCGGCCTCAGCAGCGTGCGCGTGATCATGCGCCTGACCTTCGACGTGCGCGGTCGCGTGACCGGCGCCCAGGTGCTCCGGGGCCACGAGCTGGTACCCGACGCCAACCTCGTCCGCGGCTTCCGCCGGTGGAACTGCGAACCGGCGAAGCTCCCGAACGGTGAGGCCATCGCGGTCGTCCGTACGCTGCCCGTCAACATCGACATCCGCTAGCTTCGCGGCGGGTTGACCGGCCCGCCCTTTCCCTCTTCGATCGAGCCCTCAGTCACACCAAGGCCGTCAGCCCTGACTCTTTTGGAGCGCCCGAGATGGACATCAATCTGCTGGAGACTTTCCTAGAGGCGCCGCTGCCCGTTCAGCTGGTGGTGATCGTCCTGACGCTGCAGGCGCTCGGGAGCCTCATCGTCACGATCGACCGGGTGATCATGCTGCTTCGGGCCGGCGGCGCGTCGCGGGAGTTCGCGAGGAAGGCGACGCCCCTCATGCAGCGCGGGGACTGGCGCGGGCTCAACGAGGAGGCGAAGAAGGCCACCGGGAGCCACCTCGCCCACCTGATGGGGGCGGCGCTGACCACCTTCGTCGACCGCAAGGACGCGGGGGACGACGACGAACGCGCCGCCGAGCTCGCCCGCCGGTCCGTGGAGCGTCGCGGCGAGACCCTGAGCAACACCCTCAACCGAGGCCTGAACATCCTCGCCTCGACGGGGTCGACGGCGCCGTTCGTCGGCCTCCTCGGGACGGTGCTCGGCATCCTCTTCGCCTTCAAGCAGATCGAGGCGACCGGGGCCGGCGGCATCGCGACGATCGGCGGCGCGATCGGCGAGGCGCTGATCGTCACGGGCTACGGCCTGGTCGTCGCCATCCCCACGGTGCTGCTCTACAACTGGCTCAGCGGCTGGATCGCGAAGTACGAGACCGGCCTGACCAACGCGGCGAGCGAGCTGACCGACCTGATGGAGGTCGGCGTGGCACCCGGGATGGCCGCGAGCGTGCTCGACCCGCCCGAGGGCGGTGAGGTCGCGGACGAGGCCGCGGAGCCCGCCGCCGCGGGCGCGTGATGGGGCCCTGGCGATGAAGAAGATCGGCGGCGGCAAGAGCCGACCCAGCCCGAAGATGAACGTCACGCCCCTCGTGGACGTGGTGCTCGTCCTCCTGATCATCTTCATGATCGCGATCCCGTCGATGGAGCACAACGCTCAGGTCGAGCTCCCTCAGATCTTCAATCCGGACGAAGAGCAGCCGAGCGAGATGGACCCGATCACGGTCTCCGTGACGGAGGACAACCGCCTGTTCGTCGAGCAGGACGAGCTACCGGAGGACGAGGTGGTCGAGCGCCTCGAGGAGGTGCACGAGCTGACCCCGACGCGGCGCGTGCTGGTCCGCGGCGACGCGCACATGCCCTACGAGCAGGTCCGCCATGTCTTCGAGCTGATCCAGGACATCGGCTTCGCGGGCGTGTCGCTCCGGGTCGGCGAGAAGGCCGACGCGGCGCGCGCGCCGCGCGCGGAGGCGGGGGGGGAGTAACCCATGGGCATGGACCTCGGTGGGGGAGGCGGCAAGAAGGGCCAGCACACCCCCGACATGAACGTGACACCGTTGGTGGATGTCGTTCTCGTGCTGCTGATCATCTTCATGGTCATCACACCGCTCCTGGCGAAGCAGTTCTGGGTGCATATTCCGCCGTCACCGGACGAGAACGAGGAGCGCGAACCGCCGCCGGACGACGCGGAGGGGCCGGTGGTCGTCACCGTCGACAATACGGGCAAGGTCCGGATCAACCGGGACGTCGCGCTCGACCTGGAGGACCGCTCGGAGGCGGGGGATCGGCGTTTTGCCCAACGGATCGAGCGGATCCTGGTCAACCGGCAGAACCGGGGGCTGGCGCGGCAGATCTTCTTCGACGCGGAGAGCGACGCCGAGTACGGCGCCGCGGTGCAGGTTCTGGATCTGATCCGCGCAGGGGGCGCGGCGACGATCGTGGTGTCCCCCAAGGCGATCCCGATCCCGGGGCGCTAGCGCGCGCTCGGCTCCCACGGCCGCCTTTCGGGAGTGTTTCCCCATAGTTTCTCGACCGCATGGGGCGGCCGGGGTATTCCACTGGCGCAGCGACGGCTTCTTCCCTTCTGGATGAGAGGATTCGATGAAACGAGGCGTGTATGGGAGCTCCCTCGTCGGGAGCCTGGGGGCCGCGCTTCTCGTCCTGCTGGCGCACCCGGCCGTCGCTGCGGCGCAGCCCGACGCTCCGGACGACGGGGGAGGGGCTGCAGCCGAGGAGGGTGAGCCTGCCGAGGGCGAGCCCGCCGAGGGCGAGCCTGCCGGGGGTGAGCCCGCCGAGGGTGAGCCCGCCGAGGGTGAGCCCGCGCCGTCGCAGGCCGCGGACGAGCGGGACGACGGCGACGACGCAGCCGCTCCCGGTGCGGCCGACGGCGCGGCGGAGGCCGACCGCAGCGACGACGACAGCGACGACCCCGACAGCGACGACCCCGACGGCGGGGCCGACAGCGACGAGGCCGACAGCGACGAGGCCGTCGGGCCCGCGCCGGTCATCGAGCTGCCCGACGAAGCCCAGACCTGCTCCCGCGGGCAGGGCATCCGGGGCGTCGTCCGGGACTCCGCGACGGACACCACGCTCCCGGATGCGGAGGTCCGCATCCTCCGCGACGGCCGGACCGTCCGTCGGACCCGCAGCGACCTCGACGCCTACTTCGCGATCAACCTTCCGCGCGGCACCTACCGGGTGCGTGCGTCCTACGAGGGCTACGACTCGTTCACCAGCGGACAGGTCACGGTCGGCCGGCGGGAATGCCCGGCCATCGCGCTCGAGCTCGTCCAGGAGCTCGAGGCGCTGACCATCACCGTCGCTCGGGACCCCGAGAGCGCCGCCAGCCGCCTCCGGGAGCGCCGCGAGTCCACCAGCGTGCAGGACGGGATCAGCGCCGAGGAGATCAGCCAGACCCAGGACTCGGACGCCGGGGCGGCCGCGCGCCGGGTGGTCGGAGCGACGGTGGTGGGTCGCTACCTCTTCGTACGGGGCCTGGGCGGCCGCTACACCAGCGTCCTGCTCAATCGGGCCTATCTGCCGCCGAGCGATCCCGACAACCCCGGCGTGCAGCTCGACCTGTTCCCGGCCGGTGTCCTGAGCAGCCTGGACATCCTGAAGACCTTCACGCCACGGCTGCCGGGTGACGCGGCGGGCGGCACCATGCTGATCGCGACGCGGAGCTTCCCCGAGCAGCTCGAGCTCGCGTTCTCGCTCAAGGCTGGCTTCAACACCGAGACGACGTTCCAGAGCGTCCCCCAGGGCATCGGCTCCGGCACGGAGATCCTGGGCTTCGACAACGGCTTCCGCTCCCTGCCGAGCGACGTCCCGCGGGACCAGCAGCTCGTCCGCGGCGTGAACGGGCTGACCCAGGACGAGGCGCTGATGATCAGCGAGTCCTTCACACCGAGCCTCAGCTTCGGCGGGCCCAACAGCCTGGTCGCGCCGAACTTCGGCTTCGGCTTCGCGCTGGGCAACACGGTGGAGATCAACGACCGCCGCCTCGGGTACTACCTGACCCTCAGCTACAACAACGACTATCAGGTCCTTCGGGGCGAGCAGGTCAACTCCACGAACGTCCAGCAGGTGGACGACCCCGACAACCCCGGCGAAACGCTCACCGAGGTCAACATCCGCGCCCAGCGGGAGCGAACGTCCTTCCTCAACGACGTGCAGTGGGGAGCGCTCGGGACGCTGGCCTACGAGGTGACGGACCACGACGAGCTGAGCCTGACGGTGTTCGCGACCCAGGCCGGCACGAACTACGTCGGGACCTTCGACACCTTCGACGCCGACCGAAGCCAGTTCGTCCTGCAGACCCGTCAGCGCTACGTCGCCCGGAACCTGCTCTTCGGTCAGCTGCGCGGCATCCACCGCGACCTGCCGATGAACATGGAGTTCCAGTGGCGCCTCAACGGCGCGATCGGCTCCCGGGATCAGCCCGACACGCGGGACGTGTTCTACATCTCGTCGGACGGGATGGACTTCTTCTGGCGGAGCGACCCGGGCCGCACGCAGCGCCTTTTCCTCAACTTCGACCAGCGGGAGGTCAGCTCCAGCGTGGACCTGACCATCCCGATCCGGACCGCGGGCCTCACGCTGGGGGGCCTGGTCCGGTCCGGCGAGCGGAATTTCGCCCTGCGGCGCTTCGATGGCCGCACCGCCGGCAACATGGGCATCCCCCAGGAGCTCGCCTCCCTGCCCCCCGAGGAGCTGTTCGCCGCACCGAACTTCAACCCGGACGGCGTCATCTACGTCGAGACGACGAACTCGGACGACGCCTACGCGGGCTTCATCGGCCTGGCGGCCGGCTACGGCATGCTCGACTGGGAGCTGACCCCCAACCTCCGGCTGATCGGCGGGGCTCGCCTCGAGGTCTTCCGACAGACCGTGCAGAGCTTCCGGATCACCGACGGCGGGCCCAACCCGGACTTCTTCAACGGTACGCGGCGCACGGACATCGATCCCCTCGGCTCCCTCGCCTTCCAGGTCAAGCTCACGGACGACATGAACGTGCGAGCCTCCTGGGGGAGCACCGTCGCGCGGCCCAACCTGCGTGAGCTCGCCCCCTTCCTGTACCCGGACTTCATCCGCCAGCGAAACATCCAGGGTAACCCGGATCTCCGCCGCACCCGCATCGAGAACTTCGACCTCCGCTGGGAATTCTTCCCCAGCACCGAAGAGGTCATCGCCGTGAGCGCCTTCGGCAAGTACTTCGACAACCCGATCTCCCTGGCGGCGATCACGGAGGCGACGTTCCGCTTCATCAACGCGGACGAAGCGGTCAACTTCGGCGGGGAGTTCGAGGCGCGCTTCAACTTCGCCAACTTCGCCGAGGAGCTCGACTGGCTCGACGCCGGCGCGAACCTCACCCTCGTGTTCTCGCGGGTGTTCCTCGACCCCGCGGAGATCGGGCAGGCGACCAACCCGGAACGTCCGCTCGCCGGCCAGTCGCCCTTCGTCATGAACGCGAACGTCGGCATCCGGCCGCCGGATACGAACGTGGAGGTGCGCCTCTACTACAACGTCTTCGGGCCCCGGATCATCGACGTCGGCGTCAACGGGCTCCCCGACTTCTACCAGCAGCCCTAACACCAGCTCGACCTGGTGTTCAGCTGGCAGTTCCATCCCAACTTCCGCCTGCGAGGCAACCTGAAGAACCTGCTGCTCGACGACTACCTCCTCACCCAGACCAGCCAGGCGACGGGGGAGAACGTCGTGGTCCGGCAGTTCAGCCCCGGTCTCTCCGGCTCCCTGGGCATCACCTGGGTGCCGGCGGCCCCTGACCCGGCGAGCGAGCGCGAGCGCGACCCGGAACCCGGAGGATGACCGAGCTCTCTCGAGGGCTCGGTCCCGAGTGAATGCAAGAAAGCCCGGAAAGGATAGTTATGAACTTTCAGAACCTACGAAAGCTGGCGTGGCTCTTCGCTGCGCTGGGTGCCCTGAGCCTCGTGGCTTGCGGCAGCAGCGGGACCGACATGGGTCCCGACGACGACGACATGGGCGGCGAGACCGGCGAGGACATGGGCCCCCAGCCCGATCAGGGCATGGTGGACATGGGCGACGAAGGCTGCCCGCCCATCGAGGACCGGACCGTGGTCGATGTCGACGCCGGGTCGGAGATCGACTCCCCCACGACGTGGACCTGCGACAACCTGTACGTTCTCCGGAACGGGGTCGTCTACGTCACGGACGTCCTGACGATCGAGGCCGGGACCCGCGTCCACGGCCAGGTCGGCGAGCAGACCGCTCTGATCGCGACCGTCGACGGGCGCATCGACGCGAACGGCACCGCCGAGCTGCCGATCGTGTTCACGAGCAGCAACTCCATCACGGAGGGCTCCAACTCGGGTGACTGGGGTGGCGTGGCCCTCCTCGGCCTCGCCTCCCTCAACACGGTGGGCGGCACCAGCAACCTCGAGGGTCTTCCCGCCGGCGAGACCCGCGGCACCTTCGGCGGCGGCGAGAGCCCCGACGACTCCTACAACTGCGGCACCATGCGCTACGTCCGGATCGAGTACGCCGGCGCGGTGTTCGCGATGGACGAGGAGCTGAACAGCCTCACCCTCGGCGGCTGCGGCAGCGACACCACCCTCGAGTTCGTGCAGACGACGGCCGGCCTCGACGACGGCGTCGAGTTCTTCGGCGGCACCGCCAGCATCAAGTGGGGCGTGGTCTTCAACACGGGCGACGACTCCCTCGACTGGCAGCTCGGCTGGCGCGGCAACGCCCAGTTCTACATCGCGCAGCAGAACAACATCGCCGGTGAGGATCGCTGCATCGAGGCCGACAACCTCGGCTCCAACTTCGACGCGATGCCCGAGTCGAACCCGAACGTCTACAACCTGACCTGCGTCAGCGCCGGCGCCGGGGGCAGCAACGAGCAGGACGGCTTCTTCCTGCGCCGCGGCACCCCGGGCACCGTCGAGAACAACATCGTCGTCAACGCGACCGACCAGGGCATCGCGATCGACGCCGACCGGACGATGGAGCGCCTCACGGGCGCCGCGACCCCGCCGCTCACGGTCGAGAACAACATCGTCTTCAACAACAACAACCAGTTCGTCGGCATCAGCGACACCGGCAACACCACCCTCGAGAACGACACCGTGACCCAGCTCACGGCCGACAACCGCGAGGTGGATCCCGAGCTTCCGACCTTCGACGAGGCCAGCCCGGACTTCGCCCCGCCGGCCGGTGGTGAGGCGTCGATGGGCGCGGCCGCCACCCCCGGCGACGCCTTCTTCACCGACGCGGACTACGTCGGCGCCATCGAGCCCGGCACCGCGGTCGCCGACCAGTGGTGGTTCGGCTGGACCGACTTCCAGCCCAACTGACCTGAGTCAGCGATGGCTCGCCACCTCGGCGAGCGCACCCGAAAAGGGCCGCCCCAGCACACGGGCGGCGCATTAATTAGGGGTTAGGGCTGGGTAGCGGGCGCAAGGGAGAGCTC
>JBHJHB010000045.1:0-61871 GCA_050331215.1 Sandaracinaceae bacterium | reverse complement strand
ATCGGACGCGGCCTCCGGCGCGGCGCCGTCGTCGACCCCGACCGCCTCCTCGGCGTCCGGGTCGGTCTCGGCCGCCCTGGTCGCCTAGGTCACCTTCTTCTTGCTGACCTTCTTCTTCGCGGTCTTCTTCGCTGCCTTTTTCTTTGCGACCTTCTTCTTGGCCGCCTTCTTCTTGGCGACTTTCTTCTTCGCGGCCTTCTTGGCCGTCTTCTTCGCGGTCTTCTTGGTCGCCGTCTTGTTCGCGGCCTTCTTGGCGTCCTTCCTGGCCGACTTCTTCTTGGCCGCCTTCCTGGTCGCCTTCTTGGCCGTGGCCTTCTTGGCGACCTTCTTCGCCGCCTTCCTGGCCGTGGTCTTCTTGGCGACCTTCGTGGCGACCTTCTTGGCCGTCTTCTTCCTGGCGACCTTCTTCGCCGTCTTCTTCTTGGCGACCTTCTTCGTCGCCCGCTTCGCACCGGGCGCGGAGGAGGCCGAGGGGGCCTTTCGGGCCGTCCTCTTCTTCGCCCCGGTCCGCTTGGCACCCGCCGACTTGGCGGCGCCACCGGCCTTGGCGGCAGACGCCCGTGACCTGACCGCCGTCGACGTCGACCCGGTCACTTTCCTCGCCGTGTTCTTGCCGGTCTTCTTTGCTCTAGCCATCGCAGACCTCCTCCCGTGGGGCCCAGCCGTGGCGTACCGTATTGTCATGTCATGCAAGGTGTCAAGGAAGGAGCCAAGCAATTTGTACCCAACTTCGCTCCATTTCACCCAAAGAACGCCCAATATCTCTAGCAAACGTTGGAAATTGCTAAGTTTTTAGTCCCACGCGAATCGTGCTCGAAATCGTGCACGATCCGCGCACGACCCCCGGTGGGCTCCGATCCGCGGCGGCCCGAGGACGCCGACGCGGGAATGACGGACGCCCTCGGCGCGTTGGGCTCGAGCGCCGAGGACCCTCCAGGCGGGCAGGGGTCGCGTTAACGTCGGATTGACCGGCCCCCCTCGACCGCAGTAAACTCTCCGACTGCGCGCCCACTGCGGGCGCGTCGTTTCTTTCGGTCGATTCCGCGTTCCCGCGGCTGTGGAGGTGCCAGCGGCTTCGACAGTGTCCCTCGGCGTCCAACCCCGAGAGCGCAGTTCACGTCAGCAGGGCTGCTCCCGCAGGCCGACCGGCAGAGCGCCAGCGAGGCGCTCACCCGAGCCGGCGACCGTGTCGTCGAGTACGGCGGGTCGCTGACAAAGGATTTGTGCGCTCCCTCACAAAACGAGCGCCGATGGACCCCTGTCGAGCTACCGGCCTACCAGGGCTCGACCCACACGGACCCCCCTCGAACCGGAGTTCTTATGCAGGCTCGCAAGCAGCAGTTCAAGGTCGGAGACAAGGCGGTGTACCCCGCCAAGGGCGTGGCGGAAGTCGTTTCCATCGAGGAGAAGGACATCGCTGGCGCGCGCCAGAAGTTCTACGTGCTCCGCCTGCTCGACACCGAGCACAAGATCATGGTCCCGGTCAACAACGCCGGGAACATCGGTCTCCGACCGCCGATCTCCGAGCAGGAGATCAGCGACATCTTCGAGATCCTCAAGGAACAGACGATCGCCTTCGACAACCAGACCTGGAACCGCCGCTACCGCGGGTTCATGGACAAGATCAAGACGGGGTCGGTCTACGACGTGGCGGAGGTGCTCCGGGACCTCTACCGCCTGAAGGCCGAGAAGTCCCTCTCCTTCGGCGAGCGGCAGATGCTCGAGAAGGCCCGCTCCTTGATCGTGAAGGAGATCGCCGTCGCTCGCCGCCGCAGCGAGGACAACGTCCGCGCCGAGATCGAGGCGATCTTCGAGACCAACTGAGCGCCCCGCCCCCACCGGCCGAGGGCCCCGACGAGCCGGCCGCGCCCCGGGGGCTGAGCCCCCCGCCCGCGCCCCGCCCCGCGGTGCCCGGCCCTCTGCGACGGGGGCGCGTGGCGCTGCGGAGTCACCGCGATGCGACGCAACACGATCGTCATCAGCGTGGACGTGGGCGAGACCCGCGTCGCGCTGATCGAGGACGGAATCCTCGCCGAGCTCTACCTGGAGCGCGAGCGCGACCGCAGCCCGGTCGGGAACATCTACCTCGGCAAGGTGACGCGGGTCCTCCCCGGGATGCAGGCCGCCTTCGTCGACATCGGGCTGGACCGAGCGGCCTTCCTCCACGTCGAGGACGTGATCCCGGCGAAGGACTTCGAGCAGCTCGTCACCCGCGACGACGACGATGACGGCGCCAACGGCCAGTCCACGAAGAAGCGCTCCCGCGTGACCCGCAAGACGCCGATCCGCGAGGTCCTCAAGGAGAACCAGCAGATCGTGGTCCAGGTGTCCAAGGGCCCGATCAGCACCAAGGGAGCTCGAGTCACCGGCCACGTGAGCCTCCCCGGCCGCTACGCGGTCTACATGCCGTCGATCGACTCCGTGGGCGTCTCGAAGCGGATCGGAAATGACCGCGAGCGGCGACGGCTCCGGGAGGTGATCGAGTCCGTGAAGCCGCCGACCGGGGGGCTGATCGTGCGGACGGTCGCCGCGGGCCTGACGAAAGGGAGCCTCAAGGCGGACGTCGGCTACCTGGTCAAGACCTGGGAGAAGGTCTCCGTCCGGCAGCAGGAGAACCGCGCCGCGCCGGCCTGCCTGTACGAGGAGCTCGATCTGGTCTGCCGGGCCGCCCGGGACCTCCTCACCGAGGACGTGGGCAAGGTCATCATCGACGACCCGGACGAGCACGCACGCCTCAGGTCCTTCGTCGAGGCCTTCATGCCGGAGCGCGCCGCGGACATCGAGCTCTACGCCGGGGGCGACCCGATCATGGATGCCTTCGGCCTGGAGGACGAGATCGCGCGGGCCCTGGCCCGCAAGGTCCCGCTCCCGTCCGGCGGGTACCTGATGATCGACCAGACCGAGGCGCTGTCCGCCATCGACGTCAACACCGGGCGCTTCACGGGGCGAGGGAAGGACGTCGAGGAGACCATCCTCCACACGAACCTGGAGGCGGTGAAGGAGATCAGCTACCAGCTCCGATTCCGGAACATCGGAGGGCTGATCGTGCTGGACTTCATCGACATGGAGAAGGCCTCCCACCGGGAGAAGGTCTACCGGGAGCTCCTCAAGGTCCTCAAGAACGACAAGTCCAAGACCACGGTGGTCCGGATCAGCGAGCTCGGGCTCGTCGAGATGACCCGGAAGCGGACCCGCGAGTCCCTCGGTCGCACCCTCTACGAGTCCTGCTTCTACTGCGACGGGACGGGCCAGCTGATGAGCAAGACCACGATCTGCCACGAGATCCTGCGGCAGATCCGGCGGGAGAAGGACTCCCTGCCCGGCTTCAAGGTCGTGGTGAACGCCCACCCGGCGATCTGCGACATGCTCCAGCGGGAGGAGCGGGCGGCCGTGGCCCGGGCGAGCAGCCGCTACGCGCGACAGATCGTGGTACAACCGCGGTCGGACTACCATCTGGAGCAGTTCGATCTCAGCGGCCAGTGACCTATCGGCGGTCCCGGCGAGGGGGCGACGCCGTCCGGGCGCCGGCGCCGAGGGATGGAGACGGGTAGGTGACCTCGAGGCAGGGGAGCACCCCGGGCGACGACGCGAAGCCTCCCAGCGAGCAGCGGACGGAGCCGCGCGTCACGATCAACAAGGAGTTCGAGTCGTTCGAGGCGTTCGTCCACGAGTACGTCACGAACGTCAGCCGGAGCGGCGTCTTCGTTCGCTCCGACCAACCCCTGCCGGTCGGCACGCAGGTCGATCTCAAGTTCACGGTGATCCTGGACGGGGTGCTGGCGATCGAGGGCGTCGGCGAGGTCGTCAGGGTCCAGGACGACCCGCCGGGCATGGGGGTCGTGTTCCGCGAGCTGTCCCGGTTCTCGGCCGACCTGATCGATCGGCTGCTGACCGCGCCTTCGCCATCGACGGAGCCCTGAGCCGATGCCGGCGCGGATCGATGGCAAGACGCTCGCCGAGCTGAGCGACGAGGAGCTCGACCAGGAGCTCCGTCGCCGGCGGCGTCAGCGCGGGGCCGAGGCCGTGGACGACCGGCCGGCCGGGCCCGGCCGCGCCCTCGGCGACACCGCCCGGGCGCTGGCCCGCTCCTTCTTCCGGCGTCGCGACGACCCACCGAAGAGCCTGGAGCAGTGCTACGCCAACCTGGAGCTCGCCCCCGGGGCGTCCCTCGAGGAGCTCCGCCGGAGCTACCGACGCCTGATGCGCCGGTACGACCCGGACAAGCACGTCGACGACCCGGAGAAGCACGCTGCGGCGCGGGAGCTGTCCCGCGAGCTGACGCGCGCCTACCGCCGCGTCCTGGACCACCTCGAGGGGTGACGCAGGTTCGGCGCGTCGGTCGCCAGCGCGCCTACTCGACGTGCAGGTAGCCGGCCTTGACCAGCTTCACCAGCACCTGGCTCGTGCCGAGATCGCTGGCCAGGCTCTTGTTGAGGATCGTCTCGACGTGGCCGTAGTTATGGGCGAGCTGCAGCACGTCCAGCTCCTCGGGGCTGAGCTCGTGGAGCGGCGGGATCATCGGCATCGCGAGCCCGATGTTCGCGTGCATCGGCGGCATGTCGGGCCCCAGGCGGCGGATCTCGTCGATCTGCCGCATCGCCTCCATGAGCAGGCCCTCGGTGCTGAGCTCGAGCGGCTCGAGGAACTCCCGCTCCTCGGGCGCCTCCATGTCGAAGGTGCCCTCCTCCCAGGTGAGGATGCGGTAGAGGCTCTTGAGGGGCGCGACGTCGTAGTTCTCGTTGACGGTGGCGTAGATCACCCGCCCGCTATCGAAAAAGAGCTTGCCGGTATCGTGGTCCGTGCGGACCACCAGGGTCCCGCTCTTCTGCGACGCGCTGAAGAGCTGCATCAGGTCGGGGAGCGGGATCTCGGCGATCGAGCCGCTCATGGTCCGGACCTGGCTCGTGCGCCGGCCCGCGGCGACGTCCTCGAGGTTGGTCGAGCTTCGGGCCGGAGGAGCGTTGCTCGGATCGGTCGCCACGAGCTTGATGATCGAGGTCCCAATCAGGATGCGATCGCCCTCCTCGAGACGCGCGCGCTTGATCTTCTCGCCATTGACGAAGGTGCCGTTCGTCGAGCCGAGGTCCTGGATCACGATCTGGTCGGCGCTGATCGTGAGCTTCGCGTGGCGGCGCGAGACCATGTCCTCGACGAGAACCATGTCGAGCTCGCTCGAGCGCCCGACCACGATCTCCTTGCTCGGCGGCAGGGGAAACTCCCCCCCTTGGTACTTGCCGGAGATGAAGCGCAGCGCGTACTGCCTGGCAGGCCGCGACGGCGGCGGGGGCGTCATCTTGGGAACCGAGGGCTCCATCGAGTCTCTCGCGGGGTCTCCCGAGCCGGAGGCAGGGTAGGTGCTCCGGCGAGCGAGGGTCAAGCGAAGCCCACCCGTCGTCCGCCCGCGCGCGGCTGGGCAACAGGGTGCCCCGCAGGGAGGATCCGTGCAAGGTTCGGACAGCGCATCTTCATTGCGTAGTCTCCCGTGTCAGGGTGACGCGCCCTTGCCGACGGGGGGGCGGGCTCGCACCGCCGGGGGCCCGCCCGCCCGGGAGCCCGGCCAGCGGTCGGTCCTCTCGCCGGGGGCGGCGGTCGGGGACCTGGGGGCCGCCTGCTAGCTCCCCGTCAGCCGCGCCTCCGGCCGCGGCGTCAACATGGCCGACACCTTCTCGGCGGGCATCGGCCGCCCGAGGAGATACCCCTGCGCGACGTCGCAGCGGAGCGCCGACAGCGCCCGGAGCTGCGTCTCCTCCTCGACCCCCTCCGCCACCAGCTCGACGCCCAGGCGGTGGCCCAGGCCGATGATCGCGCTCGCGAGGGAGCTGGTCGTGGGCGAACGCAGCGGCTCGACGAAGCAGCGGTCGATCTTGAGCGTGTCGACGGCGAAGCGCTCGAGGTAGGAGAGGGACGAGTAGCCGGTCCCGAAGTCGTCGATGGCGATCCGCACGCCGAGCTCCTTCAGGCGCGCCAGCGTGTCGTTCGTGCGCTCCGTGTCCTGCATCAACACGCTCTCGGTGATCTCGACCTCGAAGCGGGCCGGATCGAGGGAGGCCGCGCGCAGGGCATCGGCCATCTGCTCGACGAACCCCTCGCGCTCGAACTGATGACCGGAGACGTTGACCGCGACCTGGGCTCCCGGGGCCAGCCCGGCCTCCTGCCAGCGGGCGAGCTGACCCGCGGCCTCCCGGACCACCCACAGGCCGACGTCCGCGATCAGCCCGAGGTCCTCGAGCAGGGGGACGAAGGTCCCCGGCGACACGCGGGTCCCGTCGCAGCGGGTCCAGCGGAGGAGCGCCGCGAAGCCGACCAGGGTGCCGACGCCGACCGCGAACTGAGGCTGGTAGTGCAGCTCGAAGCTGCCCTCCTCGGCCGCGGCGCGGAGCTCGCGCTCGAGCTCGAGGCGCTCGGTGCTCGGCGGCTGATGCGTGGGCCGAAGGCGCGCCACCTGGTTGCGCCCCGCCGCCTTGGCGCGGGACACCGCCGCGTCCGCGGTCCGCAGCAGGTCGTCGACGGTGCTGACCTCCTCCACCTCGGCCACGGCGATGCCGACGCTCGACGTGACCACGCAGCTCGCCTGGGGGAGCTCGAACGGCGCCTGCATCGCCCCGAGGCAGCGGTCGGCAACCCGCTGGGCGTCGTCCGGGCACGTCAGCCCCTCGAGCACGATCACGAACTCGTCGCCCCCGATCCGGGCCACGGTGTCCGAGCCGCGCACGGCGCCCAGCAGCCGGGAGGCCACCTGCTGCAGGAGGATGTCCCCCGCCTCCGTGCCGAGCGTGTCGTTGATCCGCTTGAACCGGTCGAGGTCGAGGTACAGCAGGCCGGTCATCGTGGAGCGGGCTCGAGCCCGAGCGCGCGCCTGGGCGAGCGGCGTCTTGAGGCAGAGCCGGTTCGCCAGCCCGGTCAGACCGTCGACGTGGGCGATGTGGGCGAGCCGCTCGCCGCCGCGCCGGCGCTCGCGCGCGAAGGCGACCGCGCGGGCGAGCTGGGCGTCCGTGAGCTCGCTCGGCACGAGGCAGTCGTCGGCGCCCATCCGGATGGCGTCGAGGTCCGCCGCCTCGCCATCCTCCGCCTCGGAGAGGAGGATGAGCAGGCTCTCGGGCGCGCTCTGCCGGAGGGAGGTCACGGCAGCTCGCTCGGGCGTCTCCGAGACCCCGGGCTCGGCCACCACCACGTCGTAGCGCTCCACCCCGAGCAGCATCTCCGCGTCGCGGAGCCGGTGGGTCACGTCGACCTCGGCCCGGAAGACGCGCTCGAGACGAGCGCGAACCTCGGCCGCGTCGCGCTCGCGCCCGTGGAGCAGGAGGTAGCGGGGCGCGCCGTCGAACGCGGTCCGCGGCTGGGACCGTCGTCGGTGGAGATCGATCGCCCGCTCCACGCTGGCGAGAAGCCCCGGGCCATCCCACGGCTTGGGGTGGATCCCCACGATCGACGCGTCGACCGCGTGCTGCCGTCTCAGATCGAGATCCGGTAGGCCGGTCACGATCACGAAGGCGAGATCCGGCTGGAGGGCGCTCGCCCGCTCGATCAGGCTGAGGCCATCCATGCCGGGCATCCGGAGGTCCGTGACCACCGCCGCGTAGCGCTGGCGCTGGACCATCCCGAGGGCCTCTTCGCCGGAGCTGGCGCTGTCCACCTCGAGACCCGCGGCGCGCGCGGTCCGGGCGAACGCCCGGCCGACGGAGGGCTCGTCATCCACGAACAGGACCGTATGGGCGGCGGTCCAGCGTGGACCACGGATCCGGTCGGAGGAGCGGCGTCGGTGGCGGGTCGTGGCGGCCATGAAACCCCTGGTCTCGAGGGGCTCGGAAACGGCGCGCCCGAGCACTTCTTGATTGCACGCTCGCGGGCGTGGCACGCCGCGCTTCATGACTTGCCGTCGCGCCTCCGATCTAGACCGTCATGATGTCCTTCTCTTTGCGGGACACGATCTCGTCGACGGCCGAGTTGCCCTCCTGGACGATGCCCTCGAGCTTCTTGAGGGCGAGGTTCGCCTCGTCCTCGCCGACATCTCCGTCCTTCTTGAGGGACTCGATGATGTCCTTGGCCTCGTGGCGGGCCGCGCGGATCGCGACGCGGCACTTCTCGCCGTGGTCCCGCGCCACCTTGGTGATGTCGCGGCGCCGCTCCTCCGTCAGGGCGGGGATCGGGATCCGGAGGATCTCGCCGTCGCTCTGCGGGTTGAGCTCCAGCGGGGAGGTCTGGATGGCCCTCTCGATCGCACCGAGCACGGACTTGTCCCAGGGCTTCACGAGCAGGAGCCGCGCCTCCGGGGTGGTCACGCTCGCCATCTGGGTGAGCGGGGTGGGCGTTCCGTAGTAGTCCACCCGGATGGAATCGAGCATGTCCGCGCTCGCGCGGCCGGTCCTCAGCCGAGACAGGTCTCGCTTCAGCGCCTCGTGGGCTCTCCCGATGCCCTCCCGAAGCTCCTCCAAGGTCTCGTCGATCATGGTTCTCTCCTTGGCTCCGCGCCGGTCGGGTCAACCGCCCTCGGTGACTAGCGTGCCCACGTCCTCGCCCTGAACCAAGCGGCGGATGTTGCCCGGGCGCGCCAGGGAGCACACGCGGATGGGCAGCCCGTTGTCGCGGCACAGGCTGATCGCGGTCGAGTCCATCACGGCGAGGCGCTGCGCGAGGCAGCGGTCGTAGCTCAGGCGACGGTAGAGCACCGCGTCCCCGTGGAGCGCCGGATCGCGGTCGTAGACCCCCTCGACCTTGGTGGCCTTGATCAGGAGCTCGGCCCCGATCTCCATGGCCCGCAGCGCCGCGGCGGTGTCCGTCGAGAAGAACGGGTTCCCCGTCCCTGCGGCGAAGATCACCACGCGGCGCTTCTCGAGATGGCGGATCGCCCGCCGGCGGATGTAGGGCTCCGCGACCTGGCGGATCTCGAGAGCGCTGAGCACCCGCGTCTCCAGGTCGAGCTTCTCGAGGGCGTCCTGCAGGGCGATCGCGTTGATCACCGTGGCCAGCATGCCCATGTAGTCGGCGCTGGCGCGGTCCATCCCCGAGGCGCTGCCCTTGAGGCCCCGGAAGATGTTGCCACCCCCGATGACGAGGCCGATCTCGGCGCCGAGGACCTGCACGTCGGCGACCTCCTGGCTGATGCGAGCGAGCGCCTCGACGTCGACGCCGAAGCGGCCCTCGCCGGCGAGGGCCTCGCCCGAGAGCTTGAGCATCACCCGCCGGTAGGTCAGCCCGTCCGCCATCTGTCCGCCGTCCTCGTCGGGAGGTGTGCCACGCCCCCGGCGTCCGGTCAGGAACCCTTGGCCAGGGTCTCCGCGACGTCGGCGGCGAGGTCCTTCTTCGCCACCTCGATGCCCTCCCCGAGCTCATAGCGGACGAAGCGGCGCACCGCGACCTTCTCCCCGAGCTTGACCGTCAGCTCCTCCGAGGCCTTCGCGACCGTGATCGCGTCCTCCCGGGTGACGAGCTCCATGTCCTCCAGGCACACCTCGGTCAGCCACTTGTTGAGCTTGCCCTCCAGGATCTTCTCGACCGCCTTGGGGGGCTTCTTCTTGCCGGTGCGCTTGGCCTCCTCGTCGAGCTGGCCCCGGAAGATGGCGGTCTGCGCGTCGAGGTCGGCCTGGGGGACCTCGTTGCGACGGACGTGGGTCGGGGCCGAGGACGCGATCTGGAGGCCGATCTCCTCCACGAACGCCGTGAACTCCTCGTTCCGGGCCACGAAGTCCGTCTGGCAGTTGACCTCGACGAGCACCCCGACCCGCGAGCCGGGGTGGATGTAGGCGTGGATGACCCCCTCGGCCGCGATCGCCCCCGCCTTCTTGGCGGCCTTGGCGAGGCCCTTCTTCTGGATGACCTCGACCGCCTTGTCCTCGTCGCCGCCGGCCTCCTCGAGAGCCTTCTTGCAGTCCACGATGCCGGCTCCGGTCCGTTGCCGGAGCGACTTCACCATCTCAGCGCTGACGTTGGCCATGTTCTCGTCGGGGGTAAGGGGTTCGTGGGGGCGCGCTAGCGCCGGCCGCCACCGCCGCGCCGACCGCGACGGCCTCGGCTGAACTCGACCTGGACGTTGCCCTCGCCACGCGAGGGCTCGACCGCGTAGCCCTGCTGGGCGTACTCGCGCTGACGCTGCTGGCCCTCGATGCACGCGTCGGCGACCCGGGACGTGAACAGCCGGATCGACCGGATCGCGTCGTCGTTGCCGGGGACCACGAAGTCGATGAGGTCGGGATCGCAGTTGGTGTCGGTGAGCGCCACGATCGGGATGTGGAGCTTGCGCGCCTCGCGGATCGCGATGTGCTCGTGGTGCGGGTCGATCACGTAGAGCACGCTCGGGAGCCCGTTCATCAGCTTGATGCCGCCGATGAACTTCTCGAGCCGGGCCTGCTCGCGGCGCAGCTGCATCTGCTCCTTCTTCAGGAGGGACTCCGCGGTCCCGTCCTCGAACATCCGCTCGAGCTCCCGCAGCCGCTCGATCGCGCCCTTCACGGTGCGGAAGTTGGTCAGCGTGCCGCCCAGCCACCGGCCGGTGACATAGAACTGCCCCGCGCGCTGCGCCTCCTCCTGCACCACCTCGACCGCCTGCCGCTTCGTGCCGACGAAGAGCACGTGCCCGCCGCGACCCACCGCCTCCGTGATGAAGTGGTAGGCGCGCTTGAACATCAGCGCCGTCTGGTCGAGGTCGATGATGTGGATGCCGTTGCGGGCCCCGTAGATGTAGGGCCGCATCTTCGGGTTCCAGCGCCGGGTCTGGTGCCCGAAGTGGACACCAGCATCGATCAGCGCGCGGAGCCCGATCGGCAGGTCACCGCTCGCGACGGGGCTGACCCCCGCCATCTCGGCGGCGGTGGCGGCCTCGGCCTCCGGCGGCGCCTCCGCGGGCGGGGGCTGGGGCGGGCTCGCCTCGGCGGGCGACGCCGAGGTGGTCTCCGGTTCGGTCATGGTCGCTCCTCGTCCGGTTGTCTTCCGCCCCTCGGGCCGGCGACTCGCTCCGCGGGGGGAGGGAGCACCGGGGCCAGCCCGCTCGACTCAACGACTCGACGTGGAGGCGTGCTTGATTTCGGGGCCTGGGGCCCCGGCCCCGCCGGGGGGCGGAGCGGCGCGAGATATACCATGGGGCGACGCCGGAGCAAGGCCGGCCCGGCGCGGCGACGGGCGCTCAGGGAGCGCTGAGGCTCACCTCCAGCTCGAAGCTCCCCTGCTCCCGGTCCCCGAAGCCATCGACGAACACGTAGTACGTACCCCGGTCGAGCGTGGTCTCCAGGGTCGAGTGGCGGTTGTCGCCGGGGCTCGCGTCGTCGTTGCACGCGATCTCCGTCCCGGGGTCCGTGCAGCTGCTCCGGATGTAGATCGCCCCGTCGTACTGCTGCTCGGAGGTGAGCGTGACGCGCTGGCGGCGGGGCAGCACCAGGCGGTAGACCAGGTCGTTGCTCTGCGCGTTGTCCGCGCAGGTGGCCTGGAACCGGTTGGCGCTGCTCGAGGTGTCGCCGCGCGTGGTCCGCCCCGGTCGGAGCCGCGGGGCCTGCCGGCAGGCGCGCTCGAGAGCGGTGAGGTCCTCCACCTGCAACTCGAGCCGGGAGGCCCCGAAGTGATCGGGCTGGAGGCCGTCGACGACCAGGTAGTAGGTGCCGGGCTCGAGGGACGCCTCCATCGAGTCCTGAGGCCCGCTGAACGCACCGCACGCGACCTCCGTGCCGGCCTGGTCGCATCGGCGGCGCAGGTAGACCACGGCGGACTCGACCTCCGTGTCGCCGAGGCGGAGGCGGAGGCGGATCCGGTTCTGGACGTCGAGGCGGTAGACGACGTCCGGAGCGCCGCCCCCACCGCAGCTCCCCGCGAGGTCGTCCGCCGCGGCGAAGGTGTCGACCTCGAGGTCCTGGGGCAGGGCGTGGGGCAGCGCGGCGGCGCAGGTGTCGGCGTTGGCGCCCCCGCCCGCGACCGGCGCCAGGTCCGCCTGCATCGAGTAGTCTCCCTGGCTCGACCCGGCGTAGCCGTCCGCGAAGACGAAGTAGGTCCCGGGGGCGACGGTGGCGGTGATCATCGAGTGGTTGGTGTCGCGGTGGTCGTCGTTGCACGCCACCTCCGTCGTCGGGTCGAGGCAGCTCGAGCGGAGGTAGAGCGCGCCGTCGTGGGTGCTCTGCATCCGGACGCGGACGCGGGAGCGCGTGGAAACGTCGAGGCTGTAGAGGCGCTCGGGAGACTGGGCGTTGCCCGCGCACGAGGCCTGGAACGAGTCGGCCGCCCCCACGGTCGTCCCGGTCACGGCCTGGCCGGGGCTCAGGGAGGCGGCCTGCCCGCAGAGCTGCGCGAGGCTCTGCACGCCGACCGTGGTCACCTGGAGCTCGTAGGTCCCCGCGGAGTCGCCGAAGCCGTCGACGACGAGGTAGTAGCGCCCCGGATCGAGGGTCACGTCCAGGCGCGACTCGCGGGTGCTGCCGGCGTCGTCGTTGCAGGCGAGCTCCGTCGCCGGCTCCCCGCACTCCGAGAGCAGGTAGAGCGCCCCGTCGTAGCGGCTGGTCTGCACCACCTGCACCTGGCTGCGGTCCGCGACCTCCAGCACGTAGACCACCTCGGGCGCGCTCCCGCCCTGGATGCAGCTCCCCGACATGGTCGCCGCGGCGTTGCGGGTGTCGCCGCGCAGCGCGACGCCGGTCTGGATCGGGATCGGCTCCTGGCAGGTCCCGCCGCGCATCGCGGGGGCGATCGCGACGCCGCTGGCCCCCGCGGCGCCGAGCGCCGGCACCCCCGACCAGGTGCTCATGACGTAGCTCCCCGAGCCGGACGCCATCTCCACGGCGACCTGATAGTCCCCGGACCGAGCCGGGCAGAACTGCGCGGCGGCCTGGCCGTCCCGGTTGCGGTCGGCGGCGAGCTCGGTCCCGGCGTCGTCGCTGATCCGGACGTTGACGTCGCGGGCGCCGCTTCCCCCGATCGCGACCACCGTGTAGCAGACCCCCTCCCGGAAGGACGCGGTGACCCGGGCCACCTCCCCCTCGCCGAGCGCGCCCTCCGAGATCTCGCCGGTCTGAGCCAGGCCCATCGCGGCCATCGCGTTGTGCACGGCGACGTAGCTCGGGGTCAGGCGGACGCTCCCCCCGCTGCAGGCCACCCCCGCCACGACCAGGCAGGCCGCCACTCGCGACCCGCGACCTCTCCCTCGCATCATGCTCGTCCTTGCGCTGGCTGACGGGGGGCTACCGCCCGACCCACCTTCGATGGGTGGGAGGTAGGGTAGCTTGGGCGGCCGGTCCGGCGAGGCGGCGCCGTCCGGAACGTCTGGTACGTTGGGCGCGTGCGTCCCTGCCCGATCTGCGACCGCCCGGCCTCGCCCTACCCCGAGAACCCCGCGGCCCCGTTCTGCTCGCGGCGCTGCAAGCTGGTGGACCTCGGCGCGTGGCTCGGCGAGGGCTACCGCGTCGACGAGCAAGCGCCCCCGGCGCCGCCGCCCCGCCGCCGCCGACGGTCGTCCTGACGCGGGTGCGGCTCACGCGTCGCCCAGCTCGTCGGCGCGCGCCCGCGCATACGCGATCGCGTCGGGCACCCCGACGCCGCGGTAGGCGTTCCCGGCGAGGCGGAGGCCCCCGAGGTCGGACTGCCAGGCCTCGATCAAGTCGGCCCGGCGGCGGTGGCGGAGGTGGTACTGCGGCATCGCCTCCCGGTAGCGGACCACGATCGCGAAGCGCGGCGCGGCCTGGATACCGAGGAGGCTCCGCAGCTCCCGGCGGGCGAGCGCGACCAGCTCCTCGTCCCTCCGGTCGACGGCGTCTTGGCCGTGGGCTCCGCCGATGAACACGCGGATCAGCTCCTGCCCGTCCGGGGCCCGACCCGGCCACTTCACGCTCGAGAACGTGGCGGCCAGGACCGCCCGCCGCTCGACCGCGGGCACCACGAAGCCGAAGGCGCGCATGGGGTGGGGGATCGCCTCGCGCGGCCACGCGAAGGTGACCGTGGCGGCGGAGCCGTAGGGGATGGCGGCGAGGGACTCCGCCAGCGCGCGGTGGTGGCCCTCGAGGAGCCGCGCGCTGACCGGCGCGGGGAGGGCGAGGAGCACGCGGTCGGCCTCGGTGGCCTCGCCGCCGTCGAGGCGCAGCCGCCAGCGGCCGCGGTCGCGCTCGAGGCCCCGCACCCGCGCCTCGCTCCGGAGGCGCGGCCCGAGCCGCTCGACGAGGGCGTCCACGAGGGTCTGCATGCCGCGCCGGAAGGCGACGAAGAGGCCATAGCGGGCTCCGGTCCCCGCCTCGGCGGCCCGCTGGCGCTCGCGCCGTCTCATCCCGCGGATGACGCTGCCCGCCTCCCGCTCCATCGCCACGAAGCGGGGCATCGTGGCCGCGAGGCTGAGGCGGTCGGGGTCGCCGCCGTAGATCCCGCCGACCAGCGGCTGCGCGAGGCGCTCCAGCACCTCGCCTCCGAAGCGGCGGCGGACGAAGGACGCGAGGCTCTCGTCGGTCGGGTCCCGGCGCGCGGGGAGCGCCAGATCGAGGAGGGCGCGGAGGCGGCCCGGCGCGCTGACGAGGCCCGCGCCCATCCAGGGCTGGAGGCGGGTCGGGGCCATGAGGTTGAACCCCGAGGGCACGCGCTCGAGCCTCCCCTGGGCGACGACGTAGGCGCCCCGGTGGGCGGCTCGCGTCTCGATCAGCTCCCCCTCGAGGCCGAGCTCCCGGGCCAGCTCGACGGCCGCCGGCTTCTCGCGGAGGATCGAGTCGGGGCCCGTCTCGATCACGAAGCCGTCCCGCTCGATCGTCCCGAGGATGCCGCCCGGGCGGGTGGAGGCCTCGAGGACCGTCACGTCGGCGTCCGGGTCGAGGGCCAGGAGGCGATGGGCGGCCGTGAGGCCGCTGAGCCCGCCCCCGACGACGACGGTCCTCACCGGGCGCTGACCTCGTGGACCAGGTCCACCAGGCGCCGCACCTGGTCGACGTCGCTGTGCTTGAGGATGCCGTGGCCGAGGTTGAACACGTGCCCCGGCCGCGCCGCCGCCTCCTCGAGGACCCCGATCGCCTCGGTCTCGAGCACATCGAAGGGCGCGAGGATCGCCGTCGGGTCGAGGTTGCCCTGGATCGCCACCTCGTCGGGGCCGAGCTCGGCCCAGGTCCGGCCGAGCGGGACGCGCCAGTCGACGCTGATCACGTCGCCGCCGGCCGCCTTCATCGCGGGGTAGAGGTCGGCGTTCCCCTGCCCGAAGTGGATCGTCGGGACGCGGTCCCCGAGGCCCTTGAAGATCCGGCGCACGTGAGGCTGGACGTAGCGCTCGTAGTCGCGGCGGGACAGGCACCCCACCCAGCTGTCGAACAGCTGGACGGCCTGGGCGCCGGCGTCGATCTGTGCGCTCAGGTAGGCGAGGACGGCATCGGACAGCCGGCCCATGAGCGCGTTCCAGGCCCCCTCGTCGGTGCGCATCAACCGCTTGGTGTGCGCGTAGTCGCGCGACCCGCCGCCCTCGATCGCGTAGCTCGCGAGGGTGAAGGGCTCCCCCGAGAAGCCGACCAGCGGGACCCGGCCATCGAGCTCGGCGCGGATCCGGCGGACCGCCTCCATCACGAAGCCCAGGCTGTCGGCCGGATCGATCGCTTCGGCGACCCGGTCGATGTCCGCCGCGGTCCGAAGCGGTCGGGGGATGCGCGGGCCGTCCGCGGGCGTGAACTCGAAGCCGATGTTCAGCGGCTCGAGGATCAGCAGGATGTCCGCGAAGAGGATGGCCGCGTCGACGCCGAGCTGGTCGACGGCGCGCACCGTCACCTCGCAGGCGAGATCGGGGCTGCGGCAGAGCTCGACGAAGCTCACCTTCTCCCGGATCGCCCGGTACTCGGGCTGGTAGCGGCCCGCCTGCCGCATCAACCAGATCGGCGTGTAGGGGGTCGGCTCGCGGCGGCAGGCGGCCAGAAACGGTGCGTCCTGGGAGGCGGGCATTGGGGGGAGCCTTCGACCAGGGCTCGGTTCGGTCAAGCTCGGCTCGGTCGAGCTCGGCTCGGTCACGTTCGGCCCGGTCGAGCTCGGCGGCGGCCCCCGGGGTCAGGGGCCGAGCACCGTGACCGACGGCCCCAGCGTGTCCCGGATCGCCCGGGCCCGCCGCGCCCGCAGATCGGGGTCGGCGAGGTCCGTCAGCGGGTGCACCCGGATGTCCGGCGCCGGCCGCTCGGCGCGCGGGCCCCGCTGGGTGTCGTACCAGTTGTTGGCGGTCCAGAGCGGGACGGCCCGGACCGCCTCGACGCGCACCGCCCCGCTCGGCTCGACCGCGAGGAGGGCCCGGAGCCAGGCGCCGTCCCGGGTCGCCGGGTCCCGGAGCGGCCGCTCCGCTCGGACCCGCCGCCGCGGGCGGAACAGGTAGCCCTGGTTGCTGATCAGGTTCCCGAGGCTGTAGGCGACCACCGCCTCGCCCCGAGGGCTGACAAGCCGCTCCACGGGCTGGAGCACGTGCGGACCATGCCCGAGGATGACGTCGGCGCCGAGGCGCACCAGATCCTCGGCGCGCTCGCGCTGGCTGCGGCGCGGCGCGGATCGGTAGGCGAGGCCCCAGTGGATCGAGGCGACCACGACGTCGGCGCGCTCCCTGGCTGCACCGAGGGCCCGCCGCGCGAGCCGCGGGTCCCACTCCGCGATCCGGACGGGCGGCCGTCGGGTCCCCGGGCTCCCCTGGAGGATCTCGGTGAAGGCGACGAAGGCAACCCGCAGCCCCCCCGCCTCCACCACGACGGGGCCGGGCGCCTCGGCGGGGTCGGCGGCGGCGCCGACGGGGGCGATGCCGGCGCCCCGGAGCGCGGCGAGGGTCGCGACCATGCCCTCCGCCCGCTGGTCCCAGGCGTGGTTGTTGGCGACGCTGAGCACGTCGAGCCCGATCGCGCCCAGGGCGGCGGCCACCTCGGGCGGCGCCCCGAGGCGAGGCGGGTCCCCCCGCATCGGGACCCTCGCCTCGCTCAGGGGCGTCTCGAGGTTGGCGAACGCGATCTCGTCCGGCCGGATCACCGGCCCGAGGCCCTCGACGAGTCGCCCGAAGCCCCGGGCCCGGCCGGCCTCGACCACGGCGGTGTGGAGCAGGAGGGCGCCGCTCGCGCCGATCCGCAGGTGGCGGACCGCCTGGCCGTCGGCCGGCCCGCCGACGGAGGCGAGCAGCAACAGGCCCAGCGCGAGACCGATCAGGGCTCGAAGCAACACGCGACGCTGACGCGGAGGGGCAGTCGTGTCAACGATGACGGGGAGCGGTGGCGCGGTGCACGCCACCCCGATGCTCACCGACATCGGGGTGATTACAGAGAGTGATCGCAGAGCGTGATCACAGAGGGTGGTCGCCTCGGTGCTTGCCGCGACCTTCGTTCCCCTGATCGGCGAGCCCCCCGGCGCGCCGGTCGCGACGGACCATGGGCGTGTGGCCGCGCTCTCACATGGCGATCGGCGGGTCCTGGGGCACGCCGAGGAGCCGAGCCCGCACCGCCGCCACGAGGAACAGGCTGCCCGCCACCACGACCTCGCCGTCGGGGCCCGCGTCCCGGCACGCTGCGTCGAAGGCCTCCTCGTGGTCCTCCGCCGCTCGCCCGTCGGCGGCCGCCGCCAGCCTCCTCGGATCCTCGCTCCGCGCCAGCCCCACCTCGGTCGCGACCACGGACGCGACATGGGGGCGCAGCGGCGCGAGCATCGCCCGCCAGTCCTTGTCCGCCATCGCCGCGAACAGCAGCACCCGCCGGCGAGGAGGCTCGGCCGCGAGGTAGGCCGCCAGGGCGCGCGCCCCGTCGGGGTTGTGCGCGCCGTCGAGGAGGACCCGCGGCTCGCCGTCGATCCGCTCGAGGCGGCCCGGCCACGGCGCCTCGTGGACGCCCCGCCCGACGTCCACGCTCAGCCCGCGCTCCTCGAGGGCCCACAGCGCCGCCACCGCGAGGGCCGCGTTGTCCCGCTGGTGCTCGCCGCCGAGCCGAGGCCGGAGCGCCGTGGCGCGTCGGTCCCCCCATTGCACCTCCATGGACCCGTCCGCCGCCGACGCCATGGTCAGCTCCCGACCGAGCCTGACGAGCGGGGCCCCCACGTCGCGGGCCACCTCCTCGATCGCGGCCAGCGCCTCGGGCTCCTGGCGCCCCACGACGGCCGGGACCCCCGCCTCGAGGATGCCGGCCTTCTCGCGCGCGATCGCGTCGAGGGACGAGCCGAGGAAGCGCTGATGGTCGAGGTGGACCCGCGTGATGATGGTGACCGCACGGTCCCGGACCACGTTCGTGGAGTCGAGGCGGCCGCCGAGGCCGACCTCGAGCACCGTCACCTCGGGTCGGCGCTCGGCGAAGAGGGCGAAGGCCAGGAGCGTCACCGTCTCGAAGAACGTCAGCGGGGGGGCGCCCGGAGCGTCCAGCCGCGCCCTGAGCGTCGACCACGCCCGGGCGAGCTCCGCCGGCGAGATCGGGTCGGGCTCGACGCGGAACCGCTCGAGGAGGCGATGGAGGTGCGGCGAGGTGAAGAGCGCCGAGCGGCCGCGCACCCCCGTCGCGACCATCGCGGCCACGCTGCCCTTGCCGTTGGTGCCGGCGATGTGGGCGATGTGCCCGAGGCGGCGCTCCGGATGGTCGACGAGCGCCACCGCCCGCGTCATGCGCGCGAGGCCCGGCTCCACCCCCCGGCCGGCGAGGGCGTAGAGCTCCGCCACCGCCTCCCGGTACGTCGCCACGCGCCCGCTTCGCTCAGTCCAGGAGGTGGGCGAGGACGCGGGCGACGGTCGAGCGCATCTCGTGGCGGCCCGCGATCATGTCCACCATGCCGTGGTCCAGCAGGAACTCGGAGCGCTGGAAGCCCTCGGGGAGGGTCTGGCGGATCGTGTTCTCGATCACCCGCGGTCCCGCGAAGCCGATCAGCGCCTTGGGCTCCGCGATGTTCACGTCGCCGAGGAGGGCGAAGCTCGCCGCCACGCCGCCGGTGGTGGGGTTCACCAGGATGCTGATGAAGGGCTGGCCGGCCTCCCGCAGGCGACGGAGCGCGCTGACGCTCTTGGCCATCTGCATCAAGGAGAGCACGCCTTCCTGCATCCGGGCCCCGCCGCTCGAGCTCAGCAGCACGACCGGCTCGCCCGCCTCGGTGCCGCGCTCGAAGGTGCGCGCGATCTTCTCGCCCACGACCGAGCCCATCGAGCCGCCCATGAACCGGAACAGGAAGGCGCCGAACTGGATCGGCCTGCCCTGGAGGGTCGCGGAGCCCGCGACGAAGGCGTCCTCGAGGCCGGTCTTCTTCCGGGTGCCCTCGAGCCGGTCGACGTAGCGCTTGGTGTCGTGGAAGGACAGCGGGTCGGCGCTGAGCAGCCCCCGGTCGTGCTCCTCGAAGGACCCGGGGTCGAGGAGCAGCGCGATCCAGCCCTCGCCGGAGAGCCGGTCGTGGTGCCCGCACTGCGGGCAGACCTCGTAGCTCTCGGTGAAGTCCGACCCACGCAGCGTGACGCCACAGGCCTCGCACCGCCGGAACACACCCCGTCCGAGGGTCTTCTTCTCGGACGCGTCGGCGGTCGCGCGGGTCTTGGAGAACCAGGCCACGAGGCCGTGTGCCTAGCATGGACGTCGGGCGCCGAGAAGAACGGGCGCTCCGGCGAGGGGCGTCGGCGGAGCGCGAGCTCAGCCGACGCGGCGACCCGCGGGCCGAGGGCGGATCGCGGCGAGGTGGCGACCGGTTCGGCCGCGGTCGCGTCGGTGGCTGAAGAACCGGTCGGCCTCGTCCAGGGTGTCCCCGCCGACGTCGTGGATCGCGCCCGCCGGCACCCCCCGGGCCTCGAGCTGGGCACGCACGGTGAGGGCCAGGTCGGCGTGCGGGCGAGGCGAGCGTGGGTCGATCACGGGGCGGCCCTCGGCGACGGCCTGGATCCGCGCCGCCACCTCCGGCCCCACCTCGAAGGACCCGAGGCGGATGTGGGGGCCGATGGCGGACAGGAGGCTCGAGGGGCGCGCCCCCAGCTCCTCGAGGCGGTCCAGCGCGGCGTGCACGACCCCCTCGACGACGCCCCGCCAGCCGCAGTGAACGGCGGCCACTGCCCCGGTCGCGCGGTCCGCCAGGAGCAACGGCAGGCAGTCCGCGGTGCGCACCGCGACCGCGCGGCACGGGTCCCGAGCGACCAGCGCGTCGGCGGGCCGCGCGAGGACCTCCGCGGTCGAGCACCCGGCCTCGACCAGGGCGACCTCCGCGCCATGCACCTGGCTGGCCTCGGCGACCTCCGGCACACCGAGCGCCTCGAGCCAGCGGCGACGGTTCTCCGCGACGCGGCTGGGGTCGTCGCCCACCGTGCGCGCCAGGTTGAGCGACGCGAAGGGGCCCTCGCTCACCCCGCCATGGCGGAGGCTGAAGCCGTGGACGAAGCCCTCCGCGGTCAGGGCCGGAGCGGCCAGACGGGTGGGCTCGGACCCTGGAGCCGCGCTCCGGCCGCGCGGCTCCCCGGACCGCCCGCCGGTCGCCGACGGCGGACGATCAGTAGGGATCGAAGCGCTCCCGGCTCGTGCGCCCCGCGTTCAGCCGTTCGAGCTCCGGCTCGGGGTAGGCCTGCTCGTCGCCGGCCGGCAGGTTCTCCTGGATGAACCGGATCACCGCGGCGCGCGCGGAGCGCGCCGAGCCGTCCTCGGCCATGTCGTCCCAGATCTGGAACAGGCGAGCTCGGCGCGCACGGTAGGAGCGGCTCTCGGTTGCCCAGATCCGGCTGAGGCGACCGCGGAGGCGGCGCACCGCCGTGGCCATCTCCCGCCGCCGATGCTCGCGCTCGAGGCGCGCCCGGAGCTCCTCGGTGTGGCGCATGAACCAGAGGCGCTCGGCCGCGTGAGGGTCCTGGCCCGCGGCCTCCATGAACATGTTCGTGATGTCGCCGGCGAAGGTGGTGCTGATGCCGCCGCCGTTGTCGAGGGCGGGCCGGTCGTCGAACTCCACGTGACCGTCCGGCGCGATCACCGCCTCGAAGGCATGGCCGGCGTACGCGTAGGAGCCGTCCGAGCGCCGGCGGAGCTGCGGCCGAGTCGTGCCGGTGTGGGTCTTCGCCATCGCCTGGGTCCGAAGGCTCTGCGCGTGGGCGCGACCGATCTCCTCGGCGCTCGGGCCCGTATCCCGACGGTAGGTCGCGGCCGGCCCGCGCCGGGACGGCCCGTCGCCGAAGTCGACGATCGCCGACGACAGGGCGACGTTGCGCGGGTCGAGCATGGCGGCCCGTCGCCGTCGCTCGGCGTCCGGGTCGACCAGGGTCTCCCGGCCCGCGTGGGGCTGGTCGGGGCGATCGCGGGCATCTTCGGCGCTCTCTTCGGTGGGCGGCGCCAGGCTCGGGTCGACCAGTGAGGGATCGATCGCCACGGTCGCCCCGGTCGGCGGGGCGAGCTCCGGCTCCTGCTCCGCCTCCACCTCCGCCGGCGGCGGAAGCGGGAGCGGCTCGGGGAGCGCCACCGAGCGGGCGGGCTCGATCGGCTCGAGGTCGCGGGTCGACGGGTCGTCGACCA
The DNA here is from genome assembly GCA_050331215.1 of Sandaracinaceae bacterium. Taxonomy (GTDB): domain Bacteria; phylum Myxococcota_A; class Polyangia; order Polyangiales; family Sandaracinaceae; genus JBHJHB01. The sequence goes on along the minus strand of JBHJHB010000045.1, from coordinate 40,491 downwards.
GCACGATGCTCACCTCCGCGACGGGCCGGATGCCGAGGTCGAGGCCCGCGCCCGCCGGCATCTGGAGCAGCACCCAGGCGACCGCGACGTGGGCGGCGCCGGAGAGCAGCAGGGCCCCGCTGAGCCCTCGCATCGGTCCTCGCAGAGGACGGTAGCTGTCGATGGCGGTGGAGATGGTGTCCTCGACGGAATCCTCGGCCGCGCGGGCCCGCGGGAGGGTAGCGCTAGGCCGTGGGGGCGTCGATCCTACGGTCGCCCGCGCCGGTCCATTCCTCGCCGGCGCGGAGCCTCCCGCGTTGCGTCGGATCGGGCGGCGGCCTACCCTCGCCCGCCCCAACCCGGAGGAGGCTCGTGGGCATCAGGTTCCCGACCGCGGAGTGGACGTCCGCATTCAAGGACGCCATCAACGCCAACGCGGCCTACGCGGAGGCGGGGAGCGAGTGGACGCACGGCAGCGTCGCGTACGTCGTGGCGGCGCGCCCGGACCTCGGCCTCCCGGAGGAGCGGGCGATGCTCCTCGACCTGCACCGGGGGAGCTGCCGCGACGCCCAGCTCGTGGACGCGGCCCAGGCCCAGGAAGCCGACTTCGTGATCCGCGCCGAGTACGAGGAGTGGCGGGAGGTGCTGAGCGGCGAGGTCGACCCGACGAAGGCGATGATGCAGAACCGCCTTCGGCTCGAGAAGGGCCACCTCCCCACGCTGGTGAAGTTCGTGGTCGCCTCGAGGGAGCTCGTCCGGAGCGCTGCGACGATCGACACCGAGTACCCGGCCTGAGGCGACGGTGGCGGCGATCGAGCTCGCGCCCGGCGCGGAGGACAACGGCCTGGCGCTGATGCTCGCCACGCTGATCAGCCAGAACGTGGCCGACCACCCCGAGCGCGCCCGCGACCTCGAGGGGCTCCGGGGGCGCGTGGTCATCGTGGCCGCCGATGCGGGGGTCGCCCTGACGCTCGAGGGCGGGCGGCGGCGGCTGCGCGTCCACGACGGAGTGGTCGGGCTGCCGGACCTGACGATCCGGGCCGACGCGGACGTGATCACGGATCTGTCGCGCATGGAGGCCGGCCCCCTGGGGCTCCCGGACCCCCGCGGGGAGGTGACGCGCTCCATCGCCCGGGCGGTGCGCGAAGGGCGGCTCCGGATCCACGGCCTTCCCCTGGCCCTCCCGCTCCTGGCCCGCCTGGGCCACCTGCTCGCGATCGGGTAGGCAGCGAATCGGTGGGGCGTCGGGCGGAGCCCGGCTCGGCAACCCCCGCCAGGTTCGGTAGAGTGGTCGGCCATGGCGACGGGCGACGAGCTGCTCGGCAAGCAGCTGGGCGCCTACCGGGTGGAGTCTCGCCTCGGCTCGGGGGCGACGGGGGTCGTCTACCGCGCGCAGGGTCCGGCCGGAAGCAGGCCGGTCGCGCTCAAGGTCCTGCACGACAACCTCGGGAGCATCAGCGGGCTCCAGCGACGCTTCGAGCGAGAGGCCCGGGTCCTCAAGAAGCTCGCCCACCCCGCCATCGTCGAGATCACCGACTTCGGCACCGAAGGTCGCTACACCTTCATCGCGATGGAGCTCCTGGTCGGGCGCACCCTCGAGGAGCACCTGCAGGAGCACCCGATCGCGCCCCGGGCGGCGCTCTCGGCCCTCGACCCGGTGCTCGAAGGCCTCGCCTTCGCGCACGACCGGGACATCGTCCACCGGGACCTGAAGCCCGCCAACGTGTTCCTGCTCCGGGACGGGTCGATCAAGCTCCTCGACTTCGGCCTCGCGAAGATGCTCTCGATGGACCCGGACGAGGAGTCCGAGGAGGGCGCGCTCACGCGCAAGGGGCGGATCGTCGGCACCCCGGCGTACATGGCCCCGGAGCAGATCACGGGGGTGTCCCTGGACGTCCGCGCCGACGTCTACGCGATGGGGGTCTTGCTCTACGAGCTCCTCGCGGACCGACGGCCGTTCGTCTACGACCGGCGCAGCGAGCTGCTCAAGGCTCACCTGCTCGAGCCGGTGCCGCCGATCATGGCCGCCCGCCCCGGCCTCTGGGTGTGCGACGAGCTGGCCGCCCTGATCGACGGCGCCCTCACGAAGGACCCCGCCGAGCGCTTCCCTCATGCCCGGGCGATGCTCCGCGCGCTTCGGAGCCTCCCCGAGGAGGCGGTCAGCCTCGGCGCGACGGCGACGCGCCTCGCCCAGCGCCGGCGCCAGGGCGCGGCGAGCGCCGTGATCAGCGAGTCCGAGCGCAAGGCGATCACCGAGAGCGCCGCGCAGAGCGGCAGCGACCCGATCCTGCACCTCGGGCTCGCGCAGGTGGCCGACCTGGCGGGGACGGTGAGCACCGAGCCGGAGCCCGGCGGCTTCCCGCGGCCGCTCCCGGACGGCATCGCCCCCTCCCTCGTCAGCGGGCGAGGGCACCGGGACCTGCCCACGCTGCGCACCCGGCCCGCGTCCGACTCCGGCGTGGGCGGGGTGCCGACGGCGATCCTCTACCTGATGGCGGTGGCGCTCCTGGCGCTGTCCGCGATCCTGTGGATGACCCTGCTGGTGCCCGCCACGGGCTGACCGAGAGACGAGGCCCGATGAGGCGCACCCGCATCGTGATCCGGAAGGCCGGCGGCCTCGACGCGCTCGAGGCGGTCCGCGACGAGGCGCCCGCGCCCTCGGCGGGGGAGGTCGCGGTCGCCGTCGAGGCCGCGGGGATCAACTACGCCGACTGCGTCGTGCGGCGCGGCCTCTACCGCTCGGCGCGGGACTACGTCGGCTGGCCGATCACCCCCGGCTTCGAGGTGGCGGGGCGGGTCGCCGCCGTCGGTCCCGGCGTGCAGAGCCGGGCAGTCGGTGAGCCGGTCATCGCGGTCACCCGCTTCGGCGGCTACGCGTCCCACCTCGTGGCTCCGGAGCACCAGGTGTTCGCGCGCCCCCGCGGGCGCTCCGCGCCGGAGGCGGCCGCCCTGCCCACGGTGTTCCTCACCGCGTGGTACGCCCTCGTCGAGCTCGCGCGTCCCCGGCCGGGTCAACGCGTCCTGATCCACTCCGCGGCCGGTGGCGTCGGCAGCGCGGCGGTCCAGGTCGCGCGGATCCTGGGCGCGGAGGTGACCGGCGTGGTCGGGGCGTCCCACAAGGTGGAGCCGTGCGAGGCCCTGGGCGCCGAGCACGTGATCGACAAGAGCGGCGACGACCTGTGGGCGCGGGCGGAGGCCATCGCGCCGGGCGGCTTCGACGTGATCCTCGACGCGAACGGCGTCTCCACCCTCGGCGCGAGCTACGCCCACCTGCGGCGCCCGGGCAAGCTGGTGGTCTATGGCTTCGCCTCGATGCTCCCGAGGGACGGCCAGCCGATCAACTGGCTCCGGCTCGGCCTCGACTACCTCCGGACGCCCCGCTTCAACCCGCTGACGTTGACGAACGACTGCGTGAGCATCCTGGCCTTCAACCTCAGCTACCTCTTCGATGAGCGCGAGCTCCTGGCCGAGGGGATGCAGCGGATCTTGACGTGGACCGAGGAGGGCCGGATCCGCCCGCCACAAGTGACCACCTTTCCGCTCGCGGAGGCGGGCCGTGCCCAGGGCGAGCTGGAGTCGGGCCGCACGGTCGGCAAGCTGGTCCTCGTGCCGTAGGGCGGCCCCAGGACCGTTCCATCTCATGGAACGACGTTTTCAAGAGCGGAACGGTGGGCTATAGCGAACGAGGCGACGGGGACGTCGGCCGGGGAGGAGTTGTGGGATGCTGACCAAGGAACGGAACGACGAGCTCACCCAGGTCGGACCGGGCAAGCCGATGGGCGAGGTGCTCCGCCACTACTGGTACCCGGTCGCGATGGTGCGCGAGCTCGAGGAGAGCGACCGCAAGCGGGTCCGGCTGCTCGGGGAGGACTTCGTCGTCTACAGGACGCCGGCCGGCGAGTACGGGATCATCGCCGAGCGGTGCCCGCATCGCGGCGCGTCGCTGGCCTACGGCGTGGTTACCGAGGGCGGGATCCGCTGCAGCTACCATGGTTGGTCCTTCGATCTCGGTGGCCGCTGCACGCGGATGCCGAACTACCCGGAGGACAGCCCCTTCCGCAAGTCGGTGTGCGCTCGCGTCGGGAAGGCGCAACCCTTGGGCGGATTGATCTGGGCCTACATCGGGGCGGACCCGGCTCCTGAGCTGCCGCGGTACGAGGCCTACGTGCTCGACGGGGTGCGCGACATCGGCCACACCGTCCTGCCCTGCAACTGGCTCCAGATCATGGAGAACTCGGTCGACCCGTACCACGTGGAGTCCCTCCACGGGGAGTACTTCGCCTACCTCGGGCAGCGGGACGGCTTCGAGGCGCCGAGCGTCTTCACGTCGCGCAAGCACGTACGCATCGGGTTCACGCCCTTCGAGCACGGCATCATCAAACGCCGCATCCTGACGGGCCAGACCGAGGAGAGTGACGACTGGAAGATCGGCCACCCCCTCGTCTTCCCCTACTGCATGTGGGTGGGCGGCAACGGCGTCTATCAGATGCAGATCCGGGTGCCCCGAGACGACACCTCCACCTGGGTGGCCTTCTACAGCGTCCACGCCCCCGACGGCCTGGACATGGCCGGCGAGGAGACCGTGGTCGACTACCCGATCCTCTGGCAGGACGAGAACGGCGACCACATCACCGACTACATCGAGGGCCAGGACATCATGGCCTGGGTCAGCCAGGGGCCGATCGCAGACCGGACGAGCGAGAACATCGGCGAGGGCGATCAGGGCGTCATCAAGCTCCGGAAGATGTGCCGCGACGCGATCAAGGCGGTGCAGGAGGGTCGGGATCCGGTGGCCGTGGTCCGCGAGCCCCACGGCCGGATCGAGCTGCCCCTCGAGCGGTCGAAGTTCGGCGCAGGAGCGGAGTTCGCGCTCCAGTGGCTCAAGCGCGGCTCCATGCGCTACAGCCCGCAGAACGAGCGGCTCCGTCAGCTCCACCTCGACGGCGCGGCCCGACGGGGCGAGCGCATCGCGAGCTGAAGGGCGAGCGGCTCCGCCAGCTCGCCGGCGGGGACGGTCTCGCGGACGGCCCCGACGGGTTCTCCACCTCGACGGAGCGGCCCGACGCGGTGAGCGCATCGCGAGCGAGCTGAACGGCGGGCCGTCGGCGCGGCGCCCGCGGGGCAGTCGGGGTACGCTGCCGCGCATGTGGGGTGGGCCCTGACCAGCCGGCTGAGCAGCCTCCTCCGCTTCGGCCGGGGGCGGCGGGTCGTCGCGGGGGCCGGGGCGCCCCCCGGGGGGGCGCCCCTCGTCCTGTACGAGTTCGAGGCCTGCCCCTTCTGCCGAAAGGTCCGGGAGGCGATGACGGAGCTCGACCTCGTGTACGAGTGCCGCCCCACCGCCAGGGGAGCCGCGCGGCGTGCGGAGGCGCCGACGCTGCCGCGCGGCGCCGCGAGCTTCCCGTACCTCGTCGACCCGAACACCGGGCAGGCGATGCACGAGTCGGAGGACATCCTCGAGTACCTGCATGCGACGTACGGGGCCGGGCCGCGGACCGCGGCGCGCCGGGCGCTCACCCCGCTCGTCGACGTCGGGGCCGCCCTCGCGAGCCTGCTCCGCCCGGGAGGCCGCTTCGTGCGCGCCGGAGTCCCCGCCGAGCCCCGGGACCTCGAGCCGCTGGTGCTCTACGGGACGGAGGGCTCGCCTGGGACGCGGCGGGTCCGGGAGCGGCTCTGCGAGCTCGACCTCGTGAGCCAGGTCCGCCCCGTCGGCGTGGGAACCCGACGCGCGGCCGCCCTCGCCCAGGCGTGGCGCGCGCTCGGGCCGGGGGAGGGCCGCCGGGAGGCGGCGGACATCGAGGCGCCGGGAATTCCGCTCCTGGTGGACCCCAACACCGCCGCGCGGAGGGCCGGCCCGGAGGCGATCCTGACCTACCTGGAGGCGACCTACGGCCCGGCGAGGGAGGCGCTCCCGGCCCAGGCGAAGCCTTGACTTGGGGGGGCGGACGGCTAGGTTTCGCAGCCCACTGCGGAAGTGGCGGAACTGGCAGACGCGCTAGACTAAGGATCTAGTGGGGTAAAACCCGTGGAGGTTCGAGTCCTCTCTTCCGCATTCGCTTGTGAATCCAGGCACTTGAAGCCCGCCCCGGAAGGCCGGCTTCGTCGTGTCGGGGGAGCCCATCTGAGACGTGGGATCCCGAACGGGATCCCGATACGAGCCTGAGGGCCTCGGCTGCCGCAGCTTGGCCCAGATCAGGCCATCGGCGGCGGCCACGGAGCCGAGGGCGTCAGGGTTCGATGGTGATGGTGACCTGTGCGATCGAGCCGGTGAACTCGTTGTCGCCCTCGGCGTAGTCCTCCGTGACCGGGCTCTCGGAGTCGCGCCCGACGTTTGCGAGCTCGTCGGCGGAGATCAGGTACCGCATGGTGCGTTCGAGGCGCTCCTCGCCCACCTGCGCGTCGTCGACGAACAGGACCGCGGTGGCCCCGGAGCCCGGGTCGCCTCCGTCGTAGCGGAACTCGAGGCGCACGACGTGCTCCCCCGGCGGGAGCGGCTCGGGTGCGCTCACCGTGTAGCGGGCCTGCCCCATGTAGTTGTAGTGGTACCGGAGCTGCCCCCCGACCATGTAGAGGCTCCAGCCGGCGAAGCGACCGCCCTGGCTGATGATCACCCCCTCGGTGCCCTCCGCCACCTCGATCTGTGCGGTGATCGTGTGCGTGCGGTTCATGGTGTTGATGAACGCGTTTTGCGTCATCCCCGGCATGCCCTCGTACACGGTGAGCGACGTCCGGTCCCCCATGACGTCCGGCCGCCCCGCGAGGGCGGCGTTGAACCGCTCGTACACACGGTCATCGAGCGGCAGGACGTTGTAGCGGGCCGCCTCCTCGAGAAAAAGCGCTTGCAGCTCGGCGAGACGCTCGGGCTCCTCGGCCGCGAGGTCATGCGCCTGACTGAAATCTTCGGCCACGTGATAGAGGGCCCAGGTTCCCTCGCCGAGCGGCGTATCGGGATCGCTGTTCCAGGGCGTCTTGTGCTTGAGCGCCGCGACCCAGCCTTCATGGTAGATCGCGCGGTTGCCGAACATCTCGAAGTACTGTGTGGTGTGCTGGTCTTCGGCGTCCGCGTCGTCGAAGGAGTAGGCCATGCTCACCCCCTCGAAGGGGCGCTGCTCCACGCCGTGCACGGTCTCCGGGAACGGCAGTCCGGCCGCGGCCATCACGGTCGCCGCGACGTCGTTGACGTGGTGCCACTGCGAGCGGACCTCGCCGGTCGCCTCGATGCCCTCCGGCCAGTGCACCACGAGGGGGTTGCGCGTCCCCCCGTAGTGGGACGCGACCTGCTTCACCCACTGGAAGGGCGTGTTCGAGGCGTGGGCCCAGGCGGCTGAAAAGTGCGGATAGGTGTTGGGCCCGCCGAGCTCGTCGATGTGCTCGAGCTGCTCCTCGACGCTCGTCGGCAGCCCGTTGAGCGCGATGATCTCGTTCCAAGTGCCGTTGACCCCGCCCTCTCCGCTCGCGCCATTGTCGCCGAAGATGTAGAAGACGAGGGTGTTGTCGAGCTGGTCGAGGGCCTCGAGGGCGTCGACGATGCGGCCGACCTCGACGTCGGTGTGCTCCATGAAGCCGGCGAACACCTCCATCTGACGCGCGAAGAGCCGCCTCTCGTCGTCCGACAGGGAGTCCCAGGCCGGAAGCTCGTCCGGGCGCGGGGTGAGCTCGGTGCCCTCGGGGACCACGCCGAGCTCGATCTGCCGCGCGAGCGTCGCCTCCCGGTAGGTGTCCCACCCCTCGTCGAACTGCCCCCGGTACCGCTCGACGAACTCCTGCGGCACGTGGTGGGGCGCGTGAACCGCGCCGGTCGCGAAGTACAGGAAGAACGGCTTGTCCGGCGCCATCGAGTGCTGCCCGCGCATCCACGCGATGGCGTGGTCGGTCAGGTCGGTCGTCACGTGGTAGTCGGGGTCATCCGGGGGCTCGACCGGCGTGGTGCCGTCGGTGAGCATCGGCGCCCACTGGTTCGTCTCACCGGCGATGAAGCCGTAGAACCTCTCGAAGCCGGACTGGGTGGGCCAGCGGTCGTAGGGCCCGGCGATGCTCGTCTCCCATGGTGGGGTCTCGTGGTACTTGCCGAAGGCGGCCGTGCTGTAGCCGTTGAGGCGAAGCATCTCCGCCAGCGGCGCGACGTCGCGGGGCCGCATGCCCTGGTTGCCGGGGAACGCCGTCGCGACCTCTTGCACCGATCCGGTGTTGGCCGAGTGGTGGTTGCGCCCCGTGAGCAGCGCCATCCGCGTCGGCGAGCACAGCGCCGTCGTGTGGAACTGGTTGTAGCGGAGCCCATTCTCCGCGAGCCGCTCCAGCGTCGGAGTCCGGATGGCACCGCCGAAGGTCTGCGCCGCGCCGAAGCCGATGTCGTCGATGAGCACGACCAGCACGTTCGGCGCGCCCTCCGGCGCCCGCACCTCGAACAGCGGCGGGGCCTCCACGTTGCGTGCGTCGAGCTCGGTGACCGGCTCGTAGTCGGGCGGCAGGACGGGCAGGGAGGTGCGGTCGATGTCGCCATCGACGGGCGCGCTCTCGCTGGTGCCCTCCGCCGCCGCCTCCTCGTCGTCTTCGGTCGGCTGGCGCGGCTCTTCCCGGCGCCCTTGGTCACACGCACTGAGGGCCAGCGTCAAGAGCGCGGCAAGCATGAGTCTCGAGTACATCGCTCCTCCTTGGGGCGTTCGCTTCGCCTGAGGTGACCACACATGGTCGGTCGCCAACAAGGGACACCCCAATGAGCCCACGAGCCCGGAGTTCCGTCCCCGTGTCCAAGACGTGGCTCGGAGAAGCGTATTGCTCCGGATCGGCGGGGGCGTCCTCCCGTAGTCGCGCCGGCAGCGTGACCCCGACTCGGGCGGGGCACGTAGGAGCGATAGTCAACGGAGAGGCCTCCGTCATCCCGAGACCGGCGTCGAGATCGCCGAGCCCGTTCTCCGCGAGCGGGTGACTTGGAACGCCCTGAGGATAGATGGGATAGAGGACGGCTGGCCCCGTTCGGAGACAAGATCCTCGGTGGATCAAGGCGCGGTAGCAGGCCGCAGAGAGGGGCCAGCCGTACACGACGTTGGAATCGACCTTCACAAGAATGCAAGCCAGGTGTGCATCTACGACGAGGACCGGGAGAAGTACGTCGAGCGCCGCGTGCGAACGGACCTCGAGGGGTTCCAGCGCGCGCTCGAGAAGTACGCCGGCGCCCGCGTGCTGCTGGAGGCGAGCACGGAGAGCGAGTGGGTGGCGCGCCTGCTGGAGGAGCTGGGCTTCGAGGTGATCGTCGCCGAGGAGGCGACTGGTCGACCGGCCACCGCTTGTCGCGGACGCCCTAGAGATAAGGGCTTTCGTCGTTCGAATTACGGCGGCCCTCCTGGCCGACTCCCACGGGATGCGGAGCGCCGCGGACAGCGAAGCCATCGCGGCCGGACATGTCCACCGCGCGGCCGGTGACGTTGCCGGCGGCTAGGTGGGATCGAAGCAGAAGGCCGGGGGACATGAACGCCATGTCCGGAGCCTTCGTCAGGTCGAGGCGGAGATCCAGGACGCACCGGTGCATCTCGCGCTCCGAGATCACGGGCGCGTTGGGCTCACATACCCGGCAAGGCGAGCTGACGAGGGGACCGCAAAGGCGGCGTCCTCGAGGGTGGAGCCCGCGATGCCAGCCCAAGGTGGGCGAGGCTGCGGTCGATGACGTCGCGTCGGAGGATGACGGCGACGAAGCGGAGGCGTCCGGCACACCCGTCCTTGGGGCAGGCTGTCGATGTCGAGACCGCGACGCGGGAGCTCGGCCCAGCTGGGGTTGCGACGGACGGGGACCGAGGTGGCCTTGGTGCGGGGGCCGTCATCGCCTCGGGGACGACGGCGCGGCGGGCCACGCCGAACGAGCTGCGAGGACGCCGGGGTAGACGATCTGGGTTCCTGCGCGGCGCGGGGACGAGCGCGGCCAGCCGGTTCAGAAGCTCGTGGGCCGACAGGAGCAGGTGGCTTGTGCCGTCCCGCCAGGCCACGCTGCCCGACGCCCCGTCTATGGGACGTCGACGCGGACTCGACGGTGAAACAGCTCCGCAAGTATACGCAGGCCGAGCGGAATTCTCGACGTATCGCTCAGTTGTCATCGGATCTGGGGCGTGAGAGAGTTGGTTTCATGGGAGGGGACGGTCGAGGCGCGGCATGGACCGGCGTGGCCGCGCTGCTGCTGGGCTGTGGCCCCGCCGCACTCGGGGACGTCGTGGACGTGGAAGAAGTCCGCTACGAGAACAACGGTTCGCCCATCGAATCGACAGCGTTCGCCATCCCCCTGCCGCAGACCCTGCTGCCGCGTTAGTGGAGACCGGGAGCACCGGTCACCATCCCATGGGTCGTCACCTGGTCCTGTCTGGGGCGCTCCTGCTCCTCGCCCCCCACCTCGGTCTCGCCCAGGGCGCCCCCGACGTCGTCGTCCTCCGTGACGGCGGCATGCTGCGGGGCACCATCGTGGAGAGCGTGCCCGGGGAGCGGGTGACGATTCTCCTCCCCACGGGAGAGTCCCGGATCGTGTCCTGGTCGCGGGTCACCTTCGCCGGCCCTGAGGATGAGCGGCCCCAGGTCGACCGGGATCTCGCGCCGCCCCTGGCCGACCCGCCCGCGGTCACCCTCCCGCCTCCCGTCCTGCACGGCGTCGCCCCCCGCCAAGGGAGAGGTCCGCGCATCCCGATCGTCGTGGAGAGCCGTCAGCGCTACGTCGAGCTGTGGGCCGAGGTCGGCGCCATCCCCCAGACCGGGGTCGGCCACCGACTCCGCGAGACCGTCGACGAGGTCGCCTTCGAGAGGGTCTGCTCTGTTCCCTGCGGCCTCGGCCTGACCGTTGGGACCTATCGCCTCGCGCTCACCCGCCTCCGCCAGGTGGTCCCCGCACCGCCCATCGATCTGGAGGCCGGCGGGACTCTCGACGTCTGGTACCGGGACCGGAGGGGAGTCCGGGCCCTCGGATGGGTCCTCGGCCCGGTGGGCATGTCCGGCGGCGTGGTGATGCTCGGCTACGGGCTCTTCCTCTTCGGGTTCGCTCCCCCGAGCGATACGGTCCTCCTGCTCAGCGCCGGCACCGCCCTCCTCGCCACCTCCCTGATCGTGTGGATCGCCCTGGCCGCGCTCCAGGACGGAGCGGTGCTTCGCTTCGTGCCCGCCGCGCCGGGCCTCCGCTGACCGGCCAGCCCCCTCGCGCTCCGGAGGATGGGATGAATAGAAGGGGTCCCTGGTGAGCGATTGCTTGCCGTAGCGACCGCTCAGTTCCGCTTCCCGGCTTGGACCACCCTCGTACAGGGACTCCCGCCGGGATCGAAGCAGAAGGCCGGCGGCGCGTGCTGCGAACGACTGTCCCGGAGTCCGAACTCGATTCCCGGCTCCTCGACGCGAATCTCCACGTCATCGAAGTACTCTCTGTCCTCCGCAAGCGGGCCGGCGAACCACGAGCCTGACACATCCTTGGCGCCGGAATCTTAAGCTTATCTTCCAGCTAACAAAGCGCCTCGCCGTCACCGGCGCAGCCGACAGAATCGTCCATGTTCACGCTCAAGGTCGGAAACGCAAGCTCAAGCCGCTGGACCAGCTTCGGTAGTGGGACGAGGAGATTGTTCCCTCCCGGTCGAAGGCCATGGATTCGAAGCTCCTTGCGACTGGATGTCGTCATTGGTCGTCAAAGGGAGGACAGGATGCATCGAATAGGTCCCTGGTGAGCGACAGCTTGCCGTAGCGACCGCTCAGTTCCGCTTCCCCGGCCTGGACCACCTCGCTAAGGGACGCCCGCCGGGATCGAAGAAGAAGGCCGGCATATGTGGCTCTAAACAGACTGGCTCGCCAGCCCGGTGTGCCTACGTCGTTAAGGACATGAGCGCGATGGAAGAACTCTGTGGAGGAGCCGCACCGTTGGCGGCCCTCAGTGTCCTACTCCTCGGCTTCGGCTGCGGGGGCCAAGCGGCCCCACCCCCCGATGACGGGCTGCCCGATGGGGGTAGCACCATCGACTCCGGTCCGGACGCCGGCGTACCGTCGTGCCCCGACGACATCCCCCTGTTCCCGTGCTCCGACATGGGACCGTTGGATGGCGGCTTCGACGGCGGCACCGCCGATGCGGGACCGCCGCCGTACGTGGTGTCGTCCACACCGACGCAGGGGACCGACGACTTCTCGGTGATCGGTTCGCTCGGCGCGGTCTTCTCCGAGCCAATGGACGCAGCCAGCGTGCTCGACGCCACGCGGTTCTACTGGGGATGGGAACGGCAGACGGGGACGGTGTCCTACGACGCCGGCTCCCGGACGGTCATCTTCGATCCCGATGTTCCGCTTTCACAGTCCGATACGTGCCGGCTGCGGATTGAGGGCGCGCGTACTCCGGACGGCCGTGTGATGGTGCCTTTCGAGATCACCTTCGACGCACGCCCGGACCTCCTCCTGCGCAGCGTGGAGTTCCACCCGGATGGAGACGTATTTCGCTACGAACGGCGGACCTATCAGGACCGACGACTGACACGCATGGTTGGGTACGACGGGCCCGGGCAGGACGGCGTGTGGTTCAACGACGATGATGACCTGGAGTACGGGAGGTACCGGGAGTGGACGCGCGAGGACGACGGCTCGACTCGCTTCACGCGCTACGACGGACCCGGAGACGACGACGTCTGGTTCACGGCCGATGATGAGGTGAGCTACACCGCCGTATACGTCGAGGACTCGGAAGGCCGGTCCGTCACTCACGTCGATTACACCGAGCCCGGTCCGGACGGGGTGTGGGCCACCGCAGACGACCTTGTTCGGATCTACACCCGATACCAGCACGCCCCGGACGTGTCGCTCATCCTCAACTACGACGACCCGGGCCCGGATGGCGTGTGGGGGACCGGCGACGACGTGCTGGTGAGCTACAACCGCAACACGTACGATCAGTTCCTCGAAGTAAGCGTGGCGAACTATCGGGGACCCGGCCGTGACGGCGCCTGGCTCACGGCCGACGACGAGGCGCAGTGGTACCTGGTCAATCACTTCGACGCCGCGGATCGCTGGACACGCGAGGTGAGCTACGGCGGACCGGGGGGAGATGGGCTCTGGGGCACCTGCGACGACGTGCCCGACTGGGTCGAGCTCCACTCGTACGACGACGATGGGCGTCCCGTCCGTCACGTGAGGTATTCGGGACCCGGCAACAACTGCGTGTGGTTGGATGACGACGACGAGGTGCAGGCCGGCTCCTTTGGGCGACAAGCCGTCTTCCCGACCGTCTACTCGTGGACGGGGCGAACCATGACTCGGTCGATTGATTTCGCCGACGCTGGTGCCGATGGCGTCTGGTTCACGGCGGACGACACCGTCGCCAGCTACCTGGACCTCACCCACAACGTGAATCGGCAGGTCACTCGCGAACTCCGACACAACGACCCGGGCGAGGACGGTCTCTGGTTCACCGACGACGACCCCGGGAGCGGCGCCTGGGAGGGGACCTACGATGCCGACGGCGCGGCTATCGAAGGCGTCGAGCTCATCGACCCGGGGCCCGATGGGGAGTGGTTCACCGGCGACGACCGGGTCCGCCAGCGCGACACATACCTTCCCTAGGCACGACGGGGAAGAGGGTAGGATGCATCAAAGGGGTCCCTGGTGAGGGATAGCTTCCCGTAGCGACCGCTCAGTTCGGCCTCCCCGGCCTGGACCACCCTCGTTCAGTGACTCCCGGCGGGCGCCGGCGGGCCGCCGGTGGCCACCGCCGGGATCGGGCCTACTCGCAGTTCTGGGACGGCTCGCCCACGACACAGGCAGCGGGCCATCGGCACGCGCGGTGTTGGCTCTGCCGGCAGGGGACCACCGCGAGCGGACTGGGCCCAATCGCTCAGTGGTGGAGGGCTCCGCCGCCGCGCTCGCCCTCCCCTGCCGCGATTCGTAGCGCCTTCTCCTCGGTGATGTGGACGACGATGGGGGGCCTCCGGCGACTCTGGCGCCGGGAAGGGCATGCCGGAGGCTCGAAACGCCGAGGGCGAGCCCGGGCGCCGACCTACGGCAACGGACCGGGGTCCGGGATGGGGAAGGCGGCACATTCGACGACGCTCCCGTTGTCGCGGTAGGCGACCTGGCGCCGCAGTCGGGCGAAGGCGTAGCGGCTTTCGCAGCAGACCCCGATCGGGTGGCGGAGGACCTCGCCGTCCGAGAGATCGAGCTGGGCGTCGTCGGTGACCTGGACCCCGCAGGTCTCCCCCCCGACCAGGGTGAAGTCGGTGACGTCCACCGCCGCTCCGCGATAGGCGCCGAGGTTCACTCCGGCCCCCGAGCAGACCGGGGTACAGCTCGGCGGCAGCGTGCCTTCCACCACCAGGCCCTCGATGTCCACCTGGGTGTCGGATCCGAAGGCGGCCAGGCCGACCTCCCGGTTCCCCTCGAGCCGCGCCCGCCGGAGGGTCAGCGTCGCCCCCCGTGCGAGGTTCAAGCCGCGGCCCCACCGCCCGTCACCGCCATTCGAGGCGGTGTCCCGGACGGTCAGGTCCGTCACCTCCGCCGTCGCCGTGGCGATGCCCACGCCGAAGAAGCGGGTGTTCTCGACGAGGGCGCGGTCGAGGATCAGCGCGGGGCCGAACTGGGCGACCACCCCCTGACCCAGCCGCCCGTCGATGTCCTGACCGCGATTGTCCCGCACGTGGAGGTCCGTCACCTCGGCTCGCGTCCCGTCGTCCTCGAGGAACAGGCCCAACTCCCGGTTGTCGGCGAGCAGCGCGCGGTCGAGGACGAGGTGAGCGCCGCGGGCGATGGCCATCGCGCGACCGAACTCCCCGGCCACGGCGTCGGGTCGGTCGAAGGCCAGGGCGAGGGTGTCGCGCACCACGAGGTCCTGGACGACGGTCTCCGCGCCCGCCCCGAAGGCCACCACGCCCACGGTCCGGCTCCGCTCCACGAGGGCCTCCTGGAGCTCCAGCCGGGCCTGATCCTGGACCCCCACGCCAACGCCCCCACCGCCTTGCCGCCTGGCGTCCGGCTGGGTGTCCCGGACCGCGAGGCTTCGGACCGAGGCTCGCGCTTGCCTACCGAAGACGATGAGGCCGACCTCCGGGGCGCGGTCGAGGAGGGCGCGCCGGAGGGTCAGACTCCCCCCCGGCTCCACCCTCACGCCACCGCTCCGGGCGGCAAAGGGGTGCGGGACCGCCTCGCGGACCACGAGGTCCTCGATCGTCGCCACGGCATCCTCGCCCACCACGACCACCCCCGCAGCGAGGGTCTCTTCGAGGAGGGCGCGCCGGAGGGTCAGCCGCGGCCCCTGAGCGACGAACACGCCGGCCAGGAAGGTCTCCTCGGCCTCCGCGACCCCGCCCCGGACCACCAGGTCCTCCACCTCGGCCTCGGTGTCGGCGCTGAAGAGGCTGAGGCCTCGCTCGCGGTTGTCCGCGAGGAGAGCCCGGGAGACGCGAAGGAGGCCTCCATCCTGGGCGCGCACACCGTCTCCCCCGAAGCCGTCTTCCTCCCGTGGCCGGGTGTCCCGAACCACCAGGTCCGAGGCCACCCCCACGGATCCTTCGCCGATGACGAAGAACCCGGTCTCTCGGTTGCGGACCAGGAGGCAGCCTTCGAGCTCGACCCGGCCCCCCTGCTCGACGCTGACCCCTCGCCCCCGGTCACGGCGGGCCCCCAAGGCGGCCTCCGTGTCCCGGATCAAGACGTCCCGAAGCACCGCGACTCCCCCGCGGTCGGCGATCACCCCGTGCTCCCGGTTCCGTTCGATCAGGGCCCGGGTCACCTCCACGCGTCCCTCCAGCTCGACGCTGATGCCCCGACCGAAGGCGTCGTCGGACTCCTGCGGGAGGGTGTCTCGGATCACCAGGTCGCTGGCCCGCACCGCGGTTCCCGCGCCGAGGGCGAGCAGGCCGACATCCCGATTGTCCTCGACCAGGGCCCCGCGCAGCTCGAGGTCTCCCTCCTCTACCAGGATGCCGTACCCGCGGATCCCGGTGCGGCTCCGCCCACGCGTCCCGCGGACGGCGAGGTCGGTGATGACGGCGGAGGAGCCCCCCTGCACGACCGCGAGGCCGACCTCCCGGTTCCTGTCCACCACGGCCTTCACGAGGGACAGGCGCCCTCCGCTCTCCACGCTGATCCCCGCGCCGCCAAAGAAGCTGGACGGGGGGTCACGGGTGTCCCGAACGACCAGGGACCTCGCCTCGACCTCTGCCGTCGAGGCGACGACCACCGCCGCGGGCTCGCCGAGGGTCCCGGCCACCTCCACCCCGTCGAGGTGGACCGGCGCGCCTCGCCGGCGGACCCGAAGCCCCCCGACGTCGGCCGGCCCGATGTGCACGCCCTCGATCGCCAGGGGCGTGCCGTGGCGGGCGATGTCCAACACCGCCGAGCGAGCGTTCTCCTCGGGCACCACCAGCCGGGTCTCCCGCACGCAGCGCCCCCGCAGGGACACCCCGTCCGGCCAGGTCCGGTCGACGGCGTAGCTGCCCCCCGCGAGGACCACCACCGCGCCGGGGGCCGCACGATCGAGGGCCGCGGCCAGGGTCCGGAGGGGAGCCCCCTCCGAGCCGTCGCCCGAGACGCCGGCCCTGGCGTCCACGTAGAGCAACGGCGCGTCGGCGGGCAGATCGTCGACCGCCGGGAACGGGCCGTCGCCGCAGGCCCCGCCGATCGGACGGCACCCCGCCTCGCCCGGGAAATGGGCCTCGCCCTCCCCGCATACCGCCGACCCTCCTTCCGGGTACGGTTCGCAGGTCGTGACCCCGTCCGCCTCCACCGAGCGCCAGCCCGCCGAGCAGTCCCAGGCGATGGGCGGGACCCCGGCGTCGAGCCAGGGGATGGCGGGCGCCGCGATGACCGGCTGCCCCGCCTCGAGCCAGGGGATCCGAGGTGCCTCGGGGAGCGCCGGCCCGCCGGGCCCGGGCGCGGGCGCAGGGCCGAGGTCGCCTGCGTCGGGGCGGATGAGCGGGCTGGTGCAGCCGAGGGCGACTCCAAGGACGAGCACCGCGGCGGACAGCCGATGCACGCGGCAAGGCTCTCCGCCGGGCCCGATCCCGTCAAGGGGACGGTGGCCCCAGCGGCCGCGACTCCTGCGCGCGGCTGGCACACCGCGCGGGACCCATCTTGACCCCCGGCTAGCCCTCCGAGGGCTCCGGCTCGACCGGGGCCCAGCACCGAGAGACGAGACGAGAGACCGTCCACCGACGAGAGACCGTCCAATGTCCTCCACCGACGAGAGACCGTCCAATGTACGTGCTCCGGTAGTGGGCGTGGGCGGCCGCTCTGCGCTTGGCTGGAGCGGTCCTTGGGGCGAAGATGGCTCCGATGAGACGCCTTGAGAGCAAGCGTTGGCCATCGATTGGCCAGATCGGCGTCCGTTCCGGCGGAGATGACGCACCGATGCGCCCGTCCCCGGTTCTCGAGGACGTGCTCAGGCCGCGGAGGCCATCTGTCGGTCGACAGGTGGGGCCGCAGACCACCGTCCTGTCTCGACGCGCCTGCCTCCCGGTTCAGGCCTCGCTGGGTTGAGTGCAGCAGGCCGAGCAGCCTTCGGGAGGCGGTCGGCCGCACCCGTGGCACGCCCGAACCATCGCCTGCGCGGGACTCGTGCCCTGCGCGCGAACCGCGAGCCAGGCGAGTAAGGGTGGACCTCCTCACCCATCTCGTCGCCGGGCACCGGCTCGTAGTAGTCGAGCCACGTATGGTCGAGACCGCGCTCGATGTCCTCGAGGACGCCCCGCCGCACGTCTTCGAAGAGCGCACGCCGACGCCGTCGGAGCTCCTCGGTGGGGGCAGGGCTGGGCGGGCGCTCGGCCACGAGGCGTTGCCAACCAACTTCCATGCCGGTCGATGTCGCCCCGCTTCGGGCGCGCCTCGGCTCGGCAACTGGCGGCGTGTGGCGGCGAGCTCGCCGCCAGGTCGGCCGCTCGATTCTCCGTGGGTGGACGGTTCGTGTGTGACACCTCTGGACCCGATTTCGCGTACATCGGAGGGTTCGCGCGGGGGAGGGTTCGCGCGGGTGGCCAACGCAAGCAGCAGAACACGCCACGGCCGGGCACCGACGTCACGGTGCACCCGCCGGCCGCCCGTTCGTCGCGGCTCATCGGGGCGGTGAGGACGACGGGCGTCGTCCCCGCATCAACCGCGTCCGCGTCGTCTTCGGTGGGGCGCCGGAGACCTGAGTATCCGACCGCGGCGAACGCCGCGGACGGTTGACCGGTTCTGGGGCCGGTCGACCGTCCCCGCGGCGCAGGTCTTGCGGGCGGTCCGTCAGCCCTGGCCTCCGATGCGGCTCACGCTCCGGGTGGCACGCGGCGTGCTCGATTCGCCGGCGATGGCCTTCCATGACCTCCCGCCGCACGGAACCGGTGGCGCGCCTCGCTCCGCGAGGCAGCGCCGACGGCGCTCAGCCCACGCCGTCGTCATCGCGGTCGTGCTGGCGGCCTGCGGCTCGACGACCCCGCTTCGCTACCCCGGGGACGATTGGGCGACGGCCGCCCCGGAGGTCCACGGCATCCGGTCCACCGACCTCGCCGACGTGGTCGGGGCGATCGTCGACGAGAATCTCGGGCTCCACAGCCTGACCGTGGTCCGGCACGGCGTGGCGGTCCTCGATGTCCGCTTCTTCCCCTATGACGGGACCCGGCCCCACGACGTGGCGTCGGTGACCAAGAGCTTGACCTCGACCGCGGTCGGCCTCGCGATCGCCGAGGGGCGACTCCCCGGGGTGGAGGCACCCCTTCTGGCCCTGGTCACCGACGAGGTCCCCACGGACGACCCCCGCAAGGCCATGATCACCCTGGCCGACGGGCTGACCATGCGCGCGGGCCTGGGCTGCGATCCGGACGGTGGCGAGCGGACGCTCCAAGCGATGATCGGGGCGGAGGATTGGGTGTCGTTCACCGTAGGCCTGCCCATGGCCCACGCCCCGGGGTCGACCTGGGTCTACTGCAGCCCCGTCTCCCATCTCCTGTCGGAGGCGGTGACCCGGAGCGGGCCCGGCGACACCGCGACCCTCCTCCAAGAGCAGGTGCTCTCGCGGATCGGGGCACGGTCCCTGCTCTGGCCGACGGGCCCGAACGGGACGCCGCGGGGCTGGGGCGACGCGCGGCTCAGCCCGGAGGACCTCGCCCGGGTCGGGCTGCTGGTCCTGCGTGGCGGACGATGGCGAGGACGTCAGGTGCTCGACCCGGCCTGGGTCGACGAGGCCACCACCCCCTGGGTCGACCTCGGTGACGGCGGTGGCTACGGCTATCAGTGGTGGACGGCGGGCCGGGGGGTCTACGCCTCCGGCCGGGGAGGTCAGTTCCTGTTCCTCGACCCGGAGCAGGACCTGCTCGTGGTGACCACGGGCGCCGCTAGCCCCGCTCAGATCGCCCAGGTCAGCACCACCCTCCTGGACCGCCTGCTGGGGGCGGTGGCGTCCGACGGCCCCCTGCCCGCTGACCCCGTAGGGCAAGACCGCCTGGACGAGGCGACCGCACGGGCCAGCACCCCGCCGCCGCCGGTCGACGTGCCGGCTCCGCCGGCGGCGGAGGCTCTGGCGCGCGGACCCATCGAGCTGACCGAGAACCCCCTGGGGTGGACGTCCGTCACCCCCGCCTTCGCAGGGGACGCGGCGCTCTGGTCCCTAGAGATCGCCGGCGAGGAGGTCGCCGCCGAGGTCGGCCTCGACGGGGTGCCGCGGATCACCCGTAGCGCGCGCTTCAGCGCAGACGAGCGCCATGCCGATGTGGACCTCGCGCTTCACGGGGAGTGGACGGACTCGCTCACCTTCGTCCTCCACTTCGACACCCTCGACCGCATCGAGGCGGGCACGGTCACCTTCGTGGTCGACGGCAACCGGACCCGGATCACGCTCACGGAGCGCACCTACTTCCCCGAGCCCTTCGCCTGGGAGGGCGAGCTCTCGACGGGGCGATAGGAGAGGCGCTGAACGGGGGCAATGCGTTGCCGGCGACCGTGAGGGAGTGCCGGTAGCGAACACCAGAGCGGGCTGGGGAGACCCTGCATGGTGCCAGACTCGCGCTATGGACGACTCGGGACGCGTAGGGGACCCTCGGATCCGATGCAGGTCGTCATCCACCACAACCCGGACTGCGGCACCTCCCGCAACGTCCTTGCCTTCATCCGCGCCGCCGGCCACGAGCCCACCGTCATCCGCTACCTCGAGACAGGCTGGACCCGGCCGCAGCTCCTCGGGCTCTTCGCGGCCGCTGACCTCACCCCCCGCACCGCGCTCCGCACCACGAAGTCGCCGGCCGCGGAGCTCGGGCTCCTCGACGAGACGGTGCCGGACGAGGCGCTGCTCACGGCGATGCTCGAGCACCCGATTCTGGTCAACCGGCCGATCGTGTGCACCAAGCTCGGCGTGAGGCTCTGTCGGCCCAGCGAGGTGGTGTTCGATCTGCTCGAGGAGCTGCCGCCCGGGCCGATCGCCAAGGAGGACGGCGAGGTCGTGATCGACGCCGAGGGGCGGCTGGTCGCAAGAGCCTGACGAAGGCCTTTGCGCTACGCCGACTGGGCACTCGGGTAGATGTACTCCCGAATCGCAGCGGGTTCGCGGGCCGGGTGACGTCACCAGGTGGGGGGTCGACGCACTCGATCTGCCGGGGGAGCTCGAGGAGCTGCTCCGGCCCTTGCTGGAGTCCCTGTTCGACCTTGCCGAGCGCATCGATGCCTGCGACGAGGCACTCAAGGAGCTCGCCCGACAGGACGTGGTCGTGCGGCGGCTCTGCACCACAGTCGAGCACCGTGACGCCGTCCTCTCGGAGGAGGAACGCGACCAGCTCGTCTGCGTTGCGTCTCGAAGGACCAGGGGCCAACGCCTCGTGCTGGTGTGCTGACACGCCTCGACGCTGGTGCGCCGACATCTACGGCCTGGCGCACCTATCGTCGGTCGTGCGCGAGAACCAACGCTCAGTCGTCGGCGGCAAGGGGAACGATCGTCGAGGCGTAGAAGTCGTTCATCCGGAGCGAGCGCTTCCCGAGCTCGGGGAAGTCCACGATCTCCACCGCAGATGACTCCCCACCCATCAGGTAGACGACGTCGGCATCGCTTCGGTTGTGAAGCTGGTGGGCTGGACCCCCGGGAACGAAGGCGACGAAGCTCCCCGGCCCCACCTCCCGCACGACGTCCCCTAGCCGGACCTCCACGCTCCCTTCGAGCACGTACACCCAGTCCTCCTCGGCGTGGTGCCGATGGACGGGAAACGCCGCCTTCCCCGGCGACAACCGCGCCAGGGTCACCCCGGTGCGTTCGAGGCCGGCGCGCCGGGAGCAGTCGCTGACCGTCACTTCGCAGGTCGAATCGAGGCGATGTGCTCCGGTCTGGCGGTGACCCCGACCGCCCGACACCGCGCGTCGGACGGAGCCCGCGCCTGCTATGCCTCGGCCGTGGGCGAGCCGACCCTGATCTTCGAGACCCTGCACGGGAGCCGCGCGTACGGGCTGGCGCGCGAGGGCTCGGACACGGATCTCAAGGGCGTCGTGATCGGGCCGGCGCAGTGGTACTTCGGGATCGAGCCCGGGCCGGAGCAGATCGAGCTGAGCCCCGACCACGTGCGCTACGACCTGCGCAAGCTCCTGCGGTTGGCCGTGGCGAGCAACCCGAGCGTGATCGAGGTGCTCTTCGCGCACCCCGACGACCACCGCGTGGTGACCGACGCCGGGGCGCGGCTCCTCGCAGCGCGGCCGATGATGTTGAGCAAGCAGGTGGCGGGGACCTTCGGCGGCTACGCGATGGCTCAGCTCGCCCGGATCCGGCGGCACCGTCGCTGGCTGCTCGAGCCCCCCGAGCGCGAGCCGACCCGCGCCGACGTCGGGCTGCCCGAGCGCACCACGGTCCCGAGGGATCAGCTCGGGGCGGCGGAGGCGATGCTCGAGGACGGGCGCCTGAGCGAGGACGACGTCGGGCCAGCGTTCCTCGCGACCCTCGACCGCGAGCGCCGCTACCGGGCCGCGCGCAAGCAGTGGTCGCAGTACCGCCACTGGCTCGCGAACCGCAACCCCACGCGGGCCGCGCTCGAGGCGGCGCACGGCTACGACACCAAGCACGCGATGCACCTGGTCCGGCTGTGTCGGATGGCGGTCGAGATCCTCGAAGACGGTGAGGTGCGGGTGCGCCGCGACCACGATCGCGACGAGCTGCTCGCGGTTCGCGACGGCCGCTGGGCCTACGAGGAGCTCATCGCGCAGGCCGAAGCGCTGAAGGCGCGCATCGCCGACGCAAAGGCGACCTCGACGCTGCCGGACGAGCCCGACGCCGTTGAGCTCTCCGCGCTCTCCGTTGAGCTGATCGAGAGGTCGCTGACGTGCTGAAGCCGGATCTCGACATGGCCCGCCGCTTCGCCGTGATGAACGCGCCGCTGGGCGAGCTGCTTCACGTGGGCCTGGTCGGCGCGCACTACTATGGCTTCCCGTCGGCCGACAGCGACCTGGACCTGAAGGGCATGCACATCGCGCCGACGGCGTCGATGCTCGGCCTCTGCCCGCCGCCCGACACGCACGACGTGCTCGAGGTGTTCGAGGGCGTCGAGCACGACCTGACGACCCATGAGGTGCAAAAAGCGCTGACGCTGCTGCTGCGTGGCAACGGCAACGTGCTCGAGCGGCTCATGACCCCGATGCAGCTCGTCGAGAACGAGGACCTCGAGGCGCTGCGCGGGCTGGCCGAGGGGGCGCTGTGCAAGCGGTTCGGCAGCCACTACCGCGGCTACTTCGGCGGCATGTGCCGCGAGCACGCGCGCGAGCCGCGGGCCAAGTCGCTCCTGTACGCCTACCGCGCCGCGCTGACGGGGGTGCACCTACTCCGGAGCGGCGAGGTCCGCGGCGACGTCGTGGCCAACGCGCGCGACCTCGGGCTCGACGACGTCGAGGAGCTCGTCGCGTTCAAGCGCGACGCGGGGGAGAAGTCCGCGCTCGACCCGGGCCTCGACGCGAAGCACCGCATGCGATGGCCCGCGCTCGAGGCGAAGCTGGACGAGGCGATGGCGAAGACCCACCTGCCCGACGAGCCCCTCAACGTCGATGCGGTCGATGCGTGGCTGGTGAGGCGTCGCCTCGACGCGCTCTGAGTCGAGGCGAAAGCGCAGTTGGGGCGGGGCCGGTGTCGTCGCCCAGGTCGAGCTCGCCTCAGCGATTCTCGCTCGCGGGCGCCCGGGAGGGTCATGAGCCCTCGCGCTCACCCCGGATCCGCGCGCGTCGCGACCACCGTGGCCCGGCGGCTCCCGACCGCGAGCGGGTGGTCCGTCGCGTCGTCGAAGGCCTCCACCTGGGCGAAGCCGGCCCGCCGCAGGATGGCCCTCAGCTCGCGGAAGGCGTAGATGCGCATCTCGCTGACCGATGTCCGAGCCTCGCCCTCCCGGACGAAGGTCCACTCGCTGCGGAGGACGCCGGTGCCCACGTCGAGCGCCCGCTCCTCGAGGATCCGCACGCGCTCGCCGCCCAGCACCACCCAGGCCCAGTCCCGCGGCCTGAGCCGAGGGTAGAGCGTCTCGGTCACGTGGGTGCTCAGCACGACGCGAGCCCCCGGCCTGAGCGCCTCCGCGACGCGCGCCAAGAACGCCTCGTTCGCCTGGTCGTCGAAGTAGCCGAAGCTGCCCCACCAGTTGTAGGCCCCATCGAGCGCCCGCCCGAAGGCCGCGCTTCGCATGTCCCCGACCGCGAGCTCGACCCCCTCGAGGCCGTCGTGAAACGCGCGGTCCCGGGCCGCTTCGATCAGCCGCGCCTGGAGGTCGATGCCCGTCACGCGATAGCCCCGCCGCGCGAGCTCCAGAGCGTGGCGGCCCGCGCCGCACGGCACGTCGAGAAGGTGAGCGCCGGGCGCGACGCCGAGGTGGCGCAAAACCACGTCGACGTCCGCTCCCGCCACGTCGTCGCGAAGGCCCGCGAGCTGCAGCTCGCCGAACGGCCCCTCGAAGAAGGTGCGCCACCACGGCTCCTCGTCCGATCCACCCGCCGCCATCGGAGCACGAGGATGGCACTCGGGCGCGACCGAGGCTCCCCGGGTTGCGCTGGGCGCTGACGCGTCCGCCGATCGCCCGTCGGCGTCGAGGCGGCTGCCTACGTCGCCGACCCCGTCGACGGGGCGGAGCGGGCCGGGTCGCGTCGGCCGCCACCCCCGAAGGCGACGATCAGCTTCAACAGGTAGGCCCCGCTGAACCAGCCGAGCGGGTCTCCCCCGAGCTTCGCGCCGAGCCCGAGAAGGAGCGCTGCGGCCACCAGAGCAACCGCGAGCCGCAAGCGGCTCGGCACCACGCCCAGCAGCCCGAGGGTCAGCACGGCACCGCCGTACATCGCCCCACCCCATGCCCAGGACGAGCGCTCGGGGAACGCCCACGCCAGGACGAGGGGGTGGACGTGGGCGAGCACCACGGCGAGCGGCATCCAACCGGGCCATGCCGGCCGGTGCCACCAGCGGCGACCGGCGGGGGTGGCCATCACCCACACCCCGGGCACGAGGTCGACGGCGATCGCCGCCGCGAGGATCCGCTGACCGCCCGTCCCGTCGTCGAGGACGGCGGGCGCGGCGGCGCCCGCCGCGAGCGCGAGGGCGACGGTGACCCGGTTCTCGGCGCCGGTCGCGCCCGGCCCCACGAGACGATCCCACAGACCCGGGGGTCCGCGGCGGGGCGTGGGGGCGAGGGCGGTCACCCCCCCAGCGTGCGGGACCGGGCCCGTCGGGAACAGGGGCGCCCGGGGCGGGGCCCCCGCCGCCCCGGGGCGCGATCCACCGGACGTCCTCACGGCACCGGTCTCACCGCTTGCAGGCACCCCGAAGCCGTCGCAGCCTCGGACCGTGCGGACCGCATCCCTTCCTTGGGTCCTCGCGGTGGTGCTGGGGGGCAGCGCCTGCGGGGGATCGAGCTGGCTGGACACCCCCACGGACCCTCTGCCGTGCACGCTCTCGGAGGGCGGCCTCTACCCGGAGCTCCCACGCTCGCTGACCCCCGACCCCCGGGTCGTCGCGTTCCGTCCAACCTGGGAGCTGTGGACGAACGGGAGCACCAAGGAGCGGTTCCTCCTGCTGCCGCCCGGGGTGACGGTCGACACGGCCGACGGGGAGGCCTGGGCGTACCCGGTCGGGACCGTGCTCTTCAAGACCTTCGCCTACGACACCGTCGAAGGACGGCGGCCGATCGAGACGCGGGTGATCCGGCGGACGGCCGAGGGCTGGGCCTACGACGCGTACCGGTGGGCGGACGACGGCAGCGACGCCACGCTCCTCGACCTCGACCGGTCGACGCCGGTCGAGGTCGAGGACGAGCTCGGCGCGGTGACGCACGAGATCCCGAGCCGCCGGCAGTGCCGCATCTGCCACGAGGCCAACGCCACGATCCCGATCGGCTTCGACGAGCTCCGCCTCGGCCCGGTCCTCGACGACCTCGAGGCGGCCGGGGTCCTGAGCGAGGCCGTCGACGAGCCGGAGCGGGTCGAGGCGGACGACCTCGAGACGGTCGCGGTCCTGGGCTACCTCCACGGCAACTGCGCGCACTGCCACAACGGCCGCCCCGGCCCCTCGAACGCCTTCGACCTGAGCCACGACGTCGCCCTCGACAACACGGTCGGCCGGGAGACCATGTCGAGCGGCGCGGAGCCGGGCCTCCGGATCGCGCCCGGAGCGCCCGACGAGAGCGTGGTCTACCGGGCGCTGGCGGGCGTGAGCCCGATGGCGATGCCGCCGGTCGGGGTACAACGGCGTGACACCGTCGCCGCGGAACGTCTGCGCCTGTGGATCGAGGGCCTCGAGCCCCTAGAGTAGGCGCCATGAACAAGCATGCTTTGTTGGCGGTCCTCGTGGCCGCAGGGGCGGGGACGGGATGCGGGGGCGGCGGCATGGTGCCCCCCGACGGGGGCGACGGCGGGGGCGGGGCGATCCTCGCCTTCGAGCAGATCGAGGTCGACGAAGGAGAGTTCGTCGCCTTCTCGTTCCTGCCGGGAACCACCGACGAGCTCCTCCTCGGGCTCCAGAGCGGCGAGATCGTCCACTACCGCCTCGACGGCACCACGACCGAGCGCCTCGGCTCCTTCTTCGTGCCGGAGCTCCGGGAGATCACCGACTGCGGCCTCCTCGCGATCGAGGCGGACCCCGACTGGCCGACGAACCGGTTCGTGTGGGCGTCCCACTGCGGCGCGGACCTCGAGAGCAAGGTGACCCGCCTGACCTTCGACGGGGAGAGCTACGACGGCGTCGACGAGACGGCGTCGGTGATCCTCTCGATCGAGGAGCCGGACTCGACCAACCCCCGGATCCACTCGATCAGCAACATCCTGTTCGAGGACGACGGCACCATGGTGCTCGGGCTCGGCGACAAGTCCTTCCGGGACAATGGCCAGGACTTCCGCTCGACGAAGGCTTCGATCCTCCGGATCGTGCCGAACCGGGACCCGGACGGGGACGGCTACACGATCCCGGAGGACAACCCCTTCGCCGACGGGGTCGACGGGGCGCCGGAGCTCCTGGCCAAGGGCCTTCGGAACCCATTCCGCATCGCCTTCGGGCCGGAGGGCCGCGTGTGGATCGCGGACATCGGCGAGGTCGATTTCGAGGAGATCAACCTCCTCGGCGACCCGGTCATGAACTTCGGCTGGCCGCGGTGCGAGGCCAACCGATGCCGGATGTCGGTGCAGGACCACGTCCGGCCGATCACGTCGTGGCCCCGCAACGAGAACCACCCCTACTTCGAGGACGACCCGGACACGGAGCCCACCAACCGCCGGAGCTCCTGGATCGGCGAGGCCTACCAGGGCGGGTCGAACGACCGCTACGCCGGGGAGCTCGACGGACTGGTCGGCTTCGGCGACCTCTGCCTCGGCTGGGTCCGCGGGATCTCGGCGGACGCCGAGGGCGAGATCGAGGTCGACCGCTTCCTCGGGCACCTGCCCTTCATCGTGAACTGGCGCCAGGGCCCCGACGGCTACCTCTACGCCACCACCTTCAACAGCTGCGACAGCGCCCGCCCGATCCAGCCCGCCGCCTTCTGGCGGGTCGTCCTGGCCGACGACGACTGATCGGGGCAGACCGGGCCCCAGAGCCCGTCGCGCATGGACGCGCCGCGGGCTCCTCCATCACCCACACTGGCGCGCCGAGCATCCGGCGCACCTAGCGGCAGCGGGTCTCGCGGTTCGCCTCGTCCCGGACCGTCCCGTCCGGGACGCTCGCCTCGTGGAGCACGATCCGGGCGATCAGGTGGTGGTCGGCGCGCGCCGCCAGCTCGAACGCGTAGACCCCTGGCGCGTCGACCTCGACGATCACGTCGTGGGCGTCGTGGTCGTTGGTCCGGGTCGACCACCGCCAGTCCCGGGCGCCCGAGGAGTAGACCTTCAGCCAGCCGTCCCGGCTCGACCCCGCGACGCACGCCGCGCTCGCGACGTCGGCGAGGGCCTCGATCCCGGCGAGGAAGGCGCCATCGCCGCACTGCGGACGCGGGTAGACCCGCTGCTGGGCGTCGAGGGGACCCTTGCTGCCGAAGAAGTCCGCCGCGTCGGCGAAGCGGACCCACGTGTCGTTGTGCTCCGTCGTGTTGGTGCCCTCGCCGATCCGGTTGCGCCACTGGAGCCGGTAGCGCCCGGCCTGCTCGAGGTCGACGTCGATCACCATCACGCCGTGCGTTGGGTCGCCGTTGTGGCTGCTCCCCGTCCACTCGATGAAGCCGGTGCCGAGGTAGCCCGGCTCGTCGGTCCGGACCGCCCACTGCTCGACGAGGGGGAGGCTCTCCGCCTCGATGACCAGCACGCCGTCCACCGTACGGTAGTCGCAGGGCGGGGGCGGGCCCGCATCGACCGGACCGAGGTCGGGTCCCGCATCGCGGGGGGCCGGGCCCGCATCCGGGGGACCGCCGCCAGCGTCACGGTCGCCACCGTCGGCTCCGCCGCCGTCCGCCGCCGAGGCGACGCCCGTGTCGCGGCGCCCGGCGTCGTCGCGTGAACCGAGGTCGACGACGATCGAGGGGCCCTCGTCCGCTCGACGCACGAGCAGGGATCCCTCGCAGCCCGTTCCGGACAGGGCGAGTGCAAGCAGCCCCGCCACCGCGCGTCCGTCGACCGACATCGCGGCGAGAGTACGACCGAGGGGCCCCCGCGTGGAGGGTGCGTTCCCGAGACCCGGATGGTCAGGCGTCGGGGAGCTGGTCGGGCAGGACCTTCGCGAGGACGCGCCGGGCGTGGACGGGCACGTTCCGGAGCTCGAACGCTAGAGCGTCACCGCCATGAGCTGCGATGTCCCGGAGGGCGAGCGCCCCCGTCAGGTCGACCCGGCCGACGGCGCCGAGGTCGAGGACGACGACGCGCACGTTGGGGTGCCGGGCGACCTCGCGCGTCACGCGCTGGCGAAACACGGGCGCCGACCCGAACCAGAGGACCCCGTGCGGGCGGAAGACGATGCGCCCCTGGCCTTCGACGACTACCTCGACGTCCAGGTGCTGCTCGCGATACAGGTGGACCACGACGGCGACGACGATCCCGATCATCACGCCGTACTCGACGTTGGGCGCGCTGGCGAGCGTGGCCACGAAGGTCGCCGTGCCGATCACGCCTTGCAGAACGGACTGCCGGAAGAGGCTGAGCAGCGGCCGGGGGTTCAGGAGGCCGCTGACCGCGCCGACCACGATCGCGCCGAGCACCGCCTTCGGCAGCGGCGACAGCAGGAACGCGAAGGGCAGGAACAGGACCACGACGAGCCCGGTGATCCCGCCCGACGCACGCGTCTGGGCCCCCGCCAGCCGATTGATCGCGCTCCGGGAGAAGGAGCCGCCGACCGGGAAGCCTGCGGTGAGCCCCGCAGCGAGGTTGGCGACGCCCTGCCCCACGAACTCCCGGCTCGGGTCCCAGGGCTGCCTGCCCTCCTCCGCGTAGGCCTGGGCGACGCTCGCTGCCTCGGCGAAGCCGACCAGCGCGATGATCGCGCCGCTTACCGCGAGCTGGGGCAAGCGCCACCACGGCAGGTCGACGTTCAACGGCGGAAGCAGGACCGCGGGGACGCTCCCGACCGTCGCGCCCGGGTAGGCGGTGAGCAGGCTGAACACGACGCCGACCACCACGGCCAGCAGCACGCCGGGGAACAGGGGATGCAAACGGCGACCGCCGATCATGGCCACCACCGTCAGGGCGCTGAGGCCCAGCGCGGCCACCGACCACCCATGCGGGGAGGCGAGCGCCGCGCCGGCGCGGAGCAGGACCGACGGCTCTTCGGGGACGACGCCGAGGACGGAGGGGAGCTGGGAGCTCACGATCAGGATCGCCGCGGCCAGCGTGAAGCCGCGGAGCACCGGCTGGCTCATCAGGTAGGCCACCGACCCGGCCCCGGTGACGCCGATCGCCACCCGGACGACCCCGACGACCAGCGCGAGCAGCGCGGCGGCGGCCACGTACTCCGGCCCGCCGATCGGGACCCCCAGCGTCGACAGCGCGCCGAAGGACAGCAAGCTCGTCAGCGCGACCGGGCCCGTCTGGAGGTAGGGCGACGAGGCGAAGAAGGCCGCGAGCAGAGGGGGCAGAGCCGACGCATAGAGCCCGTGGTGCGGCGGGAGGCCCGCCAGCTCGGCGTAGGCCATCCCCTGGGGGACGATGACCAGGGCCACGCTGATCCCGGCCACCGCGTCGGCGATCCAGCGGTGCAGGCGGTCGGTGGCGCGGCCGGGGGACGCCCCGGAGCTCATGGGGCGTCGACCTCGGGGCGCGCC
Organism: Sandaracinaceae bacterium; assembly: GCA_050331215.1. Taxonomy (GTDB): domain Bacteria; phylum Myxococcota_A; class Polyangia; order Polyangiales; family Sandaracinaceae; genus JBHJHB01. The sequence continues at coordinate 10,900 of JBHJHB010000045.1, read as the reverse complement.
TCCGCGATCGCCTCGAGGAGGGACTCCGCCTCCCGGAGCCGCTCCATCCACGGGACGACCAGCGTGAGGGCCCAGGGCTCCCGCCTCGCGAGACCGGCAAGGGCATCGCGGCGCGCCCGGAGGGTGGCCCCCAGGTCCGCGACGACGGGCTCGAGCGCGTCGAAGTGAGCCGCCGACCGCAGCAGGTTGAGCAGCATCTGCTCACGGCTCGCGAAGCCCCGGGGGATGCCATGGGGGCGGGCCGTGGCGGCGAGGTCCGACCGGGTGAGGAGCGCGCCGGCGCGGGCGGGCCGGCTCAGGTGGGCCGCGATCTCGGCGAGGCCCGTCTCGGGGGCGGCCAGGTCGAGGCCGTCCGCCGACCGCCTCGCCAGCTCCGCCATCGGCCAGGCGAGCTCGCGCCGGTGGAGCAGCAGGAGCTCCTCGACCTGCGTGACCCAGGCCGAGGGGAACGGCAGCTCGAGGGCCCGCACGGCCGTGGCGAAGGGGAAGAACCAGCGCAGGACGTGGCGGTCGAGGAAGGCCCGGCCGAGGTCCCGGAGCCGGAGCACGAGGTCCGAGCGCCCGTCCTCGAGCGCGTCCTGCTCCGCGCCGGCCAGAAACGCGAGGGCGCGAAGCTCCGTCGCGAGGTGGTCGGGCTCGGGGCCGCGCGGATCCGGGACGAAGCCGAAGTGGGCGTAGCTGGCGCGGACGCGCGCTGCCGTCGCGCCGCCGAGGGTCCCGTCGGCCTCGAGGAACGCGCTCTCGAACGGCGGCACCTCCCGACCGAAGGCCCGCTCGTGCTCGACCGCGGTGTCGGTGGGCGTCGCTCCCGACAAGGCCTCGGCGAGGATCGGGCTCGCCATCGCCGCGGCCCGCGTGGCGTCCGTGACGCCATCGAGGAGCAGGTCGGCCAGCAGGCTGTAGGCCCGACCGCGCGCCTCCGCCGCGGAGCCGCCAGCTCCAGCGGGCGTCCCTGCGGCGGGGGGGTCGTCCGGCGGGCACGGGACGGGCATGTCTACTCGGCGGCGAGCGGCTGACCTTCGGGCCGGGGCGGCAGACGGTAGGCCGAGCGCCTGGGCTTGAGGGGGCGCTTCAGCCAGTACGGCCGCCGCGTCCCGTCGGGGCTGTGGTCGTAGGCGGAGCGCGCGAGGTCCTTCCACGCCTGGAACACTGCCATGGATTTCGCGGTGTCCACGCGGACGTCACCATGCCGGTCCCCGGGGGCCGCCCGGGTCACGGAGAGCAGGCGCTGGTGCCAGCAGTGGGCACCGCTGACCGGATCCGGATGGACCGCGTGGGTCAGATTCTGGTGAACGCCGACGTCCTCCCACCAGATGCGGCTCGTGTCCGGGTCCGGGCTCTTCCACGCCCGAGCGCCGTGCACGATGTGGAGCTCGTGCTCGTCCCCGCGCTCGTCGAGGGTCGCCAGGCTGCTCATCCCCGGTCCGAGGCTCTGGCCGTCCTGGAGGCGCCAGCGGCCGAGGTGATGGCTCATCGCGAGGATCCCGGGCTTGATGCCCTCCGTGACCCACACGCGGTCCACGAAGAAGCCGATCTCCGTCTCCACCTTGACCAGGTCCCCGGTGCGCACGCCCACCCGGCGGGCATCCTCGGGATGCATCCACACGGGGTTCTTGTGGCTCAGCTCGTAGAGCCACTTGGCGTTCGCGCTGCGCGTGTGGATCAGCGTGGGGAGGCGGAACGTGGGGAGCAGCAGCATCTCCCCCGCCGCCCGGTCGATCCGCGACGGGTGCACGTGGCTCTCGATCGGCCAGGGGATGCAGTGCTCCTGCTCCCCCCAGCCCCATTCGGCGAGGGTCGGGCTGTAGAGCTCGAGCTTGCCGCTCGGCGTGCCGAAGCCGGCCCGACGCACCCCGTCGACGACCACCCCGCCGTCCGCGACCGGCGCCTCGTAGGGCGTGAGCACGTCACCGGGGACCTCGAAGGCGCCGTACTTCCGCATGTAGGCGAGCGGCGTCAAGCCCTCGGCGCGGGCCGCCTCGGGCAGGCCGGGCACGCTGTGGTCGAAGATCCAGCGGAAGTACTCGTCGACGGTCACGACCTCGCCGTCCCGGTACGGGCTGAGGAACCACTCGCGGACGCCGAGGCTCCCGTCGGGATCCATCGCGACGCTCAGGTCGATCCAGAGCTCCGCCTCCTCCCCCACCTCGCCGGGGTTGGCTTCGTAGGTGCGGTGGACCAGCTTGCCCATCCGCTCCATCGCCACCCGCCGCACCGGCTGCCGGAACCCGATCCAGCGGCCGCGGTGGGTCTCCTGGCTCATCACGTCGTGCCGCTCCCCGGCGTGGCCCATCGGGAGCACGTAGTCGGCGAACCAGGCGCTCTCGTTCCAGGTGGGCGTCAGCGCGACGTGGCACCCGATCTTGGCCTCGTCCTTCAGCGCCCGGAGCCACATGAAGCCGTCCGGGTTGATCCACATCGGGTTGTAGACCCGCGTGAAGTACACGTCGATCGTGCCCCGCCCCTCCTCCAGGAGGTGGGGGAGGCAGAAGCTCATCTCGTACATCGCGAGGGGCCACTCCGGCGGGAGGTGCAGCTCGTTCCACGCGTCGAGCGGAGGCGGCTGGCTCATCGCCTTGGGCACGTGCTTGTGCCAGGCCGCGAGGCTGGTCCCGCCTTCGGTGCCGACGCTGCCGGTCAGCACGCTCAGGAAGAAGAGGGCGCGCGGCACCTGCCAGCCGCCGAGGTTCCCCATGGTCGCGCTGCGCCACGTGTGGCCGGCGACGCGGGGGCCGGCGTTCGCCACGATCCGAGCCGCCTCTCGGATCCGCTCGACCGGGACCTGCGCTTCGGCGGCGGCGCGCTCGAACGTGAACTCCGCGTAGAGCGCCTTGAGGAACCGGTCGAAGTCGTCGAAGGCGAAGCCCCCGTCGAGGGCCCGGCGGGCGTGGGCCTCCTCGACCACGGCCCGGACTCCCGCGTCCCGCACGAAGTCGAGGGCGTGCTCGAGGGTCGCCTCCCAGTTGACCCAGCGCCGCACGAAGTCCTTGTCGTAGCGGTCGGTCGCCAGCAGGTGCCGCGCGATCGCGAGGAGCACCGTGGTCTCGCTCCCCGGCCAGGTCGGGAGCCACACGTCGGCCCGAGCCGCGGTGTTCGAGAGGCGCGGGTCGAAGCAGATGATCTTCGCGCCCTTGGCCCGCGCCTCCATGATGCGCTGGGCGTGCGGGTTGAAGTAGTGGCCGCTCTCGAGGTGGGCGCTCAGCAGCACGATCGCCCGCGCCTGGCTGAAGTCCGGGCTGGGGCGGTCCGCCCCCGTCCAGAACGCGTAGCCCGCGCGGGCCGACGCGCTGCAGATGTTCGTGTGGCTGTTGTGGCCGTCGACGCCCCACGCCTGGACGCTGCGGTTGGCGAAGTGGTCCTCGCCCGGTCGGCCCACGTGGTAGACGATCCCGTCCCGCCGCCGGAGCCGGCTCTCGCGCATCTTGGCCGCGATCTCCTCGACCGCCTGGGCCCAGGAGATGCGCACCCACCGGCCTTCGCCGCGCTCGCCGACCCGCTTGAGCGGATGGAGGATGCGCTCCGGGTCGTACGTCTGGTTGTGGGTGGCCGGGCCCTTGGCGCAGTTGCGGCCACGGCTGCCGGGGTGAGCGGGGTTCCCCTCGAACTTCCGGACATCGAAGGTCTCCCGATCGACGTAGGCCAGGAGCCCGCAGGCGCTCTCACAGTTGAAGCAGATCGTCGGGACCAACGTGTAGCGCCGGGCGACCTTCCTCGGCCACGCCCGGGCGTCGTACTCGACCCAGTCCTCCCATCGCTCCGGCGGGGGGTAGCGCGTGATCCGTCCGTCGGGCTGCTCGACCTCCAGAGCCTCCGGCGCCGCATCGGTCGCCGAGTAGACCGGCTGGGGCATGCGGGGCTCCGGCCCACCCGGGGCGTCGGGGCGGGCTCGCGCGCGGCCGAAGGACAGCAGAGCCGAGAGGAAGCGCTCGGTGGCGCTGGAGCCGGGAGGGGTCGTGGTCATGGTCAGCTGTTCGGGACGTCCTGGGGCGCCATCACGAAGGCGTGCTCGTAGAGGTAGAGGCCCGCCACGGCGACGAGACCGGCGAGCGCGGCGAGCGCGGGCTGGCTCAGCCAGAGGAGCGCCAGCGGGACGAGGTGACCGACCAGCACGCTCCCGTACCAGAAGCGGCGCCGGTAGCGGCCGTGGGTGATCGCGTGGGCGGCCCGCGCGGCGACCTCGCTCGCGTGGGGCATCGCGATCTCGCCGAGGAGGAGGAGGAACAGGTCGACGACGAGGGCGCCGGCCAGCACCGTCCCCGCGAAGGCCGGCAGCTCGGCGGGGAGCGCGAGCCAGGGGCTGACGACGAGGAGCGCGGCCCCGCCCATCATCAGCGCCTGGACGAGGAGGTGGGCCGGCAGCAGCGGGCTCTGCCAGAGATCCCGCCCCTCCGCCTGGCCGAAGAGGTACGCGGTGTAGATCGCCGCGCCCACCGCGAGGGGCGCTCCCACGGCGAGCAGCGCGGGCCGGGCCGCGTCGACGGGCGCGGCGGGGATCCACCCGAGCCACGCGGCCGTCTCCGCCACCCACCAGAGACCCGCCACCGTGGAGAAGCCGATCAGGAGCACCGCGCCCCGGGTGAGCCAGGAGCGCCACTGGGGCCTCGCGAGGATCATCAGGAAGCGCAGCGGCCGCTCGAGGTCGAGCACCAGGAGCCCGGTCGTCGCGACCATCCCGAGAAGGCTCAGGGCGCCCCCGACCACGCTGGCCAGCCGTCCGGCGGGCGTGTCGAACGCGAAGCGGTCGAGGAGGCTCGCCAGCACGAGCACGAGGAACGCGCCGGCGCCGATGCCCTTGGTGACCAGGTAGGCCGGGACCGGCCAGTGCCAGGGCACGCGGTGCTGGGCGTTGTACGCGAGCTGCACCATGTGCTCGGCCCGGCGGCCCCCGAGCACGATCGGGCCGGGGGACGGCTGGCCCTGGGGCTGCGGCGCCACGCCCGTCGGGGTCCCGTCCGACGCGGACGGCGCCGGGGCCTCCCGCTCCCCGGCCGGGCCATGGAGCGGCAGGACGTCCGCCCAGGCGTAGGTCGCCGGCGTCCGCTCGGTCGCGGTCGGCACGAGGCTGACCGCGGCGCCGTCGATGTAGAACACCTTGGGCGCGGTCCCCTGCTCCGGCTTGCGCACCGAGACCTTCTCCCGGGACAGGACCTGCCGCACCTCGCTCGACGGGTCGTCCAGGTCGCCCGCGAGGATCGCGTGGGTCGGGCAGACGACAGCGCAGCTCGGCTCGAGCCCGACCTCGAGGCGGTGGGCGCAGAAGTGACACTTCGCCGCCGTCCCGGTCGAGGGGTCGATGTGGATCGCGTCGTAGGGGCACGCCTGCAGGCACGCCTTGCAGCCGATGCAGGCCTCGCCGTCGAAGTCGACCACGCCGTCGTCGCGCTGGTGCATCGCTCCCGTGGGACAGATGCGCACGCAGGGAGGGTTCGCGCAGTGGTTGCAGCGGGTGACCTGGAAGTGTCGCTGGGTGTCGGGGTAGGTCCCCGTCTCCGTCACCCGGACCCAGGTGCGGTAGACCCCGAGGGGCACCTCGTTCTCGCTCTTGCACGCGGTCGAGCAGGCATGGCAGCCGATGCACGCGCGGTTGTCGATGACGAAGGCGTAGGTCACGGACCGGGTCCGAGCATCGGGTGTGCCCGGGTCGACCCCCGAGGAACAGCGGCCCGGTCCGGCGGATGGTGCAACATGTCGCAACGTCCTGACGAGACCGCGCAACATCGGCCGCCGGGGCAGCGTCGTGGCGTGGGCGCCATCAAGGGCATGGGCACGGGTGGAGCGAGTGTCCTACGCCTCGGCGTCGACGCCGAGGCTGCGACCGTCGTAGCGGAGCAGGCATCCGCGGTACCCCGCGCGGAGGGCCTCGAGGAGGTGAGCGCCGGCGAGCTTCGCGGGGACCGCTCCGGCGCGGGTCTCCCGCTCGATCCGGCACGCGACGCGCACCTCGTTGAAGCGCAGGGTGTCCTCGTCCAGCTCTCGACGCAGCACCGAGGACAGCGCGTACTGGGCTCGGACCGCCACGACGAGCAGCCCGGCGCGCCGGACGTGGCGCTCCCCCGCGGCCCCGCTGACCAGCGTGTAGGAGCCGCCCGCCGCCCGCAGGGGCTCGGCCATCGCCTGGAGCAGCCGGAGCTGCGCCTCGACGTAGGTGGAGAGGAGCGCCGAGAGCTCCCCGACGTCCTGCGTCAGCGTCGGCCCCTTCTGCCACCACCCGCCCATCGGCGCGATCACGTGGTCCAGGCGCCCGAAGGTCGACAGTACGGTCTCCCGGAGACGCTCGAGGTTCGCCGAGGACGTGACGTCGTAGCGGGTCGCGAGCACCGCGGTCCCACCGAACTCGCGCTGCAGCGCCTCGACGCCCTGCGCGGAGCGGGAGGGGAGCACGAGGCGGGCGCCCGCGGCGATCGCGGCGTGCGCCAGACCCCAGCCCACGATCCCGGATGCGCCGGTGATCAGGAGCGTGCGGTCGCGTAGCGCGTCGGCGGGCATCGCATCTGCCATGATATCGTGGTCCGGCTCCCCGGTGTCCCCCTCTCCCGCGTTGCCCCCCCGTCGCTCGGCGACGGCGATGCTGCTTGGTCTGGTCGGCCTCGGGGTGATCGCATGTGGGTTGACGCGCTCGGACCGGGCCCACCCGGAGCCCTTTCGGGACGAGCCAGAGCCGCCCCTCGGCGCCGGCGAGCGACCCGCCTCGAGCCTCCATGACCACGACGACGAGACCCCGAGCGGCACGCTCTACGTCCCGGTCAGCTCCCACGTCTACTATGGCGACGGCAGCGCCAAGCTCCTGGCCGTCACGCTGGTGATCCGCAACGTGAGCCTCGACCACGAGCTGACGATCCGTCGGGTCGACTACGTGGACAGCCGGGGCGCTCGCGTCCGCGCCCTGCTCGACGCTCCGCGGCGCGTCGGGCCCTTGGCCACGGAGGACTTCTTCGTCGAGCAGAGGGACGCCGCCGGCGGGGCCGGGGCGAGCTTCCTGATCCGCTGGCGCGGACCGCCGGGGGCCCCTGCCCCGCTGGCCCAGGCCGTCATGGTGGGCGCGGTGGGCACCGCGGGGATCTCCTTTCGGACGGTAGGCATCGAGATCGGCCCGCCCGAGCGCCAGGAGCAGCCGGCCGCCGCCCCGTCGCCGTCGCCGTCGCCCGGAGGCGCGGAGGAGCCCTGAGCAGCCCGAGGAACGCGGCCCGGCGAACGGGTGGTCGATCGCCCAACCCGGGGACGAAGACCGATCCAATCAAAGACGGTTTTCTGGCGCCGCTCCCCACGAGGCGCCGGATCGCCTCGCAGGCAACGGCCTCCCGCATCGCGGCGACGCCGCGGACTTGCGACATCGCGCCCATCCGTGAGACTGTTGCCTCAGAAGGAGGTGGGTAATGGCCGCCAAGTTCGAGCTCTATCGCGACAAGAAGGATGCCTGGCGGTTTCGATTGAAGGCGCCGAACGGCCAGGTGATCGCCTCGAGCGAGGCCTACAGCTCCAAGGCCGCGGCCATCAAGGGCGTCGAGAGCGTCAAGAAGAACGCCGCCGGGGCCGAGATGGCCGAGACGGACAAGTAGGACCCACCACGTTCCTCCGCGGCGACCTCGCGCCGCCGACGCCTGACCGGCTACCGCAGCTCCACGGCCGCGCGACCGCGCCGATCCGTCCCTACTCCAGCTCCCGGATGCGGCGCTCGAGGCGCTCGATCACCGACGGGATCACCTTGCGCGCACGGAACTCGTGCACCAGGGCCTTGAGCGGCGCGCTGGCCACCTGCGGCTTGCCCATGCGCTCGGCCGAGGTCGCGTAGGTCTCCACCACCTCGCGGTAGGTGATGTTCCCGAGGCTGTCGGCGGCGCTCGAGGTCGCGTGGACGACGGGATCGAGGGTCCTCACCACCGCCTCGGGGTCCGGCGGCTCGACGCGCACCGCGCGGTCGTCGGCCCCCAGCCGCTTGTAGCGCGTGGCCAGCGGGAGGGCGCGGGTGGCCGAGAGGTAGAGCCTCGTCGGGTGGCCTTCGCCGAGGCGGCGGCGCACCCAGTCGATCCGCTCGTTCTCCTCCTCCATCGCCCGGCTCCCCCCGAGCTGGAGGACCCTCGCCACCCGGGCCCCGAAGAGCTCGTACACGGAGCGGAAGTCCTCCGGGCTCGCGGCGGGCTTCACGAAGATCCGGAGCGCCGCCGCCGCCGCCCCGCCCCGCGGGTTGTGGTAGCTGGCCTCGATGGTGTACGGCCCCGGCTCCTTGAACGGGCACCCTAAGCGGCCGACCGAGAGGTGGACCGAGCGGTAGATCCGCTCATCGGGCATCAGCACCTGGGCGGCTCGCCGCGCGAGCCTCAGCTGGACCGGGAGGAACGGTCGGCGCGCTCCGCGAGGGTCCGTGATCGCGATCTCGACCCGGTCGGCGGCGACGTCGAGGAGCGGGTCGACCTCGACCGACCGCTCGCCCACGTTGCGGAGCCGGAGCTCGATGAAGACGGGCTCCCCGAGCTCCAGCTCCGGCTTCTGCGTCCGCGCGACCAGCTCGAGGCGACGGTCGAGGCTGGTCCGCGCCACGCGGCCGTGGTGCGTGAACCAGGCCACGTCGCCGTGCCGCACGAAGGACTCCGGGGCGTGGCGCAGGAAGAGGTTCTCCACGTCGTCGAAGCGGAACCGGAAGCGTCGGTAGAACCAGCTGGCGTTGGCCCCCGGGCTCGGCTGGTCCGGGTAGTTCATCCAGCTCAGCGCGCGCTCGTCGGTCGTGAGCGGCATCCAGGGCGGCGGAGCCCACGCCGAGCCCTGCTGCAGCTGCTTCTGGAAGGAGTGGGCGAGGTTGAAGGCGTGGCCGGCCTCGTGGACCGTGTTGAAGAAGAGCTCCCGGCGTGCCGCCGCAGCGGCCGGGGGGTTGGCCTGGGGATAGGCGCCGGACGGATCGTGGAAGTGCGGCGACCGGGTGAAGACGGCCGTCCCCTGCCGGTCGACCCCGCCCGGCTCGTCGATGTCCCCGTCGAACATGATCCCGCCGAGGCCGTCCTCGACCGCGAGCTCGGCGAGGAACAGCCAGAGCTTCCACTGGGGCCGGTTCGCGAACGCGCTCCAGTGCTCCTCCATCGCATCGTGGAGCTCCTGGTCGCTCCAGCGCCGATCGGTCCCGGCCGCCGCGGTCGCGATCACGTTCGACTCCAGCGAGCGCCGAACCCGGATGCCGGCCCTCGCGAAGGCCGCCTCCAGCGTGAGCTCCTCGTCGGCCAGGTCGTCCGGTCGGTCCGGGTGCGCGTGGGTGCGGTAGGGCTCGACGGGCGCCGCTTCGTCCTCCCGGTCGACCTCGATCTCCACCTCGCGGAAGAACGGAGAGCGTCGCGGCGCCCGGTACGGCCCCCGACGGACGCCCCGCGCCGTGTCCACGAAGACGGCGTCGACGCAGGGCGGGGCGCCCGGCCAGCGGAGCGTCAGCTCGAGGCGATCGATCTGGGGCGAGCCGATCGGCCAGTCGACGCGGAAGTCCTCGACCACCAGCTCGACCCGGTCGACCCGCTCGGCGCGCGAGGTCACGCGCCCGATGAAGCGCGCCGGCGGCGGCGCCGTGCTGACGCCCAGCGCACCGCTCACGACGTTCAGGGCATCCACGCCGTCGACGTCGACGTGGAGCACGAAGTGGAGCTCGGGCTCGCCCTGGGGGAGCTCGGGCGCGAACACGGGGCGAACGCTCCCTATCGACGGGCCGCGGATCCCCTGCCCCGGCTCCCTCTCGGGCAGCTGACCGTAGCCGTAGCGACCGCTGAGCGTCGGACGCTCGCCGGGGGGCGCCGGAGGATCGTCCTCGGGCGGCGACGAGACGGTGGGCGCGAGCAGACGACGCAGCAGGTCGAGCAGGCCCTGGACGGCGGTCATGGCGCCGACGCCTCCCCCGCCGCGAGGCGCCCATGCCAGGGTCTGGCGCGATGGGCGCTCCCGACCCCCGTCCTCCGAGCCGCCATGACAACAGCATGCCTGGCTGCGTGAGGCTTGGGAATCGGCCGCGGCCGCAGGCCCGCGTGGTGGGGCCCGGGAGGAGGAGACCGAGCCGCCGCCGTCCGACGCCTCCCGGCCGCGGCTCACCAGGGGATCGTGGAGCCGTCCCAGGCGAAGAACGCGCCCGTGTCCTCCACGGTCGCTTCCCGGACGATGCGGAGCAGCTGCCTCGCGGCCCGTTCCGTGGAGAAGAGCCGCTCGTCGGGCACGCTCCGCTGGAAGGGAGCGCTCAGGCCCGTGTCCACCGTGCCCGGGTGGAGCGCGAGCACGATCAGGCGCTCGTTCCTCCGGCCGAGCTCGATCGCGAGGTTCCGGGTGAACATGTTCTGCGCCGCCTTGGACGCGCGGTACGCGTACCAGCCGCCGAGGCGGTTGTCGCCGATGCTGCCGACCCGCGCCGAGAGGTTCGCCAGGACCGCCCGCCCGCCGTGGGTCAGGAGCGGCTCGAAGTGCTTGGCGACCAGCAGCGGGCCGAAGGCGTTGATGGCGAACACGCGCTCCAGGTTCCTCGGGTCCACCCGGTCGAGCTTCTTCTCCGGCTGGAGGCCGCCGTCGTGGAGGATCCCGGCGACGTTCATGAGCACGTCGAGGCGCTCGGTACGGGCCCGCACCGCGTCCGCCGCCTCGCCGATCGACGCCTCGTCCTCGACGTCGAGAGGGAGGACGACCAGGCGCCCCGCGGCCTCCCGGGCGAGGGCGAGGAGCTCGACCGCGCCGCCCGGGTCGCGGCACGTCGCGACGACCTGATCGTGCTCCGAGAGCAGCTGACGCGCGAGCTCGAGGCCGAGGCCCCGGCTCGCGCCCTGGACGAGGGCCACGGGCATGCTCGCGGGCTAGGGTCAGCGGCCCAGGCGGGCCGCCCCGGCGGTGCCGGGCGCCCCCAGGCCTCGCGGTGTAGGCACAGGATCGTGGGGGAAGTCGCCCGGCTTCT
>JBHJHB010000044.1:0-59072 GCA_050331215.1 Sandaracinaceae bacterium | reverse complement strand
GGGGTGCCGGGCGGCTCCGGTGCGCCCGACGGCTCCGGTGCGCCCGACGTCGACCCGGCGCCCGCCGCGCTGGCCACGACCTCGCCCTCGGCGCCCGCGGGGTGCGCACGGTCCCCGGCGGGGGCCCCCCGGTCCGCGCCCGGCCCGCAGCCGACGGCCACGACGAGCCCGAGCACCCTGGCATACGAGCGCCGCACGACCTAAGCGTGCATCGACGTCGCAGCCGGGCAACGATGAGCCATCTCGACACCGTCGAGCGACGGATACCCCTGACCCCATGATCGCTCGATCGCTCGCGCCCGCTGCCCTGGCCCTCCTCGGCCCGCTCGTCGCGGGGTGCTACGGGAGCTTCGGACGGCCGGCGGACCTCGACGCCGGCGAGCCGCCCCGCGGCGATGCCCGCCCTGCGGCGCCCGATCTCGGGGCCCCGGACCTCGGAGCGCCCGACGGGGGCCCCCTCGACCACGGCGCCGTCGACCTCGGCGCGCCGGACCTCGGCCCGCCCGACCTCGGCGCGGACAGCGGGCCGCTGCTGTCCGGCTGCGAGCTCGCCGGCCTCCGGGGGCCGATCGGCGGCAACAGCCGCTGCCTGTCGCCGGTCGCGCTCCACGACGGGGTGGCCTATCGGTGGCGCTGCACGCAGCGGGAGGTGATCGCGATCCCCGACGTCGGCGACCTGCCGCTCGTGTCGACGGCCACCGAGGAGGGGGCGACGGACGCCGTGGTCCACGGGGAGCGGCTCCTCGTCACCACCTCGGTGGCGCCGCCCTTCGTCGCCTCCTTCGCCCTCGATGACCCGGAGGTGCCCTCCGATCCGCGGGGCTACTCGGACGACGGCCCGGTGCGCGTCCTCGCCGCGCGCGGCGACCTGGCCGCCGTCGGCGCGCAGCGCGGGGACGAGCCCGGGATTCTCCGCCTGCTGCGGCTCGGCGCCGACGGCGTCCTGGATCCGCTCGGGCGCCTCGACCTGTCCCCCTGGCAGGTCGCGGACCTCAGCTTCGCGGACGAGGACACCGTGGCCGTGCTCCTGGCCCGGCCCACCGTCCGCCGCTCGACCGAGGAGGCCCTCGTCGTGGTGGACGTCTCGGACCCCTCCGCGCCGCTGGAGGCGGGCCGGCGCGTGTTCGGGGCGACGATCCTCGACCAGCGGATCGCGACCGTGGGGGCGACCGGCCTCACGGTGGGTCCCGACCTGCAGGTGCTCGACCTCGACGACCGCCAGCACCTGCCGACGCTCGCGCAGGAGGTGTTCGACGAGGTCGCGGTCACGATCGCCGCCGACGCCTTCGTCGCCTACCTGGGCACGACGGGCGTCCTCGCGTATGACCTATCCAACCCCCGGGCGCCTCGTCGCCTGGCGGCGAGCCCACCGACGCCGGACGTGATCGACCTCGCGGTGGACGACGGGCTCGTGGCGCTCTCGACCGACCGCGGCCTCTACGTCCTCGACTTCTTCTGCGACCGCTAGCCTACCGCGCTCACCCTCGCTCTGGAGACACGATGGTCCACCCCTGGCACGACCTCCCCAACCCGATCGCCGAGGCCAGCCAGGGCTTCAACGTCGTGATCGAGATCCCCAAGGGCTCGAAGATGAAGTACGAGCTCGACAAGCCTTCGGGGATCCTCCGGGTAGACCGCGTGCTCTACAGCGCGGTCCACTACCCCGCCAACTACGGCTTCCTCCCGCGCACCTACTGCGACGACGGCGACCCCCTCGACGTGCTCGTCCTGGGGAACGAGCCCGTGCCGCCCCTGTGCCTGATGCGGGCCCGCGCGATCGGGGTCTTCCACATGAAGGACCAGGGGGAGCTCGACGACAAGATCATCGCCGTCCACGCCCACGACCCCGCCTACGCGGAGTACGAGGACGTGACCCAGCTCCCCCGCCACACCTGGGTCGAGATGCAGCGCTTCTTCCAGGACTACAAGATCCTGGAGGACAAGGAGGTCCAGGTGGACGCGCCGGAGGGCGCGGAGACCGCCCAGCGCGTCATCCGCGAGGCCCTCGAGCTCTACCAGACCGAGGAGAACCGGCTGCGGGGCTGGTGACCCGCCGCCGGATGGGGGGCCGCGTCGGGACCGCGCGCTCAGCGCGAGGGCGCCCTCAAGCGCTCGAACAGCAGCTGGAGCATCCGGTAGGTGAGGCCCCAGACCACCCCGCCGTCGACGCGGTAGCCCGGGAAGCGGTGCACCTGCCCCTGGTAGCTCACCTCGTGCTCCGTGTCGGCGCGTCCCTCGATCAGCGGCTCGAGGGGCGTCCACATCACGTCCGCCACCTCCCGCGGATCGGGGCGCAGGTCGGGCTCCCCCTCCACCGCGAACACCACGGGGCGCACCACGAGGCCGCTCCTGTGGGTCGGGACGTCGTCGAGCCGGCCGAGGCGCCGCGCGCGCGTTCGCAGGTCCAGGGCGACCTCCTCGTGGGTCTCGCGGATCGCGGTGTGCTCCAGCGTCGGGTCGTTCGGGTCCCGTCGCCCGCCGGGGAAGGCCATGTGCCCGGACCAGGGGTCACCCTCGTGCTCGGCCCGACGGATCAGCAGCGCTTCGAGGCCGCGCCGAGCGCGCAGCACCGTGGCCACCGCGGCCCGCGGAGCGAGCCCGGACGGACGCGGGTCGGGCACGCTCAGCCGCTGCGTCAGGTCGTCGAGGTCCCTCGGGAGGCTCATCCGTCGGCCCTTCCGCTGAGCGCCTCAGGCGGGGGACGGCGCGGGCGCCCGCGCCGCGCGGCCCTCGATGTCCCGGACGAGCTCGGGGCCCAGCCGGCCGGTCTGCTGGAAGGCGCGCATGTGGAGGATCGGCTCGCCGCCGAGGTCCGCCGCGGTGCGGCCCTGGATCCGCTCGTCGTACGTCGCGGGGAACATGGGCGTCAGATCGTCGTCCGCCGCCCCCGCTCGACGCACGACCGACAGCAGCGCGTCCAGGCTGTTCATCTTCATGTACGGGCAGGTCGCGCAGCCTCCGGCCACGGTGCACCCCTCGCCGCTGGCGACCCCTGGGACCACGGCCAGCTCGGCGTCCTCGGTCGGCGCGATCGCCTCGGCCGCGACGGGGAAGACGATCTCGGCCTCCACCCCGCTCCCCGGGTGGGCCTGGAGCACGCGCCGCACGCCGCGGACCACGGACGTGATCATCCCGGCCTCGGTGCCGAGGATGAAGCGCAGGGTCCCGAAGCGCCCCTCGGCCACGGCCTCCTCCACCTTGCGCGTGATGAAGCCGAGGATGTTGCTGGTCGACCCGACGACACCCTCGTCCTTCGCCTGCCGCTCGAGGGCGACCTCGAACATCTCGCCCGGGACCTCGAGGTGGGCGGTCACGTAGGCGTCCTCGTAGTCGCGGCGGACGCGGGCAGCGACTTCGTCGCCGAACATGTGGTGGACGATGCAGGTGCCCTGCTTGAAGTAGTCGAAGCGCTCCAGGAGCCGGCGGACGCTGTCGGCGGTGTGCTCCGGGTGGAGCGCCCGCACCGCGTCGTCATCCATCTCGGCGAGCCGCCCGAGGAGCGCCTCCAGGTTGCGGCCCATGTAGGTGTCGGGCCCGAAGTGGATCCGCACGTCCGGGATCTGGGCCGCGGCCTGGAGGATCGTCTGCACCACGTTGGAGGAGGTGCACGTGATGGTCGGCACCACCGCGTGGGACCGGGCCTTCGTGCGAAGGCTCGTGTTGATGTAGACCACGTGGAGGGCCTTGCCGCCGGCCCGGGCCGCCTGGTGGAGCCAGGCCCCGTAGGTGAGCGCCTCGGCGCTCTCGGCCAAGCTGCAGCCGATCGGCTCGGCGGCCACGCGGTACACCGGGACGTGGGCGTAGCCCGCCGCGTCGAGCATCGCCCGGGCGTTCTCGCTCATGAAGTCCACGCCGAGGACGACGATGTGCTCGCAGCCCCCCTCGACCATCTCGATCGCGGCATCGGCCATCGCGAGCGAGTCGCTGATGTGGACGTGCGGCCAGGTGCACGCGCTGAGCACGCCCTGGAGCTCCGGGTCCATGTAGAAGTGCGCGACCACGCCGACCTTCTTGGTCGACAGGAGCGCGTCGAGCTCCTCGACCACGGCGGGGTCGGGCCGAAGGTACTCGGCCTGCGCCTCCGCGAAGGAGCCCTCGGGGAGGAACGCATCCTCGGTGATGCGCAGGGACGGGAAGGGGGTGTCGGTCATGCTCGCCTCGCGGGCCCGGCCGGGCCACGCCCCTACCCTAAGACCGTGCCGCGGGTATCGACAGGGGAGCACGCGGGGGTCGGTCACGGTAACGGCGACCGCAGCGTGGGCATCCGAGCGGCGAGGAGGTGGTGATGACCGACCCCAGGTGGTGGCTGCTGGCCGGCCTCGCGACCGCGCTCGCGACGCCCGTTCAGGCGCAGGAGCGCGAGGACGACGGCACGCGGGTCGTCGAGGCTCTCCTTCTCCGGGATGGGCGCAGGACGGCGCGACGGGGCGACATGTCCGAGGTCCACCGGAGCCCCCACACCGAGAACACCCGGTTCATCCTCGGCCTCAAGGGCGCCCAGCTGACGGCCTTCATCAACGGACGGGAGCAGGAGGAGGGCGAGCTGGTGCCGGTCCCCTCACCGCAGGCCGCAGGCGGCGTGCAGGCGTTCTTCGAGACGACGCTCGTCGAGGGCGTCGCCGAGCTCGAGCTCGGCTTCAGCACCTTCATCTTCGCCGACGAGACGGAGCTCCCCTTCGACGTCCTGCTCAAGAAGCCCTTCTGCCTCAACCACGTCGTCCAGATGTACCTCGGCATCGGCGGCACGGTCTCCACGGTGATCGACCGCCAGGGCAACACCGACGTGGGCGGTGGCGGGATCTTCGCCTTCGGCACCTACCTGTGGGTGACCGAGAACTTCGGCTTCGACCTGGAGGCCGACTACGCGCTGATCGGGGTGGCGGGCGACACCGTCCACGAGCTCACGCTCGGCTTCGGCCCGGCCCTGCGCATCTGACGCTCACTCGGATACAACGCCCCCATGGAGCACGTCCCCTTTGGCCGGACCGGCCTCCGGGTCTCGGCCCTCGCCTTCGGTACGATGAGCTTCGGCGGCGACGCCGACCTCCCGACGAGCCGACGGCTGTACGCCCGGTGCCGGGACGCGGGGGTGACCTTCTTCGACTGCGCCGACGTGTACAACGGAGGCCGCGCGGAGCGCATCCTGGGCGAGCTGACCGCCGCGCACCGGGACGAGGTGGTCCTCGCGACCAAGGCCTACTTCCCGACGGGCGACGGCCCGAACGACCGCGGATCGAACCGGTACCACCTGCTCCGGGCGGTCGAGGCCAGCCTCCGGCGGCTCAGCACGGACCGGGTGGACGTGCTCTTCCTGCACCGCTTCGACGACCGCGCCGACCTCGAGGAGAGCCTGCGCGGCGTCGAGCAGGCCGTCCGCGACGGCAAGGTCATCTACCCCGCGGTGAGCAACTTCGCCGCGTGGCAGGTCACCAAGGCCCTCGGCCTCCAGGCCCTGCACCACTGGACGCCGCTGACCGCGGTCCAGCCGATGTACAACCTCGTCAAGCGCCAGGCCGAGGTGGAGATCCTCCCGATGGCGGCGAGCGAAGGCCTGGCCGTCCTTCCCTACAGCCCCCTCGGAGGCGGGCTCCTGACGGGCAAGTACGGCCGCGAGCGGCGGCCCGGGGCGGGGCGCCTCGTCGACAACCGGATGTACGGGACCCGCTACGGCGACCCCGAGGTCTACGACGTCGCGGAGCGGTTCACGCAGCTGGCCGAGGAGCGGGGGATCCACCCGGTGACGCTCGCCGTGGCCTGGGTGAGCGCTCACCCCGCGGTGACCGCCCCGCTGCTCGGCGCCCGGGCCGTCGAGCAGCTCGAGCCCGCGCTCGCCGCGGCGGAGCTGGCCCTCGACGAGGAGCTCTACGCGGCGGTCAGCGAACTGTCGCGGACGCCCCCGCCAGCGACGGACCGCAACGAGGAAGCCTCGGTCCACGCGTACGACCGCGTGGTGCGCCGCGGCTGAGGTCGCCGAAAGGACGCGCGGGCCCCCGGGAGGCTCGCGCTACTCGAACACGACGTCGCCCGAGCCCTGGACGTGGACCTCGCGGTCCTGGGGGTCCCCGGCGATCCGCACGTCCCCGCTGCCGTGGATGGCGATCTCGACCCCCTCGGTCGCGGTCAGCGCCACGTCCCCCGAGCCCTGCACGAGGACCCGGCCCGTCGGCGCGGTGACGGCGAGGGCGTCGACGTCGCCCGCGCCCTCGACCGTGACGTCGACGTCGGCGGCGGTGCCCGCCAGGAACGTGGCGTCGCCGCTGCCGGCCACCTCGATCTCGAGGCGAGCTCCGCCGAGGGCGTGGACCGTGGTGTCGCCGGCGCCCGCGATCTCGAGGCGGAGGTGCTCGCTCCGGACCGGGTCGACCACCTCGAGCTCGCCCGAGCCCGCGATCACCAGGTCCCGGAGGCCGTCGAGGCGGCCATCGACGAGCACGACGCCAGAGCCCCGCACCTCGACCTGCGCGAGGTCCTCGACGATCACGCGGGCGAAGCAGTCCACCCGGGGCTCGAGGTCGATGACGGGGGTCTTCTCGATGACGAGGGTGTCGCCCTCCTGCTCCATCCAGAGGTGCTCGAGCAGGTTCTCGTCGCAGGTGATGCGGCCACGGTCCAGGCCGTCCTCGACCGTGAGGTCGACCTCGAGGAAGGTCCGGTTCACGACACGCCGGACTCCATCGAACGCGTATGTGTCCTGCGCGACGGTGCCGTTGCCTTCTTCGTCATGGTGATCGCACTCGGTGGTGCCGAGGGACAGGGCGCCGAGCAGCGCGAGCCCAAGGGTCCAGGTACGCATGGGGGTGCCTCCTTGCGCCCTGCCGTCACCGGAGACGGGGGGACCGTTCACGGAAAACGGCCGCCGCCGGATCCGGCGGCGGTCGGTGGCCGGGCGGCGTGCGGCGACCGCCGCGCGGCGACCGACGGGGTCCGCACCGCCAAGCGCGACCCCCGAAGCGCGGCCGCAGCGGCCCGTCACGGCAGGAACCGCAGCTCGAACGCCCCCGACACGTCCACCTCCACCTCGATGAGATCCGCCTCCACCATCGCCTCGCCCAGCTCCCGCCAGCGCGCCTCGCTCATCACGCCCGCACCTTCGGGGGCCCGCGCCAGCTCCGCGATCCGCTCCGCTCCCCGGGCGAGGATCTCGAGGGACATCTCGGGGTTGGCCGCGTGGATGGCCCGGTTGGCCGCCGACGGGTCCTCGACGTAGCGGCGCCAGCCCGCCGCCACCGCCCGCACCATCGCCCCCACCTCCTCGGGGTGGTCGCGGATGCGGTCCTCGGACGTGACGAGCAGGCTCGCGTAGGGGTCGAAGCCCAGGTCCGAGGTCATCAGGCAGCGCACCTCCAGGCCCTCCGCTTCGGCGAGCAGGGGCTCGCTGAACACGTAGGCCTGCTGCGCGTAGCGCTCGTTGGCGAGGAACGGCGCGATGTTGCCCGCGTAGGGCACCACCGTGACGTCCTCGAGGGGCAGCTTCCGCTGCATCACCTGGGCGAAGGGCTCCCGGACGTTCATCGCGAGCTCGAGGGCCCGCAGCTCCTCGAGCCGGGCGATGCCCGCGCTCTCTCGCACGAGGATGCAGCGCGGGTTGTGCTGGAGCCCCGCGGCCACCGCGACCACCGGCACGTCCTGGGCGCGGGCGAGCAGCACCTCGGAGGCGTCCGCCACCCCGTAGGAGACGCGACCCGTCGCGACCTGGGTCACCACCGGCGCGTCCGGCCGGCCGGCCTGGATCCTGACGTCGAGCCCCTGCGCCGCGAACAGGCCGTGGACCTCCGCGGCGTAGAAGCCGCCGTGCTCCGCCTCCGGGAACCAGTTCAGGGTCAGCGTCGCCCTCGGGCCCGATGCCTCGCCCCCGCCGCTGCAGGTGCAGGCCGCGGCGAGGAGGAAGCTCATCGCCACGACGCCTCGGCGCAGGGCTCGGAGCCACGGCCCGCGCGGGGGCCGACGTGTCGTCGAGGCCGCGAGCCGGGCCGAAGGACGGAGGAAGGCGGGGCGAGGCGGGCGCACGCTCATCGCGGCCGAGGTAGGTCGGCGGCGCGGACGGAGCAAGCTCGGTCCGGCCGGCCCGCTACGGCACGCGCCGCCACCCGAGGTGCACCGCGACCGCCGCCGGCCGAGCACGCCCCGGTGGCTCGGCAGGCGCGGAAGCTGGGCCCCACCCTCCCCGTCGACGGCCGCGAGCGCGGCCGAGCCGCCGTCCAGCTCGACCGCGTCCCAGGCGCGCCGTGCTCCCTCGGGCCGCCGACCCGTCGGCCGCTCTCACCCCTCGGTCTCCCGCGCTCGCCACCGCCGCAGCATCGCGTCTCCCGCCCCGCTCACCACGGCGAACAGCAGGAGCCCGAGGAGGGTCGAGGCGAGCACCGCTGCGAACAGCCGAGCGGTCCGGAGCTGACCGCTCGTCACGATGATCACGTAGCCGAGGCCGAAGCGCTCCGTGGAGCCCGCGAAGAACTCGCCGACGATCGCCCCGATCACGGACAGCCCGCTCGACACCTTCGCCCCCGTCACGAAGTAGGGGACCGAGGCCGGGAGGCGCAGCTTGACGAGGACGTCCCAGCGGGACGCGTTGTGCATCGCGAACAGCTCCCGGTGGCCCGGGTCGAGGCGGGTCAGGCCGGTCGTCCCGTTCGTGATGATCGGGAAGACGCTGATGATGGTGGACGCGACGATCACGCTCTGGATACCCGTGCCGAGCCAGATGACGATCAGCGGCGCGATGGCGATAACGGGGACGGTCTGGAGGAAGATCGCGTAGGGATAGAAGCTCCGCCGGATCCACGAGGACTGGCTGAAGGCGAACGCGACGAGGCCGCCCGCGAGGAGGCTGAGGCCGAAGCCGCCCAGCGCGGCCAGCGCCGTCTGGAGAGTCGCCGCGGCGAGCTCCGGCGCCGAGCCGCGGACCTCGGCGGCCACGGCGCTCGGCGCCGGAAGCAGGTACCCCGGCAGGTCGAGGGAGACCACCGCCAGCTCCCAGGCCGCCAGGAACACGACGAAGACCACCAGCGGCGGCAGCGCCGTGCGGGCCACCTGCCGCACGGCGCCACCTCCGCTCACGGCCCCACCCCCGGGTGCTCCGCCGCCTCCCGGAGCCGCGCGGAGAGCTCCGCGACGTGCTCGAGGTAGGCCGGCTCCTCGAGGAGCGCGCCGGTGCGCGGGTAGGGAAGGTCGATCCGGCGATCGAAGGCGATGCGCCCCGGCCCCGGGGTCATGACGAGCACCCGGCTGCTCAGGAACACCGCTTCGTGGACGCTGTGGGTCACGCCGATCCCCGTCCAGCCCTGCTCCGCCCACAGGTCGAGGAGCTCCTCGTTGAGGCGCTGCCGGTTCAGCTCGTCGAGGGCGCCGAAGGGCTCGTCCAGGAGCAGGAGCTCCGGGTGCGTGACGAGCGCCCGGGCGAGGGACGCCCGCATCCTCATCCCGCCCGACAGCTCGGCGGGGTAGCGCCGGCGGGCCTCGCGCAGACCGACCATCGTCAGGGCCTCGTCGACCCGCGGGCCGCGTTGCCCGGCCGGCACGCGGAGCAGCTCGAGGGGGAGGCGGACGTTCGCCTCGAGGGTGCGCCAGGGCAGGAGCGTCGCGTCCTGGAACCCGAAGGCCTCGGCGACCCGGGCGCGCCGCGCCTCGGCCGGGGCGAGGCCCGCCACGACCACGTCGCCCCCCGTCACCGGGACCAGGCCCGCGACGGCCCGGAGCAGCGTCGACTTCCCCGACCCGCTCGGCCCGATCACGCTGATGAGCTCGCCGCGCTGGACCGACAGGTCGAGGCCATCGAGCGCGAGGGGGCCATCGTCGCCGTAGCGCACGGCCAGCGCGCGGGCGTCGACCAGCGGGTCCGAGGTCACGCGCGCACCCTAGCAGGCTATGGCCAGGCCCTTTCGGCGCCGGCTTGCCCGCCGGGGGGGAGGCTCTCCGTCCTCCGAGGGAAGACGGAACGCGCGACGGGGACCGGCGCTGAAGCGCCGATCCCCGTCGTCCGTCTCGCGAGGGCTCCCGGGCCACGTCACCCGGGAGCGGGGACGCCTAGGCCCGGGGCCAGCGAGCCGTGGTCACTCGCGTCGCTCGAGGCGGAGCGCGATGCGGATGCCCCGCGTCTCGCCGTTCTCGTCGACCATCGTGCCCTCGAGCTCCGCCGCCACGAGGCCGAGGCCGGCCGCGAAGATCTCGGTGGCGCTGCCCGCGTTCACCGTCATGCCGGGGACCAGCTCGCCCCGGTACTCGACCATCGCTCGCTCGATGATCGGGGCCTCGTCGAGGGGAAGGTAGCCGGTCAGGCCGCCCGCGTGGTTGTCCGGCCGTCGGCCGTCGAGCAGCGTCAGGACGTCCACGGCGTCGGCGCGGGAGCCGATGACCACGCCCTCGTCCGTCTGGGCCAGGCCCTCGTGGGGCGCGAAGCCGGGAGCGACGTCACCCTCGAACACGACCTCGGTCATCTCGACCTCACCGTAGTCGTTGTGGAAGTCGATGTAGGGCTGGTCGAGGCCCATCCGGAAGGTGCCTTCCCGCGTCTCGGAGAGGTCGTTGACCATCGTCCACCGGTAGGTCCAGGCGCTCTGGGGGTGGAGCGCGAGCTCGGCGAACTCCGCCACGGGGGCGGGCCCGGGAGCCGGGCCGGGACCCGGGGGCGGGTCGGGCGCGGGGTCGGGCGTCGGGGCGGTCGGGGTCGGATCCACCGGGTCCTGCTCCGGCGGGGCGGGCGCCGGATCGAAGCCCTCCGGGAGGGTCGGCGGCGGCACCAACAGGTCCTCGAGTGGGCTCGGGATGCGGATGCGAGGGAGGTCCGCCTCGGCGCCGGGGTCGACGCGGAAGACGTCGCCGTCGCGCGCCGCGCGGTTCACCTCGATGTCGGTCGCGAAGGCCGCGTTCGCCTCGGGGGAGGGGTTGGCGAGATCGAGATCGCTCGGGTTCGCGCAGGCGGTCGTCGTCAGGACGGCAAGGCCAAAGGCGCAGGCGGACGGGGGGATCTGGATGCGGATGCTCATGACGTGGTCTCTCCTTGGGCCGGGCAGGCTCCGGTAGCGCACGGGGCGTGCCGGGCTCCCGTGCTCAAGGGGTGAGAGCCATCAGCGACGAGATGTGAGCAATTCGCGTTGGACGAAGGGAGGAAAGTCGGGCGCCGGCGTGCCTCGCCGTCGACGATCGATCCACGGCCCTGTTGTCCTCGCCGCGACGGTGGCCTGTCGGGGCCGCGCCTCTGGCCGCGGCGGGCTCCGCGCAGGGGTCGCGCCCGTCGAGGACCGCCAGGAACGTATCGGGCTCCGGCCGGATCCGGTAGTTGTCCGTTTGATCGGCCCAGAGGATCGTTCCGTCGGGCCCCGCGACCACCACCGTCGGGTAGACGGTGTCCTTCGCGTAGCCGAGCACCTCGAACCCCGCCGGCACACCGGCGGCGTGGAGGATGCCCAGCTCCCGCGCGACCCTCCCGTCCACGTCGATCAGGAAGTGCGCCGCGATGTCGAAGCGCTCCGCGATGCTGCGCGTGTGGACGTGCGACTGAGGGCTGACCAGCAGGACAGCGACGCCCCGCTCCTCGAGCTCCGCGTACCGAGCCGACAGCTCCCGGATCTGCGCCACGCAGAAGGGGCACCAGTTGCCCCGATAGAACATGAGGAGGATCGGCTGCCCCAGGAAGTCGTGGGTCCTGACCGGTCGCCCGTCCTCGTCCGTGAGCTCGAGGTCGGGGAGCGGCCGCCCCGGCATGAGCGCGGGGCAGACGCGGCGCCCGAGCCGCGAGTACCAGAGGACGTAGGTGTACACGACCCCGACCCCGACCACGGCCTCGCTCAACGCGAGGGGGCGGAGCCCGTCCAGGTAGGCGCCGAGGACCGTCATCAACCCACCGACGGTCGCCGTGCCCACCACTCCCGGCATCATCTCCCGCGTGCGGGACACCACGGCCGGCAGCAGGGCGAGCATGACGGTCACGAACACGCCGTTCGCCACCACCACTCCGCCCCACGAGAGCGGGGACGTCCCCGTCACGAGCCGGATGATCCCGTGGCAGGTGAAGGCCAGCGTGACCAGGAACGCGAAGGACGGGAAGTAGGCTTTGAGGCGGTCCATGGCGGCCAGAGCGTAGCAGCGACGCAGCCCTCGCCGCCGCGCTCGGCCCCGGTCGATCCCCCCCTCGCGTGGCGCCGTGCCTGCGTGTACATCACCGGAGGCGGAGGACGATCGCCATGTGCAGGAACATCAAGCTCCTCTACAACTTCGAGCCCCCCGCCACGGACGCGGAGATCCGAGCATCGGCCCTCCAGTACGTCCGCAAGGTGACGGGCATGCGCAAGCCCACGGGCACCAATCGCGAGGCCTTCGAGCGAGCGGTCGACGAGATCACGGAGATCACCGAGCGCCTGCTGCTCGCCGAGCTCACGACGCGCGCCGCCCCGCGGGACCGGGAGGTGGAGCAGGAGCGGGCCAAGGAGCGCGGCCGTCGGCGGGAGGCTCAGCTTCGCCAGCGGCTCGGCGCGTCCGACCCTCGGTGAGAGCGCCCGTCCTCCTGGCCCTCGCCGCCCTCGGCTGCGGCGACGGGGAGTCGCCCCTCGCGCTCGGGCCGACGACGCCGCCTCCCTCCGTCGCGCGGATCGGTGATCCGCCGACCCCCTTCGAGGGGCTCGAGGGGTTCCTCGTGGAGAGCCGCGGCCAGGCCATCCTGGCCAGCACCCAGACCCTGCGCCTGGAGGCGCCCCTCGACTCCCTTCGCGCCGGCGAGCGGGCGTGCCTCGCCTCGCTGCTGGAGGTCGGCGAGATCGTCCAGCGGCTCTACGAGCTCCAGCTCCACCCGGAGGCCGCCCGCGTCCGCGCCCACCTGCTGACGTACGCGCCTCGGGACCCTGGCGAGGAGGCCCGCCTGGCCACTCTGCGCGACCTCTTCACCCTCTTCCGCGGCGTGGTCGTGGTCGACCCGGAGCTCGGCCGGATGCCGCTCGCGCCCGTGCGGCCGGAGGCCCCCGGCGGAGCGCTGTACCCGCCCGACGTCGACGAGGAGATCGTCCGCGCCTTCGCCGAGGCCCACCCGAGGACCGCGGTCGGGGACCTGCTCGGTCCCCGCACGGTGGTCCGCCGGCGCACCGAGGAGGCCCTCGCCGACGACCTGTCGACCCTCGAGCACCAC
This sequence comes from Sandaracinaceae bacterium, assembly GCA_050331215.1. Classification (GTDB taxonomy): domain Bacteria; phylum Myxococcota_A; class Polyangia; order Polyangiales; family Sandaracinaceae; genus JBHJHB01. The sequence continues at coordinate 45,961 of JBHJHB010000044.1, read as the reverse complement.
CCCGCCCTCGAGGCGCTCCACCCGCAGCTCAGGCGGATGCTGTCGCGGCCGGCGGACCGGGAGGAGCTCTACGCGGTGCCCTACGCCCTCGCCTACGCGCGGGAGCTGACGCGGGCCTACCGCCGCCTCCGCTCGGCTGCTCGCGACGCGCGCCGGAGCGACGGCGACCTGGCCGACTACCTCGAGCAGCGGGCCCGGGACCTGTTGAGCAACGACTACGAGGCGGGGGACGCGGCGTGGGTGTCCGGCGCCATGCGCCGGCTGAACGCGGAGATCGGGGCCTACGAGACCTACGACGACCGCCTCCTCGGCGTGAAGGCGCACTTCGCCCTCAGCATCCTCGTCCGCGCGCCCGAGGCGACCGACGCGCTGGACCGGATCGTCGCGCGGCTCCCCGAGCTCCAGGCCCAGCTCCCCGGCGGGCCCGACGGCGCGGTCCGGCGCCGCATCCCGATCGGCCTCTACGACGTGGTGGCGGACTTCGGCCAGGCCCGCGGCGCGAACACGGCCACCGTGCTGCCGAACGAGGAGCGGATCGTGCGCCGCTACGGGCGCACGGTCCTCCTGCGCCGGAACGTGATCCAGCACCCGGCCCGGATGGCGATCCAGCGGCGGCGCTTCGCCGCGGTCATGGCGCCAGCCCACCTTTCGGACCTGACGCCGACGGGGGAGCTGCTGAGGACCGCGCTGCACGAGCTCGGCCACGACCTCGGCCCGCGGACGACGGTGACCGCGACCCCCGTCTCCCTGGCGATGGGGCCGCTCCACAACACGCTGGAGGAGCTCAAGGCCGACCTGATCGCGCTGTGGCTCGGCGCCCGGCTCCGCCGCCTGGGCGTGCTGAGCGCCGCCGAGGCGCGCCAGGTCCAGGCGTCGGGGGTGCTCCGGGTGCTGCTGAGCCGCGCCCCGGAGCGCCGCGAGGCCTACGGTACGATGGAGCTGATGCAGCAGCGCTTCTTCCTGGCGCAGGGTCTCCTCGATCGGGACGACGACGGTAGGGTCCACGTGCGGCAGCGGAGGATGGAGGCGACCGTCGAGGCGATGCTGGCCGAGGTGCTCGCCGTGCAGCGGGGAGGGGACCGGGCCGCGGCGGAGGCGCTGATCGACCGCTGGGCGGTCTGGGACGACGAGGTGCAGGGGGAGCTGGCGAGGCGCCTGGCGCCAGCGTCGCCGCGGCGGATCTTCGTTCGCTACGCGATCCTCGACGACCTCTGGAGCCGCGAGTGAGCGCGGCGGAGGCTCCGATCAGGCGTAGCGCTTCGCCGTCTTGGCGGCGACGGCGCTCATCGCGTTGAAGACCCGGATGTTGCGCAGGACCTTGAGCTTCGGCCCTTCGAGCCGGTAGTCGGGGCTCGCGATCGCCTGGAGCACGTTCATCTCGCCGCGGTCGAGGCGACACCAGATCCGGTAGGGGGCCGTGGTCCGGGCCATGAGCGTCTCCCCATCGAAGGGGTCGTCGCGCAGGGCCGCGGAGGGCGCGGCCTCGGCCCAGCGCTCCACCTCGACCGCGCCGCGCCGGATCCGGTAGGTCACCGCGACGTCCTCCCCCTCCGGGTTGTCGAGGCAGCGGAGCTGGATCGCCTGATCGAAGGTGCGGGCGGCGCGCTGGAAGCCTTCGTCCGCCTGGAGGTTGGCGACGAACGCGTCGGTGAACGCGGCGGACCAGTAGAGGGGGGGCTCGGCCATGGGCCGACTGTACAGGGCCGCGGCCGCTTTGGGTCGAGCCCCCTGCCCCAGCGGCGACAGGGGCCACGCGACCGCCGGACCGGAGCGCGCGCCGCGCCGCGCTCAGCCCTCGGCGATGCCCTGGAGCTGCGCCTGGACGATCGCCCACACCGCCCCCGCGTCACTGGTCGGGTCCTCCCAGCGCCCGTCGAAGCGACCGCAGAAGCTCGACTTCAGCACCTCCGGGAGCATCTTGCGCTGCTCGCCGTCGAGGAGCGGGTGCTTGAGGTAGACGCACGCCTCGTCGGTCGCGCGAACCGAGAGGCTCGCGTCGAGGTCGTCGCTCCTGCGGACCGCATCGGCGATCGCGACGACGGTCCGGACGAGGTCGCCACCCACCTCCGGGTGGCGTGCGCGGAGCAGCTTCACCTCCTCGGCCGGCGGCGGGTAGCTCATCTGCAGGGGGGCGAAGCGGTCGAGCTGGGCGGCGTCGATGCCGTAGGTCGCGCTGAACTCCCGACCCCGGTTGACCGCCGCCACGAACTGGACGTTGTCCGGGATGGTCAGGAAGCGGTTCTCGATCGGGTGGAACACCTTGCGCGTGGCGTCGAGGGCGGGCATCAGCGCGTTGCGCGCCCCCTCCGCGCATCGGTTGAGCTCGTCGAGGAACACCAGGTACCGCTGCCCCCGGTGGCCGGACGCCTCCTCGAGGGCCTCGAGGAGCTCCGTCTTGAGGAACTCCGTCACCGGCGCCCCGCTGGGGGACGCCCGCACCTGGATGGTGGCGAAGAAGTCGCTCGCCTCGATCACCGCGCCGCAGTTGAAGAACACGAAGCGCATGCCGAGGTGGTCGGCGATCGCGCGGGCGAGGGTGGTCTTGCCGCAGCCCTGAGGGCCATCGAGCAGGATGTTCAGCCCGCTCTCGAGGAGGATCTGGAGCTTCTTGCCGACGATCGGGTCGAGGTAGATCCCCTCGATGCGGAACGGGGCGGGGCGGACGTAGTCGACCTCGATCGCCCCCCGGTCCGGCCGGTCGGCCTTCCGAACGGCCCGGATCCGGACGACGCAGGGGACCCCCGGCACGATGTGGGCGTCGTTGCAGAGCACCACCTTCGGGGCCCGGGCCCCGTCGAGGTGGGTCGCCCGGAAGCGGAACTTCGACCCCTCGACCGGGTTCACCCAGAAGGTGGTCTCCATCAGGGACCCGACCTGGATGTCGTCCACCGCCAGCTTCGCCATGCGCCTCTCTACCAGGAGGTCTGGGCGGCCTGCACCAGGCGCTGGACGATGCGGCCGAAGCGGCGCACCGCGCGCCCGTAGTCGCCGTCGTCCACGAGGACGTAGTGGGGGAAACAGACCTCCTCGAGCGGCCGCACCGCGACCTGGGCGCACAGCATGCCCTCGCGCCGGGTCAAGCGCTGGACGAGCGTGCGGAGCGCGAGCACGGAGCACTCGGTCGGCAGCCCGTCCGAGACCATCACGAGGACCTTCGCCCGGCGGCGGCTGCGCTTGGCGACCTGCGCGACGTGGAAGAGCGCCGCGGCGTCGTTGTTGCCGCCGCTCGCGCGAAGCGAGGCCACGGCGGGCCGAGCCGCGTCCCCGGCGTCGTAGATCACTCGCTCCGTGAACCCGAAGAGACCCAGCTCGACGCCGGCGAGCCCGGCGACCGCCTCGACGACCAGCACCCCGAACGCGCGGGCCCGTTCGATCGACGGGCCCCTCATCGAGCTCGAGCAGTCGACCAGGAGGCCCAGGTAGAGGTCGGTCCGCCGAACCGTCCGACGGCCGACCAGCATCCGCGGGTCGCCCCGCGTGACCACGGCCGACAGCTGGCCCCGGTCGAGGCGCCGCCCCTCGAGGCGGCGCGGGACGGCCGAGCGGCGGAGGCCGAGCTCTCCGATCGCGCGTCGAAGGTGCCGGGCCGGTGCGCGGACCGCGTTGGCGATCGCCCGGTGCGCCGCCGGGTCCGGCGGCACCTTCACGACCCGGTGGATCTTCGTGAAGTGCGGGTCCGGCCCGACGTTGATCACGTCCTTGCGCGGCCTGCGCCCGTCGTCGCGCGTCCGCCCCAGCTCGGACGGCTTGCGGAGGATCCGCTCGACCTCGCGCTGGACCTCGCCGTCGGTCAGGCCCTCCCCCTCGACCAGCTCGTCGGTCGGGCTCCCCTCCAGGGTCTCGTGCCCGCCGAACAGCGACAGCAGCCTCGCCTGGGCGCCGAAGATGTCCCTCAGGCGCAGGGTGATCCGCAGCAGCTCGTCCGCGTCGGCGCGGCGGAAGGACCGCCCGAACAGCGCGAGGGCCGCGTCGACGGCGCCATCCCCGTGGCGGCGGCCCAGGCCCATCCGCAGCGCGCGCGCGAACTTCACGATCGCGAGGTCCGAGCGCTCCATCGCCTGCAGCAGCGGTCCGTGGTCGACGCGGACCGACGCGGGGTCCCGGGATACGCCGAGGCGGATCCTGCTCAGCACGGGGAAGGCGGCCTCCTGGAGCATCGCGAAGAGGTCCGCGACCTTCAGATCCCGGCGCGCGTGCTGGAAGGCGTAGGCGGCGAGCACCTTGAGGCGGTCGCCGAAGTCCGGGCGCAGGGCGCGCAGGTTCCGCTCCAGGTGCTCGTCCATCACCAGGTTGAGGAGGCCGCTGAGCCCCTCCTTGGCGCCGCGGCTCCACACCGCGCGCATGGCGGCGCTGCGGTGGTAGCGCTGGTGCCCGATCTCGTGCAGGAGCAGCGCCTCGACGAGGGTGCGGGCGTGCCGCTCCTCCCGGAGCAAGGGCAGCACGGTCACGTGCACCCGGTTCTCCGTCAGGCGCGTATGGCCGAGGGAGGTGCCGCTGGTCATGTGGACCTGGAGGAGGCGGCCGGTGAGCTCCCGACCCTTCTCGACGCCCCACGCGAACGTCTCGGCGACGCGCTGGAGCTTGCGGTCGCGCGAGCGGCGAGGCGTGATCCGCTCCACGATCCGCGCCCGGACCCGGTCGGCGCGGGCGTCGGCGAGGAGGCGCGCGTAGGCCCGGTCCCTCGCCCCGGGCGGAGCGCTGGCGATCAGGTCGACGACCTGGTTCTCGACCGCCGAGCGCCGCGCCGCCCCGCCGAAGCGGGCCGCATCGACCACGGCGTCGAGGAGGTCCGCCGGCACCGGGAACGGCCCCGCGCCCCCCTCGAGGAGGCGGTCGGCGAGGAGCAGCGGGAAGGCGTGGAGGTCACCCCACGCGGCGAGCTTCTGCGCCGCCCGGAGCCGGCTCGGCCCGTAGCGGCCGTCGCCCGCGTCGAGGAAGGCGCGCAGCGCGGCCCGTGCCCCGTCGTCGGCCTCCTCCGCCTGACAGAGCGTGTCCACGGCGGGGCGGTACGCATGGGGGTGGGGGCTCTCGGCGAGCTCGCGGGCCAGCTCGGCCGCGTGGCGCACGCGACCGAGGGGCGCGAGGTCGTCCGGGCCCAGCCACGACGGCCCCGGCAGCGGCTCCTTCAGCGCGGCGAGCGCCTCGTCCACCCAGCGCTCCTCGCCGCGCTCGACGAGCATCATCGCGGCGCGGAAGCGCACCTCGGGCAGCCCCCGCCGAGCGGCGACCCGCCGGCGAAGGCCATCGAGGGCGGGGCCGTCGGGCCACAGGAGGACGCTCGAGGTCAGGCAGCGCAGCTCCGGCGGCACGGGCTCCTCGTCGAGGAGAGCCGCCAGGACGGCGCACCCTCGCTCCCCGAAGGTCGCGAGCCGGATCGCGGCCTCCTCCACCAGGCGTCGGCTCGGCATGCGGCACCAGCGCGCGAGCTGCTCGAGGTCGGTGGAGCGGCTCGCGCGGCTGAGCAGGTCCTCGTCCACGGGCAGGCGTCCGGCGCGCGCGGCGCGCGCCCGCGAGGGAAGGCCGGCGAGCGGGAACCAACCCCGGAGGACCTCCCGCGTCGCGTCGTCGCAGTCGGGCAGCACCCGGCGCACCGCGTCGGTCGCCCCCGCGATCGCCGCCTCGCCCACCCCCGACGCCTCGATCGCCTTCAGCGCCTGCGCCGCGGGCACGCCGAGCTCGGTGTCGAGCACCGAGACGAGCACCTCGACCACGGGGCCGAGGTCACCGAGGGCCTCGATGCGGGCACGGTCGCGCCACCGCCAGATCGACAACGCGCGCGCCGCCGCCCGGAACACCTGGATGCGAGCCTCCCGGGACCGGAGGCGGCTCGCCGCGTCGAGGGCGGCGCCGAGCCCGTCGGGATGGTCCGCCAGCGCGGCCATCGCCCGCTGGGCGTGCCGCTCCCAGCGATGGAGCCAGGCGTTCCCCAGCAGCGGCAGGGGCGAGCACCCGAGCCACGCAGCGACCACCTGCCGCGCGAGGCGGTGCTGGAAGGACGGCTCCGCGTCCCCGTGGCGGGCGAGCTCGGTCGCGACGGCGTCGACGGGGTCGTGGGCGCCGAGGAGCGCGACGCACGCCTCGAGGGACGCCGCCGCGGTCGTGCGCTTCGCGAGGGCGTCGGTCAGCCCGCGGTGGGGCCCCCCGATCAGCTTGCGGAGGGCTCGCGCCAGGTTCGTGGCGTGCGTGGGGGCGATCCGCTCGAGGAGCTTGGGCGGCGGCTTCGCGATGCCGTGGGCGGGGGAGGGGAGCGGGCGGGGTGAAGGGACCGGGGCGGCCGGGGGCGGCGCGCGGTGCGCGGCCCACTCGGCGATCGGCGGCGACGGGTGGCGCTCGAGGGCCGCCGCGAGGGCGAGCTCCTTGGCGAGGCCGAGGTCCGGCAGGAACGGCACGAGCGGGAGCAGCCGCCGCAGGACAGCCGTGGGGAGCGTCGCGACCCTGGCGGCCCACGGCTCGGCGAGGTGGCGGGCGGACACCGCGGCGAAGACCCGCGCGCCGAAGTCGAGCGGTTCGGGCTCGGCGCGGCCGAGCCACACGCGGGCGACGTCCTCCGGGAGATCGACCAGCAAGTGGCCGAAGGCGCCGGCCAGCGCGTCCTCCCGGACCCGGCCGAGGTGGGCACCTCGCCGCGCCACCAGCCCGAGGAGCGCGGCCAGGACCGCCAGGCCCTGCCGCGGCGCGAGCCGGCTCAGGGACGTCGTCCGATGGGGCGGCTCGGCCAGCACGAGGAGCGCCTGGACCTCCGCCTTCGTCGCGCCGGTCCGCCCGAGGAGCTGCCCGAGCATCCAGCCCCGGCCCCGCGGCCCGGGGTCCTCGACGGCGAGGAACGAGGCGCCGCGCGCCGGGTCGGCGGCGAAGGCAGCGGCGATCGCGTCGACGCCGAAGGTGTCGGCGGCCCACCCGTAGCGGTCGCGCCCCGCCTTCAGGCGGAGGAGGAAGCCGAGGTAGAGGAGATCGAGCGTGCCTCCATCCAGGTGCACGAGGTCCCCGCGGGCGAGCCGGTCGATCTCCGCGGCCGACGCGACGCGCCCGGGCGCCGGGAGCGCCTCGAGCGCAGCCCTCCGGCTCGCCCTCGCGAGGGTGGTCCACGTCACCGCCACGGGGTGGTGACGCAGCAGGACCTCGAGCAGCGGGAGGGGCCGCCGGCCCGCGACGGCGCCGGTCCGCGCGAGCGCCGCGACGACCCGCGTCCGGAGCGCCGGCGTCGCCCCCCCGAGGACCCCGCCGAGGAGCCGGGCCAGGCCGCGCACGTCGTCGTCCGGCACGTCCTCGGGCACGAACAGGGCGATCAGCGGGTCCAGGGCGTCGACCCCGGCCGATCGGCGGCCCTCGCTCGCCAGCACCTCCGTCGCCTCCTCCGGCGTGCGCCGAGGAGCGTCGAGGGCCCAGGCGCCGAGGGGCTTCGCCCGGAGCCCGAGGAGCAACCGCCGGGCCTCGGCGGGGCTCACCAGGCCCCTCCCGAGGAAGGCCAGGAGGGTGCCGATGGACGCCGCGTCGAGCTCGAGGTCCCCCGCGAGGACAGCGTCCCGAACCTCCGGGTCGGCGATCAGCGCGAAGCGCCAGCGGCGCGCCGCGGGCGGCAGCGCGGTGCGGCTGACCGCGCTCCGCCGTACCTCGCGCTTGGCGTGGACCATGGCGTGCACCCAGCGGGCGGGGTGGGTCTGGGCCGACTCCGCGAGCCCATCGAGGGCGGCCTCCCGAACCCGGGCGTCGCCGTCGTCGAGGGCCTCCACGAGCCGGCGATGCGCGAGGTAGCCGTCCACGCCGCCCAGGAGCCGGAGCGCCGCCGCCCGCACCCCGGGGTGGGGATGGCCGAGGACCGGATCGATCCGGCCGAGCCAGGGCAGCCGGCGCTCGGGGGACCGCGCGCGCAGCCCCTCCAGCAGAGGGACCAGGACGTCGGCGGTCGGCTCCGGTTCGGCGAGGACGCGCCAGAGCAGGAGGTCGTCCATGGCCCGTGGAGTCTGAGGGATCGAGCGCGAGGCGGGCAGCGGTCGGCTGGTCGCGACGCGAACCGCGGGGAACGGGACGCGCATGACGACGGCGCGGCAGCTCCGGGAGAGGGTCGGCCAGGTGGCCGGTCGACCCGCTCATCGAGCTGGGATCCGACGGTCGGCATGCGTCCGGGCCAGTCGGCCGCACGAGGTTGCCACCCGCGCGAGGCGGGCGGTCCAAAGGCCCCTCGGGCCCCTGCCGATGGCGAGGGCCGCGATGGTCGAACGAGGAGCCGGACGGCGCGCCCGACCGCTCCCACCCGAGAGGTCGTCGTGCTGGCGCGCCACGCGAGGGGCGGGGCGGAGGCAAGGTGCCGCGAGCGGCGGAGCGCGTTCGCGCCGAGCGGCGACGATGCACCGCCCCGCGCGAGAGCGCTCGGTCTTACCTCGACCCGGTCCTCGCCTGCCGGCGCGGACCACGTCGCCCGAGGTGCCCGAGGAGGGCGCCGTCGAGCGGCGGGGTCAGCGCGAAAGGCCCGGGCGGTCCACGATGCTCCGAAGCGCGGCTCTCACCGCGACCACCCGCTCGCTACCGAATCGAGCTCTTTGGTCGTGGAACATCATGGACTCGTACCCTCCCCGGCCCTTCGCCAGTCGTCAGGGGTTCTACGCGAAAAACGTCGAGAGGAGAACATGCGACGGGGCTGTCGCCATGCAAGTGACCATGGGGAAACGTGGCTCGGATCGTTCGCTGGACGACGCTCATCGCGCCGGGTCGGACGCGCCTCGCCACTCGCCCTGACCGATCTTTCGGATCGGCGATCGATCTTTTCTCGCCGTCGATCGTCTGTCCTCCGGACCGGGACGGCACGTGGGTCCGACCCCGGTCGACGACGGCCACCCAGCCGTGGTCTCCTTCGTCCGTTCCACGACAGAGGGGGAAGCATGAGACGAGAGCTCGCCACGGCGGCCATGGCCGCCATCCTGATCGGTGGCCTCACCGGGCCCTCCAGCGCCGCCGCGTTCTGCGGCTTCTACGTCTCCGGGGCCGGCGCGGACCTCTACAACCAGGCAACCGTGGTGGTGCTGATGCGCGACGGGACGCGCACCGTGCTCAGCATGCGCAACGCCTACGAAGGGCCGCCGGAGGACTTCGCGATGGTGGTCCCGGTGCCCGTCGTGCTGAGCGAGGACGACGTGAAGACCCTGCCGACGGAGGTGTTCGAGCGGGTGGACCGGCTCGCCGCCCCCCGCCTCGTCGAGTACTGGGAGCAGGATCCCTGCCGGCCGATGGTCGAGAGGCGGATGATGATGATGCGGGGCGCCGGCGCCGTGCCGGAGAGCTCCGCCGCCGTGGATGACGAGGACCTCGGGGTGACGATCGAGGCGCAGTTCGAGGTGGGCGAGTACGACATCGTCATCCTCGGCGCGCGCGACTCCTCGGGCCTCGACACCTGGCTCCGCCGCGAGGGCTACTCGATCCCGACCGGCGCCGAGCCGGTGCTCCGCCCCTACGTGGCCCAGGGCACGAAGTTCTTCGTGGCCAAGGTCAACGTGGAGCGCGTCACCTTCCGGAACGGCCGGGCGCTCCTCAGCCCGCTGCGCGTGCAGTACGAGTCCGAGACGTTCTCGCTCCCGATCCGCCTCGGGCTGATCAACAGCCGGGGCGTACAGGACCTCCTGGTCCACGTGCTCGCCCGCGGGCAGCGCTACGAGACCGCCAACTACGACAACGTGACCGTGCCGACCAACCTGCTCGTGAACGACAACGTCCGGCAGGACTTCGGCTCCTTCTACAACGCCGTCTTCGACCGGCTCCTCGAGGAGCACCCGCGGAGCGTGGTCACCGAGTACAGCTGGAACGCCAACGGCTGCGACCCGTGCCCGACCCCGGCGCTCAACCCGGGCGAGCTCGCGACCCTCGGACTCGACGTGGTCGGCGGCGACCCGTACGGCTTCGTGCTGACGCGGCTCCACTTCCGTTACACGGCGGAGCAGGCGTCGGAGGATCTGGTCTTCCGGCCCGCCCCCCCGATCGTGGGAGGCCGCGGGATCCCGGACCAGGAGGGGCAGCTCCAGCGCGAGCCCCAGAGCGCCTCGCAGAACGCGTTCCAGGGGCGCTACGCGATCCTCCACCCGTGGGAGGGGCCGGTCGCCTGCCCGTCGCCGGTGCGCGGCAACTGGGGCGGCCCGCCGGGCGGCGTCGACCGCCCGACCCCGCGGCCGGCGACGAACCTCGCCTTCGCCGGGCGCGGTCAGCCCCTCGGCACGTTCCTCGCCCAGGACGTGCCGGAGCTCCAGGTGCGCGCGAGCCAGGGCGAGCCCCTGGCGCAGCCCGAGGGCGACGGGGAGGGCGGCGAGGGCACTGGCGGAGAGGGCGCGGGCGGAGAGGGTGAGACCGGCGCACCGCCGCCCACCGTCCGCGACGGCGGCTGCGCCAGCTGCGCGATCGGCGGGGCGTCGCCCGGCCGGGGCGGCCGGGCGCTGCTGCTCGCCGGCCTCGCGGCGCTGGCCCTCGCGCTCCGGCGGCGACGGCGCTGAGCCAAGGCGGAGACCGTCGACGCGGTCGGACCGGCGCGGGTCGACGGGACCCGCCGTCCCGTGGTCTTCTCTGTCCTCGGGGCGGACCTCGCCCCGGGCGCGTGGACGCCTGCCTACGAGAGGGGACATCCCATGAGACGAGCTCTCGCGGCCGGCGCGGCCGCTCTTGGCCTCGCGCTGGGCATCGCCGCCCCGGCCTCCGCGTTCTGCGGCTTCTACGTCTCCGGCGCCGGCGCCGACCTCTACAACCAGGCGACGGTCGTCGTCCTCATGCGGGACGGGACCCGCACCGTCCTCAGCATGCGCAACGCCTACGAGGGCCCGCCGGAGGACTTCGCGATGGTCGTCCCGGTGCCCGTGGTGCTGCAGGAGGACAACGTGAAGACCCTCCCGGAGGAGGTCTTCGCGCGGGTCGACCAGCTCGCCGCCCCGCGCCTCGTCGAGTACTGGGAGGCCGACCCCTGCACGCCGCCGATCCCGCCGCCGGAGCCGATGCCGATGGCGATGGCCGAGGCGCCGATGGACGCGGAGGCCGACGAGGGGGGGAGCCTCGGGGTGACCATCGAGGCCCAGTTCGAGGTGGGGGAGTACGACATCGTGATCCTCAGCGCGCGGGACTCCTCGGGCCTCGACACCTGGCTCCGCCGCGAGGGCTACCGCATCCCGGAGGGCGCCGAGCCGGTGCTCCGCCCCTACGTGGCCCAGGGCACGAAGTTCTTCGTGGCCAAGGTCGACGTCGAGCGCGTGACCTTCCGCGGGGGCCGGGCGCTGCTCAGCCCGCTCCGGGTCCACTACGAGGCGGAGGCCTTCGCCCTGCCGATCCGCCTCGGCCTGATCAACAGCCGCGGCGTGCAGGACCTGCTGGTCCACGTGCTCGCCCGCGGGCAGCGCTACGAGGTGGCGAACTACGGCAACGTCACCATCCCGACCAACATCCTGGTCAACGACAGCGTCCGCGACAGCTTCGGCACGTTCTACAACGCGCTGTTCGACCGCCTCCTCGAGGAGAACCCCGGGAGCGTGGTCACCGAGTACAGCTGGGACGCGAGCGGCTGCGACCCCTGCCCCACGCCCGCCCTCGACGCGAGCGAGCTCGCGACCCTCGGTCTCGACGTGGTCGGCGGCCAGCCCTGGGGCTTCGTGCTCAGCCGCCTGCACTTCCGCTACACGGCGGAGCAGGCGTCGGACGACCTGGTGTTCCGGCCCGCGCCGCCGATCGTCGGTGGCCGCGGCGTCCCGGACCAGGAGGGGCGGCTGACCCGGGAGCCCCGGAGCGCCGGGCAGAACGCCTTCCAGGGCCGCTACGTGATCCTCCACCCGTGGGACGGCCCGGTCCCTTGCCAGAGCCCCATCCGGGGTCGCTGGGGAGGCCCGCCGCACGGCCAGGAGCGCGCGGCCCAGCCGGCCACGGACGTCGCCTTCGCCCAGCGCGGCGAGAGCCTGGGCTCGTTCCTCGACGAGGACCTGCCGGAGCTGGAGGTGCGGGCGAGCCCGGCCGAGGAGCGGCTCGCGCGGACCGAGGTCGAGGGCGAGGAGACCGTGGCCGTCCAGACCCGGGACGGCGGCTGCGCGAGCTGCGCGGTCGGCGCGCCGGCTCGGCGACCGGCGGGCGCGCTGGCGCTGAGCGCGCTCGTGCTCGCCGTTCTCGTGCTGAGGCGACGCCGTCGGCGCTGAGGCACGGAGGATGGCGGACCCGAAGCGCGTCGAGAGCGAGGTCAGGAGCGTCACGCTCTTCCGGTGGGGGGCGGAGGTCACGCGCGTCGCGCGCGTGAGCGCCGCCGAGGGGTTGGTCGCGCTCGGGGGCCTGCCGCTGAGCCTCGAGGACGGGTCGGTCCAGGTGGCCGTCGACGCGGCGAGCGGGGCCGAGGCGCGGGCCACGGACCTCCGCGTCGGCCTCGAGGTCCCTCCGGTCGACCCGGCCAAGCCGCCAGCCGAGCCGGAGGCGCTCGAGGACGCGATCCTGGCCGTCGACGTCGAGGACGCGGAGGTCGCGCGCCTCGAGGAGCAGCGGGCCAAGCTCGCCCGGCTCGGCGTCACGGCGCGCCCGACGGCGCCCGAGGGCGAGCCCCCGCCGCCCAGCCCCATGGTGGCGCGCGAGAAGCTGATCGAGCTGCGGGGGGAGCTGGCCCGGGCCGCCGACGAGGCCCTCGGCGCGGCGAGGGCCCGCCAGCGGGAGGCCCGGCGCCGGCTGGCGACGCTCGAGGAGGCCGACGCCCGGGCGAGCTCGGACCGCCAGGCACGCTCCTTCGCGCTCCGCAAGGTGCTGCAGACCAGCCTCGAGGGGGGCGGAGCCGCGTCGCTGCGGGTCACCTACCGCGTCCCGGCCGCGCGCTGGAGCCCGGCCTACGTGCTCCGCGTGGACGAGGCCTTCCGGTCCGCCACGCTCGAGGTACGGGCGGCCGTGGCCCAGCGCACGGGCGAGGACTGGTCGGCGGTGGCGCTGACCCTGTCGACCGCGGACGCGACCTCCTGGGTGGACCTGCCGGAGCTCAGGAGCCTCCGGATCGGGCGCCGCCAACCCCGGCCTGCCCGCATCGGCTTCCGGCCGGCGCCCCAGGACACCGAGGCGCTCTTCGGGGACTACGACCGGAGCCTCGCCCTGCCGCTCACGGCGGTCCCGTCCGTCCGCCACGACCGGCTCGACGCGCTGCGGCGGGAGCTCCGGGCGCTGGAGGACGACGACCACGGGGCCACCTCGGGCCGGGCCCGGCGAGGACCGGCGGGGCCGGCGACCCGGGTGCCGGCCACCCGGCCGCCACCCCGGCCGCAGGCGCGCCGCGAGGCCGCTCCGGCCGCTCGACCGTCGGCACGCGCCGCCCCCGCCGCGGAGATGACCGCGTCCTTCGCGGTGCCGGCGGCCCTCGGGGCGCCGGGCGACCCCGCCGCGCAGGATGAAGGGCCGCACGCCGGGGGGCCGCCAGCGCCGGTGGCGAGGGGCGGTACGCTCCCTCCCCCCGCGGCCGCCGTGGCGGCGGGCCTGGTCCCCGAGACCTTCGCGAGGAGCCGCGGCGGCTCTCCGCTGGGCGGGCTGGCGAGCGCCGCGGGGGGCGTGGCGGCCGCCGTGGCGGCCGGCGCGGCCGGGATGTTCGACGGCCCGCCGGCGCCCCCGCCGACCGTGCTCGCCCTCGACGACGACGACGCCACGGGCCCGGGCGGTCCGCTCGACTACGGCCGCCTGCGGCTCCCGGGCCCCGACGCGCCGAGGCGCGGCCGGCTGGTGCCGAGGACGCCGCGGGACCTCTATCGCCAGGAGCTCGAGGCCTCGGGCGGAGGAGCGCTGGACCTCGACCTCGCGCTCCAGCACGCCGACCAGGCGAGGCGGACGCTCCGGGAGGCGCCGCTCCCACCGGGGTGCCTGCCCCCGAGCGCCGAGGCGGGCTTCGACTACGCCTACCGCAGCGAGGGGCGGATCGATGCGCCGTCGGACGGCGCGTTCCACACCCTCGAGGTCCTGAGCCACCGGTCGCAGGCGCGGATGCGCTACGTCGTGGTGCCGCGCGAAGCGCGGGAGGTCTTCCGCTTCCTCGAGCTCGCCAACCCGCTCGACGCGCCGCTCCTGGCAGGTCCGGTCGACGTGTACCGGGGCGACGCGTTCCTGCTCACCGGCGAGCTCGACACCGTGCCTCCGCGCGGCAACGTGCGCCTCGGGCTCGGCGTCGAGCAGGGGATCAAGGTCAGCCGCAACACGCGCTACCGCGAGCAGTCGGGCGGCATGCTCGGCGGGGAGCGACGGCTGCTGCACGAGGTCCACGTCGAGGTCGCGAACCGCCTGCGGCGGCCGATCGACCTCGAGGTGCGGGAGCGGATCCCGGTCGTGCCCGAGCACGAGGACGACATCGAGATCCACGAGGGCCCCGTGAGCCCGCCCTGGCAGGCGTGGGACCCCGAGCACCGGGACGACCTCGAGGGGGGCCGCCGCTGGCGCATCACGGTCCCGGCCGGCGAGGTGATCGCGCTGACGGCGGCCTACGAGATCCGGATCGCCGCCAAGCACGAGCTGGTCGGCGGCAACCGGCGGGAGCGCCCATGACCGCCCTGCCGATCGTGGAGGTCACGCTCCTCGAGGACCGGGCGCGGGTCCGGCGCCGCGGCGCGATCGACGCGGGCGTCGACCGCCTCGAGATCGAGGGCGTCGCGCCGGCGCTGGTCGACAAGACCCTCCGGGGCGTGGTGGTCGAGGGCGAAGGGAGCATCCGCGCGCTCAGCGCGCGCCGAGCGCGCATCCTCGACCCGGAGGCCCGCGAGCCCCGGATCCGGGGGCTCCAGGTCGCCATCGAGGCCGCGCTGGACGAGCTGAGGCGCCTCGCGATGGAGCGCTGGCGCGCCGACGAGCAGGTGCGGCTGACCCACGCCTCCGCCTCGCTGCTCGTGGGCGAGATCGTCGAGGACACCGCATGGGCCCGGACCGACCCCGCGGCGTGGTCCCGCTCCCTCCGGGAGCTCGCCGAGCGGCGCAGGACCGCCGAAGAGGGCGAGCGACGGCTGAGCCGGCGGATCGAGCGTGACGTCGCCGAGCTTCGCCGGCGCCTGGCCCACCTCGAGAGCCTGCGCCGCCCGAGCCACCGCCTGGCCTGCCACCTCGAAGTCGCGGTCGACGGCGATGGCCCGCGGACCGTCGAGGTCAGCTACGTCGTGCCGGGGGCGTGCTGGCGCCCCGCCCACCGGGCGACCTTGAGCGACGCCGGCCACCTGACGTGGCAGGCCGAGGGCTGCATCTGGCAGAACACGGGCGAGGACTGGGACGACGTCGAGGTGCGGCTCTCGACGGAGCGCGCGTCCCTCGGCGCGAGCCCACCGGAGCTCTCGACCGACCGCCTCGCGATCCAGCGGCGGGCCGAGCAGGTCCACGTCGAGCGTCGCGAGCAGCGCATCGAGCGGACCGGCGTGGCCGGGTCGGCCGGGTCCCCCGAGGTGCCGGGCATCGACGATGGAGGCGACGTGCTCGAGCTGCGGGCGAAGGGACGCGCGAGCATCCCGAGCGACGGCCGCCCCCATCGGGTGCCCCTGTTCGGAGCGGAGACCGACGCGGACCGCCAGCTGGTCTCCATGCCCGAGCTCGCCGAGGCCGTCGTGCTGCGGACCACCCAGGTGCACCGCGGCGAGCACCCGCTGCTCGCCGGCCCGGTCGACCTGATCCGGAGCTCCGGCTTCACCGGCCGCACGTCGATCCTCTACGTGGCGCCCGGGGAGACGTTCGAGCTCGGCTGGGGCCCGGAGGGAAGCCTCCGGGTCCATCGGCAGGTAGAGGAGGAGGCGATCGAGCGCGGGCTCCTGTCGAGCTGGCGCGGCGTCCGGCGGACCGTCGTCGACCGCCTCAGCAACCTCGGGCCGCGGCCCCTCACCGTCGAGGTCGCCGAGCGGGTCCCCGTGTCGGAGATCGACAAGGTCCAGATCGAGGTGGACACCCGCGCGATCGAGCCGCCCGCGGAGCCGGACCCGGATGGGATCGTCCGCTGGCGCCTCGAGGTACCGGCGCACGGCCGCGGCGAGGTGAAGCTGCGCTACGCGCTGAAGCACCACCCCGACGTGCAGGGGCTGTCGTGAGCCGGGTCCCCGCCATGGCTCTCCTCGCCGCCGTGGGCGCGTGCGGGCCGGGGCCATGCCCCGACGGGGCCCCATGCGCGGGCCCGGATCAGGGCGTCATCCCCGCCCCCGAGGCGCCGCGCATCCCGTGGCTCCACGACGGAGTGCCGACGATCGCGCCACCGGACATCCCGTGGCTGGAGGGCGATCCTCCCCCCGACTGGGGGTGCCCCGACGGCTGGCGCACGGTGACCCAACGCGGGGTCACCACCTGCGACCCCTACCCGGAGGCAGGCGCCCTCGCCTGCCCGGACGGCGAGGCGCACTTCCTGGGGGAGCAGGGCTGTGCACCGATCGGGCGGGCATGCGGCGAAGGAGCCTTCGCCGACGTCAGCGACCTCGAGCCGAGCGCTCTCTGGTTCGTGGACGAGACGGCGGCGGTGGGGGGCGTCGGCAGCGCGGGCGCGCCGTTCCGAAGACTGGCCGACGGCCTGGACGCCGCCGGCTCGGGCGACACCGTAGTCCTCGGGCGAGGGATCTACCGGGTCGACCGGGTCTGGCCCGACGGCGTGTCCCTGCGTGGGCGGTGCGTGCGCGACACGCAGCTGACCTCGTCCGAAGGGACCCCGACGTCGGCCGTCCTCGACATCCGCCACCACTCCTCGGCCATCCGGATCGAGGACGTCACCGTCGGGCCGGCCGAGGTCGGGGGCGTGCACCTGCACAACGCGGGCGAGGAGGTGCTCCTGGAGGGGCTGCGCGTACGCGAGGTGACCGGAGAGCCCCGCGCCGCGGTGCAGGCGGAGCTCGGGGCCGCGCTGCGGGCCCACTCCCTCGTGATCCAGGACACGCGCAGCTCCGCCGGGGGGGAGTTCGGCCGGGGTCTGGACGTGCGGGCCGGCGCGGGCGTCGACCTCCGACGCGCGGTCCTCGAACGGAACCGCGAGGGCGGGGTGAGTGTCCTCGACCCGGGGTCGGAGGCTCGGCTCGAGGACCTCGTCGTCCGTGACACGATGCCGCGGGAGAGCGACGACATGTTCGGGCGGGGGCTCGGCGTTCAGTTCGGGCCGAGGGTCGTCCTCCGCCGTGCCTTGCTTGAGCGCAATCGCGACGTCGGCATCTTCGTGGGCGGCGGTGGGGCCGATGCGCTCATCGAGGACGTCGTGATCTGCGATACGCTCGCCGAGGCCAGCGACGGGACCGGAGGCCGGGGCTTGAACGTGGTGCTCGGCGCACGAGTGACCCTCCGCCGCGGCCTCGTCGAACGCAACCTGGAGACCGGGGTGGCCGTCGACGTCGACGGGACCGGGACCCTCGAGGATCTCGTCGTCCGCGACACCCTATCCCGGGAGAGCGACGGCCAGCACGGCGACGGGCTCTTCGTAGGCGGTGGCGCGCAGGTAACGCTCCGCCGGGGGCTTCTCGGTCGCAACCGGCTCCATGGCGCGCTCGTGTCCGGCGCGGGCACGGAGGGGCACTTCGAGAGCCTCGTGGTGAGGCACACCCTGCCCCAGGCCCGCGACGGCAGGGGGGGACGAGGCGTGGGCGTGCAGGACGGTGCCCGGGTAGAGCTCCGCCGGGGGCTGCTCGAGCGCAACCGGGAGGTCAGTGCGTTCATCGGGGGCGAGGGCGCCGGGGCCTTCCTCGAAGACGTCGCCATCCGCGACACCCTTCCCGAGGAGAGCGACCAGAGCAGCGGACGAGGTCTCGGCGTCGAGCTCGGCGGTCGGGTCGAGCTCTACCGCGGCCTACTTGAGCGCAACCATGACGTCGGCGTCTTCGTGAGCTCTCCCGGGGCGGATGCAGTGCTCGAGGACATCGTGATTCGAGGCACCCTCCCTCACCGGGCCGATGGCGCGGAGGGCCTCGGCATGAGGGTTGAGCTCGGCGCTCAGGTCGAGATCAAGCGCGCCCTTGTCGAGGGGAATCACAGCCTCGGGGTCACCGCGAGCGCTGGGGCGCTCGATGCCGAAGACGTGATCATCCGAGAGACGCTGGCAGCAGCGTGCCTTCCCGAATGCGACGGCGAGCCCGCGGGTGTCAATCTCGGTAGCTACGACTCGGCAGCGGTCGAGCTGCGGCGCTTCGTGCTCGCCGACGCCGAGCTATGCGCGGTCCAGATCGCTCGGGATGGTGAGGTTCGACTGGCCACCGGTGTCGTCCGCGGTCACCCGATCGGGGTCTGCCTCGATGAACCCGACTACCCCCTCCAGCTCCTCCGTCAGGATGTCCGCTACGAGGGCAACGAGACACTGGTCGACTCGAGGAGCCTGCCCATTCCCCAGCCGGGGGAGAGCACCGACATCATCGAGCCTTGAGCCCGGCCCCCGCCGGCTGCCGCTCGGCCCTCCGGGTCCCCGCGATGCCTGATCGCGGCCCGACAGCGGGGCGGCGCCCCCCTCGCTGACCTCCACGGCGAGCAGGTCTCTCTCCAAACGCGCCGGATCCGCCTCCGGAACGGCGCCCTCGCGGGGCGCGCGGCGGCTCTCCCGCGAGCAGGTCGACGCGCGCGGTCTGCGCCTCAGCGCCGGGCACAGGCGCAGCTCGGCATCGAGGACGGCTGACGGCCGCTTGTTTGCCTCCACGATCCCCGCGACTATCTCGGACGCGACGCCCGCGACCCGCTCGCGCACCGGTGGAGGTATCGCCATGACGGGCAAGGAGATCCGACCGACGAAGTACCGGGCCACGCCGGTCGATCGACCCCTGGAGCGCGCCGAGGCGATCCGGCGGCAGATCGAGCGCGCGGTGGAGGAGGAGGAGGCCGCGCGGCGGGTCGAGGCGCGCATTCGGGCCTGGCTGGAGAAGCACGACCCGGAGCACGTCGAGGAGCGGGTCACGCCGCTCTGGGACCAGGTCCGAGGCTACGTGGCGATCAGCACCCATCCCCTCGAGGTGCTCGCGACGCTCGCCGACGGGCCCCAGGGCCCCTTCGCGGTCAGCCTCCTCCAGGTCATGGTCGGCTACTTCGAGGACGAGCACGACCTCCTCGATGACTCCCAGGGTCTGTTCGGCCTGCTGGACGACGCTTACCTCTGCCTGCGCACGTACGAGCACCTGATGAAGGGGTGGGCCCGCAAGGAGCCCCGCGCCGCGGAGCCCCTCGCCGTGCTGAGCGCCCGCAACGACTTCGTCGAGCGCCTCTTCCGGCCCGCGATCCGCGAGGCCCTGGACAAGCTGGTCTACGAGACGCTGCGGGAGGCCCAAAACGAGCGCGCGATGGCGGGGCTCCAGGAGACCCCGGGGGACCGCACGAAGGAGATGGTCACCCGGACCGGGCAGACCCTGACCGACGCGGACCGAAGGTGGAGCGGAGATACCGGGCTCGACCAGACCGACATCATCGACATGGTCGCGTCGAGCGGGATGTTCTGAGCGACGGCGACGGCGGGTCTACCGGCCCCGCAGGTGCCTCGCGTCGGCGAAGCGGATCAGCCGAAGGCCCTCCGGGTAGACGTCGAGCTCGGTGATCGAGCCGTTCGGCAGCCGGACCCGACGGGCGAGGGCGGCCCGGGCCTCCCAGCCGCTCGCGAGGTCCCTCACGAGGGTCCGGATCAGGAAGCCGTGGGCGAACACCGCGACCCGCCCGGCGTCGGGCTGCTCGGCCCGGATCCGGCCGATCGCGCTCTCGGTCCTCATGCGAAGCTCCGCCGGCGTCTCGCCCCCGATGGTCTCGCCGCGGCGCCAGGAGCGGTAGTAGGCGCGGATCAGGGTCGGGCCGACGAGGAAGCGCTGCAGGGCGAGGGGAAGGGGCGCGGCCAAAACGCGCCTGGCGAAGCGGGCGGACGGGCTGCCGTCAGGAAGGCGGCCGGGCCGGAGCTCCCGCAGCTCGTCGAGGTGGGTGACCTCGAGGCGTAGCGCCGCGGCGGAGACGGCAGCGGTCTCCCGGGCGCGCAGCATGGTGGAGCTGTAGATCGCGGCCACCGGGTGGGCTCGCAGCGTGAGCGCGACCATGGCGGCCTGCTCGCGGCCCCGGTCGCTCAGGCCGTCCTCGAGCTCCTGGTTGACGAGCCGCTGGATCGTGGCGAGGTCGCGCGCCTCGGACGGGCGCACGCGCATCTCCCCGTGGCGGACGAAGAGCAGGCGCATCAGCGTCGAGCGGGAGGACCGGCGGCCAGGTCGGGCGCGCATCGGGGGCGAGGATGGTTATCCTGCATGGCCGCGCGCAGGGTATCCCGCCGCCTCCGCCGAACGAAGCGCGAGCTCGATGCGCGTCTTGCGCTGCCGGGCCGAAGCGGGGAAGGCTCTGGCCTGCCCGAGGCTCACGACCGAGGCCGCACGTGCTCGAACTGCTCATGGATCCGGAGGCTTGGGTCGCCCTCCTCACGCTGACCCTGCTCGAGATCGTCCTCGGGATCGACAACCTGGTCTTCATCGCGATCCTCACCGATCGGCTGCCGAAGGACGAGCGGCCGATCGCCTACCGGCTCGGGCTCCTCGGCGCGATGGGCACGCGGATCCTGCTGCTCCTCGGCCTGAGCTGGGTCATGCGCCTGACGACGCCCGTCACGCCGCTGATCTTCGGCCAGCAGTTCAGCGGGCGGGACCTGATCGTGCTGGTCGGGGGGCTATTCCTGATCGGCAAGAGCGCCCACGAAATCTACGAGAAGCTCGAGGTTGGCGACGAAGACGAGGACGAGGACGGCTTCCCGCGTCGGCGGGCCGTCCTGTGGATGGTGGTCGTCCAGATCGCGATCATGGACATCATCTTCAGCCTCGACTCCGTGGTCACCGCGGTGGGGATGTCGAACCACGTCCCGGTGATGGTCCTCGCGATCATGCTCGCCGTGCTGATGATGCTCTTCTTCGCCAACGTGATCGGCGAGTGGGTCAACCGGCACCCATCGATGAAGGTCCTCGCGCTGAGCTTCATGCTCTTGATCGGGGTGCTGCTGGTGGCCGAGGGGTTCCACCAGCACGTCTCCAAGGGCTACATCTACGCGGCGATGGGCTTCGCCCTGTTCGTCGAGCTCGTCAACATGCGCGTCCGCCGGCGGAGCCAGGGGCGCCGGAGGCCGGGGGGCGCCGCACCGGACGCCGCACCGGACACCGCACCGGAGGCGCCGGCCGAGGAGCCGGGCTGAGCCGGCTCCAGCTCCCGCCCGTCGCTGCCGACCCGCGGGCGGGGCCCGCCATTCGCAGGCGGAGCCCGGCGGCCCGAGGCTCGCGCAGGCTCGGGTCAGCACGCAGCGTACGGTGACGACGCCCCGCGGCGGCCGAGAGGCCCAGCACGAGCGGCCTCCCCGGCCCCCGTCGCCCTCAGCTCGCTGGGCGGTGGCGCGCCGCGGCGTAGAGGAACCAGAACCCGCCGGCCACCGCCGCGAACAAGCACAGGCCGGCCGGGCTGACCCAACCCCCGAGGTCGAGGAGGTCCGGGTCGAGGAAGGTCCACACGAAGCCGAACAGGGCCACGACGGTGAGCAGGCCCGACGCGATCATGGACCAGGGAGCGGAGGGGCGGGAGCCGACCATCGCACGCAGTCTAGGGCCGATCCGCGCCGGAGCCGGTGCTCACGGCGAGCAGGCCGGGTGGCCCTCAGCCGGCGCCTCGGGGTCCCGAGGAACGACGCGTTCATCGGGACCCCCGGAGACCGCGTCCCTCATCGGATCGACGGCCTCGGCGGGCTGCGGCGGATCCTCGGACCCGCCGCGGCCGCCCCCGGGCGGCGGCCGGCCGCGTTGAGCCCGGGGAGTCGGCTGCTAGCATCCGTCCGGGGGAGGCGAAGACGGGAGTCGATGGTGAACGTGGGACGGAAGCTCGCGACCCTGGGTCCGCTCTTGGCCCTCGCGCTGATCGTAGCCTCGAGCCTTGGCCTGGGCGCCGGGTGCGCCATCGTGCCCCGCTACCAGCGGGAGCTGGTCGCCGACCCGGCGATGGACCCAGCGGCGGATCGCCTCGAGGCTCGCTCCCTGCGCAAGCTCCACCTCGCGCGGGAAGGTGCCCAGGGAGGCGACGGGACCCCGGCCGGCGGCGGCTGCGCCTGTGGCAACTGACCGCTGCCGCCCCGGCGGCTGGGCGGCGCACGTGGCAGGGCTCGTCGCCCTGGCCGCGCCGGCGCCCCTGGCCGCCCAGGCCATCGACCCGGGGCCCGGCCACGAGCAGGCCGCGCTCGACGCGCCTGCCCTCGACCGGGCCGGCCACGAGGGGGCCGCGCTAGCCGTCGCGACGGCAGCCCCCGCGACGCTGGACCCGGGCGACGTGCCCCCACCGCCGCATGCGGCGCCCGCCGCCGCGGACCCGGTGATCGAGGAGGGCGGCGGCGGGATGAGCTGGGCCCTCGAGCAGATCGGGTTCCGGGTCGCGATCTTCGATCAGGAGGGCCGGGGCCTGCAGTCCCAGGCCGCGGACGACCCGTGGGAACGAGGCTCGGAGGAGGCTTTCATCTTCCAGCCGATGCTCTACTTCGGCCTGCGCCAGAGCGAGACGATCGACCACCAGGTCACCATCCCGATCGACATCGTCAGCGCCGCGTCCACCGACGCCCTCGACGCGGTGAGCCGGGCGTCGCTCCTCAACGAGGCGGGCGGCGTCGACATCACCACCTCGATCGAGGACGGCGAGGACCAGACCTGGCAGCTCCGCTACGGGACCCACCTCGAGGAGCCGTTCTGGAGCGGCTTCCTCGGCGGGGCCTACGTGCGGGAGCTCGCCGACGACAACGCGACGCTCCGCGCGAGCCTCGACGTCGTCTTCGACACCTTCGACCCGATCGACCACAACGGCATCGACCTCGGGTTCGCCCACCGCCTCACGACGAGCGCGAACGTGGGCCTGTCCCAGCTGCTGAGCCCCACGACGGTCGTGTACGGCTCCTACGGGCTCACGGTGCAGGTCGGGCGCCTCGAGACCACGTGGAACTCGGTGCCCCGCGCGGACGGTGGCCGGGTCCAGGACCGGTGGCCGGACCGGCGTATCCGGCACGCGCTCCGCGGCGAGATCCGCCAGCTCATCCCCGCCACCCGCACCGTGGTGGCGGCGGACTACCGGCTCTACCTCGACAGCTTCGACGTCATGTCCCACACGGCCGAGGCCGTGGTGACCCAGCACCTCGGCGACCTCTGGATCCGGGGCGCGTACCGGTTCCATACGCAGAGCGCGCCCTTCTTCTGGACCCCTCGCTTCGACGGCAACAACCGGGACCCCGAGTTCCGCACCGCCGACAGCGACCTCGAGGCGCTCGACGCCCACCAGATCCGCCTCTCCCTGCGCTGGTTCTACGACCGCCAGGGAGCCCTGACGGCCGGGTCGAGCTACCTCCAGCTCGGCCACACCTGGTACTGGCGCACGAACAGCCTCCGCCTGAACATGCTGAGCTTCGACTGGGGCGCGAGCTTCTAGACCTCGCTCCGGCCTCGGCCGAGCAGGGGCTGCAGGCCCGCGTTTCGGGCTAGGGGCGGGCCCCCGCTCCGTCGCTCTGGGGCTCCTCCGCCGTCCAGGGGACGTACCGGTCGCCGGCCCACCGGTACCAGCGGGCGCCGGGCTCGGCGAGGTCGATGCCCCGCTCCGCGAGGGGGCGCTTCAGGGGGCGGTAGCCGTCCGTCAGCGGGACGGTGTCGACCACCCGAAGCACGTCCGGGCGCTGCGGCGCGCGCAGGAGCTCGGCCACGCGCGCGCTGAACCCGTCCACGTCGAGGTCGGCGCTGCGCGGGACCACGCTCGCGACCACCCGCGCTTCGGCGGGCTCGCCGACGCCGTAGACCACGACGAGCTTCACCTCGGCCAGGCGGTAGAGCGCGTCCTCGACCGCCCGGGTGAACACGGGCCCTTCGCGCGTGAGGACCACGTCCGCCAGCCGGTCGACGAAGTGGTAGTCGCCGTCGGCGTCCTGCCGCAGGAGGTCGCCGGTGACGAACCAGCGGTCACCCCGCTCGAACACGTTCTCGATCAGGCGCTCCTGGTCCCGTCCATGGTCGAGGTAGCCGTCGAAGCCGGCGAGGGGGTGGCCGGCGTCGACGCGGGCGATCAGGAGGCCCGGCTCGTCGACCCCCGATCGGCGAATCTGGCCGAGCTCGTCGCGCACGAAGGCCCCGGCCGCGACGTCGTAGGCCACCAGCGACATGTCGGTCGCGCCCGGGAGCGGCTGACCCAGCGATCCGACCTTCTTCCCGCTCGCGTTCACGAGGACCGCGTTGCCCTCCGTGGCCGCGTAGAACTCGAGGACGCCGACCCCGAAGCGGTGCTGGAGCCGCTCCCACACGTCGGCCCGCATCCCGCTCCCCGCGAAGAGGCGCACCGGGTGGTGCTGATCGCCGGGGTCGGGCGCCGCGTCGACCAGGGGCCGGCAGAGCTCGCCCGCGTAGAACACGACCGTCGCGCCATAGCGGCGCGCCTCGCTCCAGAAGTGCTCGGGCGCGAAGCGGGGCGCGAGCGCCAGGCGGGCGCCGCCGACCATGGCCCCGCCCACCGCCACGAGGATCCCCGCCGCGTGGTGCAAGGGCAGCACGCAGTACACCGTGTCGGTCGGGTCGAGCGTGGCCGTCGCGGCGGCTCCGTAGGCGCTGAACGCCCAGCGCCGATGCGTCACGCGCGCCGCCCGCGGCTCGTCGCCGCGGCCGGCGGTGAAGATCACCAGGGCGAGGTCCCGCGCTCGCCCCGGGTTGGGCTCGTACCAGGCTGGCACCTGGACCTTGTCCGGGTCGATCGCCTCGAGGTCGGTCACGCCGTCCGGCAGCGCGCGCCGCTCGCCGAAGGGTCCCCCGAGGATCAGCACCTCGCCGCCGAAGGCACGGCGCGCGCGCTCGGCGTTGACGGGGTCGGCGATCAGCGCCGACACCTGCCCCGTCCTGAGGGCCCGCTCGAGGCGGATCCGCGTGGAGTCGGGGCCGAGCAGGACCGCGACGGCGCCCAGACGGTTGAGGGCGGCGACGGTCGACAGGTAGGTCGGGCGCGGGTCCATCAACACCCCGACCCGGTCGCCGGGCTCGATCCCCTGCGCGAGGAGGCCCCGGACGATGTTGCTGACCCGCCGATCCGCGTCGGCGTAGCTGAAGGCGCGCCCGCGCCACAGGAAGAAGGTGGCGTCCGGGATCCGCTCGGCCTGCTCCGCGAGCATCTGGCCCATGCTGACCCGCGTCTCGGCACGGATGCGGCGGAGGCGGGCGAGGCGGGGGAGCTGCCACCGAAGGGCCTCGACGACCTGGGTCAAGTCCTCGCCCCAGCGCCCCACGCGCGTCCACAGGTCCTCGAGCGCGTCCTGGGCGACCTCGACCACGTCGGACACGCCGAGGTCCCCTTCCTCGGCCGGGGGGCTGCCCCCATCGCCCGCGTCGGTGAGGATCTCCGGCATCCCGGTCTCGCCCGCCTGCCAGCGCAGCCACTTCACCACCGACGGCCAGCTCCGCTCGAGGGCGCGGCTGCCGACCACGAGGCCGAGGTGCCCCGAACGAACCACCACCTCGTGGATGGGTGCGCGGTACGCGACGTCCCGGATCGCGCGCACCGAGGCGGGGCGGGCGATCTCGTCGTTGGCGCCCACGAACAGGAGAATCGGGCAGGTCACGTCGGCGAGGCTCACCGTGCGCCCGTCGATCACGAAGCCGCCCGAGGCGAGGCGGTTGGCGACGATGAACTCGTCGATGAACGTGCGGAGCGCGGGTCCCGGCCACGCCACGAAGCCCTCGCCGGCCAGGAACCGCCGCCGCGTCTCCCGCTTCTCGAGCGCCGGCCGGTCGTGGAGCTTCCGCAGGAAGTCGACGAGCTGGGTCACCTCCTGGCGGGGGCTCACCAGCTTGAAGCCGATGCTCGTCAGGATGCCCGGGATGCCCTCCGCCTTCTGGATCGGCGCCTCCAGGAGCCGGCGGAGGCCGTCGAGCACGGCGTCGGTCAGCCGGTCGCCGAGCGGCAGGGGGATGTTGCGGTGGATGTCGACGGGGCTGCCGAAGGTGATGATCGAGGCCACGCCCTCGGAGCGCCGGAACGCGGCCGCCTGGTAGCAGAAGATCCCGCCCTGGGAGTAGCCAGCGAGGTGCACGTCCTGCCCCGTGACCTCGCGAACCCGGTCGATCGCGAGGTTCACGGCCCGCACGTGGTCGTCGTGGGTTCGGCCCATCCCCCCCTCGACGCGCTACGGCGCGCCGAAGTCCACCGTGAACACGAGGACCCCCTGGCCCAGCAGGTAGCTGACGGCGCTCAGCTCCGGGGCCATGTCGTAGACCTCGCTCGTCACCATCAGGGGCGGCACCAGCAGGAGCGGCCGGCCGGTCGAAGGGGCTTCCTCCGTCTCGACGCTGCGGTAGCGCCGAAGGCGGAAGACCCGGCCCGTGGCGATCACCTCGAAGGGCGTGCGGTGCGGGGTGGTCAGGCGCCCGTAGCGCACGATCTCCGCCGCGTTCCGCACGCTCTGGCGCAGCCGCCGGAGCCGGGGGAAGGGGCGCCGAGGACCGTCGCGCTCGCCATCCATCGCGACCTCCCGCATCGAGCCGAGGCCCGACGTCCCCGTGGTAACAGTGACGGCCTCGGATGCCCAGGGACGCCACAGGGATCGGCGAGGGGGCAGCGCCGGTGGACCACGAGGCCCGCGATCTCGTCGCCTTCCACGGGCTGTTCGGCGCCGCCGCCGCTCTCGCGTTGTGGGTGCCGGCACCGGTGCCGAGCGGCCTGCGCATCGCGGGGTTGGTCGTCGCCTACAACGTGGCGCTCCCGTGGGCGGCCCGGGCGTGGGGCTACCCGGCCTGGTGGGTGCTGTGGACGTTCCTCCTGCCCCTCAGCGTGTGCCAGGTGCTGCCGGACTTCTTCCTCGCCCGCGCGCTCGGGACGCTGGTGTTCCCGGCCGACGGGGGGCCGAGGATCGGCCCGGTCAGCGCCTCCATGGCGGGCCTCTGGGTCATCCCGCTGTTCCTGACCGTCCGGGGAGCGGAGCGCGTCGCGAGCACGCTCGGCCGGCCGGCGGCCGCCTACCCGGCCGCGGCGGTGATCGGCCTGGCGATCTTCGCGGCGAGCGAGGCCACGCTCTGGGCGATCCCCCTCTGGCACGCGCGCGGCGTGTGGACCGTGGCTCACGTCGCGGTGTACGTGCTGCCGGCCGAGGCGCTCCTCGGCCCCGCCACGGTGTACGCGTTCCGCCAGGTCGCCGCGCGGCCCTGGCCGGCGCGGGCGATGGCGGCGGTGCCCGTCAGCCTGACGTACCTCGGCGCGCTTTGCGCCGGGTACCTCGTGCTGGCCGGACGCTGAGGGAGCGGGGCTCCTGCTGCGCTACTCCTGCGGCTGACAGATGTACTGCATCGCGAAGTCGTGCAGCACCGGCGCCGTCGAGCGGTCCGAGGAGCCGATCAGGTTGGCCCGGAGGCGCAGCCAGGAGCGCCCGGTGTCGATCAGGCCGGTGAGGTCGAGCGGCGACACCGTGGGCGGGGTCGTGATGCTCGTGGCAGAGGCGGCGTCCAGCTCCGCCTGGGTGTTCGCCACCTTGATGTCCCAGCGGATGCTGGTGTCGCTCGCGAGCGTGGCGTTCCACTCGAGGCTCGACCACTCGGGCCGCTCGTTGCCGACGCAGTACTCGGTGGAGTCGTACTCCACCTCGTACCAGCCGTCGTTCGGGAACCCGGCGTCGCCGGGGACCACGACCTCGACGGTCACGGGCTCGGTGAGCGGGAAGGTCCCGTCCCCGAGGACGTCGATCGTGAAGGTGAAGAACTGGTCGTTCAGCAGCGGCACGACGAAGTCGTTTCGGAAGCCGATCGAGAACCTCACGTCGGTGCCCGGCAGGCAGTCCTCGAACCACGTCGCGTGGGTCTGGAGGCACCGGTAGGTGCTCTCGAGGGGCGGGTCGCTGGGGTTCGCCGGTGTGCTGACGGTGGCGATGCTGTCGACGAACAGACTCTCGTCGATCCCCGGGGTGGCCGGGTTGTCGTTCACGCGCAGCGTCACGTCGAGGCGGGAGTTGTTGGCGAGCTCGTTGACCGCGTTGACCACCGCCTGGGACAGCCCGGAGCCGTCCGAGTTGATCTGGTAGACGAAGGGCGAGCCGCTCGAGTCCACCGAGCCGAGGGCGATGCCGATGTCGCGCAGGTGGTCCATGCTCCGCGCGTAGTCGGTGGTGCACGTCGTGTCGCCCTGGGTGATGCACTGGTCGCGCCGGCTACGGCAGTTGACCTGACGCGTGTCGGTCCGGATGCAGGGCGTGGTGGTGGTGCAGTCCTGCACGGTCTCGGTGCGGAGGCACGGCCGGTCGCCGTCGCGGCAGGTGGTGACCACGTCGGTCGCCGTGCAGACGTCCTCCCACCGGCACCGGCGCTCGTACCAGCACACCGACTGCCGGCACACGCGCTGGTCCCAGCAGTTCTCGACCCGGTCGTACATCGTGCACACCGTCTCGTCGGTGCAGATCCGGGGCGGCGGCCCGAACTCCGCGCACTGCGTCACGTCGACGCAGGTGGTCTCGCTCGGCCCGAACTCCGCGCAGTACGTCTCGGTGTCGCAGTCCGTGCGGTAGGACCACTCGAGGCACGGCGTGTTGCAGCGCACCCGGGGGTCGCTGCCCGAGTGGATCCCGATGAAGCGGGCCTGCGTCTGGCCCAGCGTGTAGAGGGCGTCGGGGTACGCCGGGGCCGGGAACCAGTAGCGGTTGCGCGCGTCCGGCGCGTTGTGGGTCTCCGCGTCGGTGAAGGCGATGATGATCGGGATGGTGCCTTCCCGGAAGCACGGGTAGCCGAACTGGCCGGGCTCGGCGCAGCCGGGCGAGGGCGGGGTCAGGTAGTTCGCGGTCTCCTGCCACTCGCCGATCACGAGGTTGTAGTTGCCGTCCTCGTTGCCCGAGCCCTCGAGCATGACGGTGTACTCGCCGGGCTCGAGCACCTGGGCGAGGTGGGAGCGGTACCACTCCCCGTTCACCGAGTAGAGCAGGTTCCCGGCGTCGTCCCAGAGCCGCAGGATGCTGTTGAACCCGGGGTTCTCGACCGCCGCGAAGAACTGCGTGCGGTCGGTCAGCGTGAAGCGGAAGAAGATGTCCTCGGCGCGGCTCGAGTTGCCGCCCCAGGACGGAAGGTGGGAGACGTCGTCCGCCCGCGGGTCCGTGTTGCCCGTGATGATCCGGAGCCGGTCGGTCAGGTCGCCGAGGATGTACGGGTTGTCGTAGGTCTCGCCCATCGTCTCGCCGACGGCGAGCTGGTAGCTCCCGCTGTCACCGAACTGCCCGTCCACGATCACGAGGTACTCGCCCGGGTCGAGGGTGCGGACGATCTCGGCGTCGACCGTGGGCGCGCTCGGATCGCACTCGATCAGGCCACGGCTCGTATTGCGCAGCGCGAGGGAGCCCGAGTAGTCGGTGTCGAGGTGGATCGTGTAGGAGGCCCGGCGCGTGACCGTGATGCTGTAGGTGTGGTCGCCCTCGGTCGTCGCGTTGCAGGCGCCCCCCTCGGAGTTGTCCGCGCCCTCGGTGGTCGACTGCGAGGAGCGGAAGCCGGGCTGGCTGACGTCGCCGAGGTCGAAGTCGACCCCGGGCACCGCCCCCCCGTAGATGACGGGGGCGCCGTAGATCAGCCCGCCGGGGACCAGCGGCTCCCGCTCGACGGGCGGCGCGGGGTAGCGACCCACCCGCGCATCGGGGATGCCGCCGCCGCTCGAGATCGCCCAGAGCGCGGGGACCAGGGACTCGGGGGTGTCCACCCCGCAGTGGGCGCTCAGGTTCCCGATGGCGCCGGTGACCGCGGCGAGCCCCGACGGGGTCTCCACGGTCGTCTCGGGGAGGAGCATGTGGAAGGGCAGGTCGTGCACGGTCCCGAGGGTCGGGTTGTTGCACTGCCCGTCGCCCTGGGAGTAGCCGTAGCTGTCGATCGGGAAGTCGTCGTAGTAGCCGACGCCGAACGCGATGTCCGGGATCTCGCAACGGATGGCGCCGACGAGCCCCTGGAACTCGGGCGGGGCCACCGGCTGGACGCTCGCCCGGGCGAGCGCGCCGCCCCCGTCCTCGTAGTACTCGATGACGACGGTGTGGTCGCCCGGGCCCCCGGTCACGGTGGCCTCGTCGGTCTCCGGGCCCCGGTCACGCCACTCGTTGATCACCAGGACGCCGTCGACGCGGACACGGACGCCGTCATCGGTGGTCACCCGGACCAGGTAGTCCACCGTGCCCGAGGTCACCGTGAACGTCTTCTCCCACTTGATGGAGAAGTCGTTGGTGCGCCACACCGACGTGCCGCTCAGATCGTCCGGACCGCCGCTCCCCCAGTCGTAGTTGATCGTCGACTCCATCCGCGTGAAATCCGGCGTGCCGCTGACGTCGGCCTCGACCGGGTAGTAGGACGCGAGCCAGTCCCCGGACGTCGCCGACGGAAGGCCGCACCGCTGGGGATTGAGGACGAAGCTCCCGGACGTCAGGTCGGTGCGGAGGTTGTTGATCTCGCCCTGCATGGACCCCGTGGTGTCCATCAGGAAGAAGATGTCCGCCGTGTTGAGGGTGATCGTGAGATCGACGTCGCTGAAGCGGGTGGCTCCGCCGAAGGGGAGGACGTGGAAGAGGATTCCGTTCTCGGTGAACCCGTCCATGGTCGGGTCCATGGGGAAGGCGTCGAAGCGGTCGAAGACCCCGTCGCCGTCGGAGTCGACGTCCATCGCTCCGCTGCCCTCCTCGAGAGTGATCCCGTCGCGGCCCGCGTCGAAGGTGACCCCCTCGCTGTTCTCGGGGGTCAGGTCGCTGTCGTCGGGATCGTCCTCGGTCCGGGCGCACGCCCGGTCGCACGGATCACAGCCCTGGGGCCCGGTCCGTGACGCCAGCTCCGCCGTCCGGACCTCGAACTCCTCCTCGATGGTGCAGTAGTCCCAGAGGCCCCCGCGGCACACCCGGGTCCCGGCGCCGCAGTGCACGGCGTCCCGCCCCGCGCTCTGCATCACGTAGCAGCCCTGCTCCTCGCCATCCTCGCACTCCGGGCCCTCGTTCGCGCGCACCACCCCGCACTCCGTCGCCCGGAGGGGATCCCGGTCGTCGCAGTCCGGCCCTCGCTCGCAGTTGCGCCCGAAGCCGTCGTGGTCGTAGTCGAAGCACGGGTAGAGGACCTCCGGCGACATCTCCTCGATCTCGCTGTGGTCCACGTTCACCGGCGCCTCGGCGGCAGGCAGCGCGTTCGGGTCGACCGAGCAGCCGGCGAGCCCCGCCGCGCCGACGCACAGCGCCAGCGCGAGGGAGCTCGCGGTCGAGAGTCGGGGCCGGGGTTGCAGAAGGGCGGTCATGGGTTCCTCAGCGGATGGGAGGGGGCGGAGCCTCGCTCACAGCTCGGCGCAATCGATCAGGCCGGACGTCTCCGGGTTGAAGCAGACGCAGACGGCGCCGTCGTTGTCGTCGTCGTCGAGGGCGAAGCAGAGCTGATTGTCGGCGCACTCGAGGTCGGTCTCGCACTCGATGCTGCCCGGCTCGTCGCTCGGGATGGGATGGCAGACGCGAGGGCCGAGGGGCTGCACCTGGTGGACGTCGGTGCAGGCGAAGCCCTCGGCGCACTGGTCGCTCGAGGTGCAGGGGCCGAAGAGGTTGCACTCCCGACGGCCGGTCTCGACGTTCACGCCGCAGCGCTCCCCGGGGCCCGTGCAGTCGGCGTGGGCGTCGCAGTCGCCCTCCGCCGGGTAGCAGAGCGGGGGCTCGTCGGGGTCGACCTGGAGGCACTCGCCCTCCTGGCAGTCGTCACCCCCGATCGTGCACTCGAACATCGTCGGGACGCACCACGCGTGGCCGGCGTTGATCCGGAGAAGGCACTGGTGGGTGGTCGGGCAGCCGCCGGCGTCCTCGCAGGGCAGGCGGCGGTCGCGGCACGCGCCGAGGCCCGAGCCCTCTTCGATCTGGCAGAAGTGGTCCCGGGGGCAGGCGCGCGGGTCGGCGCAGTCCCCCACCCCGAAGGACGGCGTGCACACCCCGTCCTGGCACGTGGCGTCGTCGCCGCAGATCTCCGGACGGCCCTCGCAGTCGATGCCCGCGGGCTCGCAGTAGCGCCCCTCGCACCCGCCGGCGATGCACACGAAGCCCGCGCCCCCGTTCGGGCACTCCTCGGGGCTCGCGCAGGGCAGGGGCCCGACGCCGAGGTCCGGGTTCACGGCCTCGCAGACCTCGGGCACCCCGGCGCCCCAGCCCTCGAAGCTCGTGCGCACGCCGAAGTCGGGGCCGAGGTCCGGCGGCGGCCCGAAGTCGCGCTGACCCATGTCCGGCCCGTCGCCGCCCCCGTCCCGCGGGCCCTGGTCCCGGGCCGGGCTCCCGAAGTCGCGCGGCGGGGGCATCGGCCGGCCGCTGCACGCGACCAGGAGCCCCGCGAGCGCGGCGGACGCCAGCGCGCGGCGGCTCGCCGGGCCGTGGGCCCGGGCGGAGCAGGCGCCGGAGCGGAGCGCGCCAGGACCGCGGCTCACAGCGCCCCCTCGCAGTTGTCCTCGCCGCAGCAGAGCTCGCGCGCCCGCAGGAAGGACTGCGTGCCCTCGATGTCCGCCCAGATCACCCAGCCGCTGCCGTTGCGGTTGAGCGTCACGCGGACCGGCGCGCCCTGCGTGGAGGCGGAGGCGTACACGTCGAGGGGGCCGAACAGCGGCTCGCCCTCGTCGTCGAACGCGCCGTTGAGGAGACCCATCAGGCGGATCCGGCCCGTGTCGTCGCCCTCCTCGAACTCGCGGTACACCGCGACCTGGAACGACTCGAGGGGCGCGAGGTCGATGTCGGTGCCGCGCGCCGCGCCGCTCGGGGTCAGCTGGGCGGTCCGCTCGATGTCGGCCGTCGACGACCCCTGGAGGCGAAGGCGCGCGACGGTGACCCGGGGAACGACGCCCGCCGTGAGCTCCGTGAAGCCTACCACCAGACGGTCGTCGTCGGCGCCGAGGGTCGCGACCGCCGGGGCGCCGCTGACCCGGTCGGCGGCGACCGTGGCGTTGAAGGTGCGGCCCCCGTCCGCCGCGTACCGCATGAGCTGGAACCCGTCCTCGCCGGCGTCGCCGACCACGGTCACCCAGGCCCCGCCACGCGAGGAGCGACGGGCACGGAAGGCCCCGACGTCCTCGGCCACCGTCGTCGGCTCGGCCTCGTCCTGCCCCAGCCCGAAGGCGGTGGCCCGGAGCGAGAGGAGCCGGAACGGCCGGGGGGCCCCCTCCCGGGGCTGGACCGTGAAGAACAGGAGCTGCCCGTCCTCGGTGCGGACCGAGTCGACCAGGCCTCCCTGGTCGACCGTGCCCGTGTCCGCCGGGTTCATCAGCCCCTCGAAGTCGACGGAGAACGGGCGCCCCGCGACCACCGTCGGCCGGCCATCCCGGCTCTCGACGGCGCTGATCCACGGGTCGGTGTCGACGCCGCCCCCGGTCACCGCGACGGAGCGGACGCTGAAGCTCGAGTCGAAGCTCTCGCTCTCCGGGTCCCCGGTGGTGAGGCGCAGCCAGCGCACCTCGGCCCCGTTCCGCTCGGCGAGGACCACCCAGACGAAGCCGTCGCCGAGGTTGATCACGTCGAACAGGCCGGCCGTGCTGCTGCCGCGCGTCGCCAGGCCGTGGACCGTCTCCCCGAACTCGCACTCGACGAGCGCCGAGGGCGGCGGGCCCAGGTCGACACCCTCCCGACGCCCCTGATCGACGCTCCCGTCAAGGCCGCCGTTGACGCTCCCGTCCCGCCGGTCCGCACCGAAGTCCGGCAGGGTGAGCCGCGGCCCGCAGGCTCCGAGGATCACGACGGATCCGAGGAGCGCCAGGGCGAGCCCCAGGGCTCGGGCGGGCGTCGATGAGGGCATCCTTGACGGGCTACGCATGCAACAAGAACGCCACCAAGTTACAGCCACGCTTCCTCCTTCGAGGTATCTGCCCTGCCCGCACTTTTTAGTGAGGCCTGCATTCTTTTCATACCGGGCGAGGGACCTCCCTCGACGGACGGATCGGCGTCCGCGCCGGTCCCTTCAGCCCCCAGCCTGACAGGATCGGAGCCCCGACGTGAGCCAGGAGAACCCCAGCGAGCACATCGTGCAGATCTACTACGAGGACACCGACTTCTCGGGCCTCGTGTATCACGCCAACTACCTGAAGTACTTCGAGCGCGCCCGGGAGCATCTCCTGGGCCCGTCGGAGCTCAAGCGGCTCTACGACGAGGAGGGGACGGGCTTCGTCGTCTACAAGGTCGAGCTCACCTACCGGGAGGGCGCCCGCTTTGGCGATCGGCTCGTGATCCGCTCCGCGGTGGAGATGGAGAGCGCCTACCGCGCCCTCTTCCATCAGGACGCTCACCGCGAGACCGACGACAAGCTCCTCGTTCAGGGCCTCCTGCAGCTCGTCTGCGTGGGCCGGGATGGGAACCTGGTGCCGCTGCCACCGAGCGTGGTCCGGTCGATCCGGCGCTAGCTTGGCTCGGGCAGCGGCCCGCGGCCCGTGCCCTGGCCCGGCCCGGGTGCGTCAGTCGGCGTCGAAGTCGAGCGACCGGCTGTTGATGCAGTAGCGCAGGCCGGTCGGCGCGGGCCCGTCGCGGAACACGTGCCCGAGGTGGCTGCCGCAGCGCGCGCACTCCACCTCGGTCCGGACCATGCCGAAGCTCCGGTCCGCCACGTCCCGCACCCTGCCGCTCTCGACCGGGCGCGTGTAGCTCGGCCAGCCCGTGCCCGAGTCGAACTTGTCCGCGCTCGAGAACAGCGGCGCCCCGCACGCCGCGCAGCGGTAGGTGCCCTCGCCGTGGTGGTCGTGCCAGCGCCCGCTGAACGCGTGCTCGGTCCCCTCCTCCCGGAGGATGTGGAACTCGGCCGCGGTCAACCGCTCCCGGTGCTCCTCCTCGGTGAGGCTCACGGCCTGACCGACGGGCGGGTCGACCCAGCGGTCGGCGTACTCGCGCTCCGAGCCCGAGGACGAGCGGGCCGAGGGCTGGCCGGAGACCCCGGAGACACCGCAGGCGGCGACCAGAAGGCCGGCGAAGAGCGAGACGAGGAGCAGGTGGCGGGAGGTCATGGCGCTCGTCTAGACGGCTAGGACGGGGCGTCGTTACGGTCAACCGCTCGGCTTTGCGCCGCCCTTGACGTCACCCCCACCCCCTGCGATCTCCGCCCGGTGCGTTTCACGGACGTCGCGGTCGCCTCGATCGCCCACGCGGACCCGCCGGAGCGGGTGAGCACCGCCGAGCTCGCGGGCCGCCTCGCGGCGCACCTCCCCCGCCTCGGGCTGTTGCCGGGCACGCTGGCCGCCCTCAGCGGGATCGAGGCGCGGCGTTTCTGGCCCCGGGGGACGGCCCCGAGCGAGGCCGCGTCCCTGGCCGCCGAGCGGGCCCTCGCCGCGGCCGACGTGCCCCCGGACCGGATCGGGGTGCTGATCAACACGAGCGTGTGCCGCGACTACGTCGAGCCCTCGACCGCGTGCCTGGTGCATCGACGCCTCGGGCTGAGCGCCCGGTGCCTGAACTTCGACCTGAGCAACGCCTGCCTCGGCTTCCTGAACGGGCTCGACCTCGCCGCGACGATGATCGAGCGGGGCCAGGTCGACGCAGCACTGATCGTCGACGGCGAGGACAGCCGCTCGATCGTCGAGCGCACGCTCGGCCGGCTCGCCGCCGCGGACAGCTCCCCCGAGCCCCTGCGCCACCACCTGGCCACGCTCCCGCTCGGCTCGGGTGCGGCGGCCGCGGTCGTCGTCCGCCGCGGGCACGCGGCGGGGCACGCCTACCGCGGGTCGGTCAGCCTGGCCTCGACGGTCCACAACGACCTCTGCCGCGGCCAGACCGACTGGATGGAGACCGACACCCGGGGCCTGCTCACGGCCGGGCTGGAGCTCGCCGCGCGGACGTGGCGGGAGGCGGAGGAGGAGCTCGGCTGGAGCGCGGAGGCGCTGGACGTCGCGGTCCTCCACCAGGTGAGCAAGGTGCACACGGAGTCGCTGGCGCGCGCGCGCGGCCTGTCGCTCTCCCGGGTCCCGGTGATCTACCCCGAGCACGGCAACGTCGGGCCCGCGGCGGTCCCGATCACGCTGTCCAAGGCCGTGGCCGACGGGAGGGTGCGGCCGGGCGACCGGGTCGCGCTGATGGGCATCGGGAGCGGGCTGAACTGCTCGATGGCCGAGGTGCTCTGGTGAGGACGGTGCCCGAGCGGCTCTACCCCTTCGCCGGCCAGACGATCAGCCTGCCGGGGAGGCTGCGGCTCCACTACCTCGACGAGGGGGAGGGCGAGACCCTCCTCATGCTCCACGGCAACCCGACGTGGTCCTTCTACTACCGGAACCTCGTGCTCGGGCTGCGGGACCGCTACCGCTGCGTGGTGCCGGACCACATGGGGATGGGGCGGAGCGACCGGCCGGACGACGACGCGTACCGCTACACGCTCCAGCGCCGGGTCGACGACCTCGAGGCCCTGGTCGAGCGCGCGGCCATCCAGCTCCCGCTCACGCTGATCGCCCACGACTGGGGCGGGATGATCGGCATGGCCTGGGCGGCCCGGGACCCCACGCGGGTGCGCCGGCTGGTGCTGATGAACACCGCGGCGTTCCGCCTCCCCGACGGAACGCCCTTCCCCTGGACGCTGCGGCTGACCCGGACCGGCCTCGGCGCCCTGCTCGTGCTCCGCGCCAACGCCTTCGCCCGTGGCGCGGCCCGGTTCTGCGTGACCCGTCCGATGCCACGGGACGTCCGGCGCGCCTACCTCGCGCCCTACGACTCGCCCCGCCGCCGGCTCGCGACCCTCCGCTTCGTCGAGGACGTCCCGCTGGGCCCCGAGGACCCCGCCTATGGCCTGGTCCGCCAGACCGAGGAGCGCCTCGCGCGCTTCGGCAGCACCCCGACGCTTCTCCTCTGGGGCGAGCGCGACTTCGTGTTCGGCCAGGCGTTCCTCGAGCGGTGGATCGAGCTGCTCCCGCACGCCGAGGTCGAGCGCTACCCCGACGCGGGCCACTACGTCCTCGAGGATCGGGGGCCGGACGCCCTCGCGCGGATCGAGCGGTTCCTGGCCGAGAGCGCTCCGCGGGAGCCGGCCGCGTGACCGGGGCCAGCGTCCCGGCCGAGGTGACCGGAGACCCTCCTGTCACCAACGTCGCCGCCCACCTCCCGAGGGTCGCCCGGGAGAGACCGTACGCCCCGGCGATCCACGCGCCGGCCGGGACCGACCGGCGCGGCCGGGTGCGCTACGTCCACTACACCTACCGTCAGCTCGACGAGGCGAGCGACCGCATCGCCCACGGCCTCGGGCGCTCCGGGGTGGGGCGGGGCACCCGCACCGCCCTGATGGTCCGGCCGAGCCTCGAGCTGTTCGCCCTCGTGTTCGGGCTCTTCAAGGCCGGCGCGGTGCCGGTCATGATCGACCCGGGGATCGGGCTGCGGCGGGTCGGCGAGTGCCTGGCCCGGGCGCGGCCCGAGGCGTTCATCGGCGTCGGCGCCGCCCACGCCGCCCGCCTCGCGCTCCGCTGGGGTCGCGCGTCCGTACGCACGCTGATCACCGTGGGCCCGATCGCCCCCTGGGGCGGCCCGACCCTCGGGGAGGTCGAGCGGCGCGGCCGGGGGCACGGCCCGGCGCTCAGCGCCACCCGGCTCGACGATCCCGCGGCCATCCTGTTCACCAGCGGCAGCACGGGTCCGCCGAAGGGCGCCGTGTACACCCACGGGACGTTCCTCGCCCAGGTGGAGGCGATCCGGGCGATGTACGGGATCCGGCCCGGGGAGGTCGACCTGCCGACCTTCCCGCTGTTCGCGCTGTTCGACCCCGCCCTCGGCATGACCACGGTCATCCCGGACATGGACCCGACGCGCCCCGCCAGAGCCCGCGGCGATCGGCTCGTCCAGGCGATCGAGGACTTCGGGGTGACCACGATGTTCGGCTCCCCCGCGCTCGTGAACGCGCTCTCGCGCTACGGGGTCCGGCGCGGCGTCCGGCTGCCGTCGCTGCGGCGGGTGATCAGCGCCGGCGCGCCCGTCGGCGCCGAGGTCCTGGCCCGGATGCGCCAGCTCATGCCGGAGGACGGCGTCGTCGCGACCCCCTACGGCGCCACCGAGTGCTTGCCGGTGGCGACGATCGAGAGCCGGGAGGTCCTCGACGAGACCGCCGCCCGCACCGCCGAGGGCGGGGGGGTGTGCGTGGGCTACCCGGTGCCGGAGGCCGAGGTGCGGATCGTCGCGGTCGAGGACGGACCGATCCCGCGCTGGAGGGACGCCACGGTGCTCCCCGCGGGGGAGATCGGCGAGATCGTGGTCCGCGGGCCGATGGCGACCCGCGAGTACTTCGACGAGCCGGAGCCGACCGGCCTCGCGAAGATCCGCGATGAGGAGGGGTCCGGCTTCGCCCACCGCATGGGCGACCTCGGCTACCTCGACGGCGGCGGCCGCCTGTGGTTCTGCGGCCGAAAGGGCCAGCGCGTGGAGACGGCGCGGCGCACCTACTACACGGCGCCCTGCGAGGGGGTGTTCAACGCCCACCCGGCGGTGCACCGGAGCGCGCTGGTCCGCCTGCCCGGCCCTCGGCCAGGGGTCTGCCTCGAGCTCGAGGAGGGCGTGGCCAAGCGGGAGCACGCGGGGCTGCTGCGGGAGCTCCGGGCGCGGGCGGAGCGCCACGAGGCGACCCGGGGCATCGAGCGCTTCCTGATCCACCCGGGCTTCCCCGTCGACGTGCGCCACAACGCGAAGATCCGCCGCGAGGAGCTCGCGGCCTGGGCGGCCCGGGCGCGGTGAGGGTCCTCGTGCCCGGCGGGGGGGGCTTCCTCGGGGGCGCCATCGTCCGCCGCCTGGTCGAGCGAGGCGATCGCGTCGAGAGCTTCAGCCGGGGCCGCCACCCGGCGCTCGCGCGCCTCGGGGTGCGCCACCACCGCGGCGACCTCGGGGACCCGGCGGCCGTTCGGCGCGCGGTGGCCGACCAGGACGCCGTCGTGCACACGGCGGCCAAGGCGGGCGTGTGGGGGCCCTTCGAGGACTACTGGCGCGCCAACGTCAGCGGCACCGCGCACGTGGTCGCCGCCTGTCGCCAGGCCGGGGTCGAGCGCCTCGTCTACACCAGCACGCCGAGCGTCGTGCACCGCGGTCAGGACCTCGCCGCCGTCGACGAGGCGGCGCCGTACGCCGAGCGCTTCGGGAGCCCCTACCCGCTCTCGAAGACCGCAGCCGAGCGGCTCGTCCTGTCCGCGGACGGGGCGGGGCTCCGCACGGTGGCCCTGCGCCCGCACCTGGTGTGGGGCCCGGGCGATCCGCACCTCGTGCCACGGATCCTCGCCCGGGCCCGGGCGGGCGTGCTGGCCCTCCCCGGAGGGGGCGGGAACGAGGTCGACACCACCTACGTCGACAACGCGGCCGACGCCCACGTGGCGGCCCTCGACCGCCTGTCC
The DNA here is from genome assembly GCA_050331215.1 of Sandaracinaceae bacterium. GTDB lineage: Bacteria > Myxococcota_A > Polyangia > Polyangiales > Sandaracinaceae > JBHJHB01. Next base: position 6,760 of record JBHJHB010000044.1, on the reverse strand, counting down.
TCCGGCGCCGCCTGCGCCGGACAGGCGTACTTCATCACCAACGGCGAGCCCCGTCCCCTGCGCGACATCCTGTTGGCGATCTGCCGGGCGGCGGGCCTCGAGCCGCGTCTCGTATCGCTGCCGATGCCGCTGGCACGCCGCCTGGGGGCCGCCCTCGAGGGCGCCTACGGCGCGATCGGCCTGCAGCGCGAGCCCCCGCTCACCCGCTTCGTGGTGGAGCAGCTCGGCACCGCCCACCACTTCGACATCCGCGCGGCCAAGCGGGACCTCGCGTGGGCGCCTCGCGTCTCTCTCGAGGAGGGGTTCCGTCGCCTCGCGGCAGCGTGGGACGAGCGCGGGGAGCGCGGGTAGCCGCGCTGGCGTACCGGGCGAGGAGCCAGCGCGGGGCCGGGTTATCCACAGGTCAAGGGGAAAACGACCGACCCTTCTTCGCCCTGGCGCGATCCCGACCTCGGCATCCACCCCGCTCCTCGGCCCGGATCGGGCCCGTGAGGGCCGAGTTATCCACAGCTGGGCTGGCTCGGGTGTCTCGCGTGAGGAACCTCGGGCGGATATCCCCAGATCGTTGGGGATATCCACAGGCCCCCCTGGGCGGTCGCCGAGGTCACCAATCGAGGGGGTCCCTGGCCTCCTCGTTCGCCAGGCTCACCTGCTCGTTGAGGGTGAGGAGGTCGTAGAGGTAGCCGAGGCCGAACAGCCCTCCCGTGAGGAGCCAGATCACCCCGGTGATCCAGCGCCGGAGGTACATCCGGTGGACGCCGAACACGCCGAGGAACACCCAGAGGAGCCATGCGATGTTGTAGTCGAAGGGGCCGCCGCGGTAGCGACCCTTGGCCGACGCGGCGAGGCTCGGCATCAGGAACAGGTCGATCACCCACCCGATGCCGAGCAGGCCCGCCGTGAAGAACCAGAGGATCCCGGTGAGGCGCCGGCCGAAGTAGAAGCGGTGGAGGCCCAGGAACCCCAGGAGCCAGAAGCCGTAGCCGAACAGGAGGGAGTGCTCGTGGTCGTCGTCGTCGTCGCGCATCGTCGATGGAGGTACGTCGCGGTCGACCCTTCCCTTTCAGGGTCGCGCGCCCGGCGAGCATCGCGAGCGCAGCGTGGACCGGGCCTCCGATGGCGTCCACCCTGGAGTGGTACGGTGGGTGGTCCCTTCATGTGCCAGCGCATGGTCCCCGCGTTCGCGGCCCGACTCCTCTCCGCATGGTGCCTCGCGGCTCGGTGCCTCGCGGCTCGGTGCCTCGTGGCTCGGTGCCTCGTGGCTGGGTGCCTCGTGGCTGGGTGCCTCGGCGCCCTCGGGGGGTGCGGCGCGAACGACGCGCCGGCCGACGCGGGCCGAGCCGCGCCGCCCCGCGACGAGGGCGCGAGGGGGCCCGACCTGGCCGCACCGGACCGGGCGCCGATGCCCGTGTCGGTGGCCTTCGAGGAGGTCGGCGCCGAGGCTGGGCTCACCCACCGGCAGTACGCGGGCGACGGAGGCTGCGCCTTCGACATCTACGGGAGCTGCCACCCCGTGCACGCCTCGGGCGGCGTGGCCGTGGGGGATGTCGACGGGGATGGCTGGCCGGACCTCTACTTCACGCGCCTGGACGGCCCCGGCCTCCTCTACCGCAACCGCGGGGACGGCACCTTCGAGGACGTCACGGGCGCCGTCCACCTCGACGACGCGCGGGACGTCGCGACCAACGGGGCCGCGTTCGTCGACATCGACCGGGACGGAGACCTCGACCTCTACGTGACGACCATCACGCCGGACGGCGCGCCGGTCCACGGTCACCTGCTCTTCGTGCAGCAGCCGGACGGCCGGTTCCGCGAGGAGGCGGTGGCGCGCGGGGCCGCGATCGGCAGCGACGCGCCTCACGGCGGGACGAGCGTCGCGGTCGGCGACTACGACCGGGACGGCTGGCCGGACCTGCACGTCAACGAGTGGGTCGCCCAAGGGACCGACCGGACGCCTCACGTCCGCCTCCTGCGCAACCGGGGAGCCGACGGGCCGGGGACCTTCGAGGACGTGACCGCCGCGGCGGGCCTCGACCGGGTCGCCGCGGACTGCTGGAGCGGCCGCGTCTGCGATGTCGTGAGCTTCGCCAGCGCGTTCACCGACCTCGACGACGACGGGTGGTCCGATCTTCTGGTCGTCCAGGACTTCGGCCACACGCAGCTCTTCTGGAACCGGGGCGATGGCACCTTCGAGGAGGCCGACGAGGCAGCGGGGGTCGGCCTGGACGACAACGGCATGGGCTCGACGGTCGGCGACCTCGACGGCGACGGCGACCTCGACTGGTTCGTCACCTCGATCGGCGACACGCGGCAGATCTGCGGCGACCGCCCTTGCGCCTGGGGCTTCAGCGGCAACGTCCTCTACCGCAACGAGGGCGGGCGGGTCTTCGCGAACGGCACCGACGCGGCGGGCGTTCGGATGGGCGGCTGGGGGTGGGGGACCGTCCTGTTCGACCTCGACCACGACGGAGACCTCGACCTCTACCAGACCAACGGGTTCATCGACGACGCCTCCGAGGCGGAGGACCCGTGGAACGAGGACCGGAGCCTCCTCTTCCTGAACGGCGGCAGCGGCCGGATGGCCGAGGTCGGGCGGGAGCTCGGCGTGGGGGACCGGGAGGACGGCCGAGGGGTGGTCGTCGTCGACTACGATCGGGACGGCGCCCAGGACGTGCTGATCGCGGTCCATGCGAGCCGGCCCCTCCTCTACCGCAACGACGGGGCCAGCCAGCGTAGCTGGTTGCGGGTCGCGCTCGTGGCGGACGGCGGCGTGCCGGAGGGCCTGGGCGCGCGGATCCGGGTCCGCGTCACGCCCCGGGGACGCCCCCAGGTGCGGGAGATGGGGTCCGTGACGCACTACCTCGGCCAGAGCGAACGCGTCGCCCACGTCGGCCTCGGCGATGGCGTGGAGCGGGTCGACGAGGTCGAAGTGAGGTGGCCGAGCGGCGAACGGACCGGGCTGAACGACGTGGAGGCGAACCGCGTGCTGACGATCACGGAGCCGTAGCGAGCGGGTGCTGCGGGGGCAGGGGGACGCGTCCTCAGCGGTAGTACACCAGGTAGCTGCTCAGGCTGATGTTGCCCCCGCCCGGCGTGCTGCTCGGGCCGACCCCCCCCGCGTAGGTCAGGGTGTTCTCCTGGCCGAGGGTCACGCGGTCGGTGATGTCGATCCGGATCGCGTCCACGGGGAGGCCCGGGCACCAGAAGGCCCGCTCGGGGGCCCAGTTGCCCCACTGCCCCGGGGGGATCCCCTCGTCGGCGCGCAGCGCGCAGCCGGCCGTCGTCCCCACCTCGCCGCCGTGCGCGATCCGGTCGAGGGGGGCGTCGTTCACCGCGAACTCGTGCCGATGGTCGCACCACTCGGCGCACCTCGAGACGTCGTCGTCGCCGTGACCGCTGAGGATCACCACCAGCTCGACGCGCCCGGCGTCCGCGGGCGGCGTGAACGCGACGGGCTCCCGGTCGTTGTAGGTCTCGTCGAAGCGGCCGCCGCCGAAGGCGGGCACGGTGGCCACGGGCTTCTGCTCGCGGTCCCGGTCGCCCAGGCGGAGGGCGATGCGGGCCCGCCGCGGGGTCGCCCGCTCCCAGCTCGGCCCCATCTCGATCCGGAACGTCCGCTCTCCACCCTCGAGCAGGAGCCCGAGCATCGGCGTGGCGTCGATCGACCAGTGGCGACGGCCCCGTCGCCAGTAGGGCGTGATCCAGCGGACGACCTCGCGCCGCTCGGCGCACTCGGCGGCGAGGCACACCTCGACGCGAGCGATGCGGTCCCACTCGGAGCACTCGAAGGGGCTCCGGGCCGTGCACTCGACCTCGACCTCCACCTCGAGGGTGTCGAAGGCCGCCATGGTGGCAGCGTCCGGGAGGGTGACGGCCTCGACGAAGACCCGGTCCGTCACCGTGTCCTCCAGCAGCGGCACCACGGTGGTGGTCGCCTCCTCGGCCGCGAGGCGCTCCGCCAGCTCGGCCTTCGCGTTGTAGAAGTGCCCGAAGTACGCGGCCATCCCCATCTCGAGGGTCGCCCCCACCACCGGGCTGAGGCTTCCGCCCGCGTCGAAGCGCTGCTCCCGGTCGATCCCGAAGGCGAAGGGCAAGGGCGCCTGCACCACGCCGCGGTCCCCGAGGTCGGTCAGCGCCTCCTCGGTGCCGAGGTAGGCGAAGTAGCTGTCCACCATCGCGCCGACGCTCCCCTCGATCTCCGTGACCCGATCCGTCACGTAGTGGAAGCGCTCGCGCCAGAACGCCCGGTCCTCCTCGTCGTCGACGAACACCTCGAGGCCCTCGGCGACGTTGTCCCGCATCGCCTCCATGCGCTCGCGGCGCCGGACCTCCGAGGCCTCGAAGGAGCTGAAGAAGTACCGGACGTTGCGCGGGCCGATGCGGAAGAGGTCGTCCGGGTAGGTGTCCCACATCTCATCGCCCTGCCACGGGCCGATCGGGCTCTGGCGCAGGTCCGGGATGTACGTGATGAACACGTAGCTCTCGCACCCGCTGAAGGACTCCGACAGCTGCCACGGTCCCTCGAGGGTCCGGACCGTGAAATCCCCGGCGACCTCCCCGAACACGGTGCCGGCCCCGGCCCGGAAGGCCGCGCGGGGCAAGCCCTCCTGCTCGCACACGTCGGGCTCCTCGCCCGGGCCGAGGTCGACCTCGGGGATCTCGGGCCCGTCATCGGGCGCCGAGCCCATGTCGGCGCTCGGGCCGGTCGTGCCGCCGCAGGCGACGAGGAATGGGAGGGCGAGGGTCGCGGGGACGACAAGGAAGCGGGCTCGGTCGAGCATCGGGGAGGCCTCCGAAGGCAGGTCGGCCGGGCAGGCAAGCACAGGTTGGGGTCGACGGCCAGGACCGATCACACCGCACCAGCTCCGCGGCCCACGCGGGTCGCCGGGCGGCGCGGCGGGAGTCATCCCGGCTTGCCCTCGAGCTCGCCCGCCGCCTCCCGGAGGAAGGCGTCGGCCGCCGGGTCGGGTGGAGCTCGCAGGCTCCCGCCCACCAGGATCGCGACGTTGAGCACCACGCCATAGAGGCCCGCGTGGACCGGCCACGGGCGCAGATCCGGGCTCAGCACGAAGAGCGTGGTCAGGGCGCTGCCCGCGACGAGCCCCGAGAGGACGGCGGGGCCGTGGGCGCGCCGCCACGCGAGGCCGGCGATCAGGCCGGGCATGAACTGAACGACGGCCCCGTAGGTGCTCAGCAGCAGCTGCACCAGGGAGCCTCGGTAGGCGAGCGCGACCGCGTACGCCGTGAGCATGAGGACGACCACCGCAACCCGGATCGACCGGAGCTCCACCTCGGGCCGGAGCTTCAGGCGCAGCGCAGCCACGCCTCCATCGCGGATCGCGATCGCCGCCGCGGCGTGGACCATCGCGTCCCCGCTCGACATCGAGGCCGCGAGGGCGCCGGCGCAGAAGAGGCCGACGAGGACCGGGTGGAGGTCGAGGTGCATCAGCAGGTGAGGCAGGATCTGGTCCTCGGTCGCCGGCGCGGGCGCGAAGAGCACGCCGCTGAAGCCGATGAGGAAGAGCGGCACGAGGAAGATCTGGAAGGTCGGGTACAGAACGACGGTCCATCGGAGCGTGCCGAGGTCCCGCGCGGTGAAGGCCTTCATGAACAGGTGGGGCCAGGCGCTGAACCCGATGATCGAGACCACGACCGCAGAGCTGTACTCGCCCCAGCCCCAGGGCTCCCCCTGCCGCGTGAGGCCGGGGGCGAGGAGGAGCTCGGGGTGGGCGTCCGCGATCCGCCGAAACATCGGCTCCACCCCGCCGTGGAGCACCTGTGGGAGGTAGAGACCCAGGCCCCACGCGAGCCCGATCATGAACACGCCCTGGAACGTGTTGGTCCACCCGACCCCGAGGACGCCGCTCGCCAGCACGTAGGCGAGGACCACGCCGTAGACCAGCGCCGCCCCGGCCGCTTCGGGGAGGAACCCGTCGGTCACCGCGGCCAGGACCAGGCCCGCCCCCTTCATCTGGAGGGCGAGGTAGGGGACGAAGGCGACGACGCTGACCAGCGCCATGACCCCCGCCAGGCTCCGGGAGCAGAAGCGGTCGGCGAGCATCTCCGCCTGCGTGACGAAGCCCCGGGAGCGGCCGAGGCGCGCCGCCCGCGGGCCGAGGAAGTAGAAGGGCACGAAGCCGAGGGCGCCGTAGGCGAGGATGTAGAAGGACGCCGCCCCCTCCGCGTAGGCCCGCCCCGGGAGGCCCAGGAAGGCGAAGGCGCTGAACACGGTCGCGCCGGTGATGAAGTACATCACGACCAGGCCGAGGCTCCGGTCGCCGGCCACGAAGGCGTCGGTGGTGGCGCGCCGGCCCCGACCCGACGCGAGGCCCAGCCCGAGGCTGAGGCCGAGGTAGGCGACCGCGACCGCGAGGACGACGGCGGCGCGTGCGCTCACGAGCGGCCGCGCGACGCGTGGAAGGCGAGCAGGACCAGGAACGTCAAGGCCACCCAGCCGACGATCCAGGCGAGGCTCATCGGCAGGCCGAGGACGTACGGCTCCACCCGGTTGCCGAGGAGGGCGTAGCCCGGCCAGGTCAGGGCCAGGAGGCAGACAGCGCAGTAGCCGGCGAAGGCGATGGTCGCTCGCATCCGCGGGAGGCTACACCGCGGCTGCCCCTCGCAGCCGGGGACGTCGCGCCCCTCGGCGAGGCGCGGGGGCAGCGTGGCGTGGCCGCCCCCGCCCGAACCCGTGCGTGGCGACCCCGGCCCGCCCCCGGAGCTCGAGGCCCGGGCCGGGGGCGCCCGCCCGGGTCCAGGC
>JBHJHB010000043.1:0-66949 GCA_050331215.1 Sandaracinaceae bacterium | reverse complement strand
GCACGCACCGCGGCACCGCGGGGCCCTTCGCACCCCGCCGAGTCGGGCCTCGAGGGCCCTCTGCGTCACTCGGGTGGGTCGGACGACCCCGTCTTCCGGCGGGCCCGGCCCGCGGGCCGTCCACGTCGCCGGTCGCGAAGGACCACCTGGCGGCGGGATTGCCCAGCTCGGTGTGTCGCGAAGCGATGTATGACCACCGCTGGCGGACGCTCGCCGTCGTCGCCGGCGCTGCTCGACCCGACCTGGTCGTGCTCCTCGATGTGCCAGAGCTCCTCGGGCTCTCCGGCGTGTTCGATGTCCTCCACCAGGGAGCGGGCGAGCGTGTCCAGAGTCAGTGCTGGGGAGCGAGCGCTACTTGAAGAGACCAACTCCACTCTGATGTCGTCCAGGGCGGGACCGGCCCGCGCGACCCACGCGCCTTCATCCGGCTCCTCGTCCGTGGGGGCTCCTTGGAAGACTCGAGCCGCGTAGGTCCCGAACGGAAACGTCGCGTTTGAGCTACGGCTCGGACGCCGACGCTCTCGGAACGCCTCCCGATGACGAGCGCGGAAGCCACGCACCTCGCGCGCTCCAGCGACCCTCAGGCGTCTGCCCTCCGCCCCTCCTACGCCGACTCGGAACGTAGGCACCCGCTCCTGCCGCGACTCGCGCACCGTGCGCGGCTCGCTCCATGGGTGCAGCCGCCGCATGCACCGAGCACCGAGCACCGGACGCGACCGCCGAGCTCGGTGACTTCGCACCCCGTCCTCGACAGCGCGCTCGAGCGAGTAGACCAGAGCGTCGAGGTCGCCTCCGTGGTCGCGATACAGGAGTGGTGGCGGCGTAAGCTCGAGCCGCAGTCGCTCGGGACGCCCGGCATCGAAGTAGACCGGGGGCCGCTCGACCTCGATGTGGCCCGCCTTCCACAGGCCGAAGTCGAGCCCCCGTAGAGGCATGCGCTCGGGCCGATCGACGAGGCCGGCAGCGACAGGATTGAGCCGCTCGTAGACAAGGTGGCGCGCCTGCGCGGAGCCGTCCATGAGGCGCATCGCGTGGGTCTGCCGGTCGTCGAAGAGCTCTCGCGGAGCGTCGTAGCGCTCCCGGCAGAGCAAGGCGTGAAGGGCGCAGCTCAGGTCCCGATGGAAGCGCCGGAGGAACTCGGGGAGGTTGTCGTGGAGCGGCGTGACGGTCGTGTGGTGGTGGGACACCACGAGCACGGAGTGATGGACGGCGACCCGGGTGTGGCGCTGGGCGTCCGCCAGAGAGTAGAGCCAGCAGTCGCGGACAAGCGGGTGCCAGGCGCCGAGGAAGGCCTTGCGGAGCGTCGTCCTGCGGCTGAGCGCAGTGGTGGCTCCGGCCACGACGATGCGCGGGGCGGACACGGGCCTGCTGAGAGCGAAGGCCGTGCCAGATTCCAAAGATCTTGCGTGGCCGAGTCCTCTCGGTAGCACGAGCTGAAAGTGGCGGCGGCCTCGCCGCCGAGCCGTCGCCATGCTTCAGGCTGAGCATACTCACTCTCGCACATTGGGCGGCTCCCCATGGCGGCTCCCAGTGCGACGCGGCCGGACCGATATTCGCGCACATCGGGCGGCTCCCCGGGCCGCGGCTCCCAGAGCGACGCGGCCGGACAGATATTCGCGCACATCGGGCGGCTCCCCGGGGGCACATCGGGCGGCTCCCCGGGGGCAGGGCGGCTCCCCGGGGGCGGCTCCCGGGGGCGATATTCGCGCACATCGGGCGGCTCCCCGGGGGCGGCTCCAGGGGGCGATATTCGCGCACATCGGGCGGCTCCCCGGGCGGCGGCCCCGGGCCCCTCGTCGTGCGGCTCGCCGGGCGGCAGGTATTTTCGCGCACATCGGGCGGCTCCCCGGGCGGCGGCTCCCCGGGCCGCGCACATCGGGCGGCTCCCCGGGCGGCGGCTCCCCGGGCCGCGCACATCGGTCGGCTCCCCGGGTCCCGGGCGGCTCCCCGGGCGGCGGCTCCCCGGGCCGCGCACATCGGGCGGCTCCCCGGGCCCCACATCGGGCGGCTCCCCGGGGGGCGGCTCCCCGGGGGCTCCGCTGGCCTCTTCCCACCTCCCAGAAACCGGACTCGGCACCTGCACACCCGCGCAGAACGCGCAGATCCACAGCGCCCAGGTCAGGATCCGATTCGCCGTCCCCGGCAGGATCCCGTTCGCCGTCCCCAACCGGATCCGATTCGCCGTCCCCATGCGGATCCCATAGGCCGTCCCCTCTCAGGCTCCCCGGGGCGGCTCCCCGGGCGGCACGCGGGCGGCTCCCCATGGGCTCCTCATGCAGGCAAGGAGGGCCGCTCCCCATCCGGGGACAGTAACCAGGCTTACGCGGGCTGCGTGAGCTGACGCACTAGGGGCCGTTCGTTGCAGCGATGAAAAGCAGCTTCCGGCCGATCAACCCGAGGACTGGGCGTCGGCAGACCGGTTGCATTGCCCACGGCTCGTGGCCTCCCACCCGATCCCGCTGCCGACGCTGACGACGGGCGAGCCGTTCGCGGAGACGCTGAGCGCGCTCGAGGCGGCGCGCCGGGCGACGGGACGCGGCTCTCGGCTGGTCCTCCTCGACGGGCCGGACGAGGTGGGGCTGCCGTGGCTGGTGGATCGCTTCGCGGAGGGACGGCTGACCCTGCGGGGGCGCGCGCGGTCGGACGTGCCTCACGCGCCCCTCGAGCAAATCGTCGTCGGCGCCGTGGCCGCCTGGCGGGAGGCCGGTCTCACCGACCCGATGCCCTTCGAGGCCCTGACCTGCGTGGCCGGCTGCCACCGCTTCTGGTTCGAGCACGACGGTGACCTCGAGCGCAGCTCCAACGCGTGGGAGAAGGCCGCCGAACGCCGCGCGGGGTTCTACGAGGCCGTCCGGCAGCTGCTGGACGTGCTCGCGGCGCGCCGAGCCCCGCCCCTCGTCGTGGTCGACGAGCTGGGGGCCCTCGACGACGAGACGGCCCGCTTGCTGGCGTCGCTTCTGGGGGAGGACGGCCTGGGACGGGTGTCCGATATCTCGCCCGGTCCGCTGTGGCTCGGGGTGCTCCCTCCGCCCGAGGCGAGGAGCGCGGCGGTGCGCCGACTGCTCCGCTGCCGGGCGACGCAGGTGCTGCAGGTGCCCACCCCCGGTCCGGAGGAGGTCGCCGCCTACCTGGCCCGGCGCGAGGTGGCCAAGGAGGTGTGGGAGCGCACCGGCGGGCTGCTCGAGCGGGTCGACCGGCTGCTCTCCGGTGGGCTGCCGGGGCCGGCGGCGGCGACCCCGAGCGTCCGGCTGCTCTCGCCCCCGCCGGCCGGGCCCAGGTGCCGGCCGGCTTCCGCCGCCCCGGACGCGGCCCTCGCCGAGGCGGAGCGCTTGATCGCCCGCCACGCGCTCGCCGCCGCGGCGGCGGTGCTCGAGCGGACGCGGAGGGCCCATCCGCGGGCCCTCGAGGTGCTCGCCCCGCTCGCCGACCTGCGCTGGCTCCTCGGGGAGCGCCGCGCGGCGCTCGAGCTCGCCCGGATCCCGGCCGAGGCGGAGCCGGAGCAGGCGGCCCACCGACTGCGGCTCGGGCGGCTGCTCCGGCGGAGCGGAGAGCTCGACGAGGCCGAGGTTCACCTCGCCGCTGCGCGCGACCTGGGCCGGGCCGCCGGCGCCGCCCCGGCCGCGCTGCGGGCCGAGGCGGAGATGGCGGAGGCCACGCTCGAGCGGACGAGCTACGACCTCGCCGCGGAGCAGGCGGAGGCGGTGGCCCAGGTTTCGGAGGCGCAGGGCCTCCTCGAGCTCGGACTCGAGGCCCGCAACACGCTCGGCAAGGTCCGCTGGGCTCAGCATCGGCTCGACGACGCCGAGGCGATCTTCACAGCCAACCGCGCCCGAGCCGAGCAGGCCGGCCTGGTGCCACCGCTGCACCGCGCGCTCAACAACCTCGGGATGATCGAGCTGACCCGGGGCGACCTGGCCACGGCGCGGAACCTGCTCACCCAGGGGGTGGACCTCGCCCGACGCCACGGGGCAGTGAAGTTCCAGGCGGTCGCGCTGGAGAACCTCGGGGTGATCGACCGGCTGGAGGGGCGATACGGCGAGGCGGCCAGGCACTACCACGCGTCGGCTCGCCTGATGCGCCTGCTCGGCCACCGGCGCATGGCCGGCCGGGTCACGACCAACCTCGCCGAGCTCTACGTCACCCTCGGCCACCCGAACCTCGCGATGCAGCTGCTCGACGATCTGATCGAGCGCGGGATCGACGACCTGCGGCCGGAGGTGCGGGCCGAGATCCACACGGTCCGCGGCGAGGGGCTGGACCTGGCCGGTGAGCCGGAGCGGGCCGAGGTGGAGTTCCGGGCCGCCTACGACATTGGCGTCGCGATCGGCTATCGCCGCACGGTCGCGCTGACAGCCCACCTCCTGAGCGACTGGTCGCGGCGGCGCGGGGCGATCTCCGAGGCGCGGCGCTGGCTCGAGCGCGCCGGCGACCTGAAGGAGCCCCGCTTCGCTGTTCGTCGGGCGCTCGCCCGAGCGCGTTTGGCCACGACATCGGAGGAGCGGGTCCACCACAGCCGCGATGCGGTGGCCATGGCGAAGAGGGCGGCGGACCCGCTGCTCGAGGCGGACACCTTGGTGGTGCAGGCCGAGGCGATGCTCGAGGCCGGGCGAACGGCGGAGGCACGGCGGGCGCTCGGCGCGGCCGAGGCCCTGGAGGCGCGGTTCCTCGACCACATCCCGGAGGCTCTCCAGGACGGGTTTCGGGAGCGGCCGACGGGTCGGGCGCTCGCAGCGCTCGCCCGCCGGTTGGGGGAGGGCCGAACGCCGGAGGAGGAGGGCCGCGAGGGGCGCGCGCTCTGCCGCCTGGTCGGGAGCTCGCGGCCGATGGCGCAGGTCCGGGCCTGGGTGCGGCGCGTCGCGCCGGTTGACGCGACCGTGCTGATCACCGGCGAGAGCGGGACTGGGAAGGAGCTGGTCGCGGCGTCGCTCCACGAGCTCTCGCGCCGCGCCGGAGGGCCCTTCGTGCGCGTGAACTGCGGCGCGATCGTGGACAGCCTCTTGGCGAGCGAGCTGTTCGGGCACGAGCGTGGCGCGTTCACGGGGGCCGATCAGCGGCGCCGTGGCCGCTTCGAGCTCGCGGACGGTGGCACGCTGTTCCTCGACGAGGTGGGGGAGCTGAGCGCCGCGACGCAGAGCGCGCTCCTCCGCGTGCTGCAGGAGCGCACGTTCGAGCGGGTGGGCGGCACGCGGACGCTCGAGGTCGACGTGCGGGTCGTCGTCGCGACGAACCGCGACCTCGCTCGCATGGTCGACGATGGGGCCTTCCGAGCCGACCTGTACTACCGCCTCAGCGGCCTTCAGCTCGACCTGCCGCCGCTGCGGGAGCGTGGCGACGACATCCGGGAGCTCGCGCGGCACCTCCTCGAGCGATTGCGCGCCGAGCACGGGCTCGAGGAGACGCCACGGTTGGCGCCCGATGCCGTCGGCCGCCTCGCCGCCCACGGCTGGCCGGGCAACGTCCGGGAGCTGGAGAACGTGCTCCGGTCCGCGGTGTTGCTCTCGGGGCGGACCGTGCTGCGGGCCGTGGACCTGAACGGCTCCGCGGCGAGCGCTCTCCCGACCGCTCCGTGCGTCGACGGTGCGGAGCCGGACGGGCGGGAGGCCCCCGACCTCGAGGAGATGTTCTTCGATGCCGTCAGCCGGGAGGGCTCGCTCTACGAGCTTCGCAAGCAGCTCGAACGCGCCACGATCGCCCGCGCGCTGTCGGCGGCGGAGGGGAACATCACCCAGGCGGCTCGGCTGCTCGGGATGAAGCGCCCTCGGGTGAGCCAGCTCGTCAAGGCGTACGGCCTGAAGGACGAGCGCGCGGTTTCGGAGGAATCGGATGGCTGAAGGCAGGCCCACCACGCCGGTTCGGGAGGCGGCGGCTCGGAAACGGGCGGGGCGGGAGGCGGCGGTTCAGAAGACGGAACCCCACCGCGGCGCCCTGCGAACGCTGGTCGCCGCCGGCGTTCTGCTCGCCGGCTGCGTCGGCGACGCGGCCGACGTGGCCCCGACCCCTCACGAGAGCGCGGGCCCGGTCGTCCCGTCCGCGCTGTGGCGCGCGGCCCCGGCCTGCGCGGCGGTCGATGGGTCGACAGGGACGTGGCTCCCCGTCGAGGGCGAGCCGAGCCTGGTCGCCGTCGTCGACGATGGCTCGAGGGTACGCTGCGTCGACGTGCGGCGGGCCCTCGAGCGGGATCGCTCGGCGCCGGGCGTGGGCGTCGAACCCATCGGCGCTCCCGTGCCGAGGAGCGCGAACGAGGCGCGGTCCAACGCGAGCGCGCCCGCCACGGGTGCGGGCCTTCGCGATGGAGACGGGACGCCGTCCGACTCCGACGGCCCGCCGGCCGCTGCCCTGCAGGACGGGGGTCGGCTCGGCCACGCCGAGAGCGCGGCGCCAGGCCGCGCGTCCTCGGCCGACGGCCAGGTGGGGAGCCCGGCCGATCCGGCCGCCAGGGAGCAGAGCGATGACCTTGCCGGCCTGCCGGACCCCGGCGCGGCGGACGGCCGGGCCGTCCACATGGCCGCCGGCGACCCCGTCCCCGAGCCGCTCTGACCGGTCGTCAGGTCTCTCCGGCGCTCGATGATGCTCCCGCCGCGAGCGGCGCTCTTCCGTCACCGCCCAGGCCGACGCTGGCACGGTTCGACGCGCGGCCGACGCGCGGCGCGAGCGGCATGGCGTGAGCGGCGAAGCAGCGCCGCGCCTGAGGTCACTCGCGCTGGACGCACATGCCGTCCCGGCATTCGTCGATCCCCGCCGAGTCGCAGTCGGTCGCCTCCCGGCATTCCACGCACCGTCCGGCGGCGCAGACCGGGAGCATCGGCACGTCGCCGCGGCCCGCGCACTCGCCATCCCCCTCGCAGGCCACGCAGGACCCGTCGACGCACACGCCCTCGCAGGCCAGATCGGTTCTGCACTCCACGCACGATCCGTCGACGCAGAGCTCGCTGGCCGGGCAGTCCTCGTCACCCTCGCAGGCGGTCGAGCTCCCGCCGCAGCCGATCCCCGCCACCAGCGTTGCGGCCAGCGTTGCCCAATGAAGCAGGTCCATTCGAGCCTCCTGCGTAGGGAAGTACGTCGTCTCCGGGGGGAGTGCACGACCACGCGGACGAAAGGGTGCCCCGACGAGAAGGCGGGCCGTCGTCCTCGGCCAGGCGGCGACGCGGTCGGGCCCCGGGGGCGGAGCGCCCCCTGGACCTCGGCCTTGTGGTGGCGGACGCCTCCGGCCACGGTGTCGGAATGGCTTCGCCTTGCCCTCACACCCGGATCGCTGCCGCCTTCCTCCTCCTCGCCCTGGCCGGGGCGTGCTCTGCGCCCGAGGAGCCGGACGCGGGCTCCGCGCCGGACGGAGGCGTCGAGGACGCGGGAGTCGACGCGGCGCGCCCGGACGCCGGCGCGGACCGTGATGCCGGCAGGCTCGAGGATGCCGGGCCCGACGGGCCCGACGCCGGTCGGGACGCGGGCCCCGACCTCGGCGCGGATGGTGGCCCGGACGCCGGCCCCGACCTCGGCGCGGATGGTGGCCCGGACGCCGGCCCCGACCTCGGGGTGGACGCGGGAGTGGATGCGGGCCCCGACCTCGGGGTGGACGCCGGTGCGGATGCCGGCCCCGACCTCGGCGTGGACGCGGGACCCGACGCCGGGCCCTTCGATGCGGGGCCCGACGCCGGTCCCTTCGACGCGGGGCTCCCGCCGGGCGGGTGCCTCTCGGACGGTGACTGCCTGGCGAGCGAGTTCTGCAACTACCCGATCGGGACCTGCGGGGGGGTCGGGACCTGCACCGTCGTGCCGGGGGCCTGTCCTCTCGTGTTCGACCCGCAGTGCGGCTGCGATGGGATGACCTACGGCAACGCCTGCGAGGCGGCGGCGAGGCGCCAGAGCATCCGGATGGCGGGCGCCTGCTCCCCTTGAGGGCTCGAGGGGGGGACAGCGCCGGGTCGTCGATTCAGCCCCCGGTCGTCAGCCAGGTGTCCTGGTTGGGGCGCGTTCCTCGTCGCCTCGACCGGCACACCGTACGGCCGTAGTCGAGCACGGTGCTCACCGGGCGGTCGGTCGACGTCCGGTGGGGCGGGCAGCGATCGCTTCGCCGGGCGGCGGCGCGGCCACAGCCGCCGCCACCAGGGCTCGGCCACGCGCTGCTCGGAGATAAGGCCCCCATCCCGCAGCCGTGCGAGCATCTCGTCGGCGGCGCGGAGCCGGCGCCGCAGCTTGAAGACGGCGAACCCCCGGTCGCGGTAGTCCGGGTGCCCGCTCCGCACCGCATCCGAGAGGCGGAAGCGCGGGTCGAGGCGGTCGAAGTCGCGGGCCGTGGGCACGTTGGACGCCTGGTAGTCCCCGACGTCGTGGACCACCAGGGGCGGCGGAGGCGCGCCGCCCCGCGCCGTCCCGTGTCCCGCCGAACGCAGCCAGCGTCGCCGGGAACAGGTCGTCGAGAGCGGCGAGGAACCCCGACTCGCCCGACAGGTCGATGAGCGTCAAGGCGCCCTCGCCCGTGCCGGGGGTCACCGGCACCGGGAGGATCATCGCGACGTCCTCGGGCGTCGCGACCGTCATCGTGTACACGAGAAGCTGGCGGCCCTCCGACGCCCGCCGCGCGAAGATCTTCGTGCCGCCCACGTCGACGCGGGCGGCGGCGCCGAGCGCCTCCGCGGGCCCGGGCCCCGCGAAGATGCACATCGCACCAGCGTGAGCGAGGACAGGTCCCCGCCCGGGGACCCCCCTCGGCGCATCTCTCAAGGGCCGAAGGTGGGCAGGCTCGCGAAGCGCTCGAGGTGGTACTGCTCGTCGCCGAAGAGCGCGTTGAGGCTCCGGAGCCGCTTGAAGTAGAGGCTGATGTCGTGCTCGTCGGTGACGCCGATCCCGCCGTGGAGCTGGGTCCCCTGCGCGACGACGAAGAACCCCCCCTGGGCGAGCTGGGCCTTGCCGATGCTCACCGCGCGCGCTCGCTCGACGGGATCGTCGTCGTCGGCCTTCGCGGTGGCCAGGATCGCCGTTCCCCGGCACAGCTCCACCTGGACGAACATGTCCACCGCGCGGTGCTGGAGGGCCTGGAACAGCCCGATCGGCACCGCGAACTGCTTGCGTGTCTTGAGGTAGTCGACCGTCATGGCTTGGACCGCGGTCAGGATCCCGAGGCCCTCGGCGCACGTCGCGGCCGCCGCCAGGTCGAGCACCCGCTCGAGGACCGGCGCTGCGCCCGCCGGGTCGCCGAGCACAGCGGCCCGCTCGACCCGGGCCGCCTCGAGGGTGACCAGGGCGGCCCGGCCGCCGTCCATCGTCCGGATGCTCTGGACCCGTACCCCGTCGGTCCCCCGGTCGAGGACGAAGAGTCCGATCCCGTCCCGGTCGTCCGCGCGGCCGGCCGTCCTCGCGCTCACGACTAGGTGCTCGGCGGCGTGGCCGTTGAGGACGAACACCTTCTCCCCCGTGAGCCGGTAGCCGTCGCCGTCGGCGTCGGCGCGGGTGGTGACGGTGGTCGGCGAGTAGCGGGACGTCCGCTCGGCGTAGGCGAGCGCGAGGCTGCGGTCCCCCGCGATCATCGGCTCGAGGTAGGTCGAGTGCTGGGTCCCGTCTCCGGCGTGGAGCACGGCCATGCCGCCGAGGATCACGCTGGGGAGGTAGGGCTCGGGGACGAGCGTGGTGCCGAAGGGCTCGAGGAGGAGGCCGACGTCGACCATCGAGCCGCCGAAGCCGCCGAGCGCCTCGGGAAAGGGGAGGCCGAGCCAGCCGAGCTCCCCCATGTGCTTCCATACCGCGGGGTCCCAACCCCGCTCGTCCTCCCGGAGCCGGCGCATCCGCTCGACCGGCGATTCGTTCTTCACGAAGGTCTGCGCGGTCTCCTGGATCAGCTTCTGATCATCGGTGAGCTGAAAGTCCATCGTCCTCTGCTCGTCCTTTGGTTCGCCGGCGTCAGGCCTTCGCGGGCTGGGGGAGCCCGAGGATGTACTTGGCGATGATGTTCTTCTGAATCTCGTTGGATCCGCCGTAGATGGTCGTGGCCCGCGTGTAGTTGAAGGTGGAGGGGACGAAGCGCTCGAGGTCGGGGACCACGCCGGGCTCGTTGAACCAGCTGAGGGCGTTGTGGCCCATCGCGTCCATGGCGAGCTCCAGGGTCTCCTGGAGGATCTCGGAGCCCCGGAGCTTGAGGATCGAGCTCTCCGGCCCCGGCGCGTGGCCGAGCTGGGCACTCGCCAGCGAGCGGTAGTTCGCCATCCGGAGCGCCTCCAGGTCCACCTCGAGGCGAGCGATCCGGGCGCGGAAGGCCGGGTCCTCGAGGAGGGGACGGCCGCCCTTGCTCGTGTGGGCACAGATTCGCTTGACCCCGTGGATGGAGCGCGTGGACTGGCCGACCGCCGCGATCAGCGTCCGCTCGTGACCCAGCAGGGCCTTGGCCATCGTCCAGCCCTCGTTGATCTGGCCGACGACGTTCTCCTTCGGCACCTCGACGTTGTCGAAGTAGGTGTCGCAGAAGGCCTCCGTGTGGCCGCTGGTCAGCATCGGCTTGGCGGTCACGCCCTTCGCGGTCATGTCGATCAGGAGAAAGGTGATGCCCTCCTGCTTCTTCGCGCTCGAGTCCGTACGCACCAGGCAGAAGATCCAGTCGGCGTACTGCGCGTAGGTGGTCCAGGTCTTCTGGCCGTTCACCAGGAAATGGTCGCCCTTGTCCACGGCGCTCGTCCGCAGGCTGGCGAGGTCGCTGCCGGCGTTGGGCTCCGAGTAGCCCTGGCACCACACCTCCTCGCCGCTCAGGATCGTCGGGAGATACCGCGCCTTCTGTTCCTCGTTGCCGTACTGGATGAGGAGTGGCCCCACCATGTGGAGCCCGAAGGGGCTGAGGGTCGGCGTCCCCGCCTTCTCGAGCTCCTCGGTGAAGATGAACCGCTTCGCGGCGTCGAAGCCTGCGCCGCCCACCTCCTTGGGCCAGTGAGGCGCGACCCATCCTCTGGCGTGAAGGATGCGGTGCCACTCCATGACCTCGCTCAGGGCGAAGTTGCCGTCGACCTCGGCCTTCGCGGCCAGGTGAGGCGGCAGGGCCTCCCGGATCCAGGCCCGCACCTCGGCGCGGAAGGTCTCCTGCTCGGGGGTGAAGGACAGGTCCATGCGTGCGCGGTCTCCTCGAGTGGCCAGGGATGGGGTGTGCCGAGCGTTCTAGCACGGGACCCGATGGCGCCCACTCGCGTCCCCGCCGTTGCCTGGGCGTCAAGGGCGCGTGTCATCGTGGCAGCGTGGGGACGTCCCGAGCGCCGGACCGCCGCCGCTTCCTGGTCCTCGGCGACTGGGGCCGTCGCGGGGCGCCGGGCCAGCGATGCGTCGCGGAGGCGATGGCCGAGGACGCGGCGCGGGGGGGCTGCGACTTCGTGGTCACCACCGGCGACAACTTCTACGACGACGGGGTCGGGGGTCACGTCGACCCTCACTGGCACGACAGCTTCGAGCGCGTCTACGCCGCCCCGAGCCTGCAGGTGCCGTGGTACGCCGCCCTCGGCAACCACGATCACCGCGGCAGCATCGAGGCCCAGATCGCCCGGAGCCAGGACGACCCCCGGTGGAGGATGCCGGCCCGACGGTACGTCGCGTCGTTCCCGGGACCGGCGGGGGGCCTCGACCTGTTCGTCATCGACACGACCGCCTGGCTCGCGGAGGGCGGGCCGAGCTGGGACGACCGCGTCATTCGGCGGGCCGAGACCGACCCGCGCAGCGAGGCGGCCTGGCTGCGCGCCCGCCTCGGCCGCTCCCGGGCCGCCCGCACGATCGTGGTCGGCCACCATCCGGTCCTCTCGGGCAGCCCCTGCCACGGGTCGTCGGAGGAGCTCCAGCGGTGGCTGGCCCCGATCCTGGAGGAGCACCGCGTCGACCTCTACCTCGCGGGCCACGAGCACGACCTCCAGCACCTCGAGGCCGGTGGAGTCCACCACGCGGTGAGCGGCGCCGGCGCCGAGGTCCGCCCGACGGGCACCCTGCCCGAGAGCGTCTTCGCCGACGCCGCCCTCGGCTACGTCGTGGTGGAGGTCGACCTCGCCCGCCCGCGCGCGGCCCTGTCGGTCGCGTGGACGTCGGTCGACGGCGGCGTGGTGCACGAGGCTCGCGTCGAGGGCCCGCCTACCACGCCTCGACGTTGGGGCGGACGTCCAGCTCGAAGGTCCACGCCGAGGGATGCTGCCGAGTGAGGTGCCAGACCGCGTCGGCGATCGCGTCGGGCTGGAGGAACCGCTCGGGCGGCGCGTCGGGCATCATCGTGCGCATCCGCGGCAGGTCGATCATGCCGTCGACGATCACGAGGCTCACGTGGATCCCGTCGGGGCCGAGGTGCTTGGCCATGGACTGGGCGAGGCTGCGCTGGGCCGCCTTGGCCTGCGCGAAGGCGGCGAAGCGGGCGCCACCCCGAAGGGAAGCGGTCGCGCCGGTGATCACGATCTGACCCGTGCCCTTTGCCCGCATGGCCGGCACGACGGCCTTGGCAGATTGAAAAAGGCCCCGCGTGTTGATCTTCCACGCCCGCTCGAGGGCGTCGGCGTCCACGTCGTCGAAGGTCCCGAAGGTCCCGCTGCCCGCGTTGTAGAGCAGCACATCCACGTCCCCCAGCTCCGTGCTCACCCGCGCGAAGGCCGAGGCGATCGCGCCCGGGTCCGTCGCGTCGCACGGGAAGGGCTTGGCCCCCTCAATTTCGGACGCTAGCTCCGTTAGATACTGCTCGTTGCGGGCCATCAGGCCCACCGCGTAGCCCTCCTTCGCGAAGCGCCGCGCGAAGGCCGCTCCGTTTCCTGGGCCCACGCCCATCACCGCACAGACCGGCTTGTCTCCCATGTCGCCTCCTCGCCGCCCGCGCCGGGGCGGCAGCCGTACCTACCCTGCTTGGGGAAGGGCGGCTCCCGGCGCAACCGGCGCCATCCCGGGCCGAGGCCGCCCGCGAGAGCTCGCGCTGGGGCCTCCGCCGGGCCGACCAGAGATGTTGCGTCACGTTCTCGTCCCCAGTCGAGCGATCTCCACCCGCTGTCGTTGTGTTTTCTGCGTCCGGAAGATAGCGTCAGCTCCGACCGGCTTCCTTCGTCCTGCACCTCGCCGGTACGGCCCGGCTGGGGCGTTGAGCCCCGCTCGGCTCGCCGTCCCCGGCCACCGCCTCCCGCGCGCCCCCTGGCCATGAGCTCCCGCTCCATCACCGACGGCCCCGCGTCCGCCGACCCGTCCCGCCAGCTCCTGGCGGCGGCCCTCGAGGACGCGGTCGACCTCGCGGAGGGCCTCGGCGCGGCCGCCGCCGGGCGCTCCGGCGCCGCCTCCCCCGGCCTGGTGGGCGTGAGCGCGCTCCGGGCGGGCCTGGAGGCCGCTGCCGTCGGCGACTACCTCGCGGCGGCCGACGACTTCCACGTGCTCGTCCTGGATGGCGATCCGCAGCTCCGGCTGATCGGCCGCCTGTGGTGCGCGCGGGCGCTCCTCGGCGCCGGTCGCCTCGAGGCCGCCTTCACGGTCCGGCGGGGGGCTCCGGAGGAGGCGGCCAGCCTCGGCGAGCTCGCCAGCGTGGCGCTCCGGCTGCTCTCGGCGGAGCAGCTCGCCGCGGCCGGGGACATCGGCCGCGCGCTCCACGAGGTGGGTCGGGCGGAGGCCGGCTACCGGGCGCTGGCGCTGCGGCGTGGCCTGGGCGCGGCCACCCTCCTGTCGGCCCGGCTCCTCGCGGCCCTCGGCCAGGAGGAGGAGGCGGCCGACGCCGCGTGCCGCGCCCTGGCCAGCGACCGGACCCGGCCCTGCGCCCTCGTCTTCCTGGCCCGTCGGGCGCTGCGGGACGGCGAGCGAGACCGCGCGGAGCGGATCCTCGCCCGGGGCGCCGTCCTCGAGCGCGACGAGATCGGGGTCGAGGCCGATCTGGTGGAGCTCCTCGCGGAGCCGGTGCTCCCGGACAACGATCTGCGCACCTACGTCGACGTGGCGGACGCGGCGCCCACCGCGTCCGTCCTGCAGACGATCGAGCAGCTCGTCCATCGGTCGCCGGAGTGCGTGCCGCTTCGCGCGCTGCTCGCCGACCGGAGCCTGCAGGTCGGCCGCTTCTCGGAGGCCGAGCGCCACTTCGCGTGGCTCGCGGCGCGCAGCCTGCCCCCCTCGCTGCGCCGGCGTGTCCGGCGGGCCCAGGGCGTCCTCGCCGATCGCGCCGCCGACGCGGCGCGCGCGGGCTCCCACCCCCCGCCACAGACCGCGCGCCTCGGGGAGGTCTCCACGGGTGCCCTCCGGTCGCTCTTCGAGGACGAGGGCCTCGCCCGGGACTCCCAGCTCCGGCTCGAGCTCCTCGCGCGCAGCAAGGTGCTCGAGGGCCGCCTGGAGCACGTGCCCTTCCCGCACCTCCTCGGCTTCCTGTCGAGCGGGCGCTCGACCGGGACCCTCGTGCTGCGCTCGGAGGACCAGGTGGGGAGCGTCGACCTGGCGGAGGGGCGGATCACCGGGGCGTCGTCGCCGGGCTGCTGCGGGCTCGGGCCGATGCTGGTCCGCGCGGGGGCGCTGACCCCCGAGGAGCTGGAGGTCGCCAAGGCCGCCCGCCAGCGTCAGCCCGAACGGTCCCTCGCCGAGGTGCTGGACAACCTGGCCTTCGTCGACGCCGAGTCCCTGCGGGACGTGCTCGTGCGGCAGGTCCACGAGGCGGTCCTCGAGATGATGACGTGGGCGACCGGCGCCTTCGGCTTCGCGCCGGAGAGCCTCGAGGGCCCCCGCCCGGGGGGCAGCGTCGGCATCGCGCTCAATCCGGAGCATGTGCTCCTGGAGGCGGCCCGGAGCCTCGACGAGGCGGCGCCTCGGGGGCGGGGCTGATGGCGCGGCGCGCGCTCGGGCTCACGGACGTCGTGGCGGTGGCTCAGCTCTGCGGCGCGACCCTGGCGGCCACGGTGAAGGACGGCGCCGGGCGCCGGGGTCACGTCCGGCTGCGGCGCGGGCACCTCGTCGAGGCCGTCGTCGAGGGCGGGGGGGCGGCGCTAGGCCTCGACGCGGCCTGGGCCGAGATGCGGGGCTGGGACGGCATCGACATCGAGGTCGCGGCGCCGGAGGCCGGTTGGCCGACCTCGACCCGAACGCCGGCCCACGAGTCGGGCACGTACCCGCTGGACGCGGCCGACGCGCCCACGGATCGGCCGAACCCCCCGAACGGCGAGGCGGCCGAGGCGAGCGCGGCGGCGGAGCGCCAGCCGAAGGGCGAGCGCATGCCCGCCGTGCCCCGCCCGAGCCGGCGCCCGGCGCCGGAGTCGGGGGCGCCCCCGCCGGCAGCGGCCGCGGGGGCCCTGGCGGCCCGCTGCGCGGACCTGCGGACGCAGCTTCCGGGCGCGCGCGGGGTCGCGGTGCTGCGCGTGGAGGACGGGGAGATCCTCGCCTTCGACGGCGACGAGCGGGCGTGGCCCCTCGCGCGGGACCACGCGGAGCAGGCGGAGCGGCTGTCGCGCCGTCTGGAGCTGCTGCCGGCGTCGGTCGCGGGTCCCCTCCGCTCCCTTGTCGTCGAGGCCCGCCACCGGACGGTCCTGCTGCTCGTCGCGGAGGACCGACATCTCGGGTTGGTCGTCGTCGGCGACGCGAGCACGACGAACCTCGGATACCTGCGCGTGGTCGCCCGCCGCGGGCTCGCCGACGTGGCCGCCGGCGAGCGCGGTTGACCCGCCGGGGCGCCGCGATACCATCGCCCACCCTCATGGCCACCCCCGCGGACGACCCTGCCCTCGGCCTCCGCCGCGTCCTCCTCGAGGGCGGGGGCGTCGATCCAGCGCTCGATCCGGGGCTCGGTGCCGACACGCTCCGGGCGATGCTGCGCAGCTTGCTCCTGCTCCGTCGGATCGACGAGCGGATGCTCGCCAAGCAGCGGCAGGGCAAGGTGGGGTTCTTCGGCACGATCACCGGACAGGAGGCCACGCCGGTCGGCGTCGCCTTCGCGACCCGGCCGGGCGACTGGGTCTTCCCGGCCCTGCGGGAGGGCGGGATCATGCTGTGCCGCGGCTTCCCCCTCGCCGCGTGGCTGGCCCAAGCGTACGGGAACGAACGGGACGTGCTCAAGGGGCGGCAGATGCCGTCTCACATGTCCGGGCGCAGCGTGCGCCAGGTGGCCTGGTCCTCCTGCATCGGCCCCCAGATCCCCCAGGCGGTCGGCGCGGCCCACGCGGCCCGCCTTCGCGGCGACGACACGGTCGCCCTCGGGTTCCTCGGCGACGGGGCGACGAGCCAGCCCGACTTCCACGCCGCGATGACCTTCGCGGCGCGCTGGCGCGCTCCCGCGGTGCTGATCTGCCAGAACAACCACTGGTCGATCAGCGTGCCCACGGAGCGCCAGACGCGCTCCGCCACGCTGGCGGTCAAGGCCCGCGCCTACGGGATGCCCGGCGTCCGCGTGGACGGCAACGACGTCCTCGCGGTGGTCGGGGCGGTCCGCGACGCCGCCGAACGGGCGCGCCGCGGGGACGGCCCCACGTTCCTCGAGCACGTGACCTACCGCATGGGCCCCCACTCCTCGAGCGATGATCCGACCCGCTACCGCGACGCGGCCGAGGTCGAGGCCTGGGGCCGGAAGGACCCGCTCCAGCGCTTCGCGGCCTACCTCGCCGCGACCGGGACGGTGGACGACGCGGGCCGGGCCCGCCTCGAGGCGGAGGTGGACGAGGAGATCGGCGCGGCCCTGCGGGAGATCGAGGATCTCCCCCATCCCCCGGGCACCAGCCTCTTCGACGATGTGTACGGGTCGGTCCCCGGTCACCTGTCGGCCCAGCGGGACGCGTTCGTCGCGGGCCGCTAGCCCGGACGCCGGTCCAGGGCGGGACCGGGGTGCCAAGCGGGGGCCGGAGGCCCCACAACCCTGTGCGGGCCGCCCGGGCGGCCCACTGTGCGAGAGCGAGCCAAGGCAGACACGACCTACGAAGCGATCATCATCGGCGCGGGACCGGGCGGCTACCCCGCCGGGATCCGCCTCGGCCAGCTGGGGGTGAAGACCCTCGTGATCGAGAAGGAGTACATGGGGGGCGTCTGCCTCAACTGGGGCTGCATCCCCTCGAAGGCCCTGATCCGGGCGGCCAACTTCTTCGAGGAGCTCCACACCGCCGAGCAGTTCGGGATCCTGGTCGACAACGTGCGCGTCGACGTCGACGCGCTGCAGGAGTGGAAGGGCGGCATCGTCAAGAAGCTCACGAGCGGGGTCAGCCAGCTCCTCAAGTCCAACGGCGCGGACACGCTGATGGGGACCGCCACCCTCGTGGCGCCCAACCAGGTCAAGGTCGACAAGCTCGACGGGGGCACGGAGACCTACACCGCGACGAAGGGGGTCGTGGTGGCCACCGGCGCCTCCGTGATCGAGCTGCCCGGCATGCCGATCGACGGCGACGTGGTCATCAGCGCCCGCGAGGCCGTCAGCCTGCGCAAGGTCGAGGGCACGATGGTGGTGGTCGGCGGCGGCGTGATCGGCATGGAGCTCGGCGGCGTCTACCAGAAGCTCGGCATGCAGGTGATCGTGGTCGAGCTCCTGCCCCAGATCCTCGCCGGGGTGGACCCGGACCTGGTCAAGGTGGTCGAGCGGGCCTTCAAGAAGACCGGGGGCGAGATCCTGACCGAGGCGAAGGTCGAGAAGGTCGAGACGAAGAAGGGCAAGGCGGTGGTCACCATCGCCACGAAGGACGGCAAGAGCCGCGAGGTCGTGGCCGACAAGGTCCTCGAGTCGGTCGGCTTCCGCCCCAACTCGAAGGGCCTCGGCCTCGAGGAGGTCGGCGTGCGCCTCGACGATCGAGGCCACATCCAGGTGGACGAGCACCTCGAGACCAACGTGAAGGGCATCTACGCGGTGGGCGACGTGACGGGGGCGCCCTACCTCGCGCACCGCGCGACGAAGCAGGGCGAGATCGTCGCCGAGGTGATCGCGGGCCACAAGGCTGCGGTCGACTGGCGGGCGATGCCGTCCGCGATCTTCACGGAGCCCGAGATCGCGACCGTGGGCCTCAGCGAGGAGGAGGCCAAGCGGCTCGGCAAGAAGGTCAAGATCGGCAAGTTCCCCTTCAGCGCGAGCGGCCGGGCGATGGCGGTCCGGAACACCCAGGGCTTCATCAAGTCGATCATCGACGCCGAGACCCACGAGGTCCTCGGGGTGGGCATGGTGGGCCCGGAGGCGTCGGACCTGATCAGCGAGGCCGCCCTCGCGATCGAGATGTGCGCCTTCGCGGAGGACGTCCACCTGACCGTCCACCCCCACCCGACCCTGGGCGAGGCGGTGATGGAGAGCTTCAAGCACGCCCTCGGCGAGGCCGTCCATATCCTCAACAAGTGACTGCCATGCGCCGCACCGTCGCCGTCCACCGCCTCGGTCGCATCCGCTATGGCGAGGCCCTCGAGCTGCAGCTTCGCCTTCAGCGGGCTCGGATCCGCGGGGCGGTCGGGGACACCTGGCTGCTCCTCGAGCACGAGCCGGTGTTCACCCTCGGCCGGGGGGCTCGCGAGGAGAACCTCCTCGCCCCGCGCGAGACGCTGCGCGCGGCGGGGTTCGAGGTGCACGACATCGGCCGGGGCGGGGACGTCACCTACCATGGGCCGGGCCAGGTCGTCGGCTACCCGATCCTCGATCTGGGCCCCGACCGAAAGGACGTGCGCAGGTACGTCCGAGATCTCGAGGAGCTGATGATCCGGGCCGCCGCCCACTACGGCCTCGAGGCCGGGCGGACCGAGGGGCTGAACGGCGCCTGGATCGGGGACCGGAAGATCGGGGCCATCGGCGTGCGGATCAGCCGTTGGGTCACGCTCCACGGCTTCGCCCTCAACGTGAACGTCGACCTGTCGCCCTTCCGGCGCATCGTGCCCTGCGGCATCTCGGGCAAGGGGGTAGCGAGCCTCGGCACCGAGCTCGGCCGGGACATCGGCGTCGACGAGGTGCAGGACGTGCTGGAGGGAGCCTTCGCGGAGGTCTTCGACGCCGACCTGGTCCATCCTACGGAGCCGCCCCTCGCGGGGGTGCCGGCGGAGGCCTACGCCCCGGAGCCCTGGGAGAGGCCGGCGCCCGGGGCCCGGCCGTGACGCCGGACGAGCACATCCGGGCCCACGAAGGGGTCGGCCGCCGCGTGTCCGTCGAGGGCGTGGAGACCTTCGTCCGGGCGGAGGGGGAGGGCGAGCCGGCGCTCCTGCTCCACGGCGTCCCCGTCAGCTCCTTCCTGTGGCGGAAGGTGCTGCCGGAGCTGGCCGGGCGCGGGCTGCAGGGGATCGCCTTCGACCTCCCGGGCCTGGGCCTCGCCGACCGGCCCGAGCGCTTCGACTACACCTGGACGGGCCTCGGGGCGTACGCGATCGGCCTGATCGAGGTGCTCGACCTCCGACGCGTCCACCTCGTGGTCCACGACATCGGCGGCCCGGTGGGCTTCGAGGTCGCGGCGGCGAGGCCCGACCGGATCGCGTCGATGACCATCCTGAACACCGTCGTGGAGGTCGCGGGGTTCCGCCAGCCGCCCGTGATGCGGCCGTTCGCGCTGCCGGGCGTGGGGTCTATCTACCTGAGCGCGATGCTCGTGCCGCTGTTCGTCCAGCTGATGTACCTGCAGGGTGTCTCGAGCCGGGACGCGTGCTCGCCGGAGGAGCTGCGGGCGCACCACGCGCTGCTGTTCCGCGGCGACGGTGGGCGGGCCTTCCTGCGCATCATGCGGGGGTTCGAGCCCACCGAGGCCAAGCAGGCCCGCTACGTGGCGGCGGTGCGGGACGCGCCCTACCCCGTGCAAGCCCTCTGGGGGGCGAAGGACCCGGCGCTCCGCATCGACGTTCACGGGGAGGTGGTCCGTCGGATGCTCGCGCCCGAGCGCTTCGCCCAGGTCCCGGCCAAGCACTTCCTCCAGGAGACCCACGCCTCCGAGATCGCGGAGCGGGTGGCCAGGCTCGCCCGGGGCGAGGGGTGACGGCGGGGGCCGATGACGCTTCGACCGCCGCGCGCGCTCGTCGTCGCCTCGGCGCTGGCCCTCGCGCCGAGCGGCTGCCGGAGCCAGCCCGACGACGGACCGGTGGCGGTCGTCAAGCGGTTCATCGCGGTGATGGAGGAGGCCAACCGGTTTCCCGACGCCCGCGCCGACGCCTTCGCGCTCCTGGATCGGGACAGCCGCATCGCCCTCGCCGAGAGGGCCCACCAGGCCACCGCGCTCGGCGGTCGGGAGCTCACGCCCTGGGAGATGATCGTCGAGGGGCGGTTCCGGCTGAACTTCCAGCCGCGCCGGGGCCGCGCAGGGTTCCGGGAGGTGCGGGACCCGCAGCACCCCGACCGGGCGACGGTGGTCGTGCGCGGGCCGGGCGACCGGAGCGCCGAGGTGCCGCTGGTGCGGGAGGAGGGGCGCTGGCGGATCCTCCTCGGCGTCCCGCGCCGCGTCCGGCGCCCGGCCCGGGAGGAGCACGGCGCTGGGGCTCCCGAGGGTAGGTTGCGCGGTCCCGAGGGACCGCCGAAGGTGGAGGACGACCGATGACAGGAGAAGGAACGACCATGAAAAAGCCGATCCGGCGCGTCGGGGTCCTCGGGTCCGGGGTCATGGGGAGCGGCATCGCGGCCCACCTCGCCAACGCTGGCCTCGAGGTGCTGATGCTCGACATCGTGCCGCGGGACCTGTCGGACGAGGACAAAGCACGCCCATCGGCGCGAAACCGCATCTCCGCCGACAGCCTCAAGGCCGCCCTGAAGACCCGGCCCGCGCCGTTTTTCCATCCCTCCGGAGCGCGACGCGTGCAGGTCGGCAACCTCGAGGACGACCTGCCTCGGCTCAAGGACTGCGACCTCGTCGTGGAGGCGATCGTCGAGCGCCTCGACATCAAGCGGCAGCTCTTCGAGCGCCTCGACGCGCTGTTCGACGACGACACGATCGTCGCGTCCAACACGTCCGGCCTCCGGATCGCGGACATGCTGGAGGGTCGCTCGGAGGGCTTCCGGTCCCGGTTCCTCGTGATGCACTTCTTCAACCCCGTGCGCTACATGAAGCTCCTCGAGCTCGTGGCGGGGCCGGACAGCGACCCCGCCGTCGTCGAGCGGGTCCGCCGCTTCGGCGAGGACGTGCTCGGCAAGGGGATCGTGGTCGGCAAGGACACGCCGAACTTCATCGGCAACCGGATCGGCATCCAGGCGATGATGGTGGTGCTCGAGGAGACGGAGCGGGCCGGGCTCCTCCCGGAGGACGTGGACAACATCACGGGCGCGCCCATGGCCCACCCGAAGACCGGGACCTTCCGCCTCGCGGACCTGGTCGGGATCGACACCTTCGTCCACGTCGCGCGCAACTGCTACGAGTCGCTGCCCGACGACGAGGAGCGGGACACTTTCCAGGTCCCGGGCTACATCGCCCAGATGGTCGAGAAGAACCTGCTCGGGAACAAGACCCGGGGCGGCTTCTTCAAGAAGACGAAGGCGGGCATCGAGACCCTCGACCTCGCGACCCTCGAGTACCGCCCGAGGGGTGGCGACGCCGCGATCAAGAAGACGACCAAGGGCCTCGCGCAGCTCGAGGACCCGCGCGAGCGCGTCCGGAAGCTCGTCGCGACCGACGGGGTGGTCGGGGACTTCGCCTGGCGGGTGATCGGCCGGACCCTCGCCTACGCGGCGCGGCGGGTGCCGGAGATCGCGGACCGGGTGGACGCGATCGACGAAGCGATGCGCTGGGGCTACAGCTGGGACCTCGGCCCCTTCGAGACCTGGGACGCGCTCGGCTTCGCCGAGACGGTCGACCGGATGAAGGGGGACGGCATCGCGCTGCCGGACAGCGTCCACGCGATGCGCGACGCGAACGTCCCAGGCTTCTACCGGGAGGACGGCGCGGTCTACGATCTCACGAGCGGCGACTACGTCCAGCGGGAGGCCGACCCCCGGACGGTGGGGTGGACGGTGCTGTCTCGAGGCGACGAGCCCGTGCTCCGGAACGCGGGCGCGGAGGCGCGGGACCTCGGCGACGGCGTCCTCGGGGTCCGCTTCACCACCAAGGCCAACAGCATCGATGACCAGGTGATCGCGATGCTCAACGAGGCCACCGCCAAGGCCGAGGAGAGCTTCGCCGCGATGGTGCTCTGGAACGAGGGCGACCACTTCAGCGTCGGGGCCAACCTCATGGGCGTGGTCATGGCGGCCAACCAGAAGCAGTGGGACGACCTCGGAGCCCAGGTGAAGGGGTTCCAGGACGCCTGCCAGCGGATGAAGTACGCCAAGGTGCCCGTGGTCGCGGCGCCGTGGGGCATGACGCTGGGCGGCGGCCTCGAGCTCTGCCTCGGCTCCGACGCGGTCCAGGCGGCGGCGGAGACCTACGCGGGCCTGGTCGAGGTCGGCGTGGGCCTCATCCCCGGCGGAGGCGGCACCATGAACCTCGTCTGGCGAGCGCTCGAGGCGGTGCCGGAGGGGACGGACGTCAACGCGTATGCCTACGTCACGCAGGTGTTCAAGAACATCGCGATGGCGGAGGTGGCGACGAGCGCGGTGGCCGCGCAGCACAAGGGCTACTTCCGCTTCGGCGACGGCGTCAGCTTCGACCGGGCCCGGCACCTCTGGGAGGCGAAGCAGCGGGCGCTCGGCCTCGCGCGCTCCGGCTATCACCCGCCCACACCCCGCGCGCACAAGCTGCCGGGCGAGAGCGGCGCCGCCACCCTCGCGATGATGGTCGATACGCTGGTCGCGGGCGGCTACGCGTCCGAGCACGACCGGCTGATCGCGACCAGGCTGGCCCATGTGCTGTGTGGAGGCGCGTCCGGGGCGGCGCACGAGGTGACGGAGCAGGAGGTGCTCGACCTCGAGCGCGAGGCGTTCCTGAGCCTCTGCGGGGAGCCCAAGAGCCTGGAGCGGATGCAGCACATGCTGATGAAGAACAAGCCGCTCCGGAACTGACGCGGCAGGCGAGCGCAGGACGCGGGCCCCGCAGCTCGCGTGCGGGAGCGAACACGGGCGGCCTCGGGCCCCAGGGATCGGATGGACAGCGCGCGACCGGATCGCGCGGAAGGAAGAGACAGATGACGGACGTGGTGATCGTCGACGCCGTCCGGTCCGCGGTGGGCCGGGCGCATAAGGGGTCCTTGGCCCACAAGCGACCGGACGAGATGGCCGGGGAGGTCATCGCCGGCCTCCTCGCCCGGAACCCAGGGGTCAAGCCGGAGATGGTGGAGGACGTGGTCCTCGGCTGCGCGATGCCGGAGGGCGAGCAGGGCCTCAACGTGGCCCGAGTCGCCTCGCTCCTCGGAGGCCTGCCGGAGGAGACGAGCGGCCTCACGATCAACCGCTTCTGCTCGAGCGGGCTGCAGGCGATCGCGATCGCCGCCGGCCACGTGCTGATCGGCGGCAACGACATCGCGATCGCGGGCGGGGTGGAGTCGATGACGATGGTGCCGATGACCGGCAACAAGCTCAGCGTCTCCCCGAGGGCGATGGCGGAGTTCCCGGAGGTCTACACGCCGATGGGGATCACCGCCGAGAACGTCGCCAACCGCTTCGAGATCGGCCGAGAGCAGCAGGATCGCTTCGCGGTGAACAGTCAGAACAAGGCGGTCGAGGCGATCGAGAGGAACGTCTTCGCCGACGAGATCGTCCCCGTGAAGGCCGTCCGCTACAACGCCAAGGGCGAGCACGAGGAGGTCGACTTCGTCCGGGACGAGCAGCCCCGGCCGGGGACCACCGTCGAGGCCCTCGGCAAGCTCAAGCCCGTGTTCGCGATGAAGGGCAGCGTCACGGCGGGCAACGCGTCGCCCCTGAGCGACGGCGCCGCGGCGAGCCTCGTCATGAGCCGGGCCAAGGCCGAGGAGCTCGGCCTCGCGCCCCTCGGCGTGTTCAAGCACTTCGTCACGGTCGGGGTCGACCCGGCGATCATGGGCATCGGTCCGTTCCCGGCCGTGCGGAAGCTGCTCGCCAAGACGGGCCTCACGATCGACGACATCGACGTGATCGAGATGAACGAGGCCTTCGCCAGCCAGGCGGCGTACTGCCAGGCCCAGCTCGGCATCCCCGACGAGAAGCTCAACGTGAACGGCGGGGCGATCGCCCTCGGCCACCCGCTCGGCTGCACCGGAGCGAAGCTGACCGCGACGGCGCTGCACGAGCTGAAGCGCCGGGGCGGCAAGCGAGCGATCGTGACCATGTGCGTCGGCGGCGGCATGGGCGCGGCCGGGCTGTTCGAGCGACCGTGAGGGGCGTCCACGTGGCCTGATCGCGCGGGCGGCGCCCCCGGCGTGGGGTCCGTACGGGTCGGCGGCCGTTGCCGCGCCCCCCAACCCCCTCCACAACGGGGACGTGCGGCTGTTCCTGCTCGTCTCTCTGATCCTCGTCACGGCGCTCGTCCTCGGGACGTACGTCCACCGCCGCGTGGCCGAAGCCCTGCGCCTCGGGCCCGCCGGGCGATGGACCGCTGCGGCGGTGCTCGTCGTGGCGGTCGTCGCGAGCTTCGCGGGGCGCGTCTACGACACCGCGCTGCCGCGCGACGTCGCGATGGCCCTCGGCACCGGCGGCTCCGTCGTGACGCTGGCGGCCATGATCTCGGCCGTCCTCCTCGGCGTGGTGGACCTGTCGACCTGGGCGGCGCGGCAGCTCTCGCGGGTCGGGGGGGGCGGCGCCCCGCGGACGGATCCTCCCGGGTCCGCGGCGGGGCCCGCGGAGCGCGCGCCGTCGATCCCGGCGGGGAGCGCGGTGGAGGAGATGGCGGAGCCGGCGGCGGACCCCGCTCGGGAAGCACCGACGCACCCCTTGCGCGACGGGTCCCCCGGGACGGGCGAGCCGGGGGCGCGGACGGGACGCACCCGGCGACCTCCGACGCTGCCTCGCCGCGACGCCCTGCGGCGCCTGGCGGTGGGGGGCGCGCTGGCCGTCGGCGCCGGCGCGTCGGCCTACGGTGTCGTGCTCGGCCGCCGGGACTACGAGCTGGCCGAGGTGCCGATCCCCCTCCCGGGCCTGCCCCCCGCCCTCGATGGCACGCGAATCGTTCAGCTCTCGGACGTTCACTTCGGCACCTACGTGGGCGACCCCGAGCTTCGCTCGGCGGTGGCGCTCGCGCGCCGCGCGCGACCGGACCTGATCGTGCTGACCGGCGACCTGGTCGATCACAACCCGGCCTACGCGCCGCAGCTCGGGCGCCTCGTGCGGCGGCTGGCCGAGCTCGGGCCGCGCCACGGCGTGAAGGTGATCCCGGGCAACCACGACCACTACACGGGGGTAGGGACGGTGATGGGCGCGGCGGAGCGAGGCGGCGGGGAGGTGCTGACGAACCGCGGCGTGGTGCTGGGGGACGGGGGGGGCGCCTTCGCGCTCCTCGGGGTGGACGACGTGTGGGCGCGCCGGAGCGGGGTGGGCCCGGGCCCTGACCTCGACCGGGCGATCGCGACGGTGCCCGCGGACCTCCCGCGCGTGCTCCTGTGCCACAACCCCGTGTTCTTTCCCGAGGCCCGCGGCCGGGTCGGGCTCCAGCTCAGCGGCCACACGCACGGCGGGCAGGTCAACCTCGGCTTCCGCCCTGCCGACCTGCTCCTCGACTACGTGCACGGGCTCTACGAGGAGGAGGGCTCGCGCCTCTACGTGAACCGCGGCTTCGGCACGGCGGGACCGCCGGCGAGGGTGGACGCGCGACCGGAGGTCACGGTGGTGGTGCTCACGAGCGCCTGAGCGGCGCCGCCGCCGGGAGGCCTGCTCCGCGGAGCCCCCGGGGGCGGTGGTCGGAGACGGGGGCTATCGGCCCGTCAACCCCGGTCGTTGCTCCCCTTCCCGAAGTCGTCACGACCCTCCGACGCACGAGCGCCGGGCGTCACGAGCCTCCGCCGCACGAGCGCCGGGGCGGCTAGCCGCCCCGGCGCGGGAGGGTCCGACCGCCTCGAGCCTGCTCAGTCGAGCTGCCGGAGCTCCTGCTGGGTCCAGGCGAGCCACGCAGCGGACGCTGCGATCAACGCGGTGCTCACCAGGACCGGGAACGTTCCCGTGCCCTCCGAGGCGAGCTGGTCGACGCTGAAGGCGTTGAGGCCGACCGCGGCGAGGCCGAAGAGCGCCAGGACCGAGCGCCACCGCCTCAGGGACGTGCGGCGGTCGGGGGAGGTGGCCTCGCGTGACGGCGACCATCGGAAGAACCGCATGAGCGCCAGCCAGCCCACCGTCGCGGCGAGCGTCACCCAGTCCTGGGCGACCACCGCGTAGACGGTGAGCGAGGCCGCAGTGGCCAGGTAGATGATCCGGTCCAATCGCATCTCTCCTTCCACACGGTGCCAACGGGCCCTTGGGCACACCGTTGAGACCTGTGTGAAACACGAATGTAACCATCGAGACCGTCGAATCGAGCGATTCCCCGAGAAAATAAGGGGAACCGTGGCCCGTAGGTCATGAACGGCTTGAAATCGTTGGACCTTAGCGCTCGCTCGGTGCAGGTGGCACGCCACGCGTCAGGACCGCACGGGCGCGCCACCAGCGCTCAGAACTCGAGGACCAGCTGGAGCCTCACGGCCCACTGCTGACCGAGGGCCGCTAGGACGGTCCGCCCGCTCGCCGGCGGCACGGAGCTCGTGCTGATCGGGTCCAAGGCGTACTGGACGTCCGCCTGGACCCGTGCCCGGTAGGTCGGGGGCAGGAAGAAGAAGTTGACGCCGGCCAGAACCTCGCGGAAGTCGTTCAGGCCGGGCTGGGAGAAGGGCGGGTCGGGGCGCGGCTCCTGGCTGACGGGGGTGAAGACGGCGTCGAACGCGGCCCAGAGCTCGATCCAGTACACCACGAACACGCCCGCCTGGAGCATCAGCCCGAAGTCGTCGAAGTCGCCTCCCCCCGCGCCCCGGACCGAGGTCCGGGTCCAGGAGCCGGCCGCGAAGACGTGCCACCCGTCGCCCTGGAGCTGGGCGTCGGCGGTGAGGAAGATCCGGTCCGCCTTGTCCGTCGAGCCGGTCCGGCCCCCGAAGAGCGCGAGGCCGCTCACGCCGAGGCGGAGCCCGAGCCGGGTGCCGTCGAGGGCGCTGAAGCTATCGAAGTCGGCCCAGCTGCTCGACTCCAGCAGTCGGGTCTCCACGCGGGCCATGACCGCGCCGTCGCCGTCCACGGCCTGGCCGAACTCCCGGAAGCCGGTCCGGATACCGTCGACGAGGTAGGCGCGCACGCGGACGCGCCGGATGTCGAAGAAGGCGCCGAACCCCTGGCTCTGGCCGGCGTCGAACAGCGAGACCGTGCCGGTGTAGTCAACCGCGGTGAGGCGGCCCGGCGCCGGGGCGCCGCCCATGTAGAGCGGCAGCCAGAAGCGACCGACCCGGAGGGTGACTGGGCTGATCAGGAAGTCCGCGAACGCCTGCTCGAGATTGAAGTCGTTCGAGAAGTTGCTGCCGAGGCGCACCTTGAAGCGGAGGTAGCGCGTCAGGCCCACCCAGGTCTCGAGGCGGAAGCGCGGGATCTGAGCGCCGGTCGTGAAGTTCTGCCCCTCGAGGGGCATCCCGTCGTTGTCGAGGGGCATGCCGCGGCGATTGAGGCTCAGCCGGAGCTGCAGGAGCCCGGCGAAGCGGAACCAGACGTCCTCCGCCACGTCGATCCGGAGGTCGTAGGTCGGGGCGGTCCAGTCGAGCTGCTCGCCGACGTTCCGGGCCGCGACCGGGGCCCGGACGAGCCCGGCGTCCTGCTCGTCGACGGACGCCGCGGGGCTGAAGCCGACCTCCCCGATGGACTCCTGCTCCGCCTCGACCTGCTCGGCGGAGCCCTGAAACGGGACGCTGAACTCGTCGGAGGCGTCGTCGTCGCCGTCTTCGTCGTCCTGCGCGAGCCCGCTGGGCTCGTCGGAGACGTCCGCCGCGTCGCCCGCCTCGTCGGGCCCGCGGGATCCGTCGCCGCCGCCGCCCTCGTCGTCGTCAGCCGCGGGGGGAACGCCGTCGCCCCCGTCGGGGGGGTCGGCGGGCTCCTGCTCGGTGTCGGCGTCGACCTCGTCCGTCGTCGGCTCGAGCTGCGCCGCGACGTGGGCTGGGGCGGTCGTCGCGACCAGCGCGCTCAGAGCCAGCGTCCGAATCCCGGCCATCGCGCCGAGCGTCGCCGTCAGGAAGCGGCGACGGCAAGGGCGAGATCCGGCCGGGTCCCCCCCCGGCCTCGACAGCGTCGGAGGCGACGCGGTAGCGTGCCGGGACATGGTGAGCGACGTCGGGGTCCGGAGGCCGACCCAGCCGCTCGCGTGGCTATGCGTCGTCCTCATCGCTTCCTCGAGCGCAGCGACGGCGTACGCGCAGAACGACGAGCAGATCCTGATCGGCCCCAACGCTGCGTTGACCGCTGGCGCCGTGGTGGCGACCGTCTACGACGGCAGCGCCACCTACCACAACCCCGCCGGCCTGGTGACGGTCCCCGGCGCGCGTCTCGACGTCCAGGGATCGGTGCTCGGTTTCCGTTTCTCGCGGGAGCCGCGGTACCTGGTTGCGACGTCCGGCGAGAGCCAAGCAGGCGACCACTTCGAGGTGATCAGCGTGCCGACCGCGGCCGGCGTCGTGTTCAGCCTCGGCGGCGAGGAGGAGAGCCCGGCCCTCGGCCTCGGCGTCTTCACCACCCGCCAGAAGGACCAGCAAACGCGCTCCGTCCTGCTCGCCGAGGGTCAGACCCACGACGCGGCGCGGGTGGCCTTCGACTACCTCCGGGAGACGACGATCGAGGTCGGGGTTGGCTTCGGCGTTCCCGTGTCCCGGCACGTGCGTGTCGGGGCGACACTCCTCCTCCCGATCGACACGATCCAGGACATCACGAACCGGGCCTCGTACCACGAGGACCGCGCCACGGGCGATGCGGTCGGCGGGGTCGACGCGGAGTCGCTCAGCGACGTCTTCGTCGGCGTGAGCGGGCTGCTCGGGCTCCTTTGGCAGCCGTCCGGCCTGTGGTCCGTGGGGCTGACGCTCCGGACCCCCCGCCTCGACTACCTCCGCATCCGCCGGGACGCCTCCTACACGCTGGACGCGGCGACAGTGACCCCGGACATCGAGTTCGCCGCCTTCGACGACGTCAATCCGCAGTGGAGCTGGAGCGCGGTGGTCAGCGAGCCCGCCGAGCTCCGCTTCGGCGTGGCGCGCTACACGGACCTGGGCTGGATCACAGCCGAGGTCAGCCTCAAGCACCGGCTCCAGTCGAGCCGCGCCCAGCGCAACGTCCTCGTCAACGCCAGGGCGGGCATCTACGGCAACGTGGGCGACCATGTCCGGCTAGGCGGTGGGTTCTTCACCGACCTCGACCCCAACACCGGGGACGCCGCCCTTGGCCGCCGCCGGCACACGATCATCGGATGGAGCGGCGGCCTCGAGCTCCTGACCCCGGCCACCATCGGCGGCTTCGACCTCAACATGGCCGCGAACCTGGGCCTTCGGTACGGCCTGGGCTTCGGGGATGTCCGCGGGGTTCGGTTCGACCCCGACCAGCCCCAGGCCGAGGACGTCGACATCAACAGCCAGAGCACGATGCACGACGTCGGCATCTACTTTGGCGCCTCCGTCACGCTCTAGGGTGGGGTACGCTCGGCCGATGAACGACGACGAAGCCAGGCGGAGCTACGGCGAGATGCACCTCGCCCGCCTCAAGGTGTTCTTGGACGTCGTGTACGCGGGGTTGTTCCTGCTGATCCTCCGGGAGCTGCCCAGCGCAGAGGATCTGAGCTGGGCCGACCAGCCGTGGGGTCTCCTCAAGCCCCTCCTGTTCGACGACCCGGTGCTCCTGCTCCGGATGTTCATCGGCCTCGGGATCATCCTCATCTACTGGAACCTGAACAACCGCTTCCTCGCGCCCCTGGTCCGGAGCGATACCTGGCACGCGACGCTCTCTCTCGTGCAGATGGTGTTCGTCGCGCTGTTCATGTACTTCGCGATCGAGGACCCTGCCCTGGCGGGCGGGCCGTCGTCGCCCGCCCTCCAGTGCGTCAGCCTCGTCCTCGCGGGAACGCTCGGGCTCGGCGCCTGGGCCTACGCGGAGCGGGCCGACCTCGTCCGGCCGGAGCTGTCGCGCGCTCAGCGACGCTCGATCGCGACCGGCGGGCTCATCGAGCCCCTCACCGCCCTCTTCAACCTGCCCTTCGCCTGGGTCGGGCCGCTGGTCTGGACCCTCGGGTGGGTCGTCATTCCCCTCGTCCTGTCGCGGGGTCTCCGGTGGCTGCGGATCACGGCGGGGTAAGGGAGCGCGCGTTGGCGGGGCGGCTTCGGGTAGGCTCGCGCGCCATGATGGATCCGCTGCACGTCGGGGTAGACCTCGACGTAGCGCCGCGGACGGCCCGGGCCACGGGCTCGTCCCGGCGCACGAGCTCCCCCATGGCGGCCGCGGCGGTCCTTTCGGTGCTCGTCCTCGGTGCGCACGTGCCCGCCCGGGCGCAGACCGGAGACGGCGGCAATGCGGATGAGGCCGTGGAGCCGTCGCCGGGCTCCGAGCCGTCGTCGGCGGGCGTGGACGCCGACGGGCCAGCGATGGCGGCGACCAGCGGGGAGAGCGCCGCGTCGTCGTCGGGCGGTACGGAGG
Source organism: Sandaracinaceae bacterium (assembly GCA_050331215.1). Classification (GTDB taxonomy): domain Bacteria; phylum Myxococcota_A; class Polyangia; order Polyangiales; family Sandaracinaceae; genus JBHJHB01. The sequence continues at coordinate 36,579 of JBHJHB010000043.1, read as the reverse complement.
AGTCGACGGACGCGGAGGCGCCGCAGGAGCAGAGGGGGCCGCACGAGGTCGACCCCAACCGCCTCGAGATCGTCGGGCTGCCGTTCCTGACCTTCATCTCGGAGATCGGGCTTCTCGTCGGCGTGGTCGGGTCCCTAACGAAGTTCCGGCCAGGATCCTCGCCCTACGCCTGGAACATGACCGTGGCCCTGTCGGTCGGCCTCGGGCTCGATGCCCGCAGCAATGTGTTCTCCCCGCTCCAGCGCCTCGAGGTGATCCTGCGGATGCCGTCGCTTCTCCAGAACCGCCTGCGGGTCAACGTGGGCGTGTTCTCGGAGGCGCAGAGCAACCTCGCTTACTTCGGCCTCGGCAACGCCTCCATCAACGTCGGGTCGCCCCAGGACCCTCCCACGGACTTCATGCCCGCGCCCGGGCAGGAGGGCCTGTTCCAGCAGTACGAGCGGACCTACACGGCCCTTCGTGTGGACTCGGCGTACCGGCTCGGCGAGCACTGGTTCGTGTCGGCGGGTGTATGGTTCCACTTCCTCCGTCATCTGCCCTACGAGGACTCGAAGCTGCTCCGGGACTGGGGTACGGCCCTCGGTCAGGACGACCCGACCCTCCGGGGCCTGGAGGACTACCTGGGCATCGTGCCGAGCGTTGGCCTGATCCTCGACACCCGGGACGACGAGCTCAACCCGAACGACGGCGTGTTCGCGGAGGCCTCGATCCGGGGGGGAGCCGGCTTCACCCTCGGCCCACCGGGGGGGGCGGCGCAGACCCCCGGACCCTTCCCCAACATCAACTGGGGCTCCTTCTACGTCAACGTGCGTGGCTTCGTGGATCTGTATCCCGGCTGGCTCGTGCTGGCGATGCGGGCGGTGGCGGACATGGGGTTCGGCGACCTACCGCTGTTCGAGATGACCCGGGTCGGCGCCTACACGCAGTTCATCGGGCCGAGCGGCGAGCAGGCCAACCGCGGCCTCCCCGCGGGGCGGCTCCACGGCCGGGTCAAGCTGGTCGGCAACGCGGAGCTCCGCTTCACCTTCTGGCGGACGGTGACCGGCGCCGGGATCCCGCTCCGCCTCGGACTGATCCTCTTCACCGACGTGACCCGGGTCTGGAGCCGGTGGGTCGACGCCGAGCCCGGCCTCGATGGCGGCTTCTTCCTCTGGCCGTCCGTGGGGGGCGGCTTCCGCTTCGGCTGGGGCGAGGCGGCCACGCTCCGCCTCGACGTCGGCGTGGCCCCGGACGGCGGTGCGGACTCGAGCGCGTCGGTCGGCGTCGCCTTCTCGGCCAATCACCTCTTCTGAGCGCCGAGGGGCTCCGCGGCCTGCCCCGGCCGTCGCGCTCACTCCCGTCGCAGCGCGTCGATCGGATCCATCAACGCCGCCTTCCGCGCGGGGAAGAACCCGAACGTCACACCGACGCCGCCGCTGAACAGGAAGGCGAGGGCGGCGAGCTCGGGCAGGGGCGTGAAGGGGATCTCGAGGTAGTGCGCCGCCACGTAGGAGGCCCCGAAGCCCAGGGCGATCCCGAGGAGCCCGCCGAACGCGCTGAGCACGATCGCCTCGACCAGGAACTGGAGCAGCACGTCTCGGCTCCGGGCGCCGACAGCGAGGCGGATTCCGATCTCCCGCGTCCGCTCCGTCACCGAGACGAGCATGATGTTCATGATGCCGATGCCCCCGACGAGGAGGCTGATCGCGGCGATCGCGCCGAGCAGCGCCGTCATGACGCCGGTCGCCGTCTCGACGATGTTCACGATCTCCCGCATGTCCCGGACGCTGAAGTCGTCCTCCTCGCCTGGCCGGATGCCCCTCCTCTGTCGCATCAGCAGGCGGAGGCGCTCCTCGACCCGCTGGGTCGCCGCGGAGGTCGTCGCGCTCGCGAAGAACACGCCGATGTCGTCGTTGCCTGCGATGCGTCGCTGGAAGGTGAGCACCGGGAGCAGCACGAGGTCGTCCTGGTCGTCGCCGAAGGTGCTGCGCCCCTTCTCCCGCAGGACCCCGATCACCTCGCAGGGCAGGGTCCCCACGCGGATGGTGGCGCCGAGCGGGTTCTGGGCCCCGAACAGGTCCTGGCGCACGGTCTGGCCGAGGACGCAGACGGTGGCCGCCGAGCGCTCCTCGGCCGGGTCGAAGGGGCGCCCGAGCGCCAGCTCCCACTGCCGTACGCGAAAGAAGTCCCGATCCGTCCCGTGGACGGTGGTCGTGCGGTGGTAGGGGCCCAGCACGACCACGGCCCGGGTGGCGGTCAGAGCGCTCACGGCCGCCACCTCCGGCACCTCGCGCATCGCCTCGCCGTCGCGCTCGTCGAAGAGCCGGATCGTGGAGAGCGGCCCCCGGCGATGCTCGTCGCTTCCGGGCGCCACGATGACCAGGTTGTCGCCGAGGGACGCGATGTCGCCGGTGACCCGCGCCGTGGCGCCCTGGCCCAGCGTCACCATCGCGATCACCGCGCCCACGCCGATCACGATGCCCAGGGTGGTCAGGACGGAGCGGGTCAGGTGGCGGCGGAGCTCCCGGACGGCGAGGGCGAACGTGGACAGGACGATCACGCGGCCTCGCCCGTCCTGCGCCTCAGGTCCTCGACGATGCGTCCGTCCACGAAGCGCACCGTCCGCTCGAAGTACGCGGCCATCTCGGCCTCGTGGGTGACCATCACGACCGTCATGCCCCGGTCCCGGTTCAGCTCGGTGAGCATCTCGAGGATCGACCGGCTCGTCCGGCTGTCGAGGTTGCCGGTGGGCTCGTCCGCGAGGATGACCTCCGGGTCGCTGACGATCGCCCGGGCGATGGCCACCCGCTGCTGCTGACCTCCGCTGAGCTCGGCCGGTGTGTGGCGCAGCCGGTCCCCGAGGCCGACCCGGTCGAGGGCCGCGGCCGCGCGGACCCTCCGCTCCTGCGCGCCGACCGCGCGGTAGACGAGGGGCAGCTCCACGTTCTCGAGGGCGGACGTCCGGGGCAGGAGGTTGAAGCCCTGGAAGATGAAGCCGAGGTAGCGGCGGCGGAGCAGCGCGCGGCGATCCCCGTCGAGCGTCTCCACCGGGATCCCGCGGAACCGGTAGGAGCCGGCGGTCGGAGTGTCGAGGCAGCCGATGACGTTCATCACCGTCGACTTGCCCGAGCCGCTGGCTCCCATGATCGCGACGAGCTCCCCGGGCTCGATGATCAGATCCACCCCGTCGAGCGCCCGCACCTCGGCCTCCCCGGCACCGTAGACCCGCTCCACCCCGGCGAGCTCGATCAAGGGGGCGTGGCGGCCCGGTTCGTCGTCGGGGCTCACGGTGCCTCGCGCTCGACGTCCACCAGGAGGTCCTGGTCTTCCTCGAGCTCGCCCTCGGTCAGCTCCGTGACCCGACCATCGGTGATCCCCGTCTCGACGGGGATCGACCGGAGCCGGTCGCCGTCCCGGCGCCAGACCTGGCGCCCCAGGGTGGAGGCCTCCACGTCGGGTGGCGTGAAGCGGAGCGCCTCGTTCGGCAGGAGCAGCACATCGTCGCGGCGGTCCGTGACCACATCGGCGGTCGCGGTCATGCCGGGGCGCAGGAGCCCGTCCCGGTTGTCGACGCCGACCACCGCCTCGTAGCTGACCACGCCCTGCACGGTCTCCGGCGCGTTGCGGATCTCGAGGAGTCGACCCTCGAAGCGGCGGTCCGGGTACGCGTCGACGCGGAAGCGCGCGGTCTGCCCGACCTCGATCTGGCCCACATCGGCCTCGTCCACCTCGAGGTAGAGGTGCATCGCCCCGAGGTCCTCCGCGAGCAGGAACAGCTCGGGCGGCTGGAACTGCGCGGCCACCGTTAGCCCGGGCTCGCAGCTCCGCCGCAGGACGACGCCGTCGATCGGGGCGCGGATCTCGGTCCGGGCGAGGTCCGTCTCGATGCTCTCGAGGCTGGCCTCGGCCAGGGCCACCTGGGCGCGGGCCTGGGCGAGGCTGGCCTCGCCCTGGACCACCGAGGTGCGCGCCTCCTCCTCGTTCTGGACCGACGCGATGCGCTGGGCCGCGGCCCGCGCCATCCGCTCGTGGGTGCGGCGGGCCTGGCGGAGCGTGGCGAGGGCCTGGCGGGCCTGGGCCCGCGCGCTGCGGAGCTGGGCCCGGGCCTCGGAGCGCCGCGCGACCAGGGTCCGCGGATCGAGCTCGACGAGGAGCTGGCCCGCCTCCACCCGGTCGTTGAAGTCGACGTGCACCGCGGCGATGCGGCCCGAGACCTCTGGCGCGACGCTGACCGTGCGCACCGGCTGGAGCGTACCGGTCGCGGAGACGGTGGCCTCGACGGGGCCCCGGGACACGGCCGCGGTCCGGTAGGTGGTGGGCGGCGCTTGCCGCCAGCGCCAGATCCCGAAGGCCGCGAGGGCCACCACGCCGACGGCCACGAGGACCTGGAGGGCCCGGACGACGGCCCGACGCACCCGTCCGCTCCGGTCGAGGCCCAGCTCGCGGGCCACCTCGGGGTCCACCGCGGTGGTCGTCTGGGGGTCGGGGCTCACAGGGCCAACCTAAGCTCGCCGCCACGGCCAGCCATTTGCCGGCGTGTGAAGAACTGTGGGGGCGAGCCGACGCGCCCGCGCCGCTCCGGCCGTCGAGCCCGAGGCCGCCGGCCATCGCGGAGGAGCGCAAGGGGCGAGGGCGGACGCTCGGTCGTGTCGGCCCAGGGGCGCCGACGTCGCCGGCCTCCACCCCTACGGCGCGTCGACCTCGCCGGCCTCGACCTCGCCGGCCGCCGGCGCCCCGGCCGCGGCTTCGTCCCCGTCCGCCGAGGCCTCGCCGCCGCCCCCTTCGACGGCGGCACTCCCGCTCCCGCCGCCGGCCTCGTCCGACGGCGCGGTGACCGACTGCCACACGACCCCGAACACCAGGACCACCAGGAGGACGAGGCCCACCACGGGGAGCCAGAGCGGCGTGTCGGCGGCCTCGTCGTGGACCGGAGGCGGCTCGCCCGGGATGCGGTCGGGGTCGGCCATGGCGGCCGGGAGACTACCCGTATGCCGCCGCGGGCACCAGCGGCCCGCATCGCGCTCAGCCGGCGGCGCGGCGGGTGTGCGTGTCGCGGTGGAGCAGTGCGAGGAGCTCGTCGTGGAGGACGCCGTTCGAGGCGACGGCCGACCCTCGGTGGATGCTGTCGGCTCCGTCCAGGGACGTGAGCCGCCCGCCGGCCGCGCGCACGAGGGCGGCCGGCGCGCAGATGTCCCAGGGCGCCACGCCGGGGTCGATCATCGCGTCGACCCGACCGTGCAGAAGCCGCCGGTACCCGTCGAAGTCGGCGAACCCCCGCTGGCTCTCCGTGCCCTGGCCCAGCCGCGTCAGCAGGTCGCCGAGGCCGAGGTCGGTGAACTGGGCCAGCGACCCGTGGCTGATCGTGCACTCCGCCACGGAGGAGCACCGGCTCACCTCGAGGCGCCGGCCGTCGCCGTAGGCGCCCTCGCCGACCACGCCGACGTACAGGTCGTCGTCGGCCGGCAGGTAGGCGCTGCCCAGCGCGGGCTCCCCGTCCGCCTCCAGCCCGACGAGCACCGACCACGTCGGGAGGCCCCGGATGAAGGCCTTGGTGCCGTCGATCGGGTCGACCACCCAGCGCAGATCCGCGCCGTCGACGCCCGACGCGCCCTCCTCCTCCCCCAGGATCGCCGTCGCGGGGTGATGGCGCTCGAGGTGCGCTCGGACGTGCGCTTCGACGGCCCGGTCGGCCTCCGTGACCGGGGTCCGGTCGGGCTTGCGCTCCACCCGGGTCCAGGCGCCGCGATGGAAGAGCTGGAGCGCGAGGTGCCCCGCCTCGACCACCGCCGCCACCAGGTCGTCGAGGGCGCGCCGCCCGCCGACGCGATCGAGGTCGAAGGCCCCGTCCATGGGGAGAGGATGGGCCGAGGGGGTAGGCTGGCGCCAGGGCCGATCGCGTGGCCCCCGGGAGGCGACCCGGCACGGGTCGTGCTCCATCGTGTTCACGCATGCCGCGCTGTGCCAAGGAGGCCCCCGTGTCGACGACCCCCGTGCGAACGAGCCCGCTTCGCCTGCTCCTGCTGCTCCCCGCCCTCGCGCTCGGCTGCGCGACGCCCCCCGACCCGGGGCCGGGCGCCGCCCCCGGCGCCTTCGTGCCGGGAGGCTCCGACCCGCAGGGGGTCCCGATCGAGCCCGGCGTGGCCGTCGATCCTCCCCCCGTCGAGGTGCCCCAGGACCTGCAGGACGCCCTCGACGAGGCGGCCCGGGCCACCGCCGACGGCCTCCTCGACGCGCGCCGCGTGCCCTTCGAACCGATCGCCTACGACCCGCTCGAGGCGATCAACCTCGACCTGATCCAGGACAGCGGCTTCGCGCTGACGCCCGACGAGGAGGCACGCTTCGCGCGCGACGGCTTCGTCCTGATGGGGGACCGGCTGACCTTCCCCACCTTCGGGGACGGCCTGTCGCGGATCTACGAGCAGGACCTTCCGGTCTACGTGACCGCGGACGCGCTCATGGAGGCGGTCCACCGCAGCTTCGACCACCTCCTCAAGGACATCGAGATCGTGTCCCTCGTCCCGTCCCTGGGGTCCCTCCTGGCGTCGATGCACGAGCAGCTGCCCGGCGCCGACCTCGACGCGGCGGTGGCCCGCGACGTCGACCTCTACCTCGCGGTGGCCCGCTCGCTGCTGACCGGCGAGGACGTCGCGCCGCTGGCCGGCGCCCGGCCCGGGCCGGTCCGCAGCTTCGTCAGCGGGGCGGAGCAGGCCAACGGCCTCCAGGTGGTCGAGCTCTTCGGGGTCGAGCGACGCGTCGACCTGAGCCAATTCCGGCCCCGCGGCCACTACACCGACGACGAGGTCCTCGAGCGCTACTTCCGTGCGATGATGTGGCTCGGCCGCATCGACCTGCGCTTCCTGGAGACCCAGGACGACGGCTCGGTGGTGTTCCATCGCCGCCAGGTCGACGCCGCCGTGGCGCTGGCCTCGCTGATGGGCGAGGCCGAGCAGGAGCGCTGGGCGACGATCGACCAGGCGGTCGGGGCCTTCGTCGGCCAGCCCGACATGATGGTGCCGGGGGAGGTCGCAGCGCTGCTCGGCGCGGTCGGCGCGGAGACGCCCGCCGCGTTCCAGCGGGTGCCGGACGAGGCCATCGTGGAGGCGCTCTCCGCCTCGGGCCTCGGGATCCAGCAGATCGCGAGCCACATCATCGTCAATCGCGACCCCGATGGCACCCCGCTCCCCCTCAACCGCTCCTTCGCGCTCCTGCCGCAGCGCTACGTGGTCGATAGCCACGTGTTCGCGAACGTGGTCTTCGACCGGGTCCAGCACGAGGGCCTGCCGCCGCGCCTGATGCCGTCGCCGCTGGACATCGCCTACGCGGTCCTGCGCAACCCGCAGGCGGTCCCCCTGGTGATCGACGAGCTCGCGACGTACGGCTACGCCCCCGAGCTCGAGGCGATGCACGTCCTGGTCGGCGCGCACGGCGACGCCTACGGCGACCCGAACCTCTACAACCTCTGGCTCTCTTCGCTCCGGGAGCTGTCGCCGCCGTCCGGCGGCGAGGGCTTCGCCGAGGGCACGCCGTCGGTCGCCCGGACCGAGGCCTGGGGCCGGCGCCTCCTGAACGCCCAGCTCGCGTCGTGGGCCGAGCTCCGCCGGGACACGATCCTCTACGCGAAGCAGAGCTACACGAGCGGCATCGCCTGCGCGTTCCCGGACGCCTACGTCGACCCGTACCCGGCGTTCTACGGCGCGCTCGAGCGCTACGCGGACGAGGGGCTCGCCCTGGTCCGCGACCTGCCCGGAGCGCCCACCGGCGTCGAAGCGTACTTCGCCAACCTCGGCGCGGCCGCCCGCACGCTGAAGGGCATGGCCGAGCAAGAGCTCGCGGGCCTTCCGTTCACGGACGAGCAGATGATGTTCATCAACCAGGCCGTGGCGATCGAGGCCGTCTGCGGGAGCACCTTCTTGACCGGCTGGTACGCCCAGCTCCACTACGGGCGCCGCGGCGACGAGCACGTCGCCCTCGTCGACGAGCCGGTGGCCGCCGACGTCCACACCCAGCCCACGGACGAGGCCGGCAACTTCGTCGGGCGGGTGCTGCACGTGGGCGTCGACCGGCCTGCCCCGATCGTCGTGAGCGTCGAGACCTGCGAGGGCGTCCGCGCCTACGTCGGCCTGGTGCACCGCTACCGGGAGCACATCACCGAGGACTTCCGCCGCCTCGACGACGACGACTGGGCCGAGACGTTGCCGCTCCTCGACGAGGTCCCCTGGATGGCGGAGCTCTACCGACCCGCGGAGTAGCGCACGACGTCGGGTGAAGCGCGGCGCACCAGCGGCCGTCCGGGCGCTGCCTTGACCGGCCACCGCCGCGCCGCCGCCCCTACCACCTCCCTCGCGTCCGCCCCACGGGTCGACGCCCGCTGCCCTGCCGCTTTGTTGACCGCGGGCCCCGGGATCGGTCAAGGGGGTGGTGTGCGGGGCACCTACATCACCCTCCTCTTCCTCACGATCACGTACCTGGTGGTCGCGACCGCTGACGCCGACCCCTCGGACCGCACCGATGACGGACGCGCCGCGGGCCGGGCGTCGGAGGGTCACGCGCACGACTACTCGCGATTCAGCGATGGGCCGCGCCGGGTCCCGACCCCGCGCGGCGCGTCGAAGCGCCGCGCAGAGCGCCTCGGGCTGGGGGACCGCCGCGCCGCCTCGGTGCTGAGGCACCACGGGCCCGAGCCCCGCTGGGTGGAGGCGGCGCCCGGCCGGCGGCCCGACCGGCTGCTCTGGCCGGTCGACGACGGCCGCTACGTCCGGGGCTACGGCTACGTCCGCCGCACCCGGCCGGACCTGATCCACAACGGCGTGGACATCTCGGCGCCGCTCGGGACGGTGGTCCGCGCCGCCGCGGACGGGATCGTCGCCTACAGCGACAACGGGATCCGCGGCTTCGGCAACTGCGTCCTGATCGTCCACCCCAACGGGTGGGTCACCATGTACGCGCACCTGGCCCGCGCCACCGTGCAGCCGGGCTGGCGGGCCCGGCGCGGCGAGCGGATCGGGCTGGTCGGCTCCACCGGCAACAGCCGCGGGCCCCCCCTCCACTTCGAGCTGCGGCGCGCGGGCCGGGCGGGGGACCCCGGCGCGCGCTTCGATGGCGGCCCGGCGTACGTGCGGCGGGTGGCGGCGCGCATTGCGCGGGCGGGGCGCGTGCCGCCGCCGCGGCCCGTGACGGCACAGGACCGGCGCGACCCCGGGCCCCTGCGGCCGTGGTCGGAGGAGGCGGCGCGGGGACGCAGCGCGCGGGCCCGCGCGGCGCGCGCGCCCGGCGGCGCGAGCGGGCTCGGCTCCACCGCTCTCCTGGCGAGGCTGCTGCGCCGGGCTCCGTCCGAGGAGCTCCGCGCTCGGGTCGCCGGCGAGCTGTTCAGCGACCTGCTCTGGCCTGTCCGTGGAGGCCGGATGGTCCGCGGAGGGTCGCGCCTCCGCATCGCAGCGGAGCGCGGGGCGGGGGTGCGGGCCGCGGCGGACGGGCTGGTCGTGTTCGCCGGCCGGTCCCCCGGGCGAGGCCGCACCGTCGCGCTCCTCGATCGGCGGGGGTGGGTCACGCTCTACGGGAGCCTCGACCGCATCGGCGTCCGCGCTGGCCAGCAGGTCCGCCGGGGACAGTGGGTCGGTCGGGTCGGCCACAGCGGGCCGGGGCGCCAGGACCGGCTGGACTTCGAGGTGCGGATCGGGGGCCGGGCGGTCGCGCCCCTGGAGCTCCTGCGGGGGGTCCCCGACGACGCCGAGTGAAGGGCTCGGGGCCGCCGTCGAGCGATTTTCTGGTGACGCCTTGACGGGGACGAGCCGTCGGGCTCTCTTGCCCCGCATGCGGCCGACGACCCCCGGTATGTCCCTCCTCGCTGCCCTCCTCGCCGTCGGCGTGGGGTGCGGTGGCGGTCAGCCCCAGACCACGCTGCCCAACGAGGAAGCGGACCTCGACCCGAACGCCGCGGCGGGCGCGGAGGGCACGGCGGAGCTGCCGGTCGGCCTCGACGGCTCGACGTGGCGCTTCGTCGAGGCGAGCTGCACCGGGGGCGCCGAGCCCACCTTCCTCGAGCAGGACTACCGCGCGGAGGCGCGCCTGAGCGAGATCGAGGGAGGCATCCGGTTGATGGTCGACGCGGACTTCGAGGCCACGAGCTGCGCCCACACCTTCGTGCTCGACGCGCTCCTGCCCGAGTCCGGCCGAGACCTCCGGATGGAGGAGACGGTGCGGGTGGCCGTGCCCTCGAGCCCGGAGTGCTACGGGACGCCACAGCCGCCGCGGACCGGGACCCTCACCCTCGACGAGCAGGGCCGCCTCGATGTCCGCATCAACCGGAACCTCGAGTACTGCAACGGCTTCGAGATCCAGTACGTCTTCGACGTCGCGGACCCCCATCCCCTGACCGCGAACCAGGTCGCGAGGCGCTACGCCGTCTACTTCGTCCAGGGCGACGCCGACGCGATGGCGGCCCTCTTCGCCGACGGCTCCTATCTCCTCGAGCCGTTCCATCGCACGCCCAGCGGCGAGCCGTTCCGCCACGACGGCAAGGAGGAGATCCAGACGTGGTTCCAGGAGGCGTTCGCCGCGACGCCCTGGCGCGCGCTCCGCGTGATGTCGGTCGGTGATCCGGCGACGGACAGCACCCCGGCCTTCGTTCCGGCGCCCCCCGCGGAGGAGGGCGACGAGGATGCCGGTGAGGACGCGGACGCGGACGGCGACGACGAGGCTTCGGAGGACGGGGCGGAGGCCGCGGCCGGCGAGGGGGATGGCGAAGCCGAGGCGCCCGCGGCGGCGGAGCCCGCCGAGGACGACGGCATGGACCGGATCCAGGCGGTCTGGGAGTACATGGACCCGCTCCTCGCCGAGCCGTTCCGCGGCCGGACTCGCTTCACCATCCTCGGCGGCAGCATCTTCGAGGCCCGCATCGAGCTGACGAGCCAGCCGACGCTGAAGCCCCCGCCGCCCCCGTCGGAGGGCGAGGGCGAAGGCGAGGTAGACAGCGACGCCGAGGAGAGCAGCGAGTCCTGACGGGCCGCAAGCGACACGCGCCTTGATCCAGGTCAAGGCCTGCGGCCCGGCCGTGGGCAAGTCCCTCAGCAACCCAGTCGTTCCGACGAGGAGGTTGCTGACGCGATGCTATCGAAATCTGCGGCGAGGGCGTTCTTCCTCGGCGGGACCGCGCTCTGCACGGTCGCCTTCGTCGCGCTGACCGTCGACACGCTCGGTCGTCTCCCCGATCGCACCCACACGGAGAGGCTCACCGGGGCCGTGGCCCGGGGCAAGCAGCTCTGGGAGGACCACAACTGCATGGGCTGCCACACGCTCTTCGGGGAGGGTGCGTACTACGCGCCCGACCTGACGCAGGTGTATGCGCGCCGCGGTCCGGCCTTCATCCGCCAGATGATCAACGACCCGCAGGGCGTCTACCCGGGGGAGCGGCGGATGGTCGACTACGACTTCGACGAGCAGCAGCTCGACGACCTCGTCGCGTTCTTCGAGTGGTGCGGCCACGTCGATCTGAACGGCTTCCCCGCGGAGCCGACGATCGGACCGGTCGTCGGCCGTGGCGTGACGGATCCTCGGCCGGAGGTGTTCGTCCAGGTCTGTACGGCCTGCCATGCGGTGCGGGGCGTCGGAGGGCAGGTCGGGCCGTCCCTCGACGGCGTGGCCGGTCGGATGACCCCGGCCGAGCTGACGCGATGGCTCGACGATCCGCTGGCGATCGACCCCGAGAGCCGAATGCCCGACCTGCCCCTGACCGACGATCAGATCGTCGATCTCGTAGCGTACCTGTCGACCTTGGAAGACGAGGCTCTACCGTGACGAAGGAATCCCAACGGGTCGCCTACTGGTTCTTCGCGACCTGCATGCTGCTGCTCAGCCTTCAGCTCGTCTACGGCGTCATCATGGGCTTCGCCCGCATCGGGATGGACGGTCTCCATGAGATCATCCCGTTCAACACGGCGCGGGCCGTTCACACGAACCTCCTCGTCATGTGGCTACTCGCGGGCTTCATGGGCGCCGCCTACTTCATCATCCCTGATGAGTGCGACCGGGAGCTGGAGTGGCCGAGGCTCGCCTACGTCCAGCTCATCGCCTTCGTCGTGGTGGGCGTGGTGGCCCTCGCAGGCTTCCACGTCGGGTGGTGGGAGGGCAGGAAGTTCCTCGAGATCCCGCGGCCTCTCGACTACCTCGTCGTGGTCGACGTGCTCCTGTTCATCGCCAACATCGGCGTGACCATCTGGAAGAGCTCGAGGATGACCACCACGGCGTCCGTCCTGTTCTTCGGTCTCCTGATGGCAGCGCTCCTCTACCTCCCGGGGATGATCACCTTCGAGAGCCAGACCGAAGATTCCTTCTACCGGTGGTGGGTCGATCACCTCTGGGTGGAGGGAGTCTGGGAGCTGATCATGGGAGGCATCCTGGCCTTCCTCCTGATCAAGATCACCGGCGTGGACCGGGAGGTCATCGAGAAGTGGCTCTACGTCATCGTGGGCTTCACGTTCCTGTCGGGCATCCTCGGCACGGGCCACCACTACTACTACATCGGCACGCCGTCCTACTGGCTCTGGGTCGGCGGGGTCTTCAGCGCGCTGGAGCCCCTCGCCTTCCTCGGGATGGCGATCTACGGCCTGGCGATGTACCGCCGGGGCGGTCGCCGTCACCCCAACCAGGTGGCCCTCCTCTGGACCCTCGCGACCTGCATCCTCTCCTTCGTGGGCGCGGGCTTCCTCGGCGCCGCCCACACCCTTCCCCAGGTCAACCTCTACACGCACGGAACCCTCGTGACCGCGATGCACGGGCACATGGCGTTCTGGGGGGCCTACGCGTGCCTCGTCCTCGCGATCATCACGTACGCGATGCCGCTCTTGACGGGGCGCAAGTGCTTCCGGAACGCGAACGCCATCTTCGCCTTCTGGGCTTCGAACATCGGGATGGTCGCGATGACCGTCGCCCTCGGCATCGCTGGCGTCGCCCAAGTCTACCTGGAGCGTCGGGCCGGGATGGAGTTCCTCGACGTGCAGCGCGAGATCGAAGTGCACTTCGTGAGCCTCCTGCTCTCCGCGACGGTCTTCGTGTCGGGGATCGGCGCCTTCGTGTGGAACTTCGTCCAGTACGGGCTCCCCAAGGGTCGCGTGGTGCGGAGCGGTGAGCTGCCGAGCATGGACGAGGAGGAGACGCGGGGCCCGGGCCTCGGCGCGGAGGCGGCCTCGGCCTGAATGGCCTCCGAGGACCCGACCCCGGCCTGGTATCGACCCGTCGCCGACGAGGTGGCGGTGTTCGAGCACGCGTACCGCCACCGGCTGGCGCTCCTGCTCAAGGGGCCGACGGGGTGCGGCAAGTCGCGCTTCGTCGAGGCGATGGCGGGACGCGTCGGGCGCCCGATGGTCACCGTCGCGTGCCATGACGAGACCTCGGCGGCGGATCTCCTCGGCCGGCACCTCGTGCGCGGCGGCGACACGGTCTGGCTCGACGGGCCGGTGACCCGGGCCGTCCGCCAGGGGGCGATTCTCTACCTCGACGAGATCGCCGAGGCCAGGGAGGACGTGATCGTGGTCCTCCACCCACTCTCGGACCATCGGCGCGAGCTCTTCCTCGATCGGACCGGCGAGCGCCTGCGGGCGCCCGATCGGTTCATGCTCGTGGCGAGCTACAACCCGGGGTACCGACGCGGCTTCAAGGAGCTCAAGCCGTCCACCCGGCAGCGCTTCGTCTCGATGACCTTCGGCTACGCGGGGCCCGCCGTGGAGGCGGAGATCGTGCATCACGAGGCGGGCGTGGACGGGCGTCAGGCGAAGCGTCTCGTCGCGCTCGCCAACAAGATCCGCGCGCTCGACGAGCTCGGTCTCGGCGAGAGCGTGTCCACGCGACTCCTGATCCGCGCCGGGGCGCTCATGCGCGAGGGGCTGCCGCCGCGCCTCGCCTGCGACGTCGCGGTCGTCCAGCCGCTGTCGGACGAGCCCGCGTTGGTGGAGGCTCTTCGCGACCTCACCCACCTCGTCTTCTGAGCCTTCGTCCTCGATGAGCCGCAGATGAGCTTCGACGAGCGCCTGTTCTCCTGGTTCTATCGACGTATCCGCGGCGGGTCATCCCGGCCGCCGCCACGCGAATCCGTGGCCGTCCGCCTCCACGACCTCGAGCCTCGCCTCGCGCTGCTCGGGAGCGCCCTCGCGGGCCGCGCGATCGCCCTTCGCCCAGCGGAGGACGTCGGCGGCGTGCGCGGCGCGACGTGGTCTCTCCCGGCCTACCTCGACGCGTGGCCCACCCCCGCCGACAACGTTCTGGCCTATGTCTACCGCGTGGCGTACGGGGCGGCCTCGAGCGCCCTGGGGGTCTCGGTGGCGGCGTCGGGCGTCCTGCCGGCCGCCTCGCGGGTGGTCGCGCTCCTCGTCGCCCCCGCCACGCGCAGACACCTCGAGGCGCAGCTCCCGAGGACCCGCGAGCTCTTCGAGGCCCTCGTCGGCCCGGTCCTCGCTACGATGCCGGAGCCCGCCTCGCCAGCGGAGTCCGAGGCGTGGGCGTTGGCCCGCCTGGCCCTCGGCGCGCCCGCCGGCGGGGCGGCCCCCTCCGGGCGGCTGCGGGAGGCCTTCTCGTCGTGGCCCTGTCCCGACCCGGCCGCGGCGGCGGCGCTGGCGGAGGCCCGCCGCGACGAGCTCGACCCGCTCGAGCGGGCGCTCTCCACCCGCTACCGGGCACCGCTCCTTCTGCTGGGCCGCCTGTTCGCGCCGGAGGTGACGGCGACGGACGGCGAGGCCGCGACGCCCGGTCGGGGAACACCGCCCGACGCCGGCAGCACGGAGATCGCGGCGCCGCCCCGGGAGGAGGTCGAGCGGGTCGACGTCGGCGCGAGCCAGGAGAACGAGAGCCCGCTGGTCCACTCCCTGGAGAGGGTCCACACCCTCGACGACTACCGCGGGGGCGCCAAGCGGCACGACGGCGAGGATCAGCTCGAGGAGCAGCTCGCGGCCCTGGACGAGCTCGACCTGCGGCAGGTGGTCCGGACGTCGGAGCAGGCGCGGAGCGTGCTGAGGCTCGACGGCCTGTTCGAGGGCTTCTCCGGCGAGGTCGCCGACGGCGAGGGTCCGGACCGGGCCCGCCGCTTCGAGCGCTACGACGAGTGGGACGCCCGGAGGCGGGCCTACCGCAGAGGCTGGTGCACCCTCTACCTCGAGGCGTCCCCGCCCGCGTCGAGCCGTGAGGCCGCAGCGGGGCGGGTCCGCGCGATCCGGCGGGCGTACACACGGCAGCTTCGGGATCTCCGGGCCACCTTCGAGGCGCTGGAGCTCGAGCGTCGGTGGCGGAATCGCCAGCTGGACGGGACGGACCTCGACGTGGATGCCCTGGTCGACCGCTCCGCGTGCCTGGCGGCCGGCCGGACGCCCGATGAGCGGCTCTACGCGACGCGGCTCCGTCACGAGCGGGACGTCGCCACCCTGATGCTGCTCGACGTCAGCCTGTCGAGCGATTCGTGGATCGACGGTCGGCGCGTCCTGAACGTCGCCCAGGATGCGATGATCATGCTCGGCGAAGTGCTCCACGGGGTGCGCGACGCGTTCGCCGTGGCCGGCTTCCAGAGCTTCACGCGGCGCGACTGCCGGTGGCTGCCCCTCAAGGCCTTCGCCGATCCCTGGCCCCTGGCGACGCGCCGGCTCCTGGCGGTGGAGCCGGCGGGCTACACCCGGATCGGGCCTGCCCTCCGCCACGGCATTCGGGTCCTGTCCGCCCATCCCGCCCGCCGGCGCCTCCTGCTGCTGATCACCGACGCCAAGCCGACCGACTACGACCGCTACGAGGGCCGCTATGGCATCGACGACGTGCGCCAGGCGTTCCGGGAGGCGGAGCAGGAGGAGGTCCACCCCTTCGCCATCTCGGTGGTGGACGCGGGGGCCAGCCGTCTGCCGCGCATGTTCGGTGCGGGGCGCTACGAGGTGCTGCGCTCGCCGCACGCGCTGCCAGGCGCGGTGGCGGGCGTCTACGCCCGGCTGGCTCGCTGACTAGGCTCCGCCGGCGAGGCGCCGCAGCGCGTCCGGCTCGACGATGCGGATCTGGTGGTGCAGATCGTGCTCGATCAGCCCATCGTCCGACAGGCGCCGGAGCACCCGGGACAGGGTCTCGCTCGTGAGGTTCAGGTGTTGGGCGAGCTCACGCTTGCTGATCGTGAGCCGGACCTCGGCGCACGAGGCGCTCGGCTCGGCGGCGGCGAGGTCCAGCAGGAAGTGGGACAGCCGTCCGGCCGCGTCCCTCAGCGCGATGTCTCCGGCGCGCTCCACCACGCGACGGTTCCGGAGGGAGATGACCCGCAGAAGCGCGAGGCAGAGTTCGTGGTCGCGCTGGAGGCTCGCGCGCAGGACGTCCGCAGGGACCTTGAGGGCCAGGCCCTCCTCCATCACCTCGGCGCTCACCGGGCAGGGGAACTCCCCGATGACCGCCGCCTCTGCGAAGGACTGTCGGGCCTCGGCGAAGCGGATCGTGTGCACCTTCCCGCTCGGCGACGCTTGAAACAGGCGGACGCGTCCCGACGCGAGCACGAAGATGCCGGGGCACTCGGCCCCGGCCACGAAGAGGCGCGCTCCGCGCTGGAGCCGGAAGGTGCGGCCGAGGCTCCCCATCCGCTCGCGCGCCGCGGCGTCCATGCCCCGGTAGGCGGCGGACCGCGCGAGGATGTCGCTGGGGGTCGGCCTCCTCGTGCCCGGCGCCACTCGCCCGCTCACTCCAGGCGGCGGTAGTAGATGTCGCCCTCGGGGCACTCCATGGCGATCGCGCGCGTGCACCCCGCGCCGACCCGGTGGTCGACCCAGACGACGTGGACCGCGTCGTCCGAGACGTAGACCGCCGGGCGCTCGCTGTCGCTCGTGCCGATCGTCGAGGTGTCGAGGCGGATGTCCGACGGCTGCCAGGTCACGCCGGCGTCGAGGGAGAAGTTGGCGTAGATGTCGAGGAAGCCGTTCCGATCGTCCGCCCAGGCCGCGCCGAGGATGTCCCCCTCGCCGTCGAAGCCCAGGTCGAAGGCGGCGGCAACGCCTGGCGCGCTCCCCGTGTCCAGGCGCTCCGGGACCCCCCAGGTCCTCCCCCGGTTGGTGCTCCGGGCCGCGAGCACGTCGGGCAGGCCGCTCCGCAGATCGATCCACGTCGCCACCACCACGCCGCCGCTCAGCGCCGCCACGTGGGGCTCGAGGCTGTCGTGGCTGAAGGCGTCCCGGTCGAGCTGCACCGCGGAGGAGAGCCACGTCGAGCCGCTGTCGATGCTCCGGTTCGCGTAGATGTCGAAGGAGCCCATGTCCCGGGTGTCGACCCACACCGCGTAGACGTTGCCGCCGAGCGCGGCGATGTCCGGGGTCAGGCTGTTGTTCGCGCCCGCCGCGTCCCCCACGTCGATGCGCTGCTCCCCCGCGACGAACGTCGAGCCGCTGTTGGTCGAGCGCCGAAGGTACACGTCGAGGGCGCCGTTGCGGTTGTCCCGCCAGATCACGTAGACGTTGCTTCCGGCCGCCGCGACGCGCGGGTTGGCGGCCACGAAGCTCGTCCCGGCCGGCGTCGAGAGCTGGATCGGGGTGGACCAGGTCGAGCCGCCGTTCGTGGACCGGCTGAAGAAGATGTGGCGGCTCCGGGCGCTGACGAAGGCCTCGAAGACCAGGTAGAAGTTCGCCCCCTCCGCGACCAGGTCGACGTTGAAGGAGTCCTCGCTGGACGTGGTCCCGGTGGGGTTCACGCGGGTGTCCGACGCCGCGAAGCTCACACCGTAGTTCGCGGAGCGCCGCGTGTAGATCTGCCGGAAGGAGCCATCGCGGAAGTCGCTCCAGGCCACCACGACGTTGTCCGGTGTTCCCAGCGCGATGCGCGGTCCGATGGCCGGTCCCATGTCCGTGTCCATCCGGGTGGGCGTCGCGAGCCAGGTGTCCCCGGAGTTGATCGAGCGGTTGAAGTAGATCCGGGCGGCGCCGAGCCGCAGGTCCATCCAGCTCACCCAGACCCGGTTCACGCCGTCGCCGAGGACGAAGGGCGACAGGCTGTTGTGCTCGGTCGGGCTGTCCCCGGTGTCGATGCGGATGTCGGTCGTGCCGACCGCCCCCAGGCACCCCTCGTCGTCGGTGCCGTCGCAGTCGTTGTCGAGGCCGTCGCAGAGGGTCTCGTCCATCTGGTACGTGTCCGGCAGGTCGCACTGCCAGCCCATCGCGCCCCGGCAGTCCGGGATGCGGCCGCCGCAGACGCCGCGCTGCTCCATGCACGAGGTGACGGTGCTCGGGGCGGGCGGCGTGAGGTCGTCATCGAGCGCGCCGTTGCAGTCGTCGTCTGCGCCGTTGCACACCTCGGTCGCCGGGCCGACGAACGTCCCTCCGCAGGCCAGCATCCCGCCCGTGCAGGCGGTCGTGCCGAACTCGCAGATCCCGATGTTGGTGGCGCCGCATCGCTCGCCGACGCCCGGCAGGCTCATCGCGCCGGGCGGATCGTCGGTCATGCCGTTGCAGTCGTCGTCGACGCCGTTGCAGGTCTCGGGGGTGGGGCCGCGGTTGCCGACGCACACGATCGAGCCGAGCTGGCACGAGTTGACGCCGGCCTCGCAGGCGCCCCGCGTCTCGCCGCAGGGGGTCCCGACCATCGGGTCCTCGTTGTCGATCGCGCCGTCGCAGTCGTCGTCGACGCCGTCGCAGTCGTCGATCCCGCCGGTCGGCGTGCACTGGTACTCGCAGCCCGTCACGGGGTTGTCGTCGAGGTCGACCCAGCCCGCCTGGCACCCGGCGAGGGCGCAGACCCGGGAGCCTCCGGGGCCTGCGACGCAGGACGCGTTGCCGTTGAGGAACGTGCACGCGTTGCCGCAGGCGCCGCAGTTGTCCGGGTCCGTGTCGAGGTCGAAGCCCTCGTCGATGCGTCCATCGCAGTTGTCGTCGATCCGGTTGCACCGCTCGGCCCCGGTCGCCGTGCAGCGGTACTCGCAGCCGTCCCGGTCATCGTCGTTGAGGTCGACGAAGCCCGTCCGGCAGTCGCCCATCGCGCACTCGCCGCCCTCGCACAGGGGGACCGCGTTCGCGAAGGTGCAGGGGTTGCCGCATTCGCCGCAGTTGGCGACGTCGCCGTCGAGGTCGAAGGTCTCGTCCACCTCGCCGATGCAGTCGTTGTCCCGCCCATCGCAGATCTCGTCGCCGGAGGGCTGGCACTCGTACTCGCAGCCGTCGGCCGCGACCCCGTTGAGGTCGATGAAGCCGACCGCGCACTCGTCGACCACGCACTCGCCGTCCTCGCAGGCGGCGAAGGCGCTCGGGAGCAGGCACTGCTCGTTGCAGGCGCCGCAGTTGCTCGGGTCCGTGTCGAGGTCGAAGTCCTCGTCGACCTCCCCGTCGCAGTCGTTGTCCCGGAGGTCGCACACCTCCACCTCGCCGGGCGGCTCGCAGACCCCGAAGTCCGGCAGGGGCCCGAGGTCGACCGGGACCGGGCCGCCGTCGCCGCAGTTGTCGAAGCAGAAGGGGTCGACGCTGCAGCCGCCCGCACCGAGCAGCGCCGCGCAGAGCACGCCCGCCGCGGCCGCGCGGGACGCCAGCCGGCGCCGCACCGGCCGGCGGCGCAGGAGCGCGCCGCCCAGGAGCAGCGCGACGAGGAAGCCGCGCCCGACCGGGGTCCGCCCCGAGGCCGGCGCCGTGCCGACCGCGCTGCACTGGCACGCCCCGCCCGTCGCGAGCCCGAAGCGGGGCGGCGGTTCGGCGTCACCACCGACGCACTGGCCGCCCGCCTGGCAGGCGGTCCCCTCGGGGCAGTCGATGCTGGCGCACGGGTCGTCCACGCAGACGTCGACGTCGCAGATGCGCCCCGGGCCGCAGCGCGGCAGACAGCTGTTCAGGACGCAGTCGCCGTCGACGCAGCTCTCGCTCGAGGTGCACTCGCCGCCGCAGGGGTCCTCGACGCAGGCTCCCCCATCGCAGATCCGCCCTTCGGGGCAGGCGTTCTCGCACGCATCCACGCAGCTCCCCTCGCGGCAGAAGGACAGGCCCTCGCAGTCGACGCCGGCGCACGGGTCCGCCTCGCAGGCCCCCTCGATGCAGCGCTCGCCAGGCCCGCAGCCGCGGCCGTAGCAGTTGTCCTCCACGCAGCGCCCTCGGACGCAGGCGAAGCCGTCCTGGCAGTTGATGTCGACGCAGACGTTCTCGCACTCGCCGCTGACCGGGTTGCAGATCTCCTCGTCGCTGCACTCCACCCCCGCGCACTGGCCGGCCACGCAGAAACCGTCGTCGCCGAGGCTCCGGTCGCAGAACAGGCCCGGCGGGCACGGGAACTCGCCGTCCGCGCAGGGCGTCGCGCACCGGCAGTCGATGCACTCCGCGCTCCCGCCCCCGCAGAGCTCCCCCTCGTCGACGGCCCCGTCGCAGTCGTCGTCGTCGCAGTTGCAGACCTCCCGGGTCGCGCTGGACGCGCCCCGGCACACGAGCTCCCCGGCCACGCACTGCACCGTCCCGGCGAGGCAGAGCCCTTCCGGGCCCGCGTCCGGCAGGCCGCCGTCGGGGGTCGTGAAGGACCCGTCGGGCAGGGGGAGGCAGTCCGCGCCTCCGCCGGGGTTGCCGTCGTCGATCACCCCGTTGCAGTCGTCGTCGAGGTTGTTGCAGATCTCCGGCTCCGGGAGCGGGGCGTCGCAGCCCCCGAAGGTGCCGGCGGTGCACGTCTCGGTGCCGACGCCGCAGGCGGTCGAGCAGGCGCGCGTGATCCCCTCGTCGACGGGCCCGTCGCAGTCATCGTCGTTGTCGTTGCAGACCTCGAGCTGGACCGCGGGCGCCGAGCAGCCGATGAAGGTGCCCGCGACGCAGACCTCGGTCCCCACACCGCACGCGGTGGCGCAGTCCCGGGTGATCGGCCCCTCGTCGGTCAGCCCATCGCAGTCCTGGTCGGTGTTGTCGCAGGTCTCGCCGGTCGGGAGGGGCGCGGTGCACCCGACGAAGGCCCCCGCCATGCACATCTCGGTGCCGCCGCCGCAGGCGCTCGCGCACGCCCGGGTGATGCCCTCGTCGATCGTCGAGTCGCAGTCGTCGTCGTTGTTGTTGCAGGTCTCGAACGTCGGGGTCGGGGCCGAGCAATCCGCGAACATCCCCGAGATGCAGATCTCGTCGCCGGCCCCGCACTCGTTGCTGCACGGCCGCGTGACCCCCTCGTCGATGGTCCCATCGCAATCGTCATCGAGCGCGTCGCACCGCGTCTCGGTCGGGTCGGGCACCCGGGCCGAGCACGGCCCGAACGTCCCGGCCATGCACACCTGCTCCCCGTCGCCGCAGGCCGTGGAGCAGGCCTGGGTCAGCCCCTCGTCGACCGTCCCGTCGCAGTCGTCGTCCTCGTCGTCGCACGTCTCGGGCTCCGGCGTGCATAGAGGAACGAGCCCCGACGCCGTCACGAGCATGTCCTCGAAGTCGTTGTCACCGCCCCGGAAGAGGTCCTCGAACCCGAAGTAGAAGGTGTTGGTCCGGGTGGCACTCTCGTAGACGAGGAAGTGGACGTAGTCGCCGTCGTCGTTGAGCGACGAGTTGGTGAAGTAGATCCGGTTGTCGGAGTCGAGGCGGCCGCCGCAGGAGTCGTCCAGGTTGGCCGTGGTCGGGTCGCAGCCGACGTTTGCCGTGCAGTAGCTAGCGCCGGTATCGAAGAACCCCGACTCCCGGGTCCCGCTCAATCGCTCCGGCGTGCGGAGCCAGAAGCCGATGGTATCCCCGGGCGTGAAGCCCGCGATGAGGTCGAAGTCGATGGTGACGGTGCGCGTGGTCGCGCAAGGGCAATCGCAGGTGCCGTAGGTGCGGCATCCGAAAATCGTGCGGAGGTTGGCCGTGTCCGTGACGTCGTCACCGGTGAAGAACCAACCGAAGGAGTTCCGGAACCCCGCGCCCTCGCCGATGTCCGTGAACGTGACCCGGTAGCGGCCGCTCACCGGGTCGAGCACGGGGCGGAAGGCCTCCGGCAGCACCGCGGCGTCGGCGAGGGCGTCGACGGCGCCGACCATCGTCTCGCCGGTGCCCGGGCGGTCGAGGCAGCTCTGGAGGCGACCGGTGACGGGCAGCACGGTCCCATCGACCTGATTGATGTAGGCCCGGCCGCGCTCAGGCGTCCCGAGACAAGCCAAGACGGCGAGGGCCAGCGCCCCCAGCCCACGACAGAGGGCTCGTAGCATTGCGCCGAGAGTATCGGCATGTGCGCTCCGGAGCACTAGTCCTGGGCGCCTCTTTCCGGAAACGACGCGGTGTTCGGCATCGGCCGGAAACAACGACGGCCCCCTCGGAAACCGAGGAGGCCATCGAGGCGGTGTCGAGCGGCGGTCGGCGGTCGGCCGCCTAGGGCGCGTTGCGGCAGCCCGCGTTGACGCAGTCCCGCCCCGGGCCGCAGTCGGCCTGGACCCGGCACTCGGGCGTCAGCTCTCCGTCCGCGAAGCACAGGTAGAGCCCGCTGGCATCGTCGAGGCGGCAGTTGGGCACCTGGGAGTCGAAGCTCAGGCACTCACTGTCGGCCATCGTGGGGCAGGGCGTCCGGCAGACCCCGGCCAGGCAGAGGCGGTTGGCTGCGCAGTCGCCCTCGTCCACGCAGAAGTCGGTGCGCTCGAAGTCGGGCCGGCAGAACTCGTCCTCGGCGCAGAAGCTGCCCGCCACGCAGGCCCCGCCCCCGGCGCAGTCCGGGAGGCACCGGCCTTCGACGCAGTGCTCGCCGGCGTCGCAGGCGTCGGAGCGCTCGCAGGCATCGGTGTCGGGCCGGCAGAACCCGCCCTCGCACGCATCCCCGGGCGCACAGTCGGCGCTCGAGCCGCAGATCGGGGAGCAGGCGTTGTTGACGCAGGAGTCACCCGGCGGGCAATCGCGGTCGAACTGGCACAGCGCGTCCTCGGCCCGACAGCGTCCCTCGACGCAGAGCTGCTCGTCCTCGCAGTCCGTGGTGCTGCGGCAGCTCCCCGTGGGGCCCCGCGGCACGCAGGTGTCGCGGAAGTCGCACCAGAAGCTGGCGAGGCACTGGCCATCGTCGGTGCACGTGCTCGAGTCGACGCACCGGCCCGCGTCGCAGTACTGGGCCGCCGCGCAGTCGCCATCGGTGCGGCAGGTCTCGCTCGGCTCGCAGATCCCGCCGGTGCACGCCTCCCCGGCCGCGCAGTCGCCCGCGTCCTCGCAGCGCGTGCCGGACCGGCACACGCCGCCATCGCAGATCCGCCCGGCGCCGCACTCGTCGTCGTCGAAGCAGGCGGCGGGGACGATGCACGCCCCGCCCTCGCACACGAGGTCGGAGGGGCAGTCGCCGTCGCCGCGGCAGACCGACACCACGCATCGACCGCCCTCGCACCGCTCGCCGGAGCGGCAGTCGAGGTCGTCGATGCAGAGGGGGCTGCCCGGTGCGCTGCCCGTGAAGATCGGGCAGCCGCCGAGGAGGACGGTCAGGGGAAGCGCGAGGCAGATCGCGAGGCGATGCGTCATCTCTGGGGTGCTCCAGTGGCGGTGGCCGCCTGCATGGGATGCCAGGTTCGTGCCACCGGGTGGAGGAAGCTCGGAGCGGCCGATCCTGGGGGGCGGGTGTAAACGCGTGTTCACGTGCCCGCCCGGGTCTGCCGTGAAGCGGCGTTTTCGCTCGGCCCCGCGGCCGGCGAAGCCGCGCCTCGTCCACGTCCCGAGCCGGGCGCGCGGGATCGAGCCTTGCGGCCGTGCCTTTCAGTCGCGCGCACCCCCGGCCTCCTCGGGTGCGCGTCGGTCCCCGGGGTCGGGGCGGTCGACGAGATGCGGGAGGGGGTCGACCGGTTGGCCCGCGAACCGCCACTCGAAGTGCAGGTGATCCCCGTACGCGAGGCCGGTGTGCCCCACCTCGGCGATCACCTGGCCCCGGCGCACCTGCTGCCCCGCGAAGACCCACACCGCCCGGTTGTGGGCATAGAGCGTCACCGTCCCGTCGACGTGCAGGAGCACCGCCGCGTTGCCGTAGCCCCGGAGCCCGTTGAAGGCGTAGACCACGAGCCCGTCGTTGGCGGCCACGACCGCGCTCCCCTCTTCGGCGCCGATGTCCAGGCCGGGGTGGGGGACCCGCCGCCGACCGCGGCGCAGGCGGCCTCGCCGCTGGAGGATCTCCCGGTGGTGGCCGAACCCTCGCCAGAGCCGGCCCTCGGGCACGGGCCAGAGGAGGCCCTCGCCCTCGGCGCCCCGGACCGCCTCCACCCAGGCGCGCGGGGCAGGCTCCCGGAGGGCCCGCCGACCGGCGGTGTGCTCGTCGATCCCGAGGGCCCGGGCCAGAGCAGCCGGCTCCCCCCACGGCTCGGGCACGCGCCGGGGGCCGTCGCACATCCGACGCCCGCGATGCCGCTGGCACTCGAGGCCCGCGCCCTCGCGGAACCGGAAGGGATGGAGCTTCGCGTCCGGGGGGACCGGCGTCCCGGGTCGCCGGCCCGGGCTCAGGGCCTCCTGGCCGGCCGAGGCGTCGCAGCCCTCGGGGCCCGCACCGAGCAGGGCATCCGGAGCTCCGGGCGCGGGCGGGTCGGCGCTCGCGACCAGGGCGACGAGGCAGGCGGCCAGGGCGAGGGCGAGGGCTGCGGCGTGGCGGCGACCCATCGGCCCACGGTGTCATCGTGCGCGCGTCGGGTCGAACCGGCGTCGGTCACTCCGACCGGCGCACGGGGTCCTCGAGCGCCCCGGTGCGGCGAAGCGCCTCGAAGAGCACGACGGCGACCGCGTTGCTGAGGTTCAGGCTGCGGACCCCGCCCCGGGCCGTGGGGATGCCCCACACCCGCGCGCCAGGCTCCTCGAGGACCGCGCGGGGCAGGCCGACCGACTCGCGCCCGAACACGAGGGCGTCCCCCGCCTGGAGGTCCGCCTCGAGGTAGCTCTGCGCCGCCCCGGCGCTGAAGAGGTGGAGCCGGGCGTCCGGGTGGGCGGCCTCGAACGCGCGCAGGTCGACGTGGCGATGCAGGTCCACCAGCGGCCAGTAGTCGAGGCCAGCCCGGCGTACCGCGTGGTCGTCGATCGCGAAGCCGAGGGGGCCGACGAGGTGGAGCGGCGACGCGGTGGCCGCGCAGGTGCGTGCGACCGCGCCGGTGTTGGGCGGGATCTCCGGCTCGACGAGGACCACCCGGAAGGGTGTCGGGCCGGGATCGAAGCGGAGCTTGGGACCGGTCGGCATGACGCCAGGTGCGACCCTGCGTCGTTGCCTTGACGCCTTCAAGACCGGCTCGCTAGCGTCCCCGCGCGTCGTGTCCCCCCTCGCCGGCCCCTCCCTCAGCGCGCTCCTCGTCGCGGTCGGCCTGCTCCTCGGGGCGAGGCCGGCCCGGGCCCAGGACATGAACCTGGCGCTCCCGCGCCTCTCCACCGAGCCGGGGTGCACGAGCTGCGCGCCGGACGTCGACGCGTGGCGGAGCCTCATGAGCCAGCTCGGGGTGGGGCTGATCACGCCGCTCCTGACCCCGGCCGCGACCGGGGGGCCCCGCGGGGGCCACCTGGCCTTCGACACCAGCTACAGCGGCATCTCCCACCTTCAGCCGTTCTGGCGCCGGGGCGTCGAGGGCAACCAGGCGGGCGCGCTCGAGGCGCAGCGGGTCGACTCGATCCTCACCTGGGGCCGCCTCTCGGTGCGCAAGGGCCTGCCCTTCGGCCTCGAGCTCGGCGGGAGCCTCGGCTACCAGATCCGCACGAGCCACGTCGCGGTCGGAGGGGAGGTGCGCTGGGCGATCCTCGAGGGCTCCCGCGAGGACGCGCTCGGCTGGGTTCCCGACCTCGCGGTCCGGGGGGCGGTGCAGGCCTTGGTCGGGGGCTCGGGCTTCCGGATGGTCGCCCCGTCGGCGGAGCTGATCCTCTCGAAGCCCCTTCTCCGGGGGAGCGTCGTCCAGCTGTCGCCCTTCGCGGCCGCCCAGTGGGCGCACCTCGTGACGAACAGCGGCACGGTCGACCTCACGCCGGGGACCTCGTCCTTCGAGACGTGCGACCCCGACCCATCCACGCCGGTCGTCGGTGGCCCGTCGCCGCCCGCCTGCCGCGGCGACGACACCGACCTGGCCAACAACGTGATCTTCCCGCGCCTTCGGAGCTCCCGGTGGCGGGCGATCCTCGGCGCGGAGCTGCGCTATCGGATCTTCGCGCTGGCCGCGACGTTCTCGATCGACGTGCTCGAGCCGTCGGCCGCCGACGGCAGCCTTCCCGCCGATCTGCCGCGCCAGTGGCGGGTGACGGTCGGCGCCTCGGCCAGCCTGTAGCCCGGACTCGGCACCACTCGCGTCGCCCATCGCCCGTCCCCCGGCGTCCCCGGGGCATCTCGGGCCGCCGCGAGATGCAGGGGTGTTCCTCGCAGCCCGGACCGGCCTCTGCAAGCACGGTCTCCCGCGCCATCATCGGCCCGTCGGGACCCATCCCGGGTCGGCGCCCGCGCGGTCACAGGAGAACGTCCGCTCGGTAGGCCACCTTGACGGTGACCGTCTGGTCCACGCTCCGGGTCACGAAGGACCAGGTGGTGCGATAGACGACGAAGAGGTCGCTGCCCGGCAGGTAGCGCCACCGGAGGCGGGCCAGGCCGAGGAAGACCTCGCCGACCGAGTTGACCTGGCCCACCAGATCGAGGACCACCAGCGCGTTCGGGGTCACCGTGACCGTGGCGTTCAGCGCGAGCGTCGGGGTGAGGCTCCGCTCCGGGAAGTCGAGGAGGGTGCCGACCGCCCCGACGCTCATCCGCAGGTGCCGCCCGAACGCGGCCGCCCCGTCGACGTCGGCCTGGTACGACACGCCGCCGAAGAACGCGTTGCTCACCCGCAGCGTGACCGACGCCTCCGGGTTCCGCTCCGACGGGCTGCGGGCGCCCAGGATCGTGGCCACGCCCCGATACGTGCCGGCGGCCACCTCGAGGTCCGGCAGCAGATCGAACGGCTGGCGCACGACGTCCTCCACGTAGTCCGACCCGGCGAAGACCCGCCACCGACCCTCCGTCTCGACGTCGACCAGGTAGCCGCCGCTGGCCCGAAGGACGCGGGAGAGATCCTCCTCGAGCTCGAGCCGGCCGTTGCCCGTCAGCGTGAGGGTCCGGAGGCCCGGGGCGACGTTTCGGGCCACCCACGGCACGTCCGCGGCGCCGCGCACGATCGAGGGCCGCCGCACGAAGCCGAGCTCGGGCCGGAGCCCCTCCTGGAGGTAGAGGACCGAGGCGACGGGCATCCACTGCTCGCCGCGCCATCGGACGACCGCCTCGCCGGCCAGCCCCTCGCTCCCCTGGGGGCCGTCGCGATACGTGAACGCGGCGAAGGCGCTCGCCTCCAGGCGCCGATCGAAGGCCCGGACCAGGCCGTCGAGCCCCACCGACAGGTGCGGCTCCGCCGCGTAGGATGGGCCCGGGGCGAACAGGTCGTCCGGGAGGAACGCCCGCGACGCGATCATCGCGCCGAGGTAGGACGCCTCCCCGACGTTGACGCGCATCCGGGCCACCCCCCAGTTGGCCGCGGGCTGGCCGTCGGTGGCAGCCGTGACGACGTTGAGGACGCCGAAGCGCACCGGGTCCTGCCGTCCGTACACCTTCAGGCCGCCCAGGATCGGGACGGGGTTGGCCGCCTCGTCCAGGCCGATCCGGCGGGTGAAGAACAGCTGGGCCTGCCCCTCCGAGCCGAACGCGAACACGTCGAGGCCGTTCAGGAAGAAGGGTCGCCGCTCCGGCAAGAAGAGCGGGAAGCGGTCGAGGTTGACGATCTGGGCGTCGTTGTCGACCTCCGCGAAGTCCGTCACCAGCGTCAGCTCGCCCCACGTGTCCCCCGCGAGGCGGAGCCGCGCCTCGCCCCCCGCGCGGAGCTCGAAGGGGATGTCCCAGGCTGGCCGGCCCGGGACCTCCAGCAGAGCGTAGGGGTTCAGGACGAAGGGCGTCCCGCCGCCGACGTCCTCGGCCCCCGCGAGGTCGCCGTAGTGCAGCGCGCTCATCGCGCCGAACTCCGGCGGAAGGTGCGACCAGTCGTAGGTGGCCTGCCTTGCGTTGTGGTCGCGCGTGACGTTGAACCCGAGCAGCCGTCCGTCGAACCCGGGCGGCAGGCCGAGGGCCGCGGCGGGGATCCGGAACTCCGCCGTCCAGCGGTCCCCCTCGGTCCGGGCCGCCGCCTCCCACACCGCGTCGTACTCGAGGCGGAACACGTTGCCGTTGTCGAGGGCGAGGAAGTCGATCTGCGCGCCAGCGGGGTTGACCGCGAAGCCGACGGTGCTCCGCCGGTCGTGGCGGACGTCGAACTTCAGGGTGATCGCGTCGTCCGACCAGATCCGGCTCGAGTCCCGCGTGAGCTCGAGGGCCCGGGGCACCTCGCCCTCCTCGAGGTAGGAGGTGACCGCGACGTAGATCGCGTCGCGGTCGTGGAGGACGCGCACCTCCGTGGCGACGGGCGGCAGCGCGCCCGGGCGCGGCACCCGCTCGACGAAGGGTCGGCCCACCGGGGCGGCGCTCCAGTCCTCCTCGTCGAGGCGCCCGTCGATGACCACGGCGTCGGCGCGGAGCGGCGTTCGGAGCCGCACGCGACCGGGGGTGGGGGAAGCCTGGCCCGCTGCCGGGGCCGGCAGGCTCAGGGTCGCTAGCGCGAGGGCCGCGAGGCCGCGCCCGACGACCGCGTGCCGCCGGACCCGACCTCCTCGCCGGACGTAGCGCGCGCCTCGCCTGGCCTCGGCGCCCCGCTCGCGCCCGACGCTGGGCGACGATGCGCGGCATCGCCTCGTCCAGCGGGACACGACCTGAACGACGAGCCCTCGGCGCTCCGCGTGGGACGTCCGACGTCAGAGGACCCGGTCGAGCGGCGTGTAGTCCACGCCGACGCCTTCGGCGACGGCCTGGTAGGTGCACGCGCCGTCCCAGCAGTTGACGCCCCTGGCGAGCGCGGGGTCGGACCGGACCGCGTCGACCACGCCCCGTTCGGCGACGAGGCTGGCGTAGCGGAGGGTGACGTTGGTCAGCGCGAAGGTGCTGGTCTGAGCGACCGCGCCCGGCATGTTCGCCACGCAGTAGTGCACCACGCCGTGGAGCACGAAGGTCGGGTCGTCGTGGGTGGTCGGCCGGCAGGTCTCGATGCACCCGCCCTGGTCGACCGCGACGTCGACGACAACGGAGCCGGGGCTCATCGAGCGGACGTGGTCCTCGGTCACGAGCCGGGGCGCGCGGGCGCCCGGCACGAGCACCGCTCCGACGACGAGGTCCGCGTCCTCGACGGTCTCTTTGAGGTTCTTCGGGTTCGAGTAGAGCGTCTCGATCTGGCCCTGGAAGATGTCCTCGAGGTAGGCCATCCGGTCGTGGTCGATCTCGAGCAGCGTGACCTGCGCCCCGAGGCCCACGGCGATCCGCGCGGCGTGGGAGCCCACGATGCCGCCGCCGACGATCGCGACGTGGCCCCGGCGCGTGCCGGGGACTCCGCCGAGGAGAATCCCCTTGCCGCCTCGCTCCTTCTCGAGGCAGCTCGCGCCGACCTGGGTCGCCATCCGCCCTGCGACCTCGCTCATCGGGCGGAGCAGCGGGAGCGCCCCCGTCTCGGTCTCCACCGTCTCGTAGGCGATGGCCCGGACCTTGTCGTCCATCAGCCGTCGCGTGAGCTGGGGCAGCGGCGCGAGGTGCAGGTAGGTGTAGAGCACGAGCCCGGGTCGGAAGAAGTCGTACTCCTCCTCGATCGGCTCCTTGACCTTCATGACCATGTCGGCGGCCCACGCGTCGGCCGCGCTCGGCACGATGGTGGCCCCCGCCGCGACCATCTCCGCGTCGCTGATCCCCGATCCCTCGCCCGCACCCTTCTGGAGGTGAACCTCGTGGCCGGCCGCCGTCAGGGCGAGGACGCCGCCGGGGTTGATGCCCACGCGGTACTCGTGGGTCTTGATCTCGGTGGGGACGCCGATGATCACGGGCGGGCTCCTTGCCGGCGGGGGCCTGGCAGCTTGGGTCGGGGTGGAACCGGACCGTTGTAGCAGCTTCGGCCGGCGCCGACGGGCGGGCTCTGGGCGCCGCCCTGCGGAGCCTCACTGACCGGTCAGCGCCTCGAAGGCATGCCGCGCGAAGCGCCGCGCGTAGCGAGGCCGGTAGTGGTAGCTCACGTACGCCCACTCCCGGAGGCGCGCGAGGTGCTCCGGCGGAAGGCCCGGGTGGCGAAACACCGGCCGGAAGCCGGTGTGGTCCCGGGGCAGCACGGGCAGCGCCCGCTCCGCCACCTCGTCGGCGAGGTCGGTCCCGGGGTAGGGCGTCGCGACCGTGAACTGGACGGCGAAGGAGTCGAGGACCTTCGCCCAGGCGCCCGTGGCCCGGATCGTGTCCTCGTCGTCCTCCGGCAGGCCGAGCATGTAGTTGCAGATCACCCGGATCCCGAGCCGCTGGGCGCCCCGGACGACGTGCTGGATCCGATCGGCCGCGGGGGGCTGGCGCCGTCGTCGGGAGAGCATCGACCGGTCGACGCTCTCCACCCCGATCTCGAGGCTCCGGAGCCCGGCCCGCCACAGCGCGAGCAGCAGCCGCTCGTCGAGGCGGTCCGCCCTCGCCTCGACGCTGAAGCGGAGGCCGAGGGGGCGCAGGTGCTCGGCGAGGGCGAGGGTCCGCTCCGGGTCGAGGTTGAACAGCGGGTCTCGGAACGCGACCGACCGCGCACCGTAGCGGGCCGACAAATGGGCGGCCTCCTCCGCCACCCGAGCGGGGGAGCGCTCCCGGAACGGCGCGGTCACCCGCCACGGGCAGTAGGTGCAGCCGTAGGCGCAGCCTCGGGCCGACGCGAGGGGGAGGGTCGGAGGCGGAAGGAGCGCGTAGCGGTAGCGACGATGCGGGTGGCTCGACCAGTCGGGTAGCGGCAGGTCGTCCAGGTCCCCCACGGCGCCCGCTTCGACGAGACCCTCGGCGCCGAGGAGGTCGGCGCCGAGGACCTCCGCCTCGCCCACCACCACGGCGTCCGCGGCGGGGAGGTAGAGCGCGGGGCGCGCCGACGCGTGGGCGCCGACCACGATCACGCGGGTGCCGCGCCCCCGCAGCTCCTCGGCGAGGGCGACCTCGAGGTCCGCGTCGACGATCGACGACCACAAGATCGCGGCGTCGACGCCGGGCGTCGGGTCGTGCCGCTGGCCGTGACGGTGGACCTCCACGGCGACGACATCGTGGCCAGCCTGGCGGAGCTGGGCGCCGAGGATCCCGAAGGCCACGGGCGGGAGATCCGCGACGCGAGCCTTCGCCCGCTCCAGCAATCGGGCGGGCCAGGAGGGACCGACCTCGAACACGGTGCCGAACCCGCCCGCCACGTCCTTGAGCGTGCAGCGCGGGTGGGAGTAGGCGGTGACGAGGGCGACGCGCATGGGCGGCGGAGCCCGGGCCGACCGACGGCCGCGGCGCAGGGTTGGCCCTAGCATCACGCACGGATCCGGGCTAGGGCGCGCCGGTGGTGGAAGCGGAGGTGCGTCGAGCAGCTGGCCCCCCTTCGGTCGCCGGAGGCTCGCGCGGGTGGTCGATGTCGGGACGACGGTCGGGCTGCATCGGGGCGAGCGTCGGGCTGGTGCTCGTCGCGACCCTCCTGGGCGTGGGCGCCACGTTCCTCGTGGGAGGTGGCCGGGTGGCGGGGCTCGGCGACATGGCGAGCGAGCTGCGGGACCGGGGCCGGATCGTGGTCGTCGGCCGTCGCGATCTGCTCGGCGTCCGGGCCGAGGGGGCCCAGCTCCTCCCTCTCGAGGACGTCGACGGCCTGGCCGAGGCCCTGCGGTCCGACGACGAGGAGGTCCTCGTCGCGGCGATGCGCGAGGCCGGCGTGGGAGGGCTCCTCGTGGACGGACGCGGCCCGGCCCCGGACGGAGCGCCGACGACGATCGCGGAGCGGCTGACCTCCTACGGCCACTTCGACGCGCTCCGGGCGCTCTACGTGGCGCCCACCGCCGCGCTCTACGTGAGGCGCCGTGATCTCGTGCTCGAGCCGCCCTACGACCGGGCCCTCGCGCGCGTGGCGCGCGGCATCCTGGCCGGGGAGCCGCAGCCGAGCATCCGCTCCTTTCCGCCCGTCCTGCGGCGTACGCAGAACGTCGAGGTGATGGTGCTCCTGGAGCGCTACGGGCGACCCCGGCTCTGGCGCTCGGCCCGGGCCGGCTCGGTCGCCCGTGGGCTGATGACGGCGGCGCGCGTCGCCCGCCAGCGCTGGATCGAACGGCAGCAGGCCATGGGCGGTCCCCTCGAGGAGCTCCTGCCGAGCTTGACGGTGCGGGTGTCGTTCCTCGAGGAGGACGGGACGCTCGCCGAGACCACGCCCGCGTTCCTCGAGCGGGCGATCACGGTGGCCCACGGGGTGGCCTTCGAGCAGCGCGGGAGCTGGCACTACCTGCTGCCGCGGGCGACCCGGGAGCGCGGTGGGGGCTCGGCGGTGCGGGCCTACGAGCAGCTCTTCAGCGACGCGGGGCTCCCGGAGGACAGCTTCCGACGCCGGGACCTCCGCTTCTACCGGCTGGTGGCGAGGGAGGTCGCCGCCTCCCGACCTGCGCCGGCGATCCCCGCGCTGCCGCCGTCCGACGTGCTCGCCCCGATGCCGGGCGGGCTCGACGCGCTCTGAGGATAAGTCGACAGCCGGGCGGCGCTCTCGACGCGCTCCGCCGCGGGCAGGCGGACCAGGAAGGTCGTGCCCTGCCCGGGCTGGCTCCGGACCTCGATGTAGCCCCCCGCCGCGTTGACCAGACGCTGGCTGATCGGGAGGCCGAGGCCGGTGCCCCGCTCCTTCGTCGTGACGAAGGGAACGAAGAGGTGCTGCAGGATCCGGGTCGGGATCCCCGGCCCCGTGTCCGTCACCGCGAGGTCGACCCACGCCTGCCCCGACGCGTCGCCGGCCTGCCGGAGCGAGGTGCGCAACGTCAGGCGACCCTGGAGCTCCATCGCCTGCACCGCGTTCTGGGTCAGGTTGATCAGGACCTGCCGGAGCTGCTCCGCGTCGATGCGGACGGGGGGGAGGTCCTCCTCGAGGTGGCACGTGACCTTCACCGAGTCGCCGAAGTCCTTCTCGAGGAGCTGGAGCGTCCGCTCGATGACCGCGTTGACGTCCGTCGGGGTGGGGTCGCCGTGGCTCGGACGAGCGTAGTCGAGGAACGACGACACCACCCGGTTCAGCCGGTCCGCCTCCTCGACGATGATGTCGAGGAACTCCGGCTCGATCTCCTCCGACGGCTCCGTCAGGTACTGGGCGCTCGCCTTGATCGCGCCGAGGGGGTTGCGGATCTCGTGGGCCAGGCCGGCGGCCATCTCCCCGAGCGCCGCCAGCCGGTCGCGTTGCTTGAGCCGCTGGTACAGGCGGGAGTTCTCGATCGCGATCGAGGTCTGCGCGGCGAGGGCCCGGAGCAGCTGGACCTCCTCGGGGCTGAAGGCGTCCCGCAGGCGGTCGTCCCGCACCGCGAGCATCCCGTAGAAGTCCGTGTCGCCGGTCAGCGGCAGGCACACCGCCGCGTTCATCGTCTGGAGGTGGACCAGGATCTCGTGGAGGGTCTCCGCGCTCCGGTCCTCCTGGAGCTCCCGCGCCTCCTCGAGCTCCCGCTCCAGGGCCTCCTGCACGAGCACGCCGTCGCGCCGGAGCCGATCGAGGAGCGGGCGCGCGAGGGCGGTCTCCACCCTCGTCACGGGCCGGGCGCCCAGGTTGCCCGCCAGGGCGAAGGACTGCCCCGACTCGTCCACGAGGTAGAGCGCGGCGTCGGTGACGCGCCGCGACGCCTCGAGGTCGGTCAGCAGGTTCGCCGTGAGCTCGTTCAGCTCCAGCGTGTGCGCCAGCTTGCCGTGGAGGCGATCGATCGCCGTCTCGAGATCGTAGCGCTCCCGGAGGAAGATCTGGTTGATCTGCTGCTCGAGCTTCGATCTCAGCGGATCGAAGATCAGGAAGAGCACCAGCGCGGCGACCACCGCGTGGAGGAAGAAGTGGCCGGGGTCGAGGGCGACCAGCAGGTACACCATGCCCGCCAGAGAGAAGGAGAGCGCCGTCAGCAGGGTCAGCCGGCCGGCCAGCTCGTAGAGGTCGAGGAGTCGGTAGCGGAGGATCGACTGGCTGAGGACGTAGAGGAACACGAGGATCAGGACGGTTCCGACGGGCGGGATCTCGAGGCCGGTGTAGGGGAGGTACTCGGCCAGCGTGAAGATCATCGCCAGGGCCCCCACCACCACCAGGTACGTGAGGCGCGCCTGCTCGAAGCGGGATCGGGCGGTGCGACCAGCCCGCCACAGCATCGCGAGGGATGCGGCCAGGAGGACGAACGCGTAGCCGACGATCACGGCGGCGAACGCGCCGTGGCGGTAGAGCGGCGTCAGCACCACCACGATCATCACGAGCGCGAGGGCGATCGCACCGTTCTGGAGCTGGCGCGTCCGGAGGGCGTCGGGCTGCAGGAACGTGCGGAAGAACTGCACGGCGCTCAGCGGGAGGAGGACCGCGCAGATCAGGTTCACGCGTTCCCAGGGCGCCCCTCCGCCGAAGAAGTTCGCCAGGAACGTGCTCAGGTACCAGGCGCCCGTGGCGACCCCGAACAGGCCGAACAGCCAGTGCACCCGCCGCTTCCGCGCCCGCAGGAGCACGGCGGCCGCGATCGCGAAGGAGAGGACCGCGGCGAGCAGCGAGGTCTGAGTGCGGAGCTCCACTCGCCTAGCCTAGCCTCCAATCCAGCTCCCCGCCCCGCGAGGTGCCCGGACAGACGGCCGCCCGGCCGGAGCGGCCGTTCAGAGGATCAGGCCGGCGTGCTCCGCCTCCCGCAGGAACAGGTAGGCCACGTGCTCGCTGCGGCCGTTCGCCACGTCCTGGAGGTAGACGGCGTCGGTGGGCTGATCGAAGGGGGCCCCGCGCCAGCGCGTGGGCACGAGCGCCACGTCCGCCTCGAGGCTCTCGCCGACCGCCCATTCCAGCGTGCTCTCGACCGCCGGGTAGTCGATGACCCGCCCGTTCGCGAGGCGTGTCCGACCTCCACCGTACAGCTGACCCACGGTCTGGTAGGCGGCGCCGTAGCGTTCGCGCAGGCGGGTCCCCATCGACGGTACGGCCGCTCCGTCCCGATCGAGGCCGACCTGGCGGTCCGCGCTGCAGTGCACGTTGTGACCGATCAGGAGGAGCGACTCGTCGCCCGGGAGCTCGTCGATCAGCCGGGCTGCGTGAGCGGCCTGGGCGGGCTCCCGGTAGGTCGCGTTGGCGACCTCGAAGTCGTCCGTGGCGAACAGGAGCAGGAAGCGCGCGCCGGCGCGCAGGTCGACCGCGTCCCGCCGCGCCCGGACCAGCTCGCCCTCCCCGACGGCCTCCCGGAGGCTTTGCTCCGCTGCGTCGAGGTAGGCGACGAGGTCCTCGCTGTGCTCCACGAAGGCCCTCAGATCCATCGTGGCGAAGCGCTCCTCCCAGAGCACGCGCTCGCTGGGCGCGGCGCGGTCGAGGAAGGCGAGCATCACCCGGACGCCCTCGCGCACCTGGATGGTGAGGTCGAAGCCGGTGATGCGCACGTCGCAGCCCTCCTCCCGGAGGCGCCGGAGGCGGCGCGCGAAGCGCGCGATGCCGTCGACGATCGCGAGGCCCGCGGTCGTCTCGAAGTAGCGGACGAGGTCGTCCTGCTCGCCCCCCTGGACGAACGCGTCGAGGTGGCGCGTGTTCGCGCGGCTGTGCTCCAGGGCGATCGTGCGCACGCGGCCGGCGCGGATGTAGCGCTCCGCGATCCAGCCGTGCAGCGTCCAGCTCTGGCCGACGCCGTGGTCACCCTCGCCGGAGCACAGCGCCCGCCAGGCTCCGAGGTGCGGGTCGAGGGCGCGGAGCGCGTCGGGCGGAGGGCTATCCGCCGCCGCCGGCGCGAGGGCAGTGGGGAGAGCGGACAACGGTGCGCCCCCGTCGTCGAGGACGAGGATCGGCCCCGCATCCCGGTCGGGGCCCCCCGCGCCGCACGCGCTGGCGAGGCCGAGGAGGACGGCGAGATGGAGGGAGGGGAGGGGGCCCGGTCGGGTCGGGCTAGGGTGGGAGGGGCGTGTGCCAAGCATGCCCACCCCGGTGGCGAAGTCGGTGCCAACGCGCGATCCGAGCTGGATCGCGGTCACGGCAGCTCTCGCCGCAGGGGCGGCGGCCGCGCGCGTGACAACGGTTGCAGGGCGGAGCGCCCCTGACCGTGCGTCGGGGCACGCGGCGGCGCCGTTCCAGGTGACTAGTCATCTGGAACAGCAGTGTGTGTTCAATCCCGGCGAGCGATCGGCGCCCGAATCAAGGAACGACGACGAGGAATACTTCGCGTTCTTCGACGAGAAGTGACGCCGGGTCGGGCGTCGAGGGCCGGCGGGATTCTGCCACGAATCGCTGAGACAGGTGACTAGCGGAGCGGGCCGGTCATGCCGCCAAGGGCTTGCATCTCCGTCATCCCCGGGCTGCTCGCCTCGCAGGTCGACGACCCGTGGGCGCAGTCTCCGCGCGGGTCGGAGTTCGGCTGGCGGCTGGGGTCGCCGGCGGCGCGCGGGTCGGAGTTCGGCTGCGGCGTGGGGTCGCCGGTGGACGCCGGGTCGGAGTTCGGCTGCGGCGTAGGGTCGCCGGCCGACTCCGGGTCGGAGTTCGGCTGCGGGGTGGGATCGACGGGCGGCTGCGGGTAGGTGGTCGGGTGGG
Source organism: Sandaracinaceae bacterium (assembly GCA_050331215.1). Lineage (GTDB taxonomy): Bacteria > Myxococcota_A > Polyangia > Polyangiales > Sandaracinaceae > JBHJHB01. The sequence continues at coordinate 125 of JBHJHB010000043.1, read as the reverse complement.
GGGAGGCGCGCCGGTTCAACATCGAGTGCCAGTACGCGATGGTGCGGGCGTGCGCGAACTCGGCGCACGTGGTCTCGACGGTGAGCCCGATCACGGCGGAGGAATGCGAGAAGCTGCTGGGGCGT
>JBHJHB010000042.1:0-35490 GCA_050331215.1 Sandaracinaceae bacterium | reverse complement strand
GCCCCTCGGGGCGAGGCGCAGGCGCGAGCCCGGGGCCGGCGCCTCGGCGGCGAGCGCTTCGACCGGCGGGTGTCCTCGGACCTCCGCCGCGCTGCCCAGACCGCGCGCGCCGCCCTCGGCGCCGAGGTCGAGCGGGAGCCTCGCCTGCGCGAGGTGGACGTGGGTCGCTGGGCCGGCCTGGCCCACGCCGAGGTGGCCGAGCGCTTCGCCGAGGAGCTCCGGGCGCTCCGGGCGGGAGAGCCGGTCCGGATCGGGGGCGGCGAGTCGATGCCGGAGTTCGAGACGCGTATCGACGCCCTCGTCGACGAGTGGCGCGAGCACGAGCGGGGACGGGCGCTGGTCGCGGTGAGCCACGGCGGCGTCATCCGCGCGATCGCCCTCCGGATCCTCGACCGGCGCCGGGCGCCGAGCCCGCTGCTGGGCGCCCGAAACACGTCGGTCACGGTCGTGGACACGGCCGGCGGACGGCCCCGGCTCCGCGCCTACAACGACGTCGGCCACCTCGCCGGCGAGCCGGGCCCGCCCGACGAGCCCTCGGGCGCGCGGGTGAGCCTGGTTGCCGTCGGCGCTCGGGTCGATGTCCGCGCCCCCGCCGTCGGGCCGGGGAGAGCTCTCGCCCTGGGCGCCGCCCGCGAGTCGCCCCTCGCCCGCGACCTCCAGGCAAAGCCGATCGACCAGGTGCGGCTTCGGGACCTGGCCCTCGAGCTAGCCGACGACGAGCCCGCCTGGGTGCTCGCCCACCCCGATCGCGTCCCGGCTCTGGTGAGCGAAGCGGTCGGTGTCGACCCGGCCGCGCTGGCGCCGCCGGGCCCGGGCACCCGCAGCGTGCTGCGCGTGGCCAACCGCTCCCGCCTGCAGCTCGTGAGCTACGGCGGGCAGGACGACCCGCCGGCCCCCGCCGTGGGGGATCCGGCGGGACCCGCCTAGTCCCGCCGGCCGCCGAGCAGGCCCGACCGCAGCAGGAAGTAGAGGAGCGTCAGGACCGCGCTCACCGCAGCGGCCACGTAGGTCCAGGCCGCCGCACCGAGCACGTCGCGGGCGCCCTTCAGCTCCTCGCCCCGTACGATGCCGTTGGCCTCGAGGGTCTGGAGCGCACGCTTGCTCGCGTCGAACTCCACGGGGAGCGTGACCAGCTGGAACAGCACCACGAAGCCGAACAGCACGATGCCTCCGAGGGTGACCAGCTGGCCGATGCCGGTGCCGACCAGGCTGCTGAGGAAGAAGCCGGCGATGATGATCGGCACCGCGAACGGCGACGCGAACTGAATCACCGGGACGAGGTTGGAGCGCATCTGCAGGAACGGGTACCGCTGCGCGTCCTGGATCGCGTGGCCGACCTCGTGGGCGGCCACCCCCGCCGCGGCGACGCTCCGGCCGTGGTACACGTCCGGTGAGAGGCGCAGCACCTTGCCGTTCGGGTCGTAGTGGTCACTCAGGAAGCCCTGGACGGGCTCGACCCTCACGTTGTGGATGTTCTGGGCGCGGAGGATCGCCTCGGCGACGTCGGAGCCGGTCATGCCCCGGCTGGTCGTCACCCGGCTGTAGTGGTCGAAGTTCGACTTGACGCGCCACTGGGCCCAGAGCCCGAGGAGCAGGCCCGGCGCCGCGAGGATGAGGTAGAGCGGATCGATGTAGAACATCAGGCCTTGTCCTAGAGCGGATCGGTCCCGGCGTCAGCAGCCCGGGCCACCATAAGGCTCCGCCCGGCTGCGCCAAGGCCCGGGACCCGGGTCCGCCAGCCTACCCCTCGCCGTCGCCCGCCTCCGGCTCCGGCTCGTCGTGGTCGATCAGGTCGAAGGTGCCGACGAGGTTGATCGTGGCGGTGATGTCCCACATCTCGAGGCGGTCGACGAGCGGGTCGTCCGGGGGCGCCTGGTCCGGCCGGCGGTCGAAGGCGCGAAGCTGGCCGGGCGGGAGCGAGTCGAAGCGGAAGACCGCGTCGATGCTGAGCTGAAGCCAGTCCTCGATCTTCGAGCGGATCTTGTTGTCCCACTCGAAGCGCCACTGGCTGAACGCACCCGCCATGATCGGGTTGTCCATCCCGCGGCTCGGGTCGAGCATGTTGCCGATCGCCTCGACGCCCGTCTCGTACGTGAGCACGTCGTGGAGGCGGTTGATGTAGCCGATGAACGCTCGAAGGCTGAAGAGGTTCCGGTCCGTGGCGCCGTTGATCTCTTCGCCGAAGTTGTCGTAGGTGTAGTCGAAGCCGATCTCCGACCAGAACTTGTGCTTCTCCTCTTGGAGGTAGTAGTGGGCGTAACCCACCTGACCGGCGAGGCGGGGTTGCAGGTTGGCGAAGGGATCGTTGCGGCCCCGGTGCACCGCGAAGAGCGAGTCCCGGGGGGTGACGAAGAGGTCGTAGCGGAGCCGCCAGTTGGCGTTGTTCGTCGTGTCCCTCTCCGGGTCGAACATGCGGGAGTCGTCCGGCCGGGTCTGGGCGCGAGCGTAGAGCCACGACGCCTCCGCCAGGAACGCGTGGATGGTGCGGCGGAGCGCGAACTGAGCCCCCAGGTTGAACGCGTACGTGCGCGCGTTGCCCTGGGAGAGGGCGCCCCCGAGGTTGACGACGAGCCGCGTGACATCCTCCGTCTCCCGGCTCGCCGTCGAGGCGCGGAACTGCTCCGCATCCGGCTGCGCCACTACGGTCGCTGGAAGGAGCCCGAGGGCCAGGGCCAGCGGCACCATGAATCGCTGCATCGTGTACCTCCCGTGGCCGGCGGCGGACCGCTCCCATGCGGCCCCCCCACGACCGACCCGACGGAAGTACCTCGAAACGCTCGAAGAAGACGACGGCGAAGGTGTTACATCCGGCCACCCGGCCGAAATCGGCGCCTCGGGACGCGATCAGCCGTCCGGGAGGACCCGGCTCAGGAACCCCGCCAGGCCCTCGAGGACCGGCGGCGGGATCTCGTGGGCGCCCCGGAAGGGCGTGAACTCCACGTCGAGGCCGCCGGCGGCGAGCAGGTCCCGGAGCATCTCCGCGCCGGCGAAGGGGAGCAGCGGGTCCAGCTGGCCATGGCTCTGGAAGACCGGGAGGCCGGCCCGGCTCTCGACTCGGGGCGCCCAGAGGTCCTTCGCCACCAGCGTGCCGCTCAGCTGGACGAGGCCGGCCAAGGCCCGTTCCGTGTGAAGGGCGACGTCGAGGGACAGCATCGCGCCCTGGCTGAACCCGCCGAGGACCAGGCGCGAAGGGTGGAGCACGTCGTCCATCGCCTCGAGCGTCTCGAGCAGCAGGCGGCGCGCCTCCGCGAGGCCCTCCGGCACCTCGCCCGCGAGGTCGCGGTGCCGCCCGGTGCGCATCGCCTGCTCGACGGCGGCCATGTCGATCATCCACCACGCACGGCTCTCCATCCCCGGCATCATCGGCGGGAGCTCGAGCGGCGCGGCCGGGAACACCCAGCGCACGTCGGGCGCGACCCGGAAGACCCGATGGAGCGGGACGAGGTCCTCCCCCGACGCGCCGAAGCCGTGCAGGAGGCAGATGACCGGGCCGTCGCCGCCCCCTTCCCGGTCCGGTCCGCCGGCGATGCGGACCGTCAGGGGCCCGAGCTGTCGTGTCTTCATGGGTCCCGAGGATAGTCCGGGATCGCGGAGGGGCTCGGGGCGACGCCGATCCGCGCCTCGGGATCGGCCGCAGCTCAGCGCAGCAGGAGCAGCGCCAGGACCAGCACCGCGACCGCGCCGATCCCGATCGCCGCGGTCCGCCGGTCCCGCGCGCGCAGACGTCGGGCTTCGGGGTGGGCGACGACCACGGCGGCGCCGAGGAACGGGAGGGCCGGCAGCGGCATCCCCGTGACCACCAGCACGGCCAGCGTCGCGGCATAGCCGGCCGCGAGGGCCACCAGCGTCCGCCGGACCGACAGCCCGTGGCGACGGCTCGCTGCGACGTAGAGCGCCGTGAAGGCGATATCGCCCACGCCCAGGATCGGGACGACGTCCGGGGTCCCGGCGAGGGCCCACGGAAGCGCGAGGAGGTGGACCATGGTCTCCGAGCGCACGACCTGGGCCGTGACGCCCTGCGGGTGGAAGACGCTCCCCGCGTCGACCAGGGCCGACAGGACCGCGACCGGGAGCAGGTGCCCCGCGTCCTGGACCGCGCGGCCGATCACGCCGCCGGCCGCCGTGCCGCCCGCGAGCAGGGCAAGCGTGACCACGAGCGCGGGGACGACGCCCGGCAGGGCCGAGCCGAGCGCGCCGACCGCGGCGAGGACGGCGGCGGAGACGCCCACCACGAGGAGGCCCCGGGCCGTGAGGCGCGGCGTACAGGCCGAGGCCAGGAGCACCGTGCCCACGACCACGACGAACGCCACGATGTAGGCGAGGCGGGGATCGACGGCAGGGACGTGCGGCGCGACGGCCGCCCCGACCAGCAGGAGGAGCCCGGCGAGGGCGCGCGCCGCGGCCCAGCGCCGCGGGGCCGGCCAGCTCACTTGTGGCTCCCACCCCCCTTGCGGCGGCCGAAGGCGATCGACTCGAGGCGGCGCCGATCGACCACCTCGATCAGGTCCGGCGTCACCTTCAGGGCGCCCTCCCGCTCGAGGAGCGCGAGGCCGCGGCTGATCTCCTCGCGGACGGTCCCGAGGCGACCGGCGACCGTCTCCGTGGTCAGGTCCCGGACGAGGTTGCGGGTGTCCTCACCGCGCGACTCCCGCGCGGCGACCAGCGTGCAGAGGAACGACGCGAGGCGGGACGGCACCGTCCGGAGCGACAGGTCGCTGACCAGCTTGAGGACCCGAGCCTCGCGCTTGGCCATCAGGTCGATCATCGCGCGCAGCACGACCGGGCGACGCTCCCCGAGACCGGAGAGCAGCTGGTTGCTGACCAGGACCGCGCTCGCAGCCCGCATCGCGACCGCGGTGGCGGGGTACGTGCCCTCGTCGAAGCGGATCCCCTCGACGATCGGCCTGCCGGGCCGGGCCAGGTAGATGATCTGCTCGCGACCGTCGCGGCCGCTCTTGGTCAGCTTGATCTCACCGGTCCGGACGACGAAGAGACCCTCCGCAACCTGGCCTTCGCTGAAGAGGGGCGAGCCCTTGGCGGCCTTCCGGATCTCGGCGCCCTCGGCGAGGGCATGGATATCGGCTGGAGGCAGGTCTTGGATGACCGGAACATCACGCAGCAGCTCGTCGGCCGTACGGGGAGCGATGGCCATGGTCGGTCAGCATACCATGGTCCCCCGAGGGGCCTGACTTCCCGACATCGCCCGCCCGGTCATACTGACGGGGCATGGCCGAGCGCGACACCCCGGGGCCACACGTCAACCAGGCCTTCGTCGCGGTCCGCCTCGGGGAGCGCCACTGGGTCGTCGACCTGCCGCGCGGCGAGAGCACCCTGATCGGCCCCACCGACGCGGACCTCGTCACGGCCCCGGAGCTGGCCGGGCCCCAGGGCCTCGTCCGCTGGGACGGCGAGAGGGCGACGCTCGAGCGGACGACGCGGGCGCCGGTCCTGGTCGTCAACGGGCGTCGCCTTCAGGCCCGGACCGTCCTTCGCCCCGGTGACGAGCTGATCGTCGGGGAGGCGCGCATGGTGTTCGGTGTCGCGAGCCCCCGGCCGGGGTCGAGCCGCCGAGCGCTGACGCACGACGAGCTCCGGGAGCGCCTCGCCGAGGAGCTCGCGCGCGCCAGCCGGCGCGGGCGCCCGACCGCGCTCGTGATGCTCCGGGCTCGTCCCGGAGAGGGGCCGAAGCTCGTGGAGGCGGCGCTCGGCCACCTGCGGGCCGGCGACGTGGTCGCCACCTACGCGCCGGGGGAGATCGAGCTCGTCCTCCCGGACACGTCCGCGACCCAGGCGCGAGCGGTCGTGGAGCGGGTGGTCGAGGCACAGCAGGTGGACGCGCGGATCGGCATCGCCGTCGCGCCCGAGCACGCCGACCGCCTGGAGCGGCTGCTCTGGGGTGCGCGGGCGGCGCTCCGGGACGCGATGGCCCGCGAGCGCGTGCTCGGCGCCCCGCCGGTCGCCGACGTGGAGACGGTCGAGCGGGTCTCCCTCGTCGCGCAGGACCCGGCGAGCCGCGCGGTGCTGGAGCGGATCACGACCCTGGCCGACGGCGCCGGGCCCGTCGTCCTGACCGGCGAGCCGTCGAGCGGACGCAGCGCGTTCGCGCGGCTCCTGCACGAGAACAGCCCGCGGGCCGAGTCCGCCATGATCGCGCTCAGGTGCGCCCGGTTGGCCGACCCCGAGCGGGTGAAGGAGCTGCTGCGGCCAGACGCCGAAGGCATCCTCGGCCGGGCCCGGGGCGGCACCCTCCTCCTCCACGAGGTCAGCGAGCTGCCCCCGGGCGCGCAGGAGCGCTTGCTCGACCTGCTCGACGCGTGGGGAGGGGACGTCCGGCTCGTCGCGACCACTCACCTGGACCTCGCCTCGCTGGCGGAGCGCGGCGCCTTCAGCGTGCCCCTCGCGCGAGCGCTCGCCGGCGAGCAGGTCGCCATCCCGCCTCTCCGGCATCGCCCCGAGGACATCATCCCCCTTGCCGAGGCGATGGCTCGGGATACGGGCGCGGCGGATCCGCTCCGGTTGAGCCCGGGCGCCCTGGCTCGCCTGCGCTCCCACCCGTGGCGCGGCAACGTACTCGAGCTCCGCAACGCGATGGAGCGAGCGGTGTCGCTGGCCCAGGGCGGCGAGGTCCTCGCCGAGCATCTGCCATCGGACGCCGTCACCACCGCCGCCCCCGATGGAAGCCTCCGCGAGCACGTCGACTCCGTGGAGCGCGACGCGATCATCCGTGCCCTCGCGGAGGCCAGCTACAACCAGACGCATGCGGCCCGGCGCCTCGGGATCTCGCGGCGGGCCCTGATCTACAAGATGGAGAAGTACGGGCTGAAGCTCCCGCCGGAGAGCGCGCGGCGGTAGGCGGAGGCCCGCCGCCTACTTCACGAGGCGGAGATAAGGCACGCGCCGCTCGGTCGGCCCAGGCTCCCGCTCACCGTCGTCCGCCGAGCGCTCCGGCGACGCCGACCGCTCTGCGTCCGCGGCGTCCACCCCGCTGTCGCGCTCGTTGGCGTCGCTCGTGCTCTCCGCGTGCCCGTCGGACGCCCCGCCGTCCACCGCGCGCAGCGGCGGCCGCTGCGCCCGCTGGATCTCGGCGAGGATCTCGGCCGGGATGTCGTCCTTCCAGTGCATCCCCATGCCGTCGTCGCTGACCATCGCGAAGACCGCGCTCCACGGCACGCTGCAGGCGTAGGGGGCGCCGCCGAAGCTCAGGGTCCCGAAGACGCCGTCCTCGTCCACCCGCAGATCGGGGATCGGGATCGGCAGGTCGAGGCCGATGGAGAGGACGAGCTGAGGCGTCTCGCGGTGGGGCGGGGGCACTACCACGCCCGGGCGGCGTGGATCGAGGTGAAGGTAGACCACTCCCCGAAGCAATAGCGCCCGAGCGAAGTCCTCTTTGCGCGGAAGGTCCCCACTCACCCTGGAGGCCTAGTACGGCTCGGCCGGACTCGCCAGGGCGCCTCACCCTCCCCATTCGGGGACGATCGCCTCCCCGACTTCGGGTGTATGGTCGATCCGCGATGCGCGCTTCCTTGATCTACGCAGCGGCTCTTCTGCTGTTGACGGGGTGCTTCCAGTCGTTCGAGCGGTCGAGCACCGGCGCGCCCGACCTCGGGGTCGACCCCACGGGCGACGACGCCGGGCCTCCCCCCGGGCCCGACCTCGGCCGTCGGGACCAGGGCCTCCCGCCGACGCCCGACGGTGGCATCACGGGGGACGTGACGCTGCTCGGCACCACGCCGCCGAGCCCGGCCAACCAGAACCGGCCGCTCGTCCTGGGTCTCGCCGAGCCCAGCGCCGAGGTCCGGCTCTACGCCGACCCGACCTGCCCCGAGTTCCTCGAGCTCGGGCGCGGCAGCGCCGGCGCCGATGGGAGCTTCGCGGTCGAGATCGCGGTCGGCGACAACACCACCACCGCCATCCACGGGCTCGCGGAGGCGGAAGACCGGCCGCCGTCGCCCTGCAGCGAGGACTCCCTCCTCTACGTCGAGGACAGCCTCCCTCCGACGATCCCGCTGCTCACCGGAACCGATCCCATCAGCCCGGCCGAGGACCCGATGCCCGAGGTCCAGGGCCAGACCGAGGCCGAGGCCCGCGTCGAGCTCTACACCGACCCCGACTGCTCGGGCGAGCTCCTCGCCGTGACGACCGCGAGCGCCGACGGCACCTTCGCCGTCGAGGTCGAGGTCCCCGAGGAGACCACCACCGTCCTGTACGCCGTCGCGATCGACGCCGTGGGCAACCGCTCCGGCTGCTCGGCGGGCCTCGAGTACCGGGAGTCCGCCCGGCCGGAGGCCGCGGTGCTCTTCCCGCCGCTCCCCGCCATCACGAACCAGCCCGAGCTCACCGTGCGGGGGCGCTCCGACCCCGCGGTCACGCGGGAGGTCCGGGTCGGGGGCGAGCCGGCCAGCACCGCGGACGGCTGGGCGACGTGGCAGAGAGCGGTCGACCTCGAGCACGGCGCGAATGCGCTGACCGTGACGGTCGAAGTCGTCGACGGCCGCACCTTCGACATCGAGACCGTGGAGGTCTCCTTCGAGCCCGTCAGCGCCTTCGGCCTCGACGGAGCGGCGCTCGATGCCCCGCGGGGCCTCTTGTACTCCGCCGACACGCAGGCCCAGCAGCTCGTCGTCTTCGACCTCGCGACCGGCCGGCGCTCCATCCAGAGCGGCGAGTCCGTCGGCCTGGGCGACCCCTTCACGGCACCTCAGGGCGTCGCGGTCGATTCGACGGGGCGCATCTTCGTCGGTGACCCCTTCCGCCGCATGATCGTCGAGGTGGACCGCGTCACCGGCGAGCGCACCACCTTGGCGGGGCCGGCCGTCGGGGACGGCGACAGCCTCCAGGGCCTCCTCGCCATCGCCGCCGGCGCCGGCCACGTCTACGCGCTCACCTCCGGCTTCCCCTCCCGGATCCTGGAGATCGACCCGGCGACCGGCGACCGGACGGCGCTCGCGTCCTACGGCCAAGTCGTCACGGATCCACTGCCGCGAGAGCTGGCGTGGGACGCGAATGCGGATCGATTGATCTTTTATGATGGGCGGAACCGAGCCGTGGTCGCCCTCGACACGGACGGGACCGATACCGTTCTCTCGTCCAACACGGTCGGGACCGGGCCCTCCCTGCCCTTCAGCGTCACGTCGCTGGCCGTCGACGCCGATACGGGCCTCGTCTACTACACCGGCCCGAACGGCCTCGTGAGCGACGAGCTGATCGAGGTGGACCCGGCCACTGGGGACCGGAGCGAAGTCGACGCCCCCACCCCCCTGGGGTGGCCGGCCAACTCCCCCACCGGCATGACGATCGACGGCGCCGCGGGGATCGCCTACCTGGCGACCAACCCCACTGGGATCGTCTTCTCGGTCGACCTCACCACGGGGGCGCGCTCCATCGTGCGCGAGGACCTCGTGGGCATCGGCCCGCACCTCGTCACGCCGAGCGCGGTCGCTCTCCAGGTCGACGGCGAGAGCCTGTTCCTCGCCGACCCGGAGCGGGGTGGCGTGCTGGAGGTCGACCTCACCACCGGAGAGCGGAGCGTCGTCGTCGAGGACAGTCGCCTCTCGCGGCCGACCGGAGCTGCCCCCGACACCACGCGGGTCTTCACCCAGAACATCGGAGGGCGCCTGATCCGCTACACCTTCGGGTCGACGGGCTTCCAGATCCTCGAAGCCGGAGACGTCTCCGCGTTCGGCCAGAGCCACACCGGCCTCGAGTGGGACCCGGCCCGCAGCCGGCTCTATACGCTCCTCGACAACAACGCCCTCTACGAACGGGACGTGGCGATCAACAGCCGGTCGCTCATCAGCGGGGCTGGCCGCGGCGTCGGCCCGCTGTTCAGCAATGCCATCGGCCTCGCCCAGGCCGGCGACAGCTTCTACGTCAGCGCCACCGGCAACATCTACGACGTGGACCGGAACACCGGCGACCGGAGCATCGTCACGGGCTCCATGCGCGGAACGGGCCCATTCCTCGGCTTCGCCCTCGGGCTCGACGTCGCGCCGAGCGGCGACATCCTGTGGGCCGCCGCGACGACGGGGCGGGTCCTCGAGGTCGACATCGCCAGCGGCGACCGCATCGACCGCTTCGGCCCCAGCCTCGGCCCGGGGAGCCTAAGCGTGACGGACGTCGAGTTCGGCCCCGACGGGGAGGTCGCCTACGTGACCAGCACTCGGCCGCCGACCCTGATGGCGATCGACACCGTCACCGTGGAGCGCGTCATCGTCGGCTGGTAGTGCGGCCGCGACTTGCGGATCGCGCCGAGATCCTTACGTTACCTCGACGCCGGGCCCTCGGCCTGGCGCTTGACAACCGAAGAGGGGGCGTACCGGTTTCGACGGGGGTGAGTGAAACCCTGGCTGCGTGTCCGCCGGACTCGGAGACGGCGTCAACAACATCCGGGACCTATAAGTGCGAACGACAACGCGCTTGCTCTCGCGGCCTAAACACCCGTACTGAGAGTCGTCGACGTGGAGAGCTTGCCAGTGCTCCCACCGAGGCGTCATTGAACTGGCTGGTCTGACCTCCCGCTGACCGGAGGAAGGACGAGACATTAGGTCAGCTAGCGACGGAGCGTGCCTGTTCGTGGGCGTTCTTCGCGGCGAATCCTGAACACGAACTATGAACGTAGACGTCAGGGTGGACCACTTCCGGACCCGGGTTCGACTCCCGGCGCCTCCACTACTTTCCTGCTGTAATCACTCGGCTTCGACCGCTGGGTCGGAGCCGTCTCCAGAATGTCTCCAATATCGAGTGGTCGGGGACGGGTCGTTCGAGGACGAGGGCCACTTTCCTTCCTCTCGGCCGAAGACTGCCGAGCCTCTTTGTGCGGATCCGTCAACGAGAAGAGCCTTCGTGTTGACCCGCGCCTGGTTCTCGACCAGCATCCCCCGCCGTGGACCGCCTCCCCCAGAGTGCCTTCGTCATGCCGAGCGACGATCTCGGACGCCAGGCTGCCTTTCTCGGGCGAACTCTAGGGGGTCGATTCAGATCTTGATTTGGAGCGGCCGCCGGGGCAAGTGCGTCGTCACCCGTGGGACCGAGTTCTAGCGAGACTTCGTAGAACGAGCCTAACCAGTTGCTTCCGCCGATGTACTGCTCTCGAGTGATCACGGCTTCGCGCCGTCTTCTCCCTCGGCGGCACCAAACACATCGATGACCTCAATGGTACCGACGATCGCGTCGTTGAAGCCCTCCAGTTCGTCGGCTGGTACCCACAGTTCCTCGTGATGACGTGCGCCGACGACCTGCCGGTCGTACCGGGCAACGAAGGAGGCATCCACAGCGAACTTGGTGACGTAGCCCGATCCACTCTCCTTGACGTTCCACTTCTCGGCGATCTCCCGTGCGTACCGCTGGTTGCACACGGGGTAGAAGATGGGCTGCTCGGGCAGACGAGGAGGGAATCGCCGAAAGCCAAGCTCCTCGATAAGCCGCAGTTCCTCCGGCCCGACAGGCCGATACAAGGTCACAGTTTCGGTCACCGCATCCTCTCCCCCTTGCCTCACGGTCTGCTTGTCGGCCTGGCGGCGCGCCTTGCGTGCGGCGTCCTTGATCTCTCCAGTCTTGGCCCAGTGCTCCATCAAGGAGTGGCCCGCTTGCCTCCAGAGCCGCCCTCGGCCGGGATCTTGTTCAGGCCGCCCATGCTGCTATGTTAGCACGGTCTTCCCAGGCCTCACCATGAGCCTGCAGAAGCAAGCCCTATTTCTCCGAGTCGGATTTGATCTCGGCCGCTACAGCCGGTAGGATGTATCCGATTGGGTCACTGCTCGGATCATGGAGGCCGATATCCCCCGACGGATCCGAAGAACCCGAAGGATCCTTCCAACGTACGGGCGAGCGCAGGGCGATCGGTGAGAGATCTTTCCGAGGGATCCTTCCAGCGTACGGAGGGATCTTTCCGAGGGATCCCTCCAACGTACGGAGGGATCCTTCCCCGAGGGATCCTTCCATTGTACGGCGGCAACGATCCTTCCCCGAGGGATCCTTCCAACGTACGGCGAGGGATCCTTCCAACGTACGGCGGCAACGCGAGGGATCCTTCCGAGGGATCCTTCCAACGTACGGGCGAACGCAGGGCGATCGGTGGACCCGGAAGAGGGATCTTACCAACGTACGGGCGAACGCAGGGCGGTCGGTGACCCGGAAGGGGCCCTTCTAGGCGAGTTAATGAACTCGAACCGGGTCTCGGCGACCCCGCTCCATTACCCCGGCCGCGGGGCGTCTCTCCTGAGGGCGCTCGCCCCTGTCGGCGCTCGAACCACACCACCGCCGGGACGCGCTGCGGCCAGCCAAGCTGGGCCTCAAGGGCCCTCTGGGTCACTCAGGTGGGTCGGACCCTCCCGGTTTTCGCGCCGCACCTACTGGCCGTCCACGTCGCCGGTCGCGAAGCACGACCTGACGGCGCGCGCGCTCCGCTCGACCCTGCGCGAAGCGATGCCGGACGACCGCGACGGGTCGACCGTCGTCCTCCGACCCGCCCGCCCGGCGGCGAGGCTCTAGGTACGTGAGTTCCTCGCTCTCCGCCATCTGGTCGATCTCCTCGACCAACGCGCAGGCTGCGGCCTCCACGACACGCGCAGGAAAGGAGGCAGAGCTGAGGGCGAGCCCCTCGCGTACCTCGTCGAGGGTGGGACCTGGCCGAGCCACTCGGGCGCTCGGGGCCGGCTCCGCCTCCGTGGGTGCGCCGTGGAGTACTCGCGCGCCGTAGGTACCGTATGGGAACGGGGCTCCGGGCGGGACGCCCCGACGGCGGGCACGGAAGGCCTCGCGGTGGCGCGCTCGGAAGCCGCGCACCTCGATGGCCCCGTCGGTCCTCTGTCGCCGGCCCTCCTCTCCGGCCGTCCCGACACGAAACGAGGGGACTCGCGCCTGCCGCGTCTCGCGTAGCGTAGCCGGCTCGCTCCACGGATGGAGGCGCCGCAAGCGCCGAGCGCCGACGACGGCGCGATTCCGTCGAACACGGTGCGCGCGCACACCGCGTTCGACGGCGCGGTCGAGGTGGTAGACGAGCGAGTCGAGATCGCCGCCAAAGTCACGGTAGAGCAGGGGCGGCGGAGTGAGCTCGAGTCGGAGCCGCCCGGGACGTTCGGAGCCGAAGTAGACGGGCGGCCGATCGACCTCGACGAAGCCCGTCTTCCAGAGGCCGAAGTCCACGCCCCGAAGCGGCATGCGCTCGGGACGGTCGACAAGGCCAGCAGCGACCGGGTTGAGGCGCTCGTACACGAGCTGTTGGGCCTGCGAGACACCGTCCAGGAGCCGCATCGCGTGGGTCTGCCGGTCGTCGAACAGCTCCCGCGGCCCATCGTAGTGCTCTTGGCAGAGCAGCGCGTGAAGGGCGCAGCTCAGATCCCGATGGAACCTACGTAGGAACTCGGGGAGGTTCTCGTGGAGCGGCGTCACGGTCGTGTGGTGATGCGAGACGACGAGCACCGAGTGATGGACGGCGACCTGCGTATGACGCTGGGCGTCGGCGAGCGCATAGAGCCAGCAGTCCCGTACCAGAGGATGCCAGGCGCCGAGGAAGGCCTTGCGGAGCGTGGTCCTACGGGTGAGCGCGGTGGTGGCTCCGGCCACTACGATGCGCGGGGCGGACACGGTCACCAGCAGGCAAGCCAAGGCCGTGCCGGCGTGAGTTGCAGCTGAAGGAGCCCGAGCAACACCGTCGGTGGCGGCGTCGCCGCCGCCGACCGCCGCCAACCCCGCCCGATGTGGACAGCGATCACCGAGGTCGCCGCAGCTCGTGGGACTCGTTGGGCGGCTCGTCAGGGCTGGTCAGGGGACGCCGCTCGAGGTCGCCCTCGTGGGGCGGCTCGTCGCGCTCCCTTCCGTGCTCTGGACAGAGATTGCGGCCTGTTGGAAGAATCCTCCAGCGGTGCTCCTCGTTGGACGGCTCCTCCGGGGACACCCGGGCCTCGTCCTGGACAGAGATTGCGGCTCGTTGGACAGCTCCTGCGGCGTTGGACAGCTCCTGCGGCGTTGTTGGACAGCTCCTGCGGCTGGACCGAGATTACGCCTGTTGAAAAAATCCTCCGGTGGTGCTCTTCGTTGGACGGCTCCTCCGGGGGCGTCCGGGCCTCGTCCTGGACAGAGATTGCGGCTCGTTGGACAGCTCCTCCGGGGACGTCAGCTCCTCCGGGGACGTCCAGCTCCTCCGGGGACAGCTCCTCCGGCGCGAAGCGCTGCGTTCAGGGCGCCCCGGGCGGAGGGTTCCACCGCTTCAACTGCGAATGTAGTGCTCGAGCTCGTTGATCGTGTGGCGCTGGGCCGAGATAACCTCCTTCACCACGTCGCCGATCGAGACGACTCCGACCACCCGGTCCCCGTCGAGCACCGGCAGATGGCGCACACGCTTGTCCGTCATCAGACCCATGCAGTCGTCGACCGACTGGTCCGGCGCCACGCAGGGCACGGAGTCGTTCATGATCTCCCGCACGCGAGTGTCCTGTGACCGCTTGCCGAGGAGGATGATCTTCCGCGCGTAGTCGCGCTCCGAGAAGACCCCGACGAGGCGCTCCCCGTCGAGGACCACCAGGGACCCGACGTCGAAGTGCGCCATGGCCTGGAGCGCTTCGTACACGGTCGCGTCGGGGCCGATGGACAGGAGCCGGTGGTGCTTGTCCTCGAGGATCGTCCGTACGCTGGTCATGGTCACCTCCCCCGCCCGTGGCTCGCGCTGCAGCGGAATCATCGAGCTTATCGTGTGAGGCAACGCATGGATAGGCGCGTGCCGCACTTTGTTCGCGCGTCGCGCCGGTTCTCCGCGCTGCCCGCCGGGCGGGCATCCCCACGGGCGACCTCGTCACACATAGATATTTCCTATGTCTAACTGCATGACTTTGGTCTGGAAGAACCGACCTCTCGGCTCCAGAGGAGGGCCCTGGAGGAACGATGAACCAGCCGCCCACGATTTACCCCATGAGCCTCGGTGAGCGGATGAGCGTGTTCCGCGCCCTCGTCTTCGCCGTCTGGTCGGACCAGCGCCTGGTCGCGACCGAGGTCTCGGTGTGCCGCGCCGTCGCAGAGGAGCTCGACCTGTTCCCGCTGCACGATGTCGGTAGCCTCCTTCGCGAGGGGCCGCCGACGCTGGCGGAGCTCGGTCTGACGAAGCTCGGCCCCTGGGCCCGGCGCGTCGCCTACGCGACGGCGAGCTGGGGCTGCCTCGCCGACTTCGAGCCCGACCCGGCCGAGCGGCGAGCGTTGAACCTTCTCCGGCGACAGCTCCGCCTCTCCCGCGAGGTGGCGGAGCTGCTCGACGTCGGCGCTGCGCTGGTCCAGGCCCATCGCCGCACGGCGATGCCGCGGGTGCAGTACCGGGCTCTCCTCGCCGCGGTCGCGGACGTCGGCTCCTTCGGTCCCGACCAGGAGGCCGACGCGGCCTGAGCCCACGGCCGCTGGTGCTTTGCACGCCCGCCATCCGCGCTATGGTCCCGCGCTCCGCCTCCGTGCCGGAGGCGCCCACGACACGCTGGAGACCTGCCCATGACCCGTACCGCCGACGAGCGCGCCTTCCTCTCCGCCATCGACGAGGCGATCGACGCCCACGCGATGCTGAGCCACCCGTTCTATCGCGCGTGGACGGCGGGCGAGCTGCCCCTCGAGGTGCTCCGCGAGTACGCCAAGCAGTACTTCGCTCAGGTGAAGGCGTTCCCCACGTACGTGAGCTCGGTGCACGCGCAGACGGAGGACCTCGAGGCACGGCGGCTCCTCCTCGACAACCTGGTGGAGGAGGAGGGCGGCTCGGAGTCGCACCCGGAGCTGTGGCTGCGCTTCGCGGAGGGTCTCGGCATCGAGCGCACGGACGTGGAGTCGGCGGAGCTCCTCGCGTCGACGACGCGGTCGGTCGCCCGCCTCAAGGCCCTCTGCCGGAGCGACGACCCGGGCGACGGTCTGGCCGCCCTCTACGCGTACGAGTCCCAGATCCCCGAGGTGGCTCGGACCAAGCGGGAGGGCCTGCGAGAGCACTACGGGCTCGACGATCCGCGCACGGTCGCGTTCTTCAGCGTCCACGAGGAGGCCGACGTGGCGCACCGGGAGCAGGAGCGCGAGCTGCTGCTGCGAGGCGGCGTCGACATCGAGGTCCGGGAGCGGCGCGTGAAGGCAGCGCAAGAGGCGGCGCAGGCGCTCTGGCACTTCCTCGACGGCGTGGACGCGGCCTACCGTCAGACCGGGCCGACCTCGGTCACCCGAACAGCTTGAGCACCCGAAGCCCGAGCTCGTAGACGCCGTAGGCGAACGGCACGACGACGCAGGCCCACGAGAGCACCATGCGCACGGGGGCCCGGGCGCTGCCGTAGCCCTCCGGCTCCGCGGCCTTCATCACGTCGGCTCGACGGCGCCCCGGCTCCGGAGGCGCCGCTGCCTCGTGGAGCGCCGGGTCGACCGGGCGCACGAGCTCGTTGGCGACGAAGCCGACCAGGAGCAGCGCCATCATGGTGTACAGCGAGGTCGTGTAGAGCGCGGGCCCCGATCCGCCCGCCCGCTCCTGCGCATCGGCGATGCCGTTGATGATCAGCGGCCCGAGGATGCCCGCGGCCGACCACGCGGTCAGCAGGCGCCCGTGGATCGCACCGACCTGGTAACTCCCGAACAGGTCCTTGAGGTAGGCCGGGACGGCCGCGAAGCCGCCGCCATAGAAGGTCAAGATGGTGAGGGTGCAGGCGATGAAGAGCGGCAGCGAGGCGTTGCCGCTCAGCGCGATGGTCAGGTAGAGCAGCGCGCCCACGCCGAGGTAGAGCCGGTAGATGTTCTTGCGGCCCACCAGGTCGGAGGTGGACGACCAGAGGATGCGCCCGAGCATGTTGGCGGCGCTGAGCAACGCGACGAAGCCAGCCGCGGTGCCTGCGGTGACCGCGACGGAGGTCCCTGCGAAGATGTCCGTGATCATGGGAGCGGCCTTCTCGAGGATCCCGATGCCGGCCGTCACGTTGAGGCAGAGCACCACCCAGAGCAGCCAGAACTGCGGTGTGCGGATCGCGTTGCGGGCGGACACCTCGTGGCCCGCGGCGAGGCTCGCGCCGTTGGGCGCCGACGGGGGCGTCCAGCCCGGGGGCCGATAGCCGCCCGGCGGAACGCGGACGAGCACGACGCCCAGGGCCATGAGCGCGGCGTACGCGACCCCGTGGATCACGAACGCGGTCGCGATGCCGCCAGCGTCCGACCCGAAGGCCTCGAGCATCCGGCTCGACCAGGGCGAGGCGATCAGCGCCCCGCCGCCAAAACCCATGATCGCGATGCCGGTGGCGAGCCCCGGGCGATCCGGGAACCACCGGATCAGCGTCGAGACCGGCGAGATGTAGCCGATGCCCAGGCCGATGCCGCCGATGCCGCCGTAGCCGAGGACCACGAGGGCGAACCACCCGGTCCACACGCCGAGGGCCGCGACGAGGAAGCCGAGGGACCACGCGATGGCCGCGACCGCCATCGCCCAGCGGGGCCCACGCCGCTCGACGAGGGTGCCCCCGAAGGCTGCGCTGAGGCCGAGCATGACGATGCCCAGCTGGAAAGGGAGCGCGCTCTCGGTCCCGCTGAGGCCGAGCGTCGCCTCCAGGGGCGGCTTGAAGACGCTCCAGGCGTAGGCCTGCCCGATGGAGAGATGGACCGCGAGGGCCGCCGGCGGCACGAGCCAGCGGCTGAAGCCGTGGTCAGCGACGCTGTGGGCCCGGTCGAGCAGAATGGGACTTTACCCCGGCCGCGGGCGCCGAAGAAAGGCGGGGGCGGGGGACGGCCGGGCAGCGGGCAGCGCTCGCCCGGCCCGCCGCCCTCGATCACGCGGAAGCGTTGGCGAACACCGCCCGTCGACGCCGGCTCGATGTTGCGCACCCGCTTCGGAGCTGGCGCGCTCGCTCGCTAGGGTGGAGGACCATGGACCGACGAGCACAGGCGAGGACCGAGAAGACGCTCCGCTTCCTGATGGAGACCCTGGACAGGGTGCTCGTCGAGGACGGTCACCCCGACGTGGCCGAGCGGCTCCCGTGGCGCCCGGAGGCGGGCCAGGAGCCCGTCAGCGCGTTCCCCGAGGCGATCGCGGAGCGGTGCGTTCAGGCCTACTCCCTCGCGTTCTCGCTCCTCGATCAAGCCGAGGAGAACGCGACGGCCCAGGACCGGCGCCTGCTGGAGGACGAGGGCCGCCTGGCCGAGGAGTCGGGCAGCTGGGCCCAGAACCTGACGCTGCTTCACGAGCTGGGGTTCGGCGAGGCCGAGGTGGCGAGCGCCCTGCGGGAGGTGCGCGTGGAGCCCGTGCTCACCGCCCACCCGACCGAGGCGAAGCGGCAGACGGTCCTCGAGCACGAGCGCAGCCTCTATCGCATGCTGGTGCAGCTCGAGAACACGATGTGGACGCAGGCGGAGCGTCGGGAGCTCGAGGCGGAGGTGGAGGGCTGGATCGAGCGGCTGCTGCGGACCGGGGAGATCTACCTCGAGAAGCCGTCCCTCGCCGACGAACGGCGGATGGTGCTCCACTACCTGCAGCAGGTCTTCCCGATCGCGATCCCCTGGACTCTCCGTCGGCTGCGTGCCGCGTGGGAGGCGGCGGGGTACGACCCGGCTCGGCTTGCGCGCCCCGACGCGTACCCCCGCATCGTGTTCGGCAACTGGGTGGGCGGCGACCGGGACGGGCACCCGCTCGTCACGGCGAGCTTCACCCGCGAGACGCTGGAGCTGTTCCGCGAGCGCGCCCTCGAGCTGGTCGACGGACACCTCGCGGAGCTCGCCCGCCGGCTCAGCCTGTCGGAGAGCCGTCAGCCGATCCCCGAGGCGCTCAGCGAAACGGTCGAGCGCTGGGCGCGCGAGCTCGGCGAGGCCGGCGCCGAGGCGGTCGCCCGCAACCGCGAGGAGCCGTGGCGGCAGCTCGTGAACCTGATGCGTGCGGCGCTCCCCCGGGGGGAGCACACCGCCCAGGGCCGCCTTCGGCGAGCCACCGACCTCGAGGCGCGCCTCGACGAGCTGAGCGGCTGGCTCCGCGAGATCCACGCCGAGCGCCTCGTCCGGACGGATCTCGAGCCGGTCATCGCCCACGTGCGGACCTTCGGCTTCCACCTCGCGACGGTCGACGTTCGCCAGAACAGCGCCTTCCACGACCGGGCCCTCGGCCAGCTCCTGTCCCAGGCCGGCATCGAGGACGGAGGGAGCTACCCCGACTGGCCGCTCGAGCGGCGGCGACCGCTTCTCGACCGGGAGCTCGCGAGCCGGCGGCCGCTCGTCCGCCCCGTCGACGTCGACAGCGAGGAAGCGCGCGCGATGATCGACCTCTACCAGGTCCTCGCCGCCCACCGCGCGTCCCACGGCGTGGACGGGCTGGGCGCGCTGATCATCAGCATGACGCGGCGCGCGGAGGACCTGCTGGCGGTCTACCTGCTCGCGCGGGAGGGCGGGCTGATGGCCTACGACGGTGAGGAGCCCTTCGTGCCCCTGACGGTCGTGCCGCTCTTCGAGACGATCGATGACCTGCAGCGAGCCCCGGCGATCCTCGACGACTACCTGACGCAGCCGATCGTGAAGCGGAGCCTCGCCCGCCAGGCCGAGGCGCGCGGTGAGGCGCGGCCGGTCCAGCAGGTGATGATCGGCTACAGCGACAGCGGCAAGGACGGCGGCATCGTCGCGAGCATGTGGGGCCTCTACCGGGCGCAGCGGGAGCTCGCCGAGGTCGGCCGCCGGCACGGGGTGCGCGTGCGCTTCTTCCACGGTCGGGGAGGCACGATCGGCCGCGGCGCCGGGCCCACGCACCGCTTCGTCCGCCACCTGCCTCCGGGCACGGTCCAGGGGGACCTCCGCCTGACCGTGCAGGGGGAGACGATCCGCCACAAGTACGCGAACCGCGTCACGGCCGCGCACCACCTCGAGCTGCTCACGGCCAGCACCCTCGGGGTCACCCTCGTCGACCAGCACGGCCGGTCCGTGCCCGAGGACCTCGCGGCGATCCTGGACGAGCTCGCTCGAAGGAGCCGGGTCGCCTACCGGGCGCTGGTCGAGCACGACGGCTTCGTCCCCTTCTTCGAGCGGGCGACGCCGATCGACGCCATCGCGGCGAGCCGGATCGGCTCCCGCCCCGCCCGCCGCCCAGGAGAACGGAAGCTCGGCAACCTCCGCGCCATCCCCTGGGTCTTCGCATGGAACCAGGCTCGCTTCGTCCTGCCGGCCTGGTACGGCCTGGGCACGGCGCTGACGACGCTCCGGGACCAGGCGCCGGAGCGCTTCGAGGCGTTCCGGACCGCGAAAGCCGAGGCGTCCCGCTGGGCTCCCGTGCACTACTTGATCAGCAACGCCGCCACCGGCCTCGCCACGGCGTCACCGTCGATCATGGACCGCTACGCGCGCCTGGCGGACGGCGTGCCCGAGGCGGAGGCGCTCATGGCGCGCATCCACGGGGAGCTGAGCCGGACCCGCGAAGCTCTCGAGGTGATCTACGGGGGGCCGCTGGCCGAGGCGCGGCCGGAGGTGCACGCTCAGCTCGCGCGCCGCGCCGAGGCGCTCGAGCCGCTGCACACCACCCAGATCGAGCTCCTGCGTCGCTGGCGCGCGATGGATCCGGAGGACGCACCGCGCCTGATCCCGCGTCTCCTCCGGACGATCAACGCGATCGCCGCCGGCCTCGGAGGCACCGGCTAGTCCAGTTCTCGTTGACGGGTCCACCCGCTGGCCCGCTCACGGTCAGCCTGGCGGGCGCACTGTTCACCCCGGGACGGGCCACGGTTCTGACCCAGGGCGGGCGCTCTCGTCGAAGGACTGGAGGTGCGTACTTGTCAGCCGTGGGCCGGTGCCCATGTGGCGGGCGGCGGCCTGCCGCCGCTGCGGGTGAGCGACACCGGTCGCTCCTCGACGGGCGCTCCTTGGGGACGGCCGCGCTCGACACGGATAGGCGAGGTCCCCCCCGGTCGCTAGACTGGGCCGCATCCACCCGAGCCGGGAGTGCCATCGATGGGGAACAGCGTCCTTTCGGACGAATGGGGCCGCCTTCGCGACGCGGCGAGTGAGAAGAAAGAGGCGGAGACTGCCCGCTCCGACCCTGGCACCTACCACGGGGACATCGCATCGGCGGAGCTCCACTGGTTCAGCGCGGAGCGGGGCGCCTGGCTCCGGCGGGACCCCACCTCGGGGGAGTGGCGCGGCATCGACGCGGCGACGGGCGAGGAGGTCGCGGGGCCCGAGCCCACCTGGAGGCCCTGGACGAAGGCGTTCGACGACAGCCAGGCGCCCTGCTATCGATGGTTCGCGGGCGGCTCGACGAACGCCTGCTTCAACGAGGTCGACCGCCACGTCCTCGGCGGGCGGGGCGCGCAGGCCGCCTTCGTGTTCGAGGGTGACCGCTGGGACCCGTCGAAGAACGACGGCCGCGGGGGTCCGGTCGTCGAGGAGACGATCACCTACCGGCGGCTCCTGCTCGAGACGATCGTCCGGGCGGAGGTGTTGCGGGGGCTGGGCCTCGAGAAGGGCGACCGCATCGCCTTCAACCTCCCCAACATCCCGGAGCAGCTGTTCTACACCCAGGCCGCCAAGCGCCTCGGCGTCATCTACACGCCCGTGTTCGGCGGCTTCTCCGCCAAGACCCTGTCCGACCGGATCTACGACGCCGGCGCGAAGGTGGTGGTCACGGCCGACGGCGGCTACCGCAACGCGGAGGTCGTGCCCTACAAGGAGCGCTTCACGGACCTGGCGCTCGACAACTTCGTCCCGCTGCCGACCGCCCTCGCGACCCTCGACCGGGTGCTCGGGACGTTCGACCTCGGCGACACGGGCGAGCGGCTGTCGGCGGCAGTGAAGGACGCCCTCGCGGGCGACATCACGATCGAACGCAGCGACCTGATGCGCGAGCTCGGCCGCGCCCTCGCGATGGAGCGCGCCCTCAGCCCGGAGCGCAGCGCGGAGCTCCGCACGTCGGTCGCCCGCGAGCTCGCGGAGGCCCAGCACACGGTCGAGGACGTCGTCGTCGTCCGCTACACGGGCCAGGACATCGTCGAGCAGCCCCGGGACCGCTGGTCCCACGACCTCTCCCGCGCGGCCCTGGACCGGGTGCTCGCGCAGGCCCGCGAGGCCGGCTTCACCGCACAGAGCGCGGAGGAGCTGCTGGCCCTCGACGACGTCGACCTCTGGCGGGCCCTCACGGCGAGCCATCCGGCCGTGCCCGTCGACGCCGACTGGCCGCTGTTCGTCATCTACACCTCGGGCTCGACCGGGAAGCCCAAGGGCGTCGTCCATACGCACGGCGGCTGGCTCGCGGGCATCTCCCATACGATGCGGATGGTCTTCGACGTCCGCGCAGCGGACCGCATCTACGTGATCGCCGACCCGGGCTGGATCACCGGTCAGTCCTATCTGATCGGCGCACCCCTGGCGGTGGGCATCACCTCGATCGTCGCCGAGGGTTCGCCTCTGTTCCCGCACGCGGGCCGGTTCTCATCGATCATCGAGCGCCACGGGGCCACGATCTTCAAAGCCGGCTCCACGTTCCTCAAGGCGGTGATGACGGACCCGGCCAGCACGGAGGACATGTCGTCCTTCTCCATGAGCCGCCTGAAGGCGGCCACCTTCTGCGCCGAGCCGGTGTCCCCTGCGGTCCAGCAGTTCGCGATGGACCGGGTGTGTGAGCACTACATCAACTCCTACTGGGCCACCGAGCACGGCGGCATCGTCTTCAGCTGCCCCTGGGGAGGCTTCAAGGCGCTCGAGGCGGACGCGAAGACCTGGCCGCTCCCGTGGATCGACGCCGAGGTGCGCGTGGCGGAGGAGCGGGACGCCACCGGCCGGGCGACCAAGTGGCGAGCGGCGGTGCCGGGCGAGAAGGGGGAGCTGGTGATCAAGGCGCCCTACCCCTACCTCGCCCGGACGATCTGGGGCGACGCCGAGCACCTGGGCGAGCCCGGGTGGAAGGGTGATCTCGCGCGCTTCACGGAGGTCTACTTCGACCGCTGGTCAGGAGGCCTTGCCTACACCCAGGGCGACTACGCCCGGCAGCACGACGACGGCGCGTTCACCCTCCACGGCCGCTCCGACGACGTGATCAACGTGTCCGGACACCGGATCGGGACCGAGGAGATCGAGGGCGCGATCCTCCGCGACAAGGTGCTCCGGACCGACTCCCCGGTCGGCAACGCCGTCGTCGTGGGCGCCCCGCACGAGGAGAAGGGCGAGACGCCCGTCGCCTTCCTCATCCCGGCGCCCGGTGCCCGCATCAGCGACGACGACCTCGGACGCCTGCAGAACCTCGTCCGCACGGAGAAGGGGGTGACCGCGGTCCCGTCGGACTTCCTGACCGTCAGCGCGTTCCCGGAGACCCGCTCCGGCAAGTACATGCGGCGGACGCTGCGGGCTCTGCTCCTCGACGAGCCCCTCGGCGACCTCTCGACGCTCCGGAACCCGGACGCGGTCGACGAGATCCGGGACGTGGTCGATCGCTGGCGCTCCCACGGCCGGCTGGCCGAGGCACGCCGGATCATCCAGCGCTACCGCTACCTCCGGGTGGAGAACCACGAGGTGGCCCCGGGCAAGAACGTCGCGCTGGTCGTCATCACGCACCCGCCGGTCAACTCGCTCAACGAGCGCTCCCTCGACGAGCTCAACACCGTGCTGCAGCACGTGGTGAACCGCGAGGAGACGGCCGCGGTGGTGATCACCGGCGCGGGGCACGCCTTCGTCGCCGGCGCGGACGTCAAGGAGCTCCTCGAGGTGGGCGAGGCGGGGGACCGGACGAGCGCTCAGACCCTGCCGAACGCCGCCCACACGGCCTTCTCGACGATCGAGAACCTCGACAAGCCCGTGATCGCTGCCGTGAACGGTCCCGCGCTCGGCGGCGGCAACGAGCTCGTCCTGGCCTGCACCTACGCGGTGGCGGACCGGCGCGCGCGCTTCGGCCAGCCGGAGATCAACCTCCACCTGCTGCCCGGCTACGGCGGCACCCAGCGCCTGCCCCGGCGGCTCCACCAGCGGCGGGGCCATGACGGGCTGGTCGAGGCGGTCCGGCTGATCCTCAACGGCCGCTCGATCGACGCCGAGGAGGCGGAGAGGCTCGGCCTGGTCGACCGGGTGGTCGACCGCGGGGACGGACCGGTCGCCGTCGCGGTCGAGCTCGCCCGCCGCTTCGTCGCGGGCGAGGGGCCCGTGGTGGAGGCGCTCTCGCGCCGGCAGGCCGCGCGCGCGGCGCGGGACCAGCCCATCGCGGTGGCCGCCGACCTGCGCGAGGAGCCCCGCCTCGCCGAGGCGATCGCCCAGGCCCGGACCAGCGGCCGGGGCTCGGCCGTCGACCGGATCCTCGACGCGGTCACGCACGGCCTGACGGCCGGCCAGGGTGAGGGCCTCCGGAACGAAGCGAAGCTCTTCGCCGACGCGGTCTGTGACCCCGAGGCCGGCCCGCCCGGCATCCGAGCGTTCCTCGAGCGCCGGAGCGCGCCGCTTCCCCTGCGCGCACCCGAGGTACCGCCCGACGCGGACGAGGCCACGCGCGCGCGGCTCGAGGCGGACGGCAAGCTCCTGCCCCTCGACGCGGCGTTCTTCCCCGGTGTGACGCCGATCCCGCCGTACCAGTACGGCCTCGGGATCGTGAAGGACCGCACCACTGCCGAGCCGGCCCATGGCGACCCGGTCGATGCGGAGAAGGTGGTGGTCACGGAGACCCCGACACCCGGCCCCAACGAGGCCCTGGTGTACGTCCTCGCGTCCGAGATCAACTACAACGACGTCTGGGCCCTGACCGGGATCCCGGTCAGCCCCTTCGACAACCGCGACGTCGATGTGCACGTGACCGGGTCGGGCGGCGTCGGCCTCGTCGCCCAGCTCGGCGAGGAGCTGGTGCGCGAGGGCCGTGTCGCCGTCGGCGATCTGGTCACGATGTACTCCGGTCAGAACGAGCTGCTGTCCCCCGAGGTCGGCCTCGACCCGATGGCGGCCGACTTCCGCATCCAGGGCTACGAGCGCAACGACGGGAGCCACGCCCAGTTCGTGCTCGTCCAGGGGCCCCAGCTCCACCCGAAGCTGGCCGGCCTCACGCTCGAGGAGGCGGGCTCCTACGGCCTGAACCTCGGGACGATCCACCGGGCGCTCTTCACGACGCTCGACATCCAGCCGGGCAAGCGGCTGTTCGTGGAGGGCGCCTCGACCGGTACGGGCCTCGAGTGCCTCCGAACCGCGCGGCAGACGGGGTTGACCGTCGTCGGGATGGTCTCGAGCGAGGAGCGCGCGGAGCGCGTCCGCACGTTCGGCGGCGAGCCCGTCAACCGCAAGGACGAGCGCTGGGCCAAGACCTTCACCCCCGTCCCGGACGAGGAGAGCGAGTGGCAGGCCTGGGAGGAGGCGGGGCGACCCTTCCTCGAGGAGGCGAACCGCGCCGCCGGGGGCCCGATCGACTATGTCGTCAGCCACGCCGGGGAGCGCGCCTTCAGCCGCTCGTTCCAGATGCTGGGCGAGGGCGGGGTGCTCACGTTCTTCGGCGCGTCCAGCGGCTACCGCTTCTCCTTCATCGGGAAGCCCGGCGTCAGCAAGGCGGCCGCGATGCTGGCCCGCGCGGGGCTGCGGGCGGGCCGCTCCCTCCTCGTGATCTATGGCCCCGGCGCGGCCGACGGGGTGGTGGACCCCGTCGCGATCGAGGCGATCGAGGTCGGCGCTCAGCTCGGGGCCCGCGTCGCCGTGCTCGCGGACAACGCCTCGCAGCGGGAGTTCGTCACCTCCCTGGGCTTCGGGACCAGCCTGACGGGCGTCGTCAGCCTCGAAGACATCCAGCGCCGCCTCGGCGAGGACTTCGATCCGCCGGGCCCCCTCGCTCCCTTGCCGGACGCGTTCAAGGAGTCGGCGGCCTTCAAGGAGGCCGTGCGCCGCTTCAGCGACCGCACGCTGCAGCCGATCGGCTCCGCGATCGGCCCCCTGCTCCGGACGAGCCTCGACCGGCGGGGCCTGCCCGACGTGGTGTTCGAGCGCCGCGACCGGGACGGCCTCTCGCTCTCGACGTCCCTCGTGCGGCCGAATCGGGGCGTCGTGGTCTACGCCGAGGACCTCGGCGGCCGCCGCTTCAGCTTCTACGCGCCCCAGGTCTGGATGCGCCAGCGCCGCATCGTCATGCCGACGACCGAGATCCGCGGCACCCACCTCAACACGGCCCGGGAGTTCGCCGAGGTCCAGGAGCGGATCGCGGCGGGCATGATCGACGTCGTGCAGCCCCTCCCGATGGGCTGGGGTGACGTCAAGGAGGCGCACCAGGCGATGTGGGACAACCGCCACGCCGGCGCGACCTACGTGGCGGTCCACGGCCTGCCGCGGCTCGGCCTCAAGACGAAGGACGAGCTCTACCAGGCGTGGGCGATCCGGGACGCCGAGGCTCGGGGGGTCGAAGTCGAGCGGATCGACACCGGCTCGGCGAGGACCCTCCGATGAGCGACGACACCGAGAGCCGCTCGGGCGCCCGCCTCGATGGGCTCAGCATCGTCCTGACCGGCGCCGCCGGGAACATCGGCTCGCACATCTCCCGCTACCTGCTGCGGGAGGGGGCCCGGGTCGTCATGACCGGACGCAAGGGCGACAAGCTCGAGGCCCTCGTCGCGACCCTGGTCGACGAGGGTTTCGACCGCGCCGCGATCCGTGCCGTGGTCGGCGACTCCGCCGACCCCGAGGCCTGCCGCGAGATCGTGGCGACGGCCGTCGACGCCTTCGGGGGTCTGGACGTCCTGGTCAACAACGCCGGCGGCGCGGGCCCGAAGGAGCCCCTCCCGACGATCCCCTTCACCCCGGGCGACGCCCGGGCCCAGGGCGGCGCGGAGACGATGCTCGACGCGGCGATGAACCTGCTGGGCGGCCCGTGGACGATGGTCCGGGCGGCGGTCCCCCACCTGACCCCGGGGGGCGCGATCATCAACGTCTCGACGATCTTCAGCCGCACGCCCTACTTCGGCCGCGCGCCGTACGTCGTGCCGAAGTCCGGATTGAACGCGCTCTCCGTCGGCCTGGCCCGGGAGCTCGGCCAGGGCGAGAAGGGCATCCGCGTCAACACGGTGTTCCCGGGCCCGATCGCGACCGAGCGCACCGACAAGGTGTTCGCGGCGATGGACGCTCTCCAGGGCTTCCGTCCCGGGACCACCTCGAAGACCTTCCGCGACCTCATGATCCTCCGCCGCGAGGACGAGCCCGGTGAGCCCCTCGCGATGCGCTACCCGACCCCCGAGGACGTGGCGTCGACGATCGTGTGGCTCGCCTCCCCGGAGTCGCGCGCATTCAGCGGGCACGCCTTCGAGGTCACGAACGGCATGCAGGTGCCGGCCCAGAGCCGGTCGAAGCTCGTCAGCTGGCCGGACAACCGCCTGGTGGACCTCCAGGGGCGGGTCGTCCTCGTCCTCGGCGGAGCCGACATCGACGAGGCGATGGGCTTCGCCGAGCGCAACCAGCTCCGCGGCGCGAGCGTCGTGACGGCCTTCCGGACGCTCGAGGCGGTCGGCCAGGCCCGCGCGCGCGTGCAGGCCAAGGGCGGTGAGCCGATCCGGGTGCTCCACCTCGACCCGCTTCGGCCGGAGACGGCGGAGCGCGCCCTCCAGTTCGTCAGCGACCACTACGGGCGCCTGGACGGCGTGATCGTCCTGCCGGTCACCCCGAACGGCGACCACGGCTACACGCTCGCGACCGCGGAGGATGCCGACATGGAGGCCTTCATCCGGAACGAGGTCGTCGGGCCGGTCGCCTTCGCCTCGGTCCTGTCCCGCAAGCTCACCTCCTGGCCGGGGCTCTCCGCAGCGCCCGCGATCACGTTCGTCACCAACGCGGACGACGGGCGCAAGAACCGCCTGAACGACATCACCCGCGCCGCGGTGGAGGCCTTGATCCGCGTGTGGCGCGCGGAGGAGGAGCACGCCGTGCGCCACGGTCGGCGCCCCTGGGCCTGCCTCCCGAACCAGCTCGTCCGCTACGACAATGGCGAGCCGGACAACCTGACCTTCGCCGCCGACTGGACCGCGACGCTCAACAACCGCGTCCGGCGCATGGACGCGATCAACCTCTGGGTCCCCGAGCGGATCGGTCGGGCGACCGGGAAGTCCGCGATGCCGATGGCCATCCAGCGGGTCATGCCGGGTCTCCACACGGGCAAGACCGCGGTGATCACGGGCGGCAGCGCCGGGATCGGGATGCAGCTCGGCCGCTGGCTGGCCATGGCGGGCGCACGGGTGCTCCTGAGCGCCCGGAGCGAACGCAAGCTGGCCGAAGCGCGCGAGGACATCGTCGAGGAGCTCGCGAGCATCGGCTACGCGTCGCCCGAGGAGCGCGTGTTCATCCTCCCCGGCATCGACGTGGCGGACGAGGGGGCGCTCGAGCGGCTGTTCCAGCACGCGATCGGCCTGTTCGACCACGTCGACTTCCTGATCAACAACGCGGGGATCTCCGGTGCGGAGGAGATGGTCGTCGACATGACGCTCGCCGACTGGAACCGCACGATGGAGGCGAACCTCATCTCGAACTACTCCCTCATCCGGAAGTTCGCGCCTCGCATGAAGGCCCGCGGCCGGGGCCACATCCTCAACGTCTCGAGCTACTTCGGCGGCGAGAAGTACCTCGCGGTCGCCTACCCCAACCGGGCCGACTACTCCGTGTCGAAGGCTGGTCAGCGCGCCCTCGCGGAGATCCTGTCCCGCCACCTCGGCCCGGAGATCCAGATCAACGCGCTCGCCCCGGGACCGGTGGATGGCCAGCGCCTGCGGGGGACCGCAGACTCGCCGGGCCTCTTCGCCCGCCGCGGACGCCTGATCCTGGAGAACAAGCGGCTGAACCTGGTCCACGGTGCGCTCCTGGCGAGCGTCGAGGCCGGCGCCTCGGTGGCGGACTGCCTCGAGCCGCTCGCCCGCAACGAGGTGGACCGTGTCCAGGAGGCGAGCCCCGGCGATGCGCTCAAGACGCTCCTCGCCACGGTGCAAACCGGTCGACCCGACGCGATCTCCACCCGCTTCCTCCTGAGCGCCAACCTCGCCCCGAAGCTCGTGGACCGCCTGCGGCGCGGCGGGCGGATCAGCATCAGCGCGGCCGAGGCGTTCCTGCGCGACTTCGTCCAGCCCCCCGAGCCCTTCTTCGACCGCCGCGACGTCCAGCGGGCGGCCGAGAAGATCGAGGCCGGCATCATCGACCGGCTCCACCTCCACAAGATGCCGACGGACGAGCAGGTCGGCCTCTCGACGGTCTTCCACCTCGCGGACGAGATCGTCTCCGGCGAGACGTTCCATCCGTCGGGCGGATTGAAGTTCGAGCGGTCCGTGACCGAGGGGGAGCTGATGCTCCGGCCCGGCCGGGAAGACCTCGAGCGCCTCGCGGGGCGCCACGTCCTGGTGATCGGGGACGCCCTGCGCGAGGAGATCGCCGCCATCGCGAAGGGCTTCCTCGAGTATGGGGTGGCCGCGCTCTCGGTCGCTACCCGGACCGAGGAGGCCGCCGAGCAGATCCGGGCGCGGGTCGGGGCGGACGAGGGTGTCCCCTTCCAGGCCTTCGCGGTCGGCTCGGAGGTGGAGGCCGCCATCTGGCGCGCCATGGCCGAGCACGGGCGCCTGGACGTCGTCGTCTCGACGCCGCCGACCCGCCTCCCGATGAACGCCCTGGCGGCCGAGGCCGACGCGAGCTGGCAGCGCGTGCTCTCGCGCGACGACTTCGCGGCCCTGATCAGCGAGCAGCTCACCCATCACTTCCGGGTGGCGCGGCACGCGGCGCTGCTCGAGCGCTGCCAGATCGTGCTGGTCACGCCGGACACGTCCCGAGCGTCCACCCGGGAGGAGTTCGCCCTGGCGCTGTTCGTCAAGAACTCGCTCCACGCCTTCACGGTGACCCTCGGCGTGGAGGGCGAGCGCCTCTCGACGGAGCCCGCGATCAACCAGGTGCAGCTCACGCGCCGCGCGCGGGCCGAGGAGCCGGGCAACGAGCAGGAGCTCCGGGAGGAGATGGAGCGCCTGGTCTACGCGGTATTGCAGTGCGCCGTGCCGGCGCCCGGACCGCGCGAGAGCCGGTACCTCGCGCGCATCTTCCGCGGCAACGCAGTCACGGTCTGAGCGCACGCTCACCCTCTATCGGCCTCCGCTGCGCGTCTGGTAGCCTCCCCGCCGTGCTCGCCCCCTTGCGCACCGTGAAGCACGTCGCGCTCGGCGCGGCCCTCGGCCTCCTCGGCCCGGGCCTCGCCGGCTGCGGGTCGCCGCCCGTGCGCCACCCGGTCAGCCTGATCCAGGAGCGGATGCGGCCCCGCATCGCGCTGGTGGAGTTCATCGTCAAGGACCCATCGCGGCGCGAGCGGGTCACGCGGATCCTGCTCGAGATCGAGGAGCTCACGTTCGCCTGGCAGCGGGACCGGCTGGCCCTCCGCTCCCGGATCTTCACGGCCGGGAGCGACGGGGAGCCGCCGACGGATCAGGAGCTGGAGGCGCTCTTCGCGCAGTCCCTCGAGGAGAGCGGCGCCTATTTCGACCGCTACGTGGAGCTCCAGCTCGCCCTGCGGGCGGCGACCACCGAAGCGGAGTTCGCCCGCCTGGATCGGATCAAGTAGCCATGATGTGGGTCGGCATCGCGACGGCGATCATGCTCGGCTCGGGCTCGGGGGACGACTTCGGCGATCTCCAGAGGACGCTCGACGCGCTCCGGGACGCGGTGCGGGAGGTGGTCGACGACCCTGACCAGCGAGCCGAGGCGCTCCACGCGATCGTCGACCTCGACGAGGTCGTCGAGCTGGTCCTCGACTCCGCGGTCGAGATCGCGGACTGCATCGAGCGGGCGGACCGGAGCTATGACGCGGACCGCGAGGTCTACGACCGCTGTGGACGCCAGTACGACGAAGCGATCGTACGGATCGGGCACCGCTATCGGGCCGCGGAGCGCCGCTACGAGGCGGCCGTGAGCGACGAGGACGAGCGGGCGATCAACGAGCTCGTCCGGCAGCGGATCCAACCATGACCCGCGCCGCCTTGGCCTTGCTGCTGAGCGTGGCTGCGGCGGGCACCGTCCACGCGTGGTCGCCCACGCCCGCGGCAGCCCAGGGCGAGATGGCGGGCGGCGGGCGGCGCCCGGGCCTCGGTGGCCGCTACACCAACCGGCACGTCACCACCGGCCGGAACTCGCTCTACCTCCTCGACGGCCCCTGGGCGCCGCCGCTCCTCGGCATCCGCCGGAACGGCTACGGCTACGACGCGGGCTTCATGCTCGCCAACCCGAACCGCGACGCCGTGGCGGGGCTCTACGTCGCGCAGCGGGGCCTCAAGGACCGGTTCATCTTCAACATCTTCAGCGGCGTCGCCTTCGGGCTCTACGACCAGTTCGAGGCGGGGGCGACCTTCCTGACCTTCGAGGTCCTCCCCGACTTCAACTTCGGCGGCTTCCCGGTCTTCCTCACGTACTTCTGGCAGATCGGCGACCACGTTGATCTCGGGGCTCGACTGGTCTGGACGAGCTTCCACGACGACGTCTGCCTCGAGCCCACGGACGACAGTCCGCCGACGTGCCTGGACCCGACGAGCGACAGCCAGCCGAACCGCTCCCGCTCTCAGACGACGTTGAACCTCGGCGTCCCGATCGTCGTCCGACTCGGGATCACCCGGCTCGACGCCGCGGTGCTCTTCCCGTTCCACTTCCGCAACCTACCGCTCAACATCAAGTTCCAGGGCAACACGGCGGTCGGGATCTCGGTGCCCGTGCGCTACGCGGTCAACCCGATCCCCGAGCTGACGCTCGGCATCGAGACCGGCTTCTACGACGAGAACCTCGGGCGAGCGAACGACCTGTCGGTCCCCCTCGGGGCCTACGTCGGCTGGACGGTGCTGAACGGCGGCCAGCTCTTCGACATCGGGGCGACGTTCCAGTGGGACCACCTGTTCCGCCCGGACCCGCCGGCCGGCATCGACGGCGTCCAGCCCGGCTTCTGGCGCGTGACGTTCGGCTTCACCTCGAAGCGCGTGGTGCTGTAGCGACGTGAGCCCGAGCCCGGGTCAGCCCGGGAGGCCCGACCAGTCCGAGGGGTCCTGGGCGCCCTCGGCCCGGGTGACCTCGCCCCCGATCGCGGTCAGGCGCGACATGCCGCTGACGGGATCGACGCTCGCCGGGCCGCTCGCCGCGAGCAGGTTGGCGTTGACGCCGCGGGTCCCGCTAGCCACGGACAGGCCCGTGGCGCGCTGGTGCCCCCAGCCGTGCGGCAGCGCGACGGTGCCCGGCATCAGGTCGGCGAGCCGTCGCACCGGGACCCGCACTGCCCCCGCGTCGCTGCGCACGTCGGCGAGGTCGCCATCCGACAGCCCGATCCGGGCCAGGTCCTCCGGGTGCATGTAGAGGTAGTTCGTCCCGCGCTCGCCCTTGACGAAGTCCGGGAGGTTGTGGGTCCAGCTGTTGTGGGTGGTCACGGCCCGGCGCGTGATCAGCCGCAGGCGCCGCCCGTCCCGGAGCCGCTCCGCGAGCTGGCCATCCAGGGACCGCGCGGCCGCGAGGAGCGGAGGCGGGGCCAGGTCGACCCGCCCGTCGTCCGTCAGGACGCGCGCCCCGAGGAAGTCGCCGCCCCGGTGGTCCTCCCTCAGCTTGCCGTGGGGGTGCTCGAGGAGCGCCCCGAAGCTCGGCTGGCGGCTGAGGCGGAGCATCAGCGAGAGGATCGTCTCGAGCGGGAGCCTCGGCTGGCCGTTGTCGGCGCGAGCTCCGAGGGAGCGCTCGAGGATCCACTGCAGCAGGCGGGAGCCGAACAGTGGCGTGCCGCAGGCCCGCGCGATCTGGGTGTAGATGGTCGCCTCGTCGCGCTGCTCGCCCCGGGCCGGGACCACCGCCCGGGTCGCCTGCAGGTACGGCCTTCGCTGCATCCCGAGCCAGAGCGGGAAGACGAAGGGCAGGTCCGGCCGCTCCAGGGGAGACGTGCACGGCAGCACGACATCGGCCTGCTGCGCGGTCTCGCTCGGCAGCACGTCCAGCGCGACCAGGAGCTCCAGCTCGCGGAAGGCGTCCCGGAGCCGCCCCGCGTCGGCCATCGTCAACAGCGGGTTGCCGCCCGTCACGAAGAGCGCCCGGATCTGCCCCCGGCCGGGCGTGAGGATCTCGTCGGCGAGGATGCCGCCCGGGAACCCATCGTTGACCTGGCCGAAGCCGCCGACCCGGGACCGGGCGCTGCTCATCAGCGTGCCCGCGCGCTTGCCGAGCTTCGGGAAGTCGAAGATGCCGCGGCCGACCAGCGTGCCGCCCCGCCGATCGAGGTTGCCGCTGACGGCGTTGATCGCCTCCTGGAGCCAGAACGCCAGCGCCCCCTGCCCGCCCATGTTCACGCCCGTGGAGCAGTAGAGCGCCGCCCCGTCCGCTTCGGCGTAGGCTCGGACCATCGCGCGGAGGGTCCGCGGCTCGATCCCCGTGGCGGGCGCCGTCCGCTCGGGCGGCCACCGCTCGGCGAAGGCCGCGAGCGGAGACCAGCCCCTCATGTGGGCGGCCACCCGGCCGTGATCGACCGCCCCCTCGGCGATCAGCTCGTGGAGGAAGCTCGCGTAGAAGAACGCGTCGGTGCCCGGGCGGATGAAGACGTGCTCGCCGGCGACCTTGGCGCTCTCGGTGCGCCGCGGGTCGACGAAGAACAGGCGCCCCCCTCGCGCGACGATCGCCTTGAGGCGCCGCGCGGGGTTCGGCACCTGGAGGAAGCTCCACTTGCTGACGACGGGGTTGGCCCCGACCACGATCAGGCACCCGATCCGGTCGAGGTCCGGGAAGGGCTGCAGGAACGGGAACCCGTAGACATGCCGGGCGACGGCGAACTTGTTCGAGCAGTCCTGCGTGGCGCTGGAGTACATGCTCCGGCTCCCGACGCCCGTCATGAACCCCTGGGCGAAGATCGGGTGGAGGATGCTGAACCCCGCCGCCGTCCCGACGTACATCGCGACCGCGTCGGGACCGTGGTCGCTCCGGATGCGCGGCACGGCCTCGCCGATGCGGGCAAGGGCCTCGTCCCAGGTCGCTCGCCGGAGCCGGCCGCCGTCGCGCAACTGGGGGTACAAGAGCCGGTCCGGCGAGGCGTAGAGCCGGTGCTGCTTGAGGCCCTTCACGCAGCTGAAGCCCTCCGTCGCCACATGACGGGCGTCCGGGCGGACGGCGCGGACGGCGCCGTCCTCGACGTCGACCTCGAGGCCGCAGAGCGCCTCGCAGATGCGGCAGAAGGTCGGGTGGGTGGTGACGGTCATGTGGCCGCGCACCATACCGCGCCGGTCGCCGAGGGCCGAGGCCCGGGGCGGCCCCCCCGACGGCCGCCACCTTTGTTGGCCCGCCCGGCGTCCGATGTGGCACCCCTGAACCGTGGGCGAGGTCATCCCTCTGGCGCGTCGGGGCGCACCCCGCCCCGAGACGTCCACGGAGGAGCTGGTCCGCGAGATCCTCCGCAGCGGTTCGCCCGCCGCCAAGGAGGCGTTCTACCGGCGCCATGCCCGGATGGTCTTCGGCATGACCCACCGGCTCCTGGGCGGGACCGAGGTCGACGACGTGGTCCAGGACACCTTCCTCACCGCCTTCGAGCGCCTGCACCAGCTCAAGGACCCGGCGCGCGCCTCGTCCTGGCTCGGGGCGATCTGCGTGGGCAAGGTGCGCCGCCGCATCCGACGCCGCCGGATGCTCCGCCGCCTGGGGTTCGGGGGTACCGAGCTCGAGCCCGAGGCGATGGTGTCGGCGGAGGCCGGCCCCGAGGTACGAGCCGAGCTACGGGCCGTGTTCGCGGCGGTTGGACGCCTCGACGAGGAGAGCCGGATCGCCCTGGTCCTGCGCCGTGTGGAGGGCCTCCGGATCGCGGAGATCGCCGAAACGATGGGCCTCTCGGAGCGCACCGTGAAGCGGCGGATCGCAGCGGCCGACGCGCTCCTCGCGCGCCTCCTCGGGCGCGTCCCCCAGGCCGAGGGAGGGGCGTCGTGATGACGAGCCAGCCGCGCCGCGACCCCCACCTCGACCGACGACGCGTCACCGAGCCGCCGAACCTCGACGCTCGCGTCGAGCGGGGGTGGGCGCGGCTCGAGGGCGCTCCGTCGGCGCCCCACCGGGCATCGGCGTGGTGGATCGGAGGAGCCGCGCTCGCCGCAGGGGCCGCCGCGGTCGCCCTCGTGCTGCTCCGCCCCGCCCCCGCGCCCGCCGCCTGGGCGGGCCAGGTGCTCGTGACCGAGGACGAGCCGGTGGAGGTGAGGCTCCGGGACGGCTCGACCGTGGCCGCGGACCGTGGAGCCACGATCCACCGCGTCCGCGACGAGCCCAGCTCGACCGTGCTCCGGATGGAGAGCGGCAGCGCGACCTACGACGTGCGCCCCGACGCTGCGCGAGCCTTCGTGGTGTGGGCGGGGGACGTCGAGGTGAGGGTGATCGGGACGCGCTTCCGCGTGGCGATCGAGGACGAGGGGACCATCGCCGTCCGGGTCGAGCGCGGCGGCGTGGACGTGCGCCGTGGCAGCGAGGTGGTCCGCGTGCGGGCGGGGGAGAGCCGGCGCTACCCGCCCCGCGCCGGTCCGGCGGAGGAGCCCGGGCTGGACGTCGACCCGGGCCCGCCGGAGGAGCCGCGGCCCGCGCAGGTGGACGACGTCGCGCCGCGCGCGC
>JBHJHB010000041.1:0-74757 GCA_050331215.1 Sandaracinaceae bacterium | reverse complement strand
CGTGGTGCTGTCGGACCGGGCGGCATCCACCGACCGTATCCCGGTCAGTTCGCTGCTGGCCTGCGGCGCGGTGCATCATCACCTCGTGCGGCAGGCGAAGCGTACGCGCATCGGTATCCTGCTGGAGAGCGGCGAGGCGCGTGAAGTGCACCAGCACTGCCTGCTGTTCGGTTACGGCGCCGACGGAATCAACCCCTACCTCGCCTTCGAGGCGCTCTGGCAGGCGCGCCGGGACGGGATGATCGAGGACCCGGAGCTCGGGGACGACCACGCCTTGGTCCACGCCTACCGCAAGGCGGTGGGCAAGGGGATGCTCAAGGTCATGGGCAAGATGGGGATCTCGACCCTCCAGTCCTACAAGGGGGCGCAGAGCTTCGAAGCCGTCGGCCTCGCCAAGCCCGTGATCACGCGCTGCTTCGCCGGGACGACCAGCCGCATCGAAGGCGTCGGGTTCGACGTGCTCGCCGAGGAGGCCGTTCGCCGCCACGAGGTCGGCTACCCGACGGGGGGCGAGAGCGGCCACGCCTCGCCTCACCTGAAGGTCCTGCCGAACGACGGCCAGTTCCACTGGCGCGCCCGCGGCGAGAAGCACGCGTGGGACCCGGTCGCGATCCGCCATCTCCAGCAGGCGGCGCGGCGCGGCGACGAGGACGCCTACGCGCGCTTCAGCGAGTACGCCAACGAGAGCGAGCGGACGCGCTGCACGCTGCGGGGCCTGCTGCGGTTCCGGGACACGACGCCGATCCCGCTCGAGGAGGTCGAGCCCGCGGCGGCGATCGTGCGCCGCTTCGCGACCGGAGCGATGAGCTTCGGCTCGATCAGCAAGGAGGCCCACGAGGCCCTGGCCGTGGCGATGAACGCCCTCGGAGGCAAGTCGAACACCGGCGAGGGGGGCGAGGACCCGGCGCGCTACGCGCCGCTCGAGACCGGCGAGACGAACCCGCGGCGGAGCGCGATCAAGCAGGTCGCGTCGGGGCGCTTCGGGGTCACGATCAGCTACCTGGCGAACGCCGACGAGATCCAGATCAAGATGGCCCAGGGCGCCAAGCCGGGCGAGGGCGGCGAGCTGCCCGGGCGCAAGGTCGACGAGATCATCGCGAGGATCCGCTACTCGACGCCGGGGGTGGGCCTGATCAGCCCTCCGCCCCACCACGACATCTACTCGATCGAGGACCTCGCCCAGCTGATCTACGACCTCAAGAACGCCAACCCGGAGGCGAGGATCAGCGTCAAGCTGGTGAGCGAGGTCGGTGTGGGCACCGTGGCCGCCGGGGTGGCCAAGGCCCACGCCGACCACATCCTGATCAGCGGCCACGACGGAGGGACGGGCGCGTCGCCCTTGACGAGCGTCAAGCACGCCGGGCTGCCCTGGGAGATCGGCCTGGCCGAGGCGCACCAGACGCTCGTGCTGAACGACCTCCGGAGCCGCGTGGTGCTCCAGACGGACGGCCAGATGAAGACGGGGCGCGACGTGGTGATCGCGGCGCTGCTCGGCGCGGAGGAGTACGGCTTCTCCACCGCTCCCCTCATCACCCTCGGGTGCGTGATGATGCGCAAGTGCCACCTGAACACG
This sequence comes from Sandaracinaceae bacterium, assembly GCA_050331215.1. Lineage (GTDB taxonomy): Bacteria > Myxococcota_A > Polyangia > Polyangiales > Sandaracinaceae > JBHJHB01. The sequence continues at coordinate 73,184 of JBHJHB010000041.1, read as the reverse complement.
TGTCCGGTCGGGATCGCGACGCAGGACCCGGAGCTCCGGCGCAAGTTCGCCGGAGACCCGGAGCACGTGATCCGCTACCTGTTCATGGTGGCCGAGGAGGCGCGCCGGATCATGGCTCGCCTCGGCTTCGCGACCCTCGACGAGGCGATCGGGCGCGTCGAGGTGCTCGAGACCGACGACGCGATCCACCACTGGAAGGCCCACCGGGTCGACCTGACGCCGGTGCTGACGCCGGCCGAGCCTCCCCGCGAGGGCGTCGACGTCTACTGCACCCAGAAGCAGGACCACGGCCTGGAGAAGGCGCTCGACAACCGCCTGATCGAGCTTGCCCGGCCCGCCCTGACCGCGGGGGAGGCCGTGCGGGCCTCGATGCGCATCCAGAACACCCATCGGACGGTGGGCACGATGCTCAGCCACGCGATCGCTTCGGCGAGGGGCGAAGAGCTCCTCGAGGACGGGACGATCCACTTCGCGTTCCGCGGCTCCGCCGGCCAGAGCTTCGGCGCGTGGCTGGCCCGGGGCGTCACCCTCGAGCTGGAGGGGGACGCGAACGACTATGTCGGGAAGGGCCTCAGCGGCGGGCGGATCGTCGTCTACCCGGACCGGGAGTCGACCTTCGCGCCCAAGGACAACATCCTGATCGGGAACGTCGCGCTCTACGGCGCGACCGGAGGCGAGGCGTTCTTCCGCGGTCAGGCCGCCGAGCGCTTCGCGGTGCGCAACAGCGGCGCGAGGGCGGTCGTGGAGGGCGTGGGCGATCACGGCTGCGAGTACATGACGGGTGGCCGGGTGGTGGTGCTCGGCCCCACGGGCCGCAACTTCGCCGCCGGGATGAGCGGCGGGATCGCCTACGTGTGGGATGTGAGCGGGGACTTCCCGCGCCAGGTCAACGGCGAGATGGTCAGCCTGGAGCAGGTCGAGTCCCCCGAGGAACGCATGGATGTCCGGCGACTGATCAGCCGCCACCACGAGCTGACGGGGAGCGAGGTCGCGAGGCACGTCCTCGACACCTGGGACTTCGCCATCCAGCAGGTCGTGAAGGTCATGCCCAACGACTACGCCCGCGTCTTGCGGGAGAGGGCGCGCTCGGTCCGGGCGGTCGACGCGCTCGCGCGGGCCGCGGTGACCGAGGCCGAACAGGCGGCGGCGCGGGAGCCGGCGCAGGTGGGCGTCGGACCGAGCGCGGCGGCGTCCCCCTCGCCGGACGACGCCGTAGCGCCTCCGGCCGAGGTGGCGAGCGCGCCGGAGCCGGACGGATCGGACGCGTCGGGTCAGCCGCTCACGGAGCCCGCCTGATGGGCAAGCCGACCGGCTTCCAGGAGTTCGAGCGCGTCGCGGTCCCCCACGTGGAGGCGCGCCGGAGGCTCCGTACCTTCGACGAGTTCACGGTCCCCGCCGACGAGGAGCACCTCCGCCAGCAGGGCGCGCGCTGCATGGACTGCGGCGTGCCGTTCTGCATGTCGGACACCGGCTGCCCCGTCGACAACCTCATCCCGGAGTGGAACGACCTCGTCTACCGGGGGATGTGGCGGGAGGCGGTCGACCGGCTCCACAAGACCAACAACTTCCCCGAGGTCACCGGGCGCGTGTGCCCCGCCCCGTGCGAGGGGGCGTGCGTCCTCGGCATCCACGAGCCCCCGGTGACGATCAAGGACCTCGAGCAGGCGATCGTCGACCGCGGCTTCGAGGAGGGGTGGATCGTGCCGAAGCCGCCCGAACGGGAGACCGGCAAGTCCGTGGCCGTGGTGGGCTCCGGCCCGGCGGGCCTGGCGGCCGCCCAGCAGCTCCGCCGCGTGGGCCATCGCGTGACCGTCTACGAGCGCGACGACCGCGTCGGGGGCCTCATGATGTACGGCATCCCGAACATGAAGCTCGACAAGCGCATCCTGGGGCGCCGTCTCCACCAGCTCGAGGCGGAGGGGGTGCGCTTCCTGACCGGGATCGACGTCGGGACCGACGTCAGCGTGACGGACCTGTGGGAGGACAACGACGCGGTGCTGCTCGCCACGGGCGCCACGGTGCCGCGGGACCTGCCGATCGAGGGTCGCGACCTCGAGGGCATCCACTTCGCGATGGACTTCCTCCGGCCGACGACCAAGGCGCTGATCGACCACGGGTACGCGCTGGACGGGGCCGAGGGCGCGTTTCTCAGCGCGAGGGACCGCAGGGTGCTCGTGATCGGCGGGGGTGACACCGGGACCGACTGCATCGGGACGTCGCTACGCCACGGGTGCGCCTCGCTGACCAACTTCGAGCTGATGGATCGCAAGCCGGACGAGAGGGCGGCGGACAACCCGTGGCCGGAGTTCCCGCAGGTCTTCAAGGTCGACTACGGCCACGAGGAGGCGGCGGCGCGCTTCGGCGCGGACCCGCGTCAGTTCGGCGTCCGCACGACGCGCTTCGTCGACGACGGGAGCGGCCGGGTCGGCGCCGTCGAGACGGTGCGCGTCCGCTGGGACCGGGGCCCTGACGGCCGCTGGCGCATGGAGGACGTCCGGGGAAGCGAGGAGCGCTGGGACACGGACCTCGTGCTCCTCGCGATGGGCTTCGTCGGCCCGGAGGAGACGGTGCTGGCCCCACTGAGCCTCGCGCGGGACCGTCGCGGCAACGTGGACGCGGCCTACGGCCGCTACCAGACGAGCGCGGAGGGCGTCTTCGCGGCGGGCGACTGCCGGCGCGGCCAGAGCCTCGTGGTGTGGGCGATCGCCGAGGGGCGCGGCGCGGCGCGGGCGATCGATGAGTTCCTGATGGGCGAGAGCGACCTGGCGGCGCCGGACTGAGGGTGGCGGCCCCCCCCGCGGCCTCGGCCCACGCCGGCGTGCGTCGGGGCGCCGGCTATCCTCCTGAGGCGATGGAGATCCAGCGCGGAAGCTCCCCACGGGGTGCGTGGCTCTACGCCAGCTGGCGGCCGGCGTCGCTCGCGCCGTTCGTGGATCACCTCTGGGGCTACGCCGGGCCGACGATCCATTCCCGCAAGCGGATCTTCCCCAATGGATGCGTCGAGCTGATCGTGAACCTCGGTGAGCCCTACGCGGTGCCGACCGAGAGCGGCGAGGAGCCCCTCCCCCGGGCGTGGCTATCGGGGCCCTTCACGGGACCGCTCGTCGTCCGCCAGCCCGCCTGGCAGCACTGCGTCGCGGCGCGCCTGCGCCCCGCGGGGGCGTTCGCCGTGCTCGGCGGCCCGGTGCGCGAGGTGACGGGGCTCTCGGTCGACCTTCGCGACGTGCTCGGCCTGGAGATCGCTCCCCTGCAGGATCGGTGCGCGGCGCTCGGAGACGTCGAGGCCCAGCTCCGAGCCCTCGCGGCGTGGCTGAGGTTGCGCACGGCGAGCGCGCGGCCGATCGAGGCGCCGATCGCCTGGGCGATCCGCGAGCTCGACGCGAGCAGCGGGTCCTGCCCGATCGGGAGGCTGCGCGAGCGGACCGGGCTCTCCAAGGCCCGCTTCGTGGCCGGGTTCCGGGACGGAGCCGGGCTCCCGCCGAAGCTCTACGGCCGCATCGTGCGCTTCCGGGGCGTGCTCTCCAGGCTGCAGGAGCAGGGCGCCGGCCGGATCGCGAGCGTCGCCGTGGACTCCCGCTTCTACGATCAGCCGCACCTCAACGCGGAGTTCCGGAGCCTCGCGGGGATGACCCCGACCCAGTTCATCCTGGCGCGCCACCCCGTCGGCGATGGATCGACGGCCGCCGATCTGGTCGCCTGACCCTTTTTTCCAAGACGTGCGGCTCCCGGTGGCGCATCCCGGGGTGATGACCGAGACCCTTCCGCCGCCGATCGCCCTCTACCGACTCGGCACTGCGTTCTATGTGTCCCAGGCGCTCTTCGTCGCCGCGAAGCTCGGGCTCGCCGACCACCTCGCGGACGAGCCGAGGAGCGCGGAGGACCTCGCCCGAAGGGCGGGCTGCCACGCCGATGCCCTCCGGCGGGTGCTGCGGCTGCTCGTGAGCGCCGGCGTCTTCCGGGAGGATGACGAAGGCCGCTTCTCGGCGACGGAGCTCGGCGCGTGCATGCGCGAAGGCTCTTCCCGGTCGTCCGTGCTGCTCTTCAGCGGCCCCGGCCAGTGGGCGGTCTGGGGCGATCTGCTGACCACCGTGAAGACCGGCGAGCCCGCCCTCGAGCGAGTGTTCGGCGTGGGCCCCTTCCAGTACTTCGACGAGCGGCCGGAGGAGGCGGCGGTCTTCGACCGCGCCATGAGCGGCTTCTCCGCGATGATCGCGAAGGCCGTCGCGGCCGCCTACGACTTCTCGTCCATGCGCTCCGTGGTCGACGTCGGCGGTGGCGACGGCGCTCTGCTCCTCGGCATCCTCGAGGCCCAGGAGGCGCTCCGGGGCACGGTCTTCGACCTGCCCCGCCTGGCGGGCCCGGCGCGCCGACGGATCGCGGACGCCGGCCTCGGCGAGCGCTGCGCCTTCCTGGGCGGGGACTTCTTCACGTCGGTGCCGCCGGGCGCCGACGCGTACGTCCTCAAGCACGTGATCCACGACTGGGAGGACGCGCGCGCTGCCGACATCCTCCGGAACGTGCGCCGCGCGATGGGCGAGGGCGGCAAGCTCCTGATCGTCGAGTCCCTGTACCCGGAGCGCATCGACACGTCCTCGGCCAGCCAGGGCGCGGCCAAGAACGACTGCAACATGCTCGTGGCCACGGGCGGCCGGCAGCGTACGGAGCAAGCGTTCCGCGACCTGCTCGCCGCGGCGGGGCTGAGGCTGTCCCGCGTCGTGCCCACGCCGATGACGAGCATCCTCGAGGCGGAGCCGACGTAGCCTGCCCGACCGCCCCTCAGGGCTGCCCGCGCGGGTCGGTCGCGCGCCGGCCGCCTCCCCGCCGCTGCCGCTGGGAACAGCGCGCGGGCACGGGTCGCGGGGCGCTCCGAGTCACCTGGAACCGAGACGGGTGACCTAGGACGAGCTAGGCCGCGGAGGTGGCCTTGCGCAGCACGGCCAGGTAGCCCGGCTCCACCGCGTCGCCGTCGAGCATCCCGCGCGCTGCGAGCAGGCGGTGCAGGGCGGGCAGCCGGAAGTAGGGGACGCTCATGACGAGGTGGTGCTCGAGGTGGAAGTTCACGCCGTGGGGCGCGACGGTCAGCCGGGCGAGGGGCCCGGCCAGCGTGGTTCGCGTGTTCTTCCACATGTCGGGGCTCCGCGCTGTGCAGGCGTGCTCCGCGATCGAGCGGATCCGGAGAAAGAGGCTGAAGGTGGTGAGGAAGGCAGCGACCCAGAGGAGGTAGAGCCAGGCCTGACCGAGCGCCGCGAGGACCGCGACCATCAGGAGCTGGCTCACGACGAACGGCGCGAGGCGCCGCAGCGCCCGACGGGGCCAGCCCCTCTCGCGCACCCGGACCGGGCGGGCGCCCCCCGACGCGGTGTAGGTGAGGAGCTCCAGGTTCATCGCGAGCGTGGCGGCCACGCGACGGACGCCCGCGATCCCCGTCAGGTCCCGCAGGAGCTTCCGGGCCAGCGAGCCCCGCGTGGTCGGAAAGGGCTCGACCAGGCAGAGGTCCGGGTCCCGCTCGGTGCCCGTGAAGGCGTGGTGCGCGAGGTGATGCTTGCGGTAGCGCGGCAGGTCGAGCCAGACGGGCCCTGCGCACAGCCACGTACCCACCACGTCGTTGAGCCAGCGCGTCCGGAACAGGCTCCGGTGCGCGGCCTCGTGCATCAGGATCGAGAGGCCGAGCTGGCGGCCGCCCAGGATGACCAGCGCCACGAGGATCGTCAGCACGCCGGGGTAGGCGCCGGCCAGGGCCAAGGCGCCCGCGATCATCGCCCAGTCGAGCAGCACCGCTCTCGCCCCGGCGAGGTCGCTCGGGGTGGTGAGCTCCCGGAGCTCGCTCGCGCTGAGCGCGTCTTCGAGCGTCCGTCGTCCATCGGCGTGCGTCGTCATGCCCACGACCTCATCTCCATGGCGCCCACGGGCGCGTCGTTGTCGAGCGGGAGCTCGAGCCGCTCGCTCCAGAGCCGGCGGCCCTGCTCGTCGTAGCGGAGAGCCACCCTCCGCAGCCTTCGGCGCGGTCCCCCCGGGCAGAGGCGCTCCGGCAGGTCCGGGTCGAGCACGAGGGCTCGGATCGCCTCGCCGCCGAGCACGAAGCTCTCCCGCAGGGCGTCCTCGTCGTCGCCGGAGGTCGCCTCGAGCCGAGCCAGGCTCGCGTCGAGGCGCGCGGCCAGCGCGGCGTGGCCGCGGCACAGCGCGTCCACGTCCCAGAGCCGCTCGGCGCGGGCGCGAACCGCGGGCTCGAGGTCGAAGAGCGCGAAGGTCGGCGCGTCGAGGCCCGAGCGCCGGAGGGTGCGGCGCACCTCCACGAGCCCCGCGGCGAGGTTGGCCGGCCGCACCGCGAGCCCCTCCCGGAGGGCGCGAAGGCCGAGCACCCGTAGGGCCGTCGCGGCGGGCCCGTCGGCCGGGTCGCCCGCGAGCGCCCACCAGGTCTCGCCGTCCCACGGCACCAGGGCCTCGTCATCGGGGCGCCGCCAGGCCCGCACCCGCTCGGACAGCCCGACCGCCCGCGGCCCGACCACGTAGCGACCCCGCCCCGGCGCCTCGACCATGGCGCGGGCGCGCAGGCGCGTCAGCGTGACGCGCAGGACGTTCTCCGAGTGGCCGAAGATCCTCGCCGCATCGACGAGCGTGGCCACCCGCACCGGCGAGGGCGCCGCTGCGTTGAGCAGGTCGAGCACGAGGTCACGGGGGCTCGGGGCGTCCACGCGACAACATTACGCATGGGGCCCTGTTCATGCAAGACGTGTAATGTTGTGCGCATCCGCAGCCGTCGCCTCCGGGCTCGATCGGCGGCGGTCGGCGGCGGCCTCCCCCGGGTGCTCGGACCGGTCCGCGCGGTCGGCGGCCCGGGGGTGACCACGCTCAGGCCAGCGCTTCCTCCAGCGCGGTGATCAGGCGGTCCACGTCCTCCTCGCTCGTGTAGTGCACCATCGACGCGCGGATCACGCCGCCCCGGTCCCGGAGCCCGAGCGCGTCGATCGCGCGGGCCGCGTAGTAGTCGCCGTGGGTCAGCCCGACGCGATGGGGCGCGCAGGCGGCGGTCACGTCGCGGCCGTGGCGGCCCTCGACGGTGAACGCGATCGTCGGCACGCGGAGACGCCGGTCCGGATCGCGCCGGCCGAGGATCGTCACATCTCGCCGGGATGCGAGAAAATCGAGCAAGCGCCCGCCGACCCGCTCCTCGTGGGCCGCGAAGCGGGCGAAGGCGTCGTCGAGGCTGTCGCCGTGGCCCTCCAGGTACGCGAGGACGCCGGGCACTCCGGCCGCGAGCTCGTGGCTCACGTTGCCCGGCATCAGCTTCCCCGGGATCCGGTCCTCGCCGTAGAAGAAGTGGTTTTGATTGCGCGCCTCGAGGAGGTGCTCCCGCCGACCATAGAGCACGCCGAGGTGGGGCCCGTACACCTTGTAGAGGCTGAGGAAGTAGTAGTCGACGCCGAGGGCCCGCACGTCGACCCGCCGGTGCGGTGCGTACGCGACGCCGTCGACGCAGACGCGCGCGCCAGCGGCGTGGACCCGCGCGGTGATCGCGCGGACGTCGTGGATCGTGCCCACCACGTTGGAGCAGTGCGTGAAGCAGACGAGGCGGGTCCGCTCGGTCAGCAGGGGCTCGAGGTCCTCGAGGCGCAGCTCCATCGACCCGGGGTCGAAGGGCCACTCGCGCACCCGGATCCCCGTGTCCGCGAGGCGGCGCCAGGCTCCGCCGTTGCACTCGTGGTCGAGGTTCGTGACCACGACCTCGTCGCCCTCCGACCACGTCGCCCGGAGCGCGTGGGCGAGGACGTACACGTTCATCGTGCTCGACGGCCCCAGGACCACCTCGTCCGGGTCGGCGCCGAGCAGCCTGGCGGCCGCCCGGTGGCCGTCCGCCACCGCCTCGGTGGCCTGTGCCGACGGCCCGTAGGGGTAGCCGGTCTGCACGTGGAGGCGGCGCAGGTAGCCGCCGATCCGGTCGATCACCGGCTGCGGGGCGACGCTCCCGCCGGCGTTGTCGAAGAGCGCCCAGCCGGAGCTCAGGGCGGGAAAGGCGGCGCGTGCCGCCGCGACGTCGAGGTCGGTCATCGGCGAGGACCCTAGACCCGAACGGGCGCCCCGCGCCCGCTCGGCGTCTCGGCAGGCTGGCCGGGACGCCTCGCCGAGCCCTCGTGGCGCCGGAGGGGCTTCCGGCTCACGCGAGAGCCACCCGCCGACAGCGCTCCCCGGGAGCGAGCAGCGCGGTGACGCGGTTGGAGCGCACGCCGATCCTCGACCGCGGCACCTGCGTGAGCACCCAGTCGACCTCCGGGAGGTGGTCGAGGTCGCTGCGGTACGTCACCCAGGGCGCGTCCCCGAGGCCCGATCAAGCTCATGGCCTCGCGTGAGCGCAAGGCACAGGCTCTCCCCATGACACAGCCTCACGAATCCGCCCCCCTCCACGTCGTCTTCGGCGCCGGTCAGGTCGGCACCAAGGTGGCCCGCCAGCTCGCGCACGACGGCCATCGGGTGCGGCTGGTCCGCCGAAGCGGCGCCGGCGAGCCCATCCCCGGCGTCACCTGGGCCCGCGGCGACGCCACCGACCCCGCCTCCGCCGACGAGGCGTGTGCCGGCGCGTCCGTCGTCTACCACTCGGCCAACCCCGCCACCTACTACAACTGGGCGACGCTCCTTCCGCCCATCACGAACGGGATCCGCGAGGCCGCGACCCGGGCTGGCGCCCGCCTCGTGGTCCTCGACAACCTCTACATGGTGGGTCGGCCCTCTCGGTCGCCCTTCACCGAGGACGAGCCGATGAAGCCCTGCTCCCGGAAGGGGGCGCTCCGGGCAGAGCTCGCCCAGGGCCTCCTCGACGCCCACGCCCGGGGGGACGTCGAGGTCGCGATCGGCCGGGCGTCGGACTTCTTCGGGCCGGACACGCCGAACACGGCGATGTTTCGCCCCGCGTTCTTCGCGAGCCTGGCCCAGGGCAAGGCGGTGGACGCCCTCGGCGACCCGGACATGCCGCACTCCTACTCCTACACGCCCGACGTCGCGCGGGGCCTCGCGGTGCTCGGGACGAGGGAGGGATCCACCGGCCGGGTCTGGCACCTGCCCGTGGCCGCTCAGCTCTCCACGCGGGAGCTGGTGGAGCGGTTCGCCGAGGCGGCGGGCCAGCCGGCCAAGATCCGCACGCTCCCCACGTGGCTCCTGCGCGCGCTCGGCCTGTTCTCGCCCCTGATGCGCGAGGTGTCGGAGATGGCCTACCAGTGGGAGGTCCCCTACCTGGCGAGCGACGAGGCCTTCCGCACCACGTTCGGCGTCGACCCGACGCCCCTCGACGAGGCGATCGCGGCGACGCTCCGCAGCCACGGCCTCCTGGCCGAGGCCGAGGCCGCCTGACCGCCGGGCGCGCCGAGACCCCGGCGGGCCTGTGGTAGTCTCCCGTCTATGCGTATTGCCGTCGTCTACAACCGTGAGAGCCAGAGCGTCATCAATCTCTTCGGCACGCCGAACAAAGAGAAGATCGGCCTCAAGACCATCAAGCGCATCACGGATGCGCTGAAGGCGGGTGGACACACGGTGACCTCCTTCGAGGGGGACAAGGACCTGATCGCTCGCCTCGAGGAGTTCATGCCCCGCGTCGTCAAGGGCGAGCAGATCGGCATGGTCTTCAACGTGTCCTACGGCCTCCAGGGGCAGGCTCGCTATACGCACGTCCCCAGCATCCTCGAGATGGTCGGCGTCCCCTACGTCGCGTCCGGCCCCCTCGCCCACTCCCTGGCCCTCGACAAGGCGGTGGCGAAGATGATCTTCGACCGGCGGGGCCTCCCGACCCCCGCCTTCGCCGTCCTCGACGGCCCGGAGTCGGAGCTGCCCCCGACCCTCGAGTATCCCCTGATCGTCAAGCCGAAGAACGAAGCGGTGTCCTTCGGGATCAAGATCGTCCACGACCCGGACGAGGTCCGGGAGGCGGCCCAGGTCATCTTCGACAAGTTCGACCAGCCCGTCCTCGTCGAGCGCTACATCGACGGGCGCGAGGTCAACGTCGGGGTCATCGGCAACCGCCCGCCCGAGGCGCTGCCTCCGGTCGAGCTCCAGTTCGGGGAGGGCGGCCCGAAGATCTACACCTACGAGGACAAGACCCGGCGCTCGGGCCGCACGATCACCCCGGTGTGCCCGGCCCCCCTCGGCGACGAGCTGACCGCCCGGGTCCAGCGCCTCGCCGTCCAGGCCTTCCAGGCGCTCGGCTGCGCCGACTGCGCCCGCGTCGACATGCGCCTCGACGCCGAGGGCAACCCGTGGATCCTGGAGATCAACAGCCTCCCGAGCCTCGGCGAGCACGGCTCCTTCGTCGAGGCGGCCCAGGTCGCGGGCCTCGAGTACCCGGACCTGATCAACCGCCTGGTCGAGGTCGCGAGCGCGCGCTACTTCGCAACCCCGACCGTCAGCCGCATCGCGCCCACGGAGGAGGGCCCGGAGGAGCAGGTGTTCCGCTGGCTGACGGAGCGGCGCGACGGCATCGAGCGGCGCGTGCGCGAGCTCAGCCGTCGCCGCGTCCGGACCGGCGACGGCGTCGGGATCCAGGGGGCGGCCAAGGCGCTCGACCGCCGCCTCGCGGAGCTCGGGATGAAGGCGGACGAGGAGCGGTCCGATCCGCGCGAGGGCTGGCTCTGGGAGACCCCCGCCGGCGTCACCGACGGCACGCTGCTCGTCGTGCAGCTCGACGTGCCCTTCAGCAACGAGTCGGCCCCGGCCCCGCTGCACCGGGACCCTCAGTGGCTCTACGGGGAGGGCGTGGCGGTGACCCACGGCCCCCTCGCGATGCTGGAGTACGCGCTCCGGTCCCTCCGCGCCCAGCGGCAGCTCCGGGGCAAGCGCGTCGGCGTCCTCGCCTACGTCGACGAGGGCGAGGACTGCCGCCACAGCGCCGAGCTCCTCCGGGCCACCGCGGAGCGAGCGGAGCGGGTCTTCGTGCTCCGCCCCGCCGCCGAGGGCAGCAAGGCGGTGACCGAGCGCCGCGGCCTTCGGCGCCTACGCCTGACCGTCGAGGGCGCGCCCCGGCGGCTCGGCCAGGCGGGCAAGCGCCTCGAGGTGCTGCGCTGGACGATGGGCAAGCTCGAGGCGATCGCCCAGCTCGGCAGCCGACGCGAGCGGATCGCGCTCAGCGCCATCGACATCGAGACCGCGGCGTACCCCATGCGTCTCCCCCACCGGGTGACCACGCAGCTGCTCATGAGCTACCCGGAGGGCGGCGTGCCCGAGGTGGTCAAGAGCATCCGCGAGCTCCTCGGCAAGGAGGGCTACCAGTGGCGCCTCGAGGAGGAGGCGGACCGGCCGCCGATGAGCGACCGGGCGCGCAACCGCGCCCTCGCCGAGGAGTTGGGGCGGGTCGCGGCGCGCTGGGAGCTCCCCTTCGGCGAGACCTCCTCGCTCTGGCCGTCCGCCGCCGGCCTCGTGCCGAAGGGGACCGCCGCGCTCTGCGGCCTCGGACCCGTTGCCCGGGACCTCAACACACCGCAGGAAGCAGTGGAGCGGGTCAGCCTGCTCGGCCGGACCCTGCTCCTGTCGCAGTACCTCCTCGCGCATGGACGCTGACGCCCGCGAGCGCCGAGCTCCGACCGATGCGGACGCCGCCGACCTGAGCGAGCGCCACGTCGTCCACCCCCAGCGGGTGGGCTTCTCGCCTGACGGCATGGTCGCGACCGCCCACTACGAGGCGACCCGGGCCGGCGTTCGGATGCTGGCCCAGGGCGGCAACGCCGTGGACGCAGCGGTCGCCGCGGCGTTCGCGCTCGGCGTCTGCGAGCCCGCCGCGAGCGGCCTGGGCGGCCAGACGATGATGCTGGTGCACCGGGCCCGGACGCGGAGGACGGTCGCCCTCGACGGTTCGTCGCGGGCGCCGAACCGCGCGGTGCCCGGCCTGGTGACGGGGGAGGCGCTGCTTCGGGGCTACCGGGCGACCACCGTGCCGAGCACGGTGGCCACCCTCGGCTACGCCCTCGGGAAGTACGGGACGAAGCCCCTCTCCGAGGTCCTGGCCCCGGCGATCGAGCTCGCGGAGGGCGGCTACGCCGTCAGCGCGCTCCAGCGCCGCTTGATGAAGCGGGTCAGCCGGGCGTGGAAGGGCACGCCCACGGGGGCCGTGTTCCTCCGGCAAGGAGAGCGCCTGCCCCGCGCAGGGGAGCGCCTCGTCCAGCCGGCCCTCGCCGCCACCCTGCGCCGCCTCGCCGCGGCGGGGACCGACGACTTCTACGTCGGCGAGATCGCACGGGCGATCGACGCCGACATGCAGCGCCAGGACGGGCTTCTGCGGGCGGACGACCTCGCCCGCATCCCCATGCCGATCGAGCGGCGCCCGGTGACCTGCGAGTTCGAGGGGCGCCGGGTGATGACCATGCCCCCGCCCGGCGCCGGCCGGACGCTGATCGAGATGCTCAACATCCTCAAGCACCTGCCCAAGCGCCGCCGCATCCCGGACGAGCCGGCCTCCGCGGTCCTTCTGGCGGAGGTGATCCGGCGCGCCTTCCTCGACCGGAACGATCGCCCCTTCGACCCCAACCTCTACCCGCAGGTCGGCGCGCGGAAGATGGTGAGCGAGGACTACGCGCGGAAGGTGGCGCGGGAGGTGAGGGCCCGGGTCGAGGCGGGCCGGGGCGAGACGACGCACCTGTCCGTGATGGACCGGGAGGGGAACGTCGTCGGCCTGACCCAGTCGATCGAGCGCGTGTTCGGCGCCCGGGTGGCCACGCCGGAGCTCGGCTTCCTCTACAACGACTACATGTCGGCCTTCGAGCTCACGGACATCAGCCACCCCTACTACCTGCGGCCCAACGCCGTGCCCTGGGCGAGCGTCGCCCCGACGATCGTGTTCCAGGGCAAGGACCCGTGGCTCGTGATCGGCTCGCCGGGCAGCGAGCGCATCGTCAGCTCCATCGTCCAGGTGCTGCTCCGCCTCGGCCAGCAGTCGCCCTACGACGCGGTGGCCGCGCCGCGGATCCACTGCTCGCTGACCGGGAAGGTGAGCCTCGAGGCGAGCCGCATGCGCTCCGACATCCCCGCCGCGCTGAGCGCGCGGGGGTTCACGATCGACCCCCGCGAGCCCTTCGCGTTCTACCTCGGCTGCGTCCAGCTGGTGCTGCGCGATGGCGGCGGGTTCATCGGCGTGGCCGATCCGCGCCGGGACGGCTCGGCGGAGGGCCCCGCGATGAACGGGGGCGCGGCGTGAGGCTGCCCCTGCTGTTGAGCGTGCCCCACGGCGGCCTCGAGGTCCCCGACCTGGTCGCCGACCAGAGCCTCCTCGACCTCGACGCGATCGTCGCCGATGGGGACGAGGGCGCGATCGAGACCTACGCGCCCCTCGCCAAGCGGGTGCGCGGGTTTGCGCGCGCGGACGTGGCGCGCGCCTTCGTCGACATGAACCGGGCCGAGGACGACCTCCGCAAGGACGGCGTCGTCAAGACCCACACCTGCTGGGACGTGCCGATCTATCGCACGCCCCTCACCCGGCCGGTGACCGACGAGCTGATCGCGCGCTACCACCGGCCCTACCACGAGACGCTCGGCCGCCTCGCCCGCACCGAGGACGTGATCCTGGGGGTCGACTGCCACACGATGGCCGCCTTCGGGCCGCCCGTCGGCCCCGACCCGGGGCGCCCTCGCCCCCTCGCGTGCCTCGGCGTCGCCGACGGGACCTGCCCGCCACGCTGGGCCGAGACCCTCGCCGAGCATCTGCGCGAGGCGCTGGGCGGCGACGTCCGCATCAACGATCCCTTCCGTGGCGGCTACATCATCCGCAGCCACGCGCGGGAGCTGCCCTGGGTGATGCTCGAGCTGTCCCGCACGGACGCCCTGAGCTGGCCGGCGAAGGGTGCGGCGGTGGCCCGCGCGCTCGAGGCGTGGTGCGCCAGGATGGGCGTGCGCGGAGCGTCGGCGTGATCTTCCGTCCGAAGGAGCTAACGAAGATCCCGGAGGAGCTGACCAGGCTGCCGGGCGAGCTGACGAAGCTCCCCCGGCAGGGGCTGCGTCAGCGCTCGAGGGCGGCGATTCGGGCTCGACGGATCGCGCGCCGGGTGCCCTTCCCGCGCAAGGTCGGGGCTCCGCCGGGCACCCTCGAGGCGCCGCCCGGAGCCGTGAGCACGGAGGTGCGTGTGATCCGCTTCGACGAGGCGGAGCTCGAGGAGCTCGAGGGGCTCGAGCACGCCGCGCCCGTCGAGGGGAAGATCACCTGGGTCGACGCCGTCGGTCTCGGCTCGGTCGATGTGGTCCGCACGATCGGCGAGCGCTTCGGGCTCCACCCCCTCGCCCTCGAGGACGCCCTGAGCCCGCACCAGCGCTCGAAGGTGGAGGACTACCCGTCGACCCTCTTCATCGTGGTCCGAGCCGCCCGGGCGAAGAACGGATCCCTCGACATCGAGCAGATCTCGACGTTCGTCGGCGAGGGCTTCGTCATCACGATCCAGGAGCGAGCGGGCGATGCCTACGAGCCCGTCCGCGATCGCCTCCGTCGGTCTCTCGGCCGCGTTCGCAAGCGCAACGCGACCTACCTGGCGTACGCGCTGCTCGACGCCACGGTCGACGCGATGTTCCCGCTCCTCGAGATCTACGAGCGTCGCCTCGACGAGCTCGACGACCTCGTGTTCCGCTCGCCCAATCCCCGCCTCGCCGAGGCGATCCACGACGTGGGCCGCGAGCTGATGGCGATCCGGCGGAGCGTCGTCCCGATGCGCGAGTCCCTGGCTCGGGTCGTGCGCCACGAGCACCCGCTGATCGACGACGACGTCCGCATCTACCTCCGGGACTGCCAGGACCACCTGCTGCAGATGGTCGACACCCTCAACGACCAGCGGGACCTCACGCGCTCGCTGATGGAGGGCCACCTCTCGAGCCTCGGGCACCGCTCCAACGAGGTGATGAAGGTCCTGACCATGATCGCCACGATCTTCATCCCCCTGAGCTTCATCGCCGGGCTCTACGGCATGAACTTCGACCCCGAGGCCTCGCCCTACAACATGCCCGAGCTGCACTGGGCCTTCGGCTACCCGATGGCCCTCGGCGTGATGTTCGTCGTGGTGCTCGCGATGCTGGTCTACTTCCGGCGCAAGGGCTGGCTCTAGCAGCAGCCTGCTCGCGGGGGGCCGAGCTCACCTGTCCCCCGGGGGGCTCGTCGGGCCGATCCACCGCGCGGTGAGCCTCGCGGAGGAGTAGACTCCACGGAATGTTGCAGGGTGGGGAGCATCGACGACTGCGGCAGGCCGCGACGCCTCGGCCCCGGCGAGGCGCCCCGCGGCCTCCGCGGCAAGGGGGGTTGGCGTCGGGCCGTGCCGCGCCTCGCGTGGTCGCCGTCCGGGTCGCGGCGTCGATCCTCGCTAGCCTGGCCTTCGCGTGTGGCGGCGGGTCGGCCGAGGGCGCCCGGCCCGAGCCGGAGGTCGCGCGCATCCCGCCTGCGCGCGTCGACTTGTTCGCGGCCCCCCAGCCTGGCCGCACCTACCTCCTGGTTCACCGCCAGGTCCTGCGGATCGACGACCATCCCCCGCACGAGCTGAGGACCGAGACGCGCTTCCGCGTGCTCGAGGTGCTGCCGGACGGCTCGCGCCGCATCCGGGGCATGCTGACGCGCGACGAGTCCGACCAGGGCGAGGCCTACCACCGGCTCGGGAGCTCGCTGGTGGAGCTGACCCTCGGCCCGACGGGCCGCATCCAAGGCGACCCGCATCCCGTCTGCGGCGAGGATCTCCACTACCGCCTCGGCCGCTACCTGCGAACGCTCTTCAGCCTGCGCGCCTTCGCGCTCCCTGTCGCCATCCCGGGGCGCCGATGGGAGAGCCCGCTCTTCACGGACGCCTCGGAGCTCCCCCTCAACGCGACGTTCGTCCTCCAGGACTGGGGCGAGGACGGCGGATCGGGGTCCGTCCAGGCCCCGGTCAGCCTGCCGGCGGGGGACCTCGGCGAGATGCGCTACCGCGGCCATGGACGGGCCCGGGGCCACTTCACCGTCGGGGCCGAGGACCGCTTCCTCGGCGAGACGTCCGTGACCTACACCCTCTCCGGCACGCTGATCGAGGGCCGGGAGCGGCGCCGCGCTCGGGTCGTCCTCGAGAGCGAAGCGCGAGCGCGGCTGGCGCCGGAGCCCGAGCTCGGCGACGAGGACTTCGCGTGCTTCGGGATCGAGAGCCTGATGCGCGCGCTCGGTCGGCGCGAGCACGACCTTCGCGCGTGCTACGAGGGGGCCCTCGAGCACCACCCGGAGATGCGGGTGCGGATGACGCTCCGGGTGACGGTGAGCCCGAGCAGCGCGATCAGCCAGGTGGCGGTGCCGGAGACCGTGGTCACGGCCGGCGACCTCGCCCACCCCGAGGCCGCGCCGGAGGACGCCGCCACGAGGGCCGACGGCACGAGGGCCGACGCCACGAGGGCCGACCTCACCAGGGCCGACGTCACTGGGGCCGACGTCACTGGGGCCGACCTCACCAGGGCCGACGCCCCGTCGGTGTCGGCGCTCGAGCGGCGGAGGCACCTGCACGACATGACGAACTGCATGATGGCGGTCATGCGGGAGCTCGAGGTCCCGGTGGGTCCCGTCGGCGGCCCCGCCGTGGTGGAGTTCCCCTTCGTGTTCGCTCCGGAGCGCGACGGGCAGCCCTGAGGGTCGCGCGGCTCGCTCCGGCGGGCTGCTCGGGGCTAGCCTTCCAGGAGCAGAGGCTCTCCGTTCTTGTCGATCCCGCGGATGCCCGCCGTGCCGCGGAGGCAGGCCACGTACTCCTCGCCCTGCTCGCCCTCCTTGATCATCGGCTCCCGGGGCTCGCTGTACTTGTGGACGTGGGTCGCCCCGTCCTCGAGCTCGAGGGTCATCGTGACCTGCGTGGTCTTGTTCGCCTGCTGGCGCTTCTCGTCGACGATGCGGCCCCAGGCGAGGCGCCCGCTCGCGGCGAGATCCTCGACGAGCTTGACGTCCCGCGTCGTGTCGAAGGCGTGGTAGGCGCCGCCGATCAGCACGCCGAGGCCGAGCAGGATCATGAAGAGGTAGAGGCTCCGGCCGTGCCACAGGTTGTCCGCCTCCCAGGACAGGATCGCGTCGGGCGGGTCGTCGGCGGCGTGCAGGACGTGAGGCTCGCCGTCCGAGCCGCCCGTGCCGAAGTGGAAGAAGCCGGAGTTGAACTCGACGAGGCGGCCGCTCTGGTCGAGGAACTGCACGTCGAGGTCGTAGGTCTTGAAGAGGCCCCAGCGCGAGCGCTCGGTCCCGTCGTAGGCCACGTCGTCGACCCGGACGCCGTTCTTCGCCAGGTCGCTCACGTGGAAGGAGTCGACGAGGGCGTAGAGGCCGTAGCCGGCGAAGCCCAGCGCGAACAGCAGGGCGAAGAGGCTGACGAAGAGGACGCTCCGGTACTGCCCGGACCGCCACTTGGGGCTGACCCGGTACGGTCCTTGGTCGGGGAGGGAGGCCATGGCCGGGGAGAGTACCCCCGGAGGTCGGGCCAGGAGTGGGGAGGATCCCCGTCCCTCGCCATCGAGGGGCCGGGGACGGGCGCGCCGCTGGTATGGTCGGGCTCCCATGGGCAGCCCGAGGGTCGTCGGCCGCGCAACGGCCCTGCACCACAACCCCAAGGCGGACCTCCACCTGGTCTTCGCCCACCCGTCGACGTCCTACGCCGACCACTTCCTCGCGGAGGCCCTCGCGGCCCGTGGGGTGGGCGTGCTCAACGTGGACGGGCGCTACGTCGATGACGCCTACGACCTGCGCTTCCTCGACGCCGCCCTCGACGTGGCCATCGCGGTCGACGCGTGCGTCCCCCGGGGCGCCCGGACCGTGCTGGTGGGCCACAGCGGAGGCGGCCCGCTGATGGCCCTCGTCCAGACGCGCTTCGGCGTCGGCCACGCCCTGGTCCTCCTCGCCGCCCACCCGAGCCGCGCCCACATCCTGCACGGCTGGATCGACCCGTCGGTCCGGGCCGACGGCACCCGCGACCCCGCGCTCGATCTGTACTCCCGGGAGCCGCCCCTCGACCCCGCGTTCCTGGCCGCCTACCGGGCCGCGCAGACCCAGCGCCTCGTCAACCTCGGTCGCGAGGCCGGCCGCCACCTCCTCGACGGCGAGCCCGAAGCGCGCGTGCCGCTGCGCTACATCTTCGCGGCCCCGCGCTTCGTCGATCGCAAGATCGACAAGAACCGTCGCGATCCGACGCGCTTCCCCTTCGGCAACCCGGCGCGCGTCAACGCCCGGGAGGGCTTCATGGGCGGCTGGGTGACGGCGCGCTCCTTCCTCGACCAGTGGTACCTCCCGACGACGAGCGCCAACGGCCTTGCGCTCGCTCCGTACCTCGACGTGCCGGTCCTGCACCTCGCCTTCGGCGCCGACCACCTGGTCTTCCCGAGCCACAGCGACGCGTGGACCTCGGCCCTGCCGGGGCGGCTCACGGAGGCCGGCGTCGTGCCGAAGGCGCTCCACAACCCGAGGCTCCAGCCGCGGGTGGTGCAGCGGATCGCGGAGCGGATGCTCGCCTGGCTCGGGGCAGGCGGGTAAGGGCGGCCCGCGCTACCCGCCTACGCGGCGTCCCGGGCGTGCTCGAAGGCGCCGTCCGCCTCGAGGCGGGCCGCGTAGGCGCGCATGGCGTCCCGGAGCTGGTCGAAGCTCTCGAGGACGTAGAGGATCGGCTGGTAGTGGTCGATCTCGAAGGGCGTGGCGATCACCCGGTCGAGGTCGAAGGGCCGGCGGTCCACCTCCGCGGCGTGGAGGGCGTGGTGGCCCTCCCCGGGGCTGCTGATCAGGCCCGCGCCGTAGAGCCTGGGGCGGCCACCCTCGCGGATGAGCCCGAACTCGACGGTGAACCAGAACACCCGGGCGAGCCCCTCGACGTGCTCCGCCGCCCGGACCCGCACCGCAGCGCGGCCCCAGGCCTGGAGGAAGTCGGCGAAGACCGGGTCGGCGTGGAGCGGCACGTGGCCGAAGACGTCGTGGAGGATGTCCGGCTCCGGCAGGTAGCCGAGCCGGTCGAGGGGTCGGACGCTGATCGTGGTCGGGAACTGCCGGCGGGCGAGGAACGCGAAGAAGCTGCGCGAAGGCAGGTAGCCCGGCACCGGGCGCGCCCGCCAGCCGGTGACCGGCTCGAGCAGCGCGTTGATCGCGTCGAGGCTCGGCACCCGGTCGAGGGGGAGGCGCAGCTTGTCCATGCCGGCCAGGAACACCTGGGACCCGTCGCGCTCGAGCTGCTCCATTCGCTGCGCGACCACGCGGCGCCAGGCCTCGTGGTCGTCCCCCGCGTAGCGGTCCATGCGCTGCTCGATGACCATCGCGTCCACGTCGATGCTCGCCGCGGGCCAGTCGGCCTGGCGGTGGGCCTCCTCGAGGGCTCGGGTCGCGGCCTCGGAGTCGATCACGGGATGGAACAGCGAGTCACTCACGGGCGCCCATGTGGGTCTTCGAGCGCCGTCGCGCCATGAGCCAGGTCACGCCCTGGGCGCCGTAACCGTGCGGGATCTCAAGGTTGTCGTGCAGCGGTCAGCGACACGGGGTCCCCTGCTCGGCCAGCGCCCTCAGGGCGAACGCGCAGCCGTCGGTCTCGTCGCCCGTGCTCGCGCCGGCCATCACGCACATCAAGCCCTCCGCTCCGACCCCCGCACCGTCCCGCACGTAGCCCTTCCCCTCGCAGCAGCGGATCAGCCGGTCGCAGTCCGGGCCGCTCGGCGGCCACAGGCTCCGCCCCGTATCGTCGGTCATCAGGAGCGCATGGTCGGGGCGCGCGGCCGTGCAGGTGTCGAGGTTCTGAGCGACGCGTGCCTCCAGGGCCTCCGGCGCCAGGTCGGCGAGCATGCTCAGGTGCGGCTCGGCCGCCGCGCTCCCCCGCGCCTGCACGATCGCGCTGTAGATCCGCAGCGCGCCCCGGATGCCGGCGAGGGCCTCGCCGAGCGGGCGCTGCGTGCCCTCGGGCAGCTCGATGGCCGCGGCTGCGCTCGAGAGGATGTACTGGCTCACGACGAGCTCACGGAAGGCGTACTCCTCCCGCATCACGTCCTCGATCACCGCCTCGCAGATCCCGAACGTGACCTGGTCGGTCTCCTCGAGCCACGTGTGGAAGAAGCCCCGGAACTCGCTCGCCTCCTCGTCGAAGGGCTCGGTCTCGAGCTGGCGCATCCGCACCGCCATCCCCGCGAGCTGCTGCGGGGTGAGGTTCGCGAGGTCGGGCGTCGGGTCGACGCCGCCCGGGCAGTGGTAGCCGTCCACGAAGATCCGCACCGGGCCGCTCGGGCAGGGCACCTCGTAGAGATCGAGGACGTGCCCGTCCGGTCCCTGGCCGACGTTGCCCAGGCGCGCGAGCTGCCCCCGCCGAGGGTTGCCATCGAGCGGCACCGAGCCGTCCGGGCACTGGTAGCTTGCGACGTAGGGGTAGTCGCTCCGGGGGATGCCCGGCGCATCCTGGAGGCAGAGCTGCACCGCCGTGTCTGCCGTGCGGCCCGTGCGCTCCGCGGCCGAGGCCGCCGTGTGCGGGGGCGCCGGCGGCCCACCGCAGGCCACCAGGAGAAGAGGAAGGAGCGCGCCGAGGCGGATCGTCATGGCTTCCTGATATCAGTCGTTGGAACCGTCGTGCGTCGGGGGATCGAGGGCGCCCGGGACAGCCGCGCCCGGAGGGTCGGACCCCTGTCGGGCCGCGCCCTTGGCCCTGGGCCGCTCGCGTCGATCGAGGAGCAGGTCGCGGCCGAGCTCGATGTGGTTCAGTGGCGTCGTCGCGCCGAAGGCGTGAGCTAGGACCGGTGCGCGATGCCGGAAGCGGAGGAGGAGATTTCATGAGCCCACCCGAACCTCGACGAGACCCGACGGCTCCGCGACGCCCGAGCGGCGCGTCGGCGGACGCCGCCAGCGCCCCGATGTGCGCGATCGTCCGGGACCGCTACGGCTCGGCCGACGTCCTCGAGCTGCAAGAGGTCCCGCGCCCTTCGCCCGGCCCCGGCGAGGTGCTGATCCGGGTCCACGCGGCCGGGCTGGACCGTGGCGCGTGGCACCTGATGACGGGGCGTCCGTACCTGATGCGCCTCATGGGGTTCGGCCTCTTCGCGCCGGCCGAAGCGGGGCTCGGGCTGGACCTGGCGGGCACCGTTGCGGCCGTCGGTCCCGACGTCGCGCGGTTCCAGGTCGGCGACGAGGTGTATGGCGAGGGGCGTGGCGCCTTCGCCGAGCTCGCCGTGGCGAGGGAGGACCGGCTCGCGCCGAAGCCGTCGCGCCTTTCGCCCGGCGAGGCCGCGGCCGTCCCCACCTCCGCCGTGACCGCGCTCCACGCGCTGACCCGCGAGGGCGACCTCCAGGCCGGCCAGCGCGTGCTGATCCTCGGCGCCTCGGGCGGCGTGGGCAGCTTCGCGGTCCAGCTCGCGAAGGCGCGCGGCGCGGGGCACGTCACGGGCGTGTGCAGCGCCGGCAAGATGGACCTGGTCCGCGACCTCGGGGCCGACGAGGTCATCGACTACCGCACCGACGCCCTCGGGCGGACGGCCGAGCGGTGGGACCTGATCGTCGACATCGGCGGCAACCGCCCGGTCGGGGCCCTCCGGCGCCTGCTGTCTCCGGACGGGACGCTGGTGATCGCGGGCGGGGAGGGCGGTGGCCCGCTCCTCGGCGGCATCCACCGCCAGCTCTGGGCGTCGATGCTCTCGCCGTGGGTCGGCCACACGCTCAAGGCCTTCTTCTCCGAGGTCGGCGCCGAGGAGCTCGCGACGCTGGGGGAGCTGATCGAGGAGGGCAAGGTCCGGCCCGCGGTGGACCGCACCTTCCCGCTCGCGGATGCCGCCGATGCCATGCGCTACCTGCTGGCGGGCCAGGTCCGCGGAAAGGTCGTGATCAGCGTCTCGCCTGACCGGGAGACGAGCTCGACCGAAGAAACCTGAGCCGACCGAGGGGCCTGATCGCACCACCGGGCGAAGGGGCCGCCGCGTCGGGCCTCGACCGCGGCTCCGTCGACCTGCGCCCACGGCACGGGGGGCTCCCCCGGCTGCAAGGCGCCCCCCTCTTGGCTTCGGAGCTTCTTCATGCCGCGGATCGGACCGGACACCCACCCGCCCTCGATGGCCCTGCTCACCTCCGCGGATGCGTCGTGGGCTTCGCGCCCCGCGCGGCGGCTCGCCGTCGCGTGCGCCTTCGTGCTGAGCCTCGCGGTGGTCGGCTGCTTTGGCAGCCACGGCATGCGGCCCGGCGGCGACGAGGGGCCGGTCCCCCCTCCACCCGACCTGGGCCCCGGCGAGACCGACGCCGGACCTCCGGACCACGGCGGGCCCGTCTGCGACGACACGCCGGCGATCCTCTCCGTCAGCAGGCCGCGCTACCGCCAGCAGGGCACCGCCGTCGGCGGCGGGCGGTACCTGTTCTCGCAGCGTGGGACCGAAGGCGGCACCCGGCTCACCCTGGCCCGCGTCACGGACCAGGGCTTCGAGGTGCTCGACGAGGAGCAGATCCCCGAGCTCGCGCGGTTCGTCGAGTCCCTCGGACCCGACCTCGCCATGGTGCACACCGAGGACGGAGGCCGCTTCGTGACGTTGACCGGCGACCGCATCCGGCCCCGCGGCGCCTTCGCCCTCGACCACCGCACCCTCGAGATGGCCCTCGCGGGCGACCACCTCTACGCCTGCATCGCACCCGACTGGCTGACGACGCAGCTCGTCGAGCTCGACGCGGCGGACCTGGACGACGTGAGGATGGTCGGCAGCATCGCCGCCGGCTGCCGCTCCGTCGTGGCGTCCTCGATCGGTCCGTTCGCCTACGCCACCGATGGCTGGAGCGGCGCGTGGCGCGTGGTCCCGCAGCCGAGCGGCGTCTCGAGCCTCGAGGACCTGGGCGCGCGCGCGGACGCGCTCCATGCGTCGGGCGGGTTCCTCACCCTGGCCACGGGGCAGGGCGTGAGCCTCCTGCGGGAGGCCGACCTGCAGGTCGTCGGGAGCGTCGACACCTTCTGGGTGCGCTCCGCCCGGTACACGAGCCGCGGCCTCGAGGTCTACGTCCAGGCGTCGGACACACTCGAGCTCGCGGTCTACGAGACGCGTCCCGGAGAGACGCCGCCGCTGGTCGAACGCTCGCGGGAGATCGTCGCGACCGGCACCCAGCCCATGGGGTCCGCCAACCCCTGGGCCAGCGCCAACGACGGGCTGCGCCTGATCGAGGTGGGTCGCTTCTTCCTGCTGGACGACGACGAGCCCTACCTGAACGAGGTGCTCGACCCGGACACGGCGTGGCCGGGGGCGATGCGCGTCGATGGGACGGACATCCTCCTTCGGGACGGCCGTCGCGCGGTGCGGATCGACGCCAGCGACCCGAGGCGGCCGAGGAGCGTCGAGGGTGGGGAGCACGGCGGCGCCGACGTCCTCGCCCTGGAGCTCGGGGAGCCAGGGCCGCCTGCCCTCTACGGCGACACGAGGCGCTGGTCGGAGCTCGGTTTGGTGGACGGCGGCGACTGGCCCTGGTCGCGCTCTCTGCCGGAGGCGCCGCTCGCGGTGCGGACCTTCGGGCCGGGCCAGCGCGCGACCGACGGGGCGAGCCACGACCTCGACTACTCGGCCGACCCGGACCGCCGGGACGCGCTCCACCTCTCGGGCCAGTCCCTCTACCGGACGCAGAGGGCCCGGGAGCCGGCGATCCCCCTCGAGCTTCGCCTCGACCGCTACCCCGCCCCGGCCTTCGTGGCCGGGCCGACGCCGGCGCCCGACCTGTCGATGGTCGTGCCGTCGCCTTCGGGGGACCCCTTCGACGTCCTCGCGCGCCTCCACGACGATGCCGCCATCGCCTTCACCACGCGCCCCTCGGACGGCGCGAGCGCGATCTACCTGCTCCCGCTCGAGCCGGACGCGGCGCCGATCGGCCCCTTCGAGGTCCCCTGGCAGGTGATCGACGTCGCCGGTGGGGGCGACCGGGTGCTCGCGGTGGGCGCCGAGGTGGAGGCTGGCACCACGCGCGTCATGAGGCTGGTGGCGCTCGAGCGGCAGGGCGGCGCTCTGGTCGAGGTGGGCCAGCGATCCTGGCCGACCCCGCGCGAGGCCTGGCCCGGGGGCCGTCGGATCCTCCACCTCGACCGCGACCTCGCCTACGTCCAGGTCCAGGAGGGCACCCCCGACGTCAGCGGAAACGTCATGGTGGGCCTGCGCCTCGACGCCCTGGACGGCCCGATGGCCACCTACCCGCTGCCGGAGCTCGTGACGATGGTCCAGGGCTTCGAGGTCACGCCCTACGGCCTGGTGCTGTCGGCGCCGGACACCCTGGTGATCGCCGAGCCCTGGTGCCGGTGAGGCCGAGGGACCTCCGCGGCGAGGTGCTAGCGTCCACCCCATGACCTACGTCATCTACGGCGCGCCCGGCTCGGGCTCGGGCATCGTGGAGGCCGCGTGCGCGGAGCTCGGCGTGGGCTACGAGATCCGGGACCTCGACGCGCGCAACGACGAGCACCGCGGCGACGCGTACGCGGCCATCAACCCGCAGCGCAAGATGCCCGCCGTCGAGGCGGGCGGCGAGGTCTGGACCGAGTCCCTCGCGATCCTGCTGACCCTCGACGAGCGGCATCGGGGCGGCGGCCTCCTGCCGCCTCCGGGAACGACGGAGCGGGCGCAGGCGCTGCGCTGGATGACGTTCATCGCCGCGGAGCTGTACCCGCTGGTCGAGATCCTCGACTACCCCGGGCGGTTCGCGCCGGAGGAGACCGCAGCCGTCGTGCGCGAGCGGGCCGAGGCCATGTGGCGCAGGCGCTGGCGGGTGCTCGAGGGCGAGCTCTCGGCGTCGCCGTACGCGCTCCCGACCGGCTTCTCGGCCCTCGACCTCATGGTCGCCGTCGTCAGCCGGTGGGTCGACGCCGAGTGGCGGGGCGCCAACCTGCCGAAGGTGGAGGCCCTGGTGGCGGCGGTCCGCGAGCGGCCGGCGCTCGCGCCGGTGTGGGCGAGGCACTTCCGCTGACGGGTCGCGGCGCGCGCCGGGCCTGCGAACGACCTCGCTCGAGCGCGCGCCGGCTCTGCTAGCCTTGGCCCGAGTCGTCCATGCGAGCGGCGCGCATCATCGACGGTCTCCTCCCCTTCCTGCTGGTCGCCCTGGGCTTCCTCGCGGAGAGCCCCGCGCTCTGGCTGGCCTGCTTCGCCTTCGCCTTCCTGGTGCTGTCGAGCACGGTGCTCGGCAGCGCGGGCGCCTTCTACCTGCTCTCGCGTCGCGTCGGCCGGCGGATCCAGCGTCCTCACCGCGGGACCCCGCCCATCCGGCGCGAGGCCTTCGAGACCCTCCGCTCGATGTTCATCGCGGCCACCCTCGCGGCCTGGCCCGTGAGCCAGTGGCAGCTCGGCCACCCGACCGGGCTCGTCGTCGACCTGCGCGCCACGGGCGCCTCGCCCGTGGTGATCACCCTGGCGACCGGCGTCGGGCTTCTGGTCGTCGACGCCTGGCTCTACTGGAAGCACCGGCTGCTTCACACCCGCCTGCTCTTCGGGTTCCACCGCGCGCACCACAGCTTCCGCAACCCGACCCCCTTCGCCGGCTTCGCCGTGACGCCCCTCGAGGCGCTCCTCACGTTCTGGCCGACGACGCTGCTCTGCTTCCCGGTCCTGGTCCACTGGGCGCCGCTCTACTGGCCGCTGGTCCTGGGCTTCATCGTCCTCAACCTCTACCTTCACTCCGGCGTCACCTTCGGTTGGGTCGAGGCGACGCTTCCGCGCGTGTTCATCAACACCTCGGCGCACCACAACATCCACCACAGCCACGCGACCGCGAACTACGGCGAGGCGCTGACGGTGTGGGACGTGGTGTGCCGGACGCGGCTCCAGGACCGGCGGGGCGCGGAGCCGGCATAGCGGCGGCGCGCGGCTGCTCGGCGAGTGCTAGTCGCAGCCGATCGTCGCGGCGCGAACGCGGCCTCCCGCCGCCGCGTTCTCCACCCAGACGACCAGGAAGCTCGGAGAGGCGAGGCCCGTGTCCACGATCGCCACCTCGATCGGGCCTGCCACCTCGACCGGACCGGAGACCGGCACGTTGATGGTGTCGCCCCGCGGGTGAAGCCCGAGGAAGCGGACGCCGGTCTCGGGCCCGCCCCAGTCCAGCACGGCGACCGCGAGGCCGAGCCACCGCGTCCGAGGATCGACCGCTGCGTCGCCGCTCCACAGCGTGCTGTCCCCGAAGAACCAGTCCCCGTCCGCCGCGTCGACGCGGGCCTCGACGATGCCGTCGTCGAGGGCCCGGACCGTGCCGGCGAACACGGCGAGCGCGCTCGGCTCGTCGTCGAGGAGGACGGCGCGGTGGACCGCCGTGGGAAAGGTCCCCGTCCACCGGAGCGGCACGTCCTCGCGCGACAGAGCCTCACCCGCGATGCTCCACCGCTGGACGACGACCCCGGTCGCTCCGACGCTGACTACGCGGAAGGCGTCGGGGGCCTCGGTGTCCTGCGCCCCGTCCATCCCCACGCCGGGGAGGTCGAGGTCGACCGGCTCACCCCCCGGGAGGCGCACGACGAAGGCGCTGGGCACCCCGCCGTCGACCCACCCATTGACCGCGAGGCTCGGCGTGAAGACGAGCAGCGGGCGGACCGATGACGACGCTCGCCCCGTGCTGGACGCGCCCACCAGCGTCCCGTCGAGGCTCAGACGACCGGCCGCCAGCGTGGCGGCGTCGTCCTGGTAGGCCACCGTGAAGCCGGGCTCCGTCCACCCGAGGGTGAACGGCACGACCGTGCCCCCGCGGCCGGCGCCGAGGGTCACCGAGTCGCCGTCGACCGCACCGACCGGCGTGAGCGGTCGGGCGACGACCGTGCTCGAGTCATCCGTCTCTCGCGTGGTCACGACGAGCACCTCGTCGTCGGCGCGGGCCAGGGCCGGCAGCCGGAGTCTGCCCGGAGCGCGGGGCTCGATCGTGAACGGTGAGCTGGCGAAGCACTCACCCGGATCGAGGGGGACGCCGTCATCCCCCGCCGGCGGGGCGAGGTCCGCGGGCACGTCGGTCGCGGCGTCGCCGAGCGCCAGCATGGAGCGCGAGCCACACCCGGCGACCGAGGCCAGCAGCACCACCCCCAGGCCAACCGCCCCCCGCCGCCAGGGTCTCCCTGTCCGTCCCCACGACCGAGCCTCCATGCCCGGATAGTGCCACGCGTCGGTCATCTCCCCTCGATGTCGCGGCTCGGCTGCATGGAGCTCCGCTCTTCGAGCTCCTCGATGACCTCGATGAGGATCTTGCGGAGCGACGCCAGCCGACGCGGCCCGAGCAGCTCCTCGAGCTCGGCGTCGACGGTCTGGAGGTAGCGCATCCCCTTCATCAGCAGCGTCGGCCCGTCCTCCGCGAACACGACGAGCTTCGCGCGCCCGTCGCTCGGATCGGGGATGCGC
The DNA here is from genome assembly GCA_050331215.1 of Sandaracinaceae bacterium. Classification (GTDB taxonomy): domain Bacteria; phylum Myxococcota_A; class Polyangia; order Polyangiales; family Sandaracinaceae; genus JBHJHB01. The sequence continues at coordinate 45,932 of JBHJHB010000041.1, read as the reverse complement.
TGCAGCACCCCCATCCTCTCGAGGTCGCCGACGAGCTGCGAGACCGCCTGCTTGGAGATGCCGAGGCGCTCCGCGAGCACGGTGATGCGCGTCCCTGCGAACTCCAGATGCGGGAAGAGCGCGGTGTGCGAAGGGCGCATGCGCCACTGCCCGGGCTCCTGCGGGATCTGCGAGAGCGCGCGCTCGTTCACCAGCCGCCCCGCCTTGAGCAGCAGCTGCGCCGCGCTCGCGCGCTTGGCCGCTTCGAAGACGTCTTCGCTCACGTCCGCCATGTTCGTAAATCGTACTTGACCATTTGGTCAACCGGTACTTTACTATGTTCATGCTGCAAGCCATCGACGACGACCTCTGGGTCGCGGAGTCCGACTTCAAGATGGGCGCGATCGAGTTCGGGGGGCGGATGAGCGTCATCCGCCTCGAGGACGGATCGCTCCTGCTCTACTCGCCGATCGAGATCGACGACGCGCTGGCGAAGGCGGTCGCCTCGCTCGGCGAGGTACGCCACCTCGTCGCCCCGAGCGGCTTCCACTACCTCTTCATGCCGGCGGCGCAGAAGCGCTGGCCCAACGCGACGAGCTACGGCCCGCCCGCCGCCACGAAGAAGGGCCTCACGCTCGACGTGGTCCTCGGCGACCACACGCCCGAGGCCTGGCGCGCGAGCGTGGACACGCTGATGGTCGCCGGCGCGCCCGACATCGACGAGGTCATCCTCCACCACCGCCCGTCGAAGACCCTCGTCCTCGCCGACCTCGTCTTCAACCTCCACGACGCCAGGGGCTGGCTCACCCCCCTCTTCTTCCGGATGCTCGGTGTCTGGGGGAAGCTGAAGCAGAGCCCGCTCTGGCGCTTCGCCCTGACGAAGGACCGGGAAGCGGCACAAGCCTCGCTGAGGCCCATGTGGGCCTGGGACTTCGAGCGCATCGTCCTCTGCCACGGCCACATCGTCGAAGGCGCCGACGCCAAGGCCCGCCTCGCCCACGGCATGCGCTGGATGTGCCGCGGCCACGAGCAACGTCAGCTCGCCGCCCACGCGAGCTGACCCGCGGCTCGGTCGCCCCCGGGGGGGCCGATCTCCTACACAACGCGGGAGTGCTGCAGCCGGTCCTGCCGGAGGCGAGGTGGGCCGAGCCGGCCGACCGAGGTCACGCCCGGTCGAACGTGTCGGCTTGCTCGCGGAGTGGACGCAGAGCGCTCTGGAGCCGAGCCTCCCCTTCGTGGCTGGTCGGCCGACAGCAAAGCGCCGAGGAGCAGCGCCGCCGCCAGCGCGGCGAGGTGGGCGAGGTACCGCCGCGTCCCGCGCGGGAGCCTTCGTCCCCCTGGCGCCTCGGCGACGAGCGAGCCTCGACTCGGTATTCGGGCCCGCGTAGCATCGCCCGATGCGGGCGGAATCGCCAACGGCCCCCTTGCGATTCGTCATGCGGCGGGCGCCCTTGTCCCTCGCTCTGGTCCTCACAATCGCCGGCCCGGCGAGCGCGCAGGAGCGGACGGCGCGGCCCGAGATCGAGGAGGAACCGCGGGCCGAGCCCACGGGGGGAGAAGAGGAGCCCGCGCCCCTCCTCGATCCTCTCCACGCCCCCCACCGCGTGATCCTCGGGCTTCCTCTGGTCATGCAGGGACACTGGCAACAAGACGAGCCCAACGAAACAAGCTTCGGTCCCCGCGTGGATGTCGAGATCGCCTTGGCCGAGCTGGAGGCGGTCGAGCTCGGTCTCGACCTCGGCGGGGCCTTCCTTCTCCGGGAGGGCGACTTCTTCGTGCCCGTGGACCTCGGCTTGGTCCTTCGCGTGGTGACCCGCACTGCGGTCGTCCCCCTCATCGGCATCGGCCCAGTGCTGACGCTGGACTTCGAAGGCGAAGGGGTCTCTCTGCAGGGCGGCGGAGTGGTGGCCGTGGGCTTGGCCGTCCGCGCCACCCAGGTCATCGGGTTCTCCCTGCAAGGGCTCTACCGGCTGGTCGGGAACGCTTCGAAGTTTGAACAACAGATGGCCATCCACCTCGGTCTGTCGTTCTACCTCTGAGAGACCGGAAGACGCCCCGTCTCCGCAGACTCCGAGTCCAGCGCGTCGCGACCGCACCGTCGGCGCGAACCTCCGAGTCGGAGGTCGCACGCGGCGAGATGCCTTCGCGACTTCCGGCGAGGAGTCTAGGTCTTCGCTCAACCCACCGGGATCTGGAAGGTCACGTTGAGCCGGTAGTAGTGCTCGGCGAGTGAGCCGCGCCAGGACGATGACCCGACCTCGGTGCCGTATTCCCCGTAGAAGTTGAAGGTGACCGAAGGCAGCACCCACGCGTAGCCGAGGCGCCCGCCGATGGGTGCTTTGATCCCGCCCGTCTGCCAGTTGATCTGCATCTGGAGATCGTTGGTCGACACATAGATGCCATTCCAGATCTGCAGGGTGAAGAACGGATTGATGACGATAGGCCCGGGCTGGATGGAGTTGTCTGCGGCGGTCGGTCCGAAGGCCTGCTGGACCAGCAGCCCCATGACGATCCGGTCGTTCCAGGCGCGTTGAATGATCGCCCCGGCGAGCCCGAGCTGCACGACCGAGGGGCCGAAGGCCGAGGCCGGCGTCCCGCTGGCGAAGCTCGCCGAGGGGAACAGGATGTTCGGCCCGAAGCCGGCGCGGCCCGAGCTCCACTCGAAGGCGCGGGGGATGACCAGTGCGAAGAGGTCCGTCGGGTTGAGCCCGAGGGAGCCGGTCGCGCTCTCCGCGAGTCGGACCGTGAGCCGCGGAAGGACTGTCACTCGGGGCAGGACGATGGGCGCCACGATGCGCAGCTGGCTGAAGTTCCGCCGTCCCTCGGGGCGCTGGGTCCCATCATCGAGCGTGCCCTCCCGGTACTCCGGGAAGCCCTGGAAGGCGAACTGGAAGGACCACTGAGAGGCGGTGGTGTCGACCGCCATCGACTCGCGACTCTGACCGTAGTCCGCCGGCGCCTCCTCGTCGGGCGCGCCCGCTTCCGCCGGGGTCTCCTCGGCGGTGCCTTCCGAAGGGCTCGCTTCCTGCGCGAGCGCAGGCCACGCGATCGCGCTCGCGGCCAGCGTCACGATCCCCACGGCGACCCGCCACGCCAGCACACCGAGGGTCCCGTCGATCAGGCCCTCGGGCACGACGGCTCCGGCGCGGCGCATCACGAGCCCTGGGTGAGGCGAATCGTGACGCGGTCCAGGCTGCCCTCGAAGGCGAAGGGCGTCTCGTAGCGCTGCGGGGCGACCGGCGTGCCGCTGTCCCGACCCACGTCGAAGGTCTCCGAGAGCGAGAAGGTCGAGCGATGCATGTCCGGCATCGCGACCTCGTCGACCTGCTCGCCGTTCACGTAGAGCTCTCCGCGCCCCTCGAACTCTCCGGTCTTGACGAAACGAAACTCGAGGGTGGTCTCACCCATCGGAAGGGAGGGCGACTCTAGCTCGTAGAAGACGCCATTGTAGAAGTTGTAGGCGAAGCGGAGACGGTTGCCGTCGATGAACAGCGTGTAGCCGCCGGTGAAGCCGCCACAGGCCACGATCACCCCGCGCTCGTTACCCTGCAGATCCATCGTCGTGGAGATGGAGTGGCTCCGGTTCTTCACCGGCGCCGAGGCCTTCTCCGCGATCCGCGTCGCGCCCGGGAAGAAGTAGACGAACTCCGTTCGATCGCCGAAGAGCCGGTCCTGCTGCGCCGCGATCCGCTGAACCATGTCGTCGTGCAGGGGATAGGCGTTGTTCTCCCACGCCAAGCGCTCCCAGAGCGCGACCATCTCGGCGAGCCGCTCGGGCTCATCGCCGGCGAGATCGTGGCTCTCCGAGACGTCTTCCGCGACGTGGTAGAGCTCCCAGGTGTCGTCGTCGAAGGGCGCCCGGACGCCGAGGTTCCACGGCATTCGATTCGCGTGGAGGCTGACTGCCTTCCACCCGTCTTGCCAGATCGCTCGGTTCCCGAACATCTCGTAGAACTGGTGCTCCTTGCGCGTCGGAGCATCGGCGTCGTCGAAGGTGTAGACCATGCTGATCCCGTCGAAGGGCAGCTGGCGGATGCCGCCGATTTCTTCTGGAGCGTCGATCCCCGTGGCCTCGAAGAGCGTCGGCATGATGTCCGTGATGTGATGGTACTGATTCCGAATCTCGCCACGAGCCTCGATGCGATCCGGCCAGCTGATGATCAGTGGATCCTGGATGCCGCCGCGGTGGACGGTCTGCTTGAAGTATCGGAACGGGGTGTTTCCAGCCATCGCCCACCCTGCGTGGTAGTGCGGGTAGGTGGTCGGCCCACCCCAGTCCTCGAGGTGAGAGAGGTTGGCCTCGAGGGGGGTCTGGAGGCCGTTGAGCACGTAGGTCTCGTTGAAGGACCCGGTCAGCCCGCCTTCGGCACTCGCGCCGTTGTCGCTCGTCACGATCACGAGGGTGTTGTTCAGGTCGCCGACCCGCTCGACGGTCTCGAGCATCCTGCCAATCTCGTGATCGAGGTGCTCGAGCTGGCCCGCGAAGACCTCCATCTGCCGGCGGTAGAGGCGCTTCTCCTCCTCCGGGAGCGAGTCCCACGCGGGGATGTCGGCGGCGCGGGGGCTCAGCTCCGTGCCCTCCGGAACGATGCCGAGCTCGACCTGCCGGGCGAGGATCCGCTCCCGGGCGACGTCCCAGCCGTCGTCGAAGCGACCTCGGTAGCGCTCGATGTACGCCTCGGGGGCGTGGTGGGGCGAGTGCATGGCGCCCGGCGCCCAGAACATCAACCACGGGAGGTCGGGGTCGACGGACTCGTGTCCCGTCATCCACTCGATGGCGCGGTCCGCCATGTCCGTGGACAGGTGGTAGTCGTCGCGGCCTCGCCACGGCTCCACCGGCGTCTGATCGTTCCACATGACCGAGTGCCAGTTGTCGGTGTCGGCGGCCATGAATCCGTAGAAGTGGTTGAACCCCTCTCTCCCCGGCCAGTGGTCGAAGGGCCCGACGAGGCTCACCTCGTAGAGCGGGGTGTGATCCCACTTCCCGATCGCGTAGGTGCCGTAGCCCTCCTCCTGGAGGACGCGGGCGCCGGACTGCGCACTCGGCGGGATGAGGGCGTTGTAGCCGGGGAAGCCCATCGCCGTGAGGGAGTGCGAGCCGAGTCCGATGCGATGGGGGTTGCGGCCCGCCATTAGCGAGGCGCGCGAGGGTGAGCACAGGGCGGTGGTGTGGAAGTTGTTGTAGCGGAGCCCGCGCTCCGCGAGCGCGTCCAGGTTCGGTGTCTCGACGAGGCCGCCATAGCTCCCGAAGTGCGCGAAGCCCGTGTCGTCCAGAAGGATGAGGAGCACGTTGGGGGCGCCCTCCGGCGGTCGCTGCGGCGACGGCCACCACTCCTCGGACTCCGCGTAGCTCTCCGCGATCCGGCCTTCGAAGGGCTGGCCGTACTCCGATGCCGGCGCCGCCTCTTGCGCCTCGCCCTCCTCGGCCGTCGCGGGTGGCTCGGCCGGTTCCACGCCGCTCGCTCCACAGGCGGTGAGGAGCAAGGACGTCGATGCGACGCTCCAGACCCCAAGACCAATCCGCATTCCCTGCCTCCTCACCCACCTCGATGCGATGGGCTGGCCGAATGCTGCTCACGAACCTCCCCCGGCACTATCCGTTCGACGCGGTCCACTGTCCGATGAGCGCCTCTCCGCAGCATGCTTCAGAACCGCCTGCAGGGTTGCCAGCCCGGGTTCTGACCGCGGCCGTTGGCGTCCGCCTGCGGGCGGAGGCTCCTGGCCGACGCCCACGACTCGAGGAGCGTGCCGTCCACGGAGAAGTGCTCGGCGCTCAGAAGCCGCCCGCGGCGCGCCTGCTCGACCACCGCCACAAGGAGCTGCGCACCGACTTCGTGCTCCCATCAAGCGGTCCCGGGGAGGTCTCCTCCGGCGAGAGGAGACACAGCATCGACGTCTTCGGGGGAGGCCCTACCGCGCAACCCCGGACCAGATCACACCTCAGCCGTCGCGTCGATACCCTGACGTTGACTTCTGCAGCATCCTGCTAGGAATGTCCCTACCAACCTCGCCTCGATCCACGCCGTCGTGGCGCTGGCGCCGCTCAAGGTCCGATGGCCGACCCCGCTTTGCCGACCCCTCCGAATAGCGAGGACCCTGCCGCCCGCTGGGCGCGTGGCCTCCCCATGCCGAGCCGCGAAGTGCTCCTCACCCAGCGGGTCTCGGAGGTGGTGAAGCGCCAGGAAGAGTTCGGCCCGCCCTACCTCATGCCGGCCGACGCCGACGGCTTCGCGAGCCTTCGGCGCGGGCAGCTCGGCCCGCTGCTCGTCGAGGCGTGGGCGAGCGCCGGGGACACCGGCTTCACCGAACCGACGAGGTCGGAGCGCGTGCACCTGCTCGTCCCCCTCGGCGCGTCGCGTGGCGTGGTGCTGCGCGAGGAGCGGCCGCTGCCGTGCGAGGGCGGCCGTACGGGCGTCGTGCTCTCGCCCGAGCACGCGCACGAGGCGAAGCACGCGGCCGGATGGAGCGACCTCGGGGTGATCATCCCCAGGAGTCTGCTGGAGCGCCATCTCGAAGTGCTCCTCGACGCGCCGTTGACGGCGCCGCTGACCTTCGAGGGGCTCTTCGATCTCCGGTCCGAGGGCGCAGCCTCCCTCGTCAACCTGCTCGATTGGATGGCCGCCGAGCTGGAGCTGGGCAGCCGGAGCGAGCTGCGGGCCCATGCGCAGCTACTCCACCCGATGCTCGAGACCTTCCTCGGCCTGTTCCTCCGTACGGTGCCGCACTCGTACACAGCAGCCCTTCACGCTCCCGCGCCTCTGGTCGGTCCCGCGGTGCTCCAGCGCGCCGAGGCTTACCTCCGCGCGCACTTCTCCGCGCCGCTCGCCATGGCGGACCTCGCCAATGAGGCCGGGACGAGCGTGCGGAGCCTTCAGGAGAGCTTCCGGCAGTACCGCGGCTGTACCCCGAGCCAGTACCTCCGTGCCCTCCGGCTCAGCGAGGTGCGGAAGCGTCTGGACCTCACGCCGGAGGCGCCAGTTACCCAGGTGGCGCTGGACTGCGGCTTCGCCCACCTCGGTCGCTTCGCCGGCTACTACCGCGAACGCTTCGGTGAGACGCCGTCCGAGACGCGTCGGAGGGCGCTTCACGGGGCCGAGCATGGGCTCAGAGGCTCGCGGAGGGGCCGCCCGGCGCCGGCCCTCGACGGCCACGCCGCTCCTGCGGAACCAGACCAATAGCGCCCCTGGATGTACATCCGAGCGCCTGGCAGCACCTTCGAGATCGTCAGGGACATGCGTCCTCTTCAGGGTGTCCTCTTCAGGGTTGAGTCCTGGCCACCACGACCGCCGCGACGACCCTGCATCAGTTCTCTCTGAAAGGGGTCTTCACGGTCCCGCCCCCCTCACGGTCACGATCCTCGGGACCTCCTCCATGTTCGAGCGCATCGTCCTCGCCCACGGCCACATCGTCGAACGCGCCGACGCCAAGGCCCGCCTCGCCAACGGCATGCGCTGGATGTGCCGCGGCCACGGGCAACGTCAGCTCGCCGCCCACGCGAGCTGACCCGCGGCTCGGTCGCCCCGGAGCGCCGACTCCGACAACACGGGAGTGCTGCAGCCGTCCTGCCGGAGGCGAGGTGGGACGCGCCGGCCGACCGAGGTCACGCCCGGTCGAACGTGTCGGCTTGCTCGCGGAGTGGACGCAGAGCGCTCTGGAGCCGAGCCTCCCCTTCGTGGCTGAGGTTGGTGGTCAAGACGGTCCCCCCGACCCCCTCGAGCTGCTCCAGCACCTTGTCCGGCGTGTTCTCACGAACGAGGACGAACAGCGCGGAGGAGCCCGGAGTGAGCGCCTCCGAGACGCGATTGATGAAGTCGTCATTGATGCCGATATCGGTCATCTTCCCGCCGAGAGCGCCCGTGCCTGCGCCAACCCCCGCCGTAATGAACGGCAGGAACAGCGCGCCCGGGCCGACCAGGGGGAGGCTGAAGATGAAGCCGATCAACAGGCCCCAGAACGCGCCGCTGACTGCGCCCCGGCCGGTGAGATCGTGGATCTGGTCGAGCCGGATCTTGCCCTCGGCGGTCCGCCGGACGACGACGGCGTCATAGAGATCGACCAGGTGGGCCTGGCTCATCCCGACGAACCGCTGGCGCAGCTCGCTGGCTCGCTCGGGCTCCCCGGGAAAGGCGATGGCGATTAGGTGACTCATGAAGTGCTTGCTCCTTTCGACCAGGTGGGAGGAGCAAGTTGCCGTTCAGGTCGGCCTCGGCGCGGACAGCTCGCCTCCCGGGGCGCAACACCCCAGCTGGTGCGCCCCGCCCCAGGGCGCCCCGGTACGCCCGTCGTGCGCCTCGGCAGCAGCGCTCGCCGACCGGAGGCGCATCGATGCACGGTTCGTGCACCATGCAAGCGTGGGCGCGACCGTCCGATCGCCGTCCCGCTCGCTCTCGGAGTAGGCGACGGCCCATGCTGCTGCCCTCGCGAGCTGGGCTCTCGCGGGTCGGGTCAGAACGGCCAAGCGTACACGCTCAGGGCGACAGCGCCGACGGCCAGGGCCAGCCCGACGGCGACGACGACGCCGTCGCGCGTCGTGAGCCCGACGGCCAAAAAGAGAACCGAGGTGCCCGGGAGTGACACCGCCATCGGGATCGCCGCGAGCGGAACGAACGACGCGGCGAGGACGACGCAGACCCCGGCCACGACCTGAAACCAGGGCGGCTGGACCAGGACGGTCCAGCGGCAGTAGGTGAGCCGATCCACGCGCCGCAGCCAGGGTCGCACCGTGTCGGCCGAGGCCGCGAGCCGGTCGCGCCCGAACGTGAAGGAGGTGAGCCTCTCCGGAAGCCATGGTCGTGACCGCCCGAGGAGCGCCTGCCCCGCGATCAGCACGATCAGGGAGCCGAGGACGATCGACATCCCGGGGATCCCGCCGACCGGCGAGACCGCGAGCAGAGCGGGCAGCACCAGGAAGGGCCCATAGGCCCGTGTATCGAGGGAGCCGAGGAGCTCTCCCAGGCTGACCTCGTCTTCGCCCTCGCTGTGCCGGAGGATGCGGTCGAGGATGTCGGTCAATCGGTCCATGGTCGGATTCCGACTGCAATGGCGGCGCCAGAGGTCCAAGCGCCCTTGCATGCTCTCGCGGCGCGAGGCTCAGAGCGAGCTCGACCGCGACGATCGCCACCCGGATCCGTGCTCCCTTCTCGACGTCGAGCAGCGCGAGGGCCCATTCCGCGAGCTCCCCGGTGCGCAGCGGATGCTGGTCGGGGACGGTCCCCGGGTCGCGGAGGAGCTCCTCGCGCGCCTCGTGGGTGAACCCGAGTTGCAGGGGCCCGGCGGGTGACCGTGAGAGCGCAGGGCGCGGTCGATGGCCTCGATGCTCACCGCTCGAGGGTAGACCCCGGCGCCGCTGCCCGCCTTCGCAGCCTCGTCACCGGGCACCACCCAAACATCTCGGGTGGAGGGTTCGCCCTCCGCGCAGGAAAATCGAGATCGCGCAGGGGCTCCGATGGCGAGATGATTCGACAGCGTGCGCTGGTCCTTGTCATCCATCGGCCCTGGCCTCGAACTGGTCGTAGTACCGCTCCAGTAGCGTTCGGTAGACCCGCATGTTCGGTCGGTAGCGCTTGAAGAACTGAGAGTCGTCCCCGACCAGGACCTTCGACAGTGCCGCGGCCACGCCCGGTGACCGACTCATGCCCGCGTCGCAGTGCAGGACCACGCGCGCGATCTCGTCTCGATGACCGTGTCGTGCTGGGGAGGCGCAGAGTGCATCCGGACCCGCGACCTCCGTCGAGGCGAGGCGAGGTGCCGGGCGACGGTCCGCCCTTCGCTCAGGGGCGGCGCGGGCTCGCGATGGTAGACCCACACGTCGCCCACGATCTCCATCGAGTCCGGCGCCGTCAGGTAGAAGAACGCCACCACTCCGTCGTCCTCGAAGACCGCGGACCGCCCCGAGTCCGGATTCCGAGAGTGGAGGAACGGCAGTTCGTCTGGCTGTGATTCGAGGGACACGACCGCAGCTTGCGTGACGCCGCGGCGAGTCACGGACTGTGCTACCTATCGGGACGCCAACGGGCCGCCAACGGGACGCCAGAGCCCGAAACGACGAAAGCCCGGCCGAAGCCGGGCTTGTCTAGGTCTAGGTCACCGAAATGACGCTAGTGCGGAAGAGAGGACTCGAACCTCCACGGCTGTTACGCCACAGGAACCTGAGCGCACCCGGAGATGCCCGAAGGTATTGGGATCCTTCGTGTTCGGTGCGCAGAATCGCGTCGAATCACGTCGTTCCGCGACCCGTTCGGGCTGCGGCAGCCCGTATCCGTCCGACGAATCGCGTTCTTGACGAGACCTCGAGGCTGTGGCTGCGGCCTCACCGCGAGCCGGCCTATCGCTCGAGCGTGACCGCGCGATACGGGTTCGCCTCGAGCAGCCGCTGCGCGTCGTCGCTCAACCAGACGAGTAACGTTGGCGCGTGCGGGACGTGGCCGTCATCGGGTGGGGCAGACCCGGCGAGAAGAGGATCAGCTTCATCAAGCTCATTCGGGCGGAGCTTGGGGTCGGACTCGCCGACGCCAAAGCGCGCTTCGAGCGGCTCCTGGACACGGGCGAGCCCGCGGTCGTGCCGGCATCCACAGCATGAGCGGCGGAACTGGCGCGCGAGTGCCACGGCCTCTGTGGCGAGGTCCGCTTGCTCTGTGGGCACGCCAACCCGAGCGTTCCGGACCTCCGGGCCAACGATGAGCTGGCGGACATCGAGCGGCAGCTCGGTGAGATCCAAGAAGACGTGGCAAGACGCCGAGGTCGCCGCCATCGAGCAACAGCTCGGAATCCGTCTCCCCGCAGACTACCGGGCGTTCCTCCTCTGGATGGGCCGGGACAAGCGAGGGATGTGGCAAGGCTCGGACTGCTTCGTTGACGACATCGTCGGGATCACCGAGGCCCTGCCCGAGCTTCTGGAGGAGAACGGCCTCGCTCACGAGCTTTCAGCGAAATACGTGTGCGTCTTCATGCACCAGAGCTACATCGCGACTTGGTTCGAGGTTCCCGCCGAGAGCGACGACTCGCCGGCCTACGTGTTCAACGAGGGTCAGGCGGAACTGGGCATCCAGTCCGGTAAGTCCGTGATGCAGAACTTCCTCGATGACTACAAGGGGCTGTCATCACTCTGAGACCCATTGCGTGAGCGACGCGCGCTGCCGAGGCGCCATGCGGAAGTCCTCGTCGGCAAAAAGACGCTGGACCGCTGCTAGCCAGTACCCTCGGTTGGCCGCGAGTCGTTCGGCAGCCTCCGGGCTTCCCAGGCCCTGGCCGGCCGCACGCTGAATCAGGCCGGTGAGGTACTCGATCGCCACCCGACGACCTCGCTCTTCGGCATCGAGCAGCTCCGCGATCCGCTCGGCGCCTACGGGAAGGTCGATGAGCACGCCCCCCAGCTGGTACCCGATCGCTCCAGAAACGGCCGCGTTGATGATGGCCGTGGCCGCCTCGCCGGTGCCGAGATGGGCGAGTCCGTAGGCGGCCCCCTCACGGCTCCTGCGAGCGGGGCTCTCCATCGTCAGATGGACGAGATCGTCGTGGGCACCAGAGCCACGTATCTTCGCCAGGGCCGGCCCGGCGTAGCTCTCGGCCAACATCCGAGGCGCGGCGAGCAGGATCGCGCGAACGGTACCGTAGCCGACCTCATGACCCACGCAGCCCAGCAGGTAGGCAGTGAGCCAAGGCGGCGCGTCCCCGGCCTCGTACGCGTCGATGAGGCGCTTCGCTGCAGCCTCGCTTGGCGGTCGCGTGTCGAGCTCCGCGCCTACGAACTTGAAGCGGACGTTCGTCTCTAGGACCAGCTCGACAAGGCCCTCAGCCGATCGTCGCTTCCAGCCTGTCGGCAGCGGGATAGACACGACCTGTGGTTAGCTCCGTAGCCTGGATGCACGGGGTCTCGTCATTTGGCTGGTGCGCGCGCGCCACGCGATCGTGAACGCTCGTTCTACGGGAGCGTGAACACCGGCTCTACGGGAGCGTGGACGCCCGTTCTACGGACGTGAACACGCCTCCGGTCCCCGCAGGGCGCGGAACCAAGACTGTAGCCACTCGCGGATCGCCTTTTCTCGTTCCCCGTGGACCTCGATCATTGCTTCGCATCCGTCAAGAGGTAGGTGATTCGGCCGGCTAGGTCCTTGTCTGATGCCATGGCGCGTTCGATCGCGCGGGCGGTGGCTTCCTTGACCACGGCGCGTGCCTCCTTCGACGCGATCTTCTCTCGCGTCGGTCCCTGGTACTGGGGGTCGATCACCAGGACCGAGACGACGGCGTTGAGGCCGATCGACAGGGCATCGAAGACGCGCCGATGGTCCCGGCGACCAAGCCCTTCGGCGAGACCCTGCCGGAATCCGTCGATGTGAGTCCCCTCGGGGGTCACGTCGAGGTTGCAATAGCCGATGACCGTCGGTTCAGACGGCCAGTCGCGCCACTCGAACGCGATGCGGGCCACGGCATCGCGCTGGCGGGCCTCTCCTGTGACGGGTTCTCGATGCTCGCGCGTGCCGTAGCGAGGACTCTCCAAGAGCTGCGCGACCTTCACCTCCGAGCCGTACTCGTGCCCTTCGCAGGAGAAACTGGTCACAAGTCCAGGGAGCAGGGATGAGGTCTCGCGGACACGCCGTGCGACCGTCTCTACCTCGAAGTCAGGCATGGCGAAGACGGTGTCGTCCGGCTTGAAGCGGACGGTCGTTCCGGTGGTCACTGCCGGGCCGATGCCCCCCAACGGCCGGGTCACCCGACCGCGTTCCAGCTCGATGCGCCATGTCTGCCCGTCTCGCCTTACCTCTGCGGAGAAGGAGGACGAGAGCGCAGACACCATGCAGAGGCCGACGTGGAAGTGGCGGAGATGTACGTGTGGGGAGTGCCCGTCGGCCGTGGCGGTGTCGTGGAGGGTCGTGAGCACGCGCTCCAGCCACGAGGTGTCGCTCTCATCGGGCTCCAGGGAGATCCCGGCGCCATCGTCGGCCACCGAGAGCGACCCGTCGGAGTGCATCGTCAGGTCGATGCGAGTGCAGCGGCCTGCGAGGTATTCGTCGATCGCGTTGGCGAGCACCTCCCACGCCATGTGGTGCGTCCCCGCGCGGTTCGTCACGTCGCCGAGGTACATCCCCGGCCGCTTGCGGATGGAGGCTACGTCGTCGAGCTGCTCGGGTTCGGACACGACGCGAGCGTAGCAGCCGCGACCTATCGGGCTGCATAGGGGCTGCGAGCGCCGAAAACAGAAACGCCCCGCGTGAGCGAGGCGTCTGCAAGTCACCGAAATGACGCGAGTGCGGAAGAGAGGACTCGAACCTCCACGGGTGTTACCCCACAGGAACCTGAATCCTGCGCGTCTGCCAGTTCCGCCACTTCCGCGGGAACGCTGTCCCAAGCCCTCGGCGAGCCGAGGGAGCGACGGTATGCGCTGGGCGCCCTGACAAGTCAAGGCGGGGGGTGCCCGGTGCATTTGTTGCTCGAGCCACCCTCGCGGCCCCGCTCTCGACCCGCGTCCAGGCGCCGCGTCACCCCCCACCCCGGCCCGCGACCCGTGGCGTGCTTCGGCCCGTCCTGAGACCCCGCTCCCAGCCCCGCACCCCACTCCGCCGCCGGCCTGAAATCTTTTCACACCTCTGCATCAAGTTCAGACCCGCCGTCCTGAGCCACCGCGGATCCCGTTCCCTTCCCGACGCCCGGTCCTCGGGCCCGCTTTTTGCGTGCGGTCCGGTCGGCATGCTTCGCACGACGACGCGACGACGGCGCACGGCCGGGTTCACGATGATCGAGCTGATGACGGTCGTCGCGATCATCGCGATCAGCGCGGCGATCGCGGCGCCGACGCTCAGCGCGGCGATGGCCCAGCGCCGGGCCAACGAGGCGGTGTTCAGCGTGGTGCGGGTGGGCGCCGAGGCCCGGGCCCAGGCGATGTCCTACGGGCGAGCCCACCTCCTGATCTTCCAGGAGGCGTCCGGGGGAGCGTCCGGCAACCTCGGGCGGGTCGAGGTCTGGCGGGGCACGGTGAACCGGTGCTCGGCCAACAACTGGGCCGCCATCGTGGCCGGGGCCTGCGAGACGAACCCGGACTGCATCGACGTGGTCGACATGGATCGCTGGACGACCATGACCCACGAGGTCGAGATGCGGGTGGACGGCGCGAACGCGGTCCAGCTCTGCTACCAGTCCAACGGGGAGATGCTGGTCGCCACCGCGGGGGTCTTCGCCCCCGTGCCCCCGGCCGGGACGGAGGCGGTCCGCGTGCGCTTCCAGCGGCAGCGCGGCGGGGCGGCCGAGGGACCGGAGCGGGCGGTCCTGTTCCCGATCGGCGCCGCGCCCCGGAGGGAGCGATGAGGCGGCCTGTCGAGCTCGCCCGGCGCCGGCCGCGGGGGGTCCGGGGCGCGCCGGTCCTGGGTCGCCGCCGGGGCTACACGCTGATCGAGGTGTTGATGGCCCTCGCGGTGCTGACCGTGGGCGCGGCCGGGATCCTCGGCATGCACCGCGCGGCGACGCGGGGGAACATGATCGCGCGCGAGATCAGCACCGCCACGCAGCTCGCGGAGCGATGGGTCGGGCGGCTGCGGCGCGATTCGCTCCACTGGACGCAGCCGGCGACCACCGCCAACCCGCTCCTGCTGACCCAGACGAGCTACCTCGACCAGGTGCCGGCCCCGGGCAACGCGATTCCGTGGTTCGTCCCGGCGCCCCCCGGCGGCACGGGCGAGTTCGCGAACTTCGACTACTACGGCCGGGACACCGCGACGCCGGGCGAGATGCACTACTGCACGAACGTGCGCCTCGAGTGGATCTACCCAGGCCGCGCGATGCGCGCCGACGTCCGCATCTGGTTCGCCCGCCGCGGCACCGGTCGCGAGAACATCGGCAGCGACATGCAGAACCTCGCCGGCTGCGCCGGCGGCGGGGACCCGAACGGCCTCACCAACGACTTCCGGGTGCGCGCCGTCTACACCTCGACCGTGATCCGCTACCAGCCTCTGCCCCGTCAGTGATGCCGAACCCCGCCCCCCTCGATCCGACCCCCCGCCGCCGGTCCCTGCGCCGCCGGCAGGGCTTCACGCTGATCGAGCTGATGGTCGCCCTGACCCTGGGCGGCCTGATCGTCGCCGCCCTGTTCACGCTGGGCGGCGCGAGCAGCCATCACTTCCAGGAGCAGCAGCGCGTCGGCCATACGCAGCAGGCGCTGCGCACGGCGATGGACCGCCTCGGCCAGGATCTGTCCCGGGCCGGCTACGGCACCATCTCCCACCCGAACGCGCCGGGGGTCAACGTCTGCCCGTCGACCCCGCTGCTGCGGCCGCTGCCCGCGCTCTGGTTCGACGACGACGACAACATCGGCAACACGGCGCTCGACGCGGTCGGCCGCTCCTTCAACCGGGTCAGCGCGGACCGCGTCCGGATGATCGGCAACTACGCGACGTCCGATCAGTACCTGGTCCGCGGGCTGAACGCGACGGGGAGCGTGGTCTTCCTCCAGACCGACTGGCTCGCCTTCCGCCGCAGCTTCTTCGTCCAGACCGCGACCGGGACGGTCCTCGATCAGAACCGCTTCAACGACACCTTCCGCGCCGGCCGGATGCTCCACCTCCAGACCCGGGGCGGGAGCCACCTGTTCGTGCGGATCACCGACCGGCTGATCGACGCCACCGGAACGACGGCGTCGGTGACCGTGAGCCCCGCCATCGGCAGCAACAACCCGTGCATCGAGGGCTTCGGGGAAGGGTCGTCGGTCACGCCGATCAGCGAGGTCGAGTACGGCATCGAGACCGCGGCCCCCGGCTCGGCGCTGGTGCCCCGCGACGTCGCGGTCACCGGCGCGAACACGCAGCTCGTCCGCCAGGAGCTCGACATGGGGTCCGGGGCCGTCCTGGCCGGGACCCGGCGTCCGATCCTCGACTTCGCGATCGACTTCAACCTCGACTTCATCGTCGACACCAACCTGGCGCCGGGCAACCCGCCGAACGTGCAGCGGGTGCTGGGACCGGCCGCCGAGGCGACGGTGCTCGCCACCCCCTGGCAGGTGCGCGGCGTGATCGCGTCCCTCAGCGGCCGGAGCCCGGACCAGGACGCCCGCTTCCCGTGGCCGGACACCTGGTCGTCGGGCCGCCCGTCGACCGCCCCCCTCAACCGCTTCCAGCCCGTCCAGGGCCAGCGAGGTGCGAGCCGCGTGCGGAGCTTCGCCCACGAGGTCCACCTCCCCAACCTGATCCCCCGGTGACCGTGATGCGCCCCCGTCCCCATCGACTCCACCGCCACCGTCGGGCCCCGGGCGGCCGCCGCCGCGGCGCCGCGATGCTGATGGTCATGGTCGTCCTGCTCATGACGACCGCGACCGCGATTTTATTAATCCACAGCACGTCCACCGAGATCCGGGCCGCCGGCCACTACCGGGAGGCCGTGCAGACCGAGGACCTGGCCCAGGGCGCCGTGATCGCGACGCTCGAGTACATCGACGCGATGCAGCCCAACGCGATGTACCAGCAGCTCCAGCGCACGAGCGTGGCCGCGACGGCGCGCCTCGCGCCCGAGGAGGTCGACCTCGGCCGGGTGCGCAACGTGTTCCGGGTGGAGGCCGACGACTTCATCGGCGCGGTCGGCGTGCAGGCGCCCCCGATCGAGACGGACGTCGGGCGCGTTCCGTCCCTCGGGCCCCGGACCGCCCTCGTGCCCCGCTTCAACGCCGACATCACCGACCCCGTCGCCTGCTTCCGGGACGACGCGGGTCGCCGCTCCGATGGGGCGAACTCCATGCAGTACCTCTGCGCGGTGGTCACGAGCCGCGCGCGCCTCGCCCCGCCGGTGGACTTCCAGTCCTCCGGTGACCCCCGCCGCTTCCACGAGACCGCTGTCAACGCCCGCGCTCAGGTCGAGATCGGGCCGATGCCCCGCCAATGAGGGACCGCTCCATGACCCGTCGACTCACCGCCCTCCTCGGCGCCCTCTTCCTCGGGGGGGTCACCCTCGCGGGCTCTCCGGGCCTCGCCGGCGCCCAGGACTCCGCGCCCGACATCCGGAACATCCGCCCTCTGGTGATGCTCCTGGTCGATACGTCCGGGTCGATGGAGCGCACGCCGGGCGGCTCGACGCCTCCGCCGCCCACGCCGATCTGCGAGGGCAACGCGGGGGGCGTCAACGAGCGCAACCGCTGGGCCCTGGTCGTGGAGAGCCTGACGGGCAGCTGGACGGACTTCTACTGCACCGCCCAGCCACGCTCGGGGGCGGCCTTCACCGGCGCGCCGGACTTCAACTACTTCCTCGACTACCACCAGCCCCCGATCGCCACGCCGCAGAACTCCGACGGGATCCTCGACGCCTACATCGACCGGGCGAAGTTCGGGCTGATGACCTTCGACTCGGTCTACACGTTCACGGACAGCCACCCGCTCCTGGTGCCTTCCAGCGTGTTCACGTCCCGGCTCCTGGAGAACGCGGTGAGCCCGGGCGGCTACAGCTACGGTGAGCAGCGGACCTTGACGTACCCCGGCTGCCCGACCGACTTCATGGTCGACTCCGGGGTCCGGAACGAGGCGTCGAGCACCGGCGCCATGATCAGCGTCGGGCCCGAGTCGGCGGACCACCGCCTGGTCAACGCCCAGATCCAGACCGCGATCCTGAACTCGCGGCCCTTCGGCGGCACGCCGACGGCGGCGATGCTGGACGACTTCCGCTTCTACCTGAACAACCACCCGGACGTGGCCGTGGGCAGCGACCCCTTCGCCCAGTGCCGGGACCGCTACGGCCTGCTCCTGACCGACGGCCAGCCCGACGAGGACTTCCGGGACGCGCGCTTCGACTGCGATGCCGTCGGGGGCTGCCCCTACGAGCTCGCCGCCGACATCGCGGCCGACCTCTGCCAGTTCGACGACACCAACCAGCGATGCGACGGGGTGATCGATGGCCTCTTCGTGGTGGCCTTCGACATCACCGACGCCGCCGCCCTGCTCGAGCTGGACGACGTCGCGAACCGGGGCGGAACCGAGCAGGCGCTCCTGGCGACCAACCGCACCGAGCTCCTGAGCCGCCTGGCCGAGGCGCTCGACCGCGCCGCCCCCGGCACCACGACCCGCGCCCGCCCCGCCTTCGTGACCGGCGGGGGCTCGGGGAGCGGCCCGGCGACGCAGTTCGAGTTCAACGCTGGCTTCCGGATCGGCGCCGTCGAGGACGAGCCCTGGAGCGGCGTCCTCGAGCGCACGCGCTTCGTGTGCAACGGCACCACGCTCGTGCCGGAGGAGCAGCCCCTCGACAACACGGACCGCTTCCAGGACATCCTGAACGCGCGCGGAGCGCCCCGGAACCTCCTGACGGTGGTGACGTCGGACCCGGCGGACACGACCGGGAACATCCTCGGGGCGCTCACCACGGCGACGCCGCTCAGCGCGACCCCGCCGCCCGGGGCGGCCGTCGGGGCGACCATCGCCTCCTTCAGCAACGCGAACGGCGCCCTGACGGCGGCTCACCTCGGCATCACCACGGGCACCCTCGCCGAGCAGAACTCCCGTCGCCAGACGGTGATCGACTGGGTGCACGCCGAGACCGGGACGGAGCGGCAGGACATCCGCCTCGGCGACATCTACCACTCGTCGCCCGTGGCGGTCAGCGCGCCCACGGTCGACCTCGCGGACGAGTCCTTCAACCTCTACCGGCAGCGGCCCGAGGTCGCGGACCGGCCGACGGTGGTCTACGTCGGCACCAACGACGGCATCCTCCACGCCTTCGTCGCCGAGGAGTACACGACCGCGAGCGGCACCACCTACGCCTCGGGCGAGGAGCTGTGGGGCTTCGTCCCGCCGATCCTGCTCCCCCAGCTCGAGAGCGCGAGCGCGGCCCACCAGATCACCCTGGACGGCACCGCGGTGGTCAAGGAGGTGTTCTTCCGGCGGCTGCCGGGCGACACCCCGGACGCGGACGCGTGGCACACCGTGCTCATCATGGGCTTCCGGGGGGGCGCCAAGGGCTACTTCGCCCTGGACGTCACCGACCCGCTGACCCCGCAGTTCCTGTGGCAGTTCGTCGGCGAGACGGGGCTCGGGGTCGCCGAGATGGGCAACTCCTACCCGGAGGCGGGGGTCGGCCAGATCCTGGTCGACATCGGCGGCGCGCTCCAGGAGCGCGCGGTCGCGGTCCTGGCGGGGGGCCAGGGCGAGTTCGACGAGCCCGCCGCCCGCGCGGCCGGCGCGGCGGGGTGCACGCTGGACGGCGCGGGCGCGGCCCCGATCGCCGGCAACACCAGCTCGTCTCGCGACCACCTCAACTGCTGGCAGAGCAGCGGTCGGGTGCTCTACTGGGTCGACGTCGCCACGGGACAGATCCTCAACAAGCTCGACGACGCGGTGTTCAACTCGCCGCTGATCGGCTCGGTCGGCCTGTACCCGGGGGACATCGGCACCATCGCGCAGCGGGCCTTCGTGACGGACGCCGACGGCGTGCTGTGGCGGGTGGACTTCCAGAGCAGCCGGACCAGTGATTGGGAGGCGGAGCCCTTCTTCGACATCTTCTGGGACGGCCTGCCCCTCGACGGCCAGCCCGCCTTCGCGGCACCGGTCATCAGCGTCGACAACGAGGGCCAGCTCGTCGTCATCCAGTCGACCGGCGACATCGACCAGCTCGACACCACCGCCTCGAACCGCGTGGCGTCGGTGACCGAGGTCAGGACGATCTCGGGGACGAACGTCAACTACACGCCTCGCCTCAACTGGGAGATCGTGATGGCGGACGGGGAGCAGGCGACCGGCCCGATCGAGCTGTTCGAGGGCACCGTCTACTTCGCGAGCTTCGCCGCTCAGTCGTCGCTGACCGATGCGTGCAACGTCGGCACGAGCCGGATCTGGGGCGTGGACTACCTCGAGGGAGGCGGGACTCCGCCGGCCGGCTACACCGGCGCGATCTTCCCCCAGCCGCGCTTCGAGTCCGTGCCGGGCTCCGGCAACTTCGACGAGCACTTCCGTGGTCCCTTCGACAACCAGCTCGTGCTGGGGGTCGGCGTGACCCAGCGCCCGACGTGCGTGGACGGCGTCGACGAGTTCGACCCGTACATCGGCAGCCGCTTCCGGGTCACCCAGGTCGGCGGCGGGACCTTCGAGCTGCGCGCTCTCGTCAGCGGCGGCACGCAGGCGTCCGGCTCGGGCAGCGGCTCGCAGGTGGCGACCATCACCGAGCAGCTGACGCCGCCGGAGGCCTACACCACGATCAGCGCCTTCGCGGGCCGCGCGGACTACTGACGGCTCCGTGCGCGTTCAGGTCGTCGGAGCCGGGCGAGCACCGTCGAGCCAAGGCCTGCGGCCCCCGCGCGGTCCGACCGATCGCGCGCAAAGGGGGTGCGTCCGGGCCGGAGCCGACGTAGACCACCGTGCGTAGGAACCGTGCGTAGGAACCGCGCGTAGGAGAGAAGCCATGACCCACCCCATCCACCAGGGCGACCACGACCACGAGCACGGACCGGGCTGCGGCCATACGGCGATCCGGCACGACGGTCACGTGGACTACCTGCACGACGGTCACCTCCACCACGTGGCGGGCGGCCGCATCGAGGAGCACGTGCTCCCCGTCGGCGGAGCCTACCCGGCGGCCTGCACGCCGGCGCATGCGTGCGCGGGGCACGAGCCCGACCACGTCCACGGGCCCGGCTGCGGGCACCCCGCCGTCCCCCACGGCGACCACGTCGACTACCTCGTGGACGGTCACCTGCACCACCCGCACGACGGGCACTGCGACCATCACGGAAGCCTCGACCTGGCCTGACGCCCCTCGGGCCGCTCGCCCGTCCGGCCCCGAGGTCAGGGCACGAACTCGCCGATGCTCTCGGTCGGGTGGAGCGACTCGTACACGCGCCCGCGCAGGACGCGCACCCGGCCGTCCTCGAGCTGCTCCACGGCCACGCGGTAGAGCCACTCCGCGATCCGCTCCGACGTGGGCGCGAACGGGAACAGCGCGACCTTGATCCCTCCCGGGTACACGTTGCGGGCGCCGCCGAGGGTGCCGTCGAGGCCCTCGGGGCGCTCCCCCCGGTCGCCGATCGTGTGGAGGCGGGAGTCCACCAGCTTGTGGCCCATGCCCTCGAGGTCCGCCCGGACCTCGGCGAAGGTCTCCTCTCCCAGCGCGAGGGCGTGGTCGAGGAGGCGGTGGCAGGGGCGGAGCACCCTGGCCTTCACGACGCTGAAGTCCGTGACGAACCCCTCGGCGTCGAGGGTGCTGGCGCCGAGGCCGACCTCGAGCTTCCAGGTGTGCCCGTGGAGCGAGATGCACGCCCCCCGGTGGCCCCGGACGTGGTGGCTGAAGGGCACGTGGACGCTCTTGGTGATCCGGTACATCGCACGCCCAACCTAAGCTCTCGCCACGATCGCGGCCATCGTGAGGTTGATGGGCCCGCCGGCGGCACCTACAACTCGTGCGGCGCAGCGAGGCTCCGCCGCTGGACCATCCGATGAAAGTCACCGAGCACCTCGACCGGGCCACCCGACCGCTGATCAGCTTCGAGATCATCCCGCCCAAGCGCGGCGGCGCGGTCAGCGACCTGATGCGCGTCGTGGAGGACCTCGCGCGCTACGAGCCGCCCTTCATCGACATCACGAGCCACCCGGCGGAGGTCGTCTACAAGGAGGCCGCCGAGGGCTACCAGAAGCGCATCGTGCGCAAGCGCCCCGGCACGCTCGGCATCTGCGCGCTGATCCAGAACAAGTACAACATCGACGCGGTCCCTCACGTCCTGTGCCGAGGCTTCACCCAGCAGGAGACCGAGGACTTCCTCATCGAGCTGCGCTACCTCGGCATCGACAACGTCCTCGCCATCCAGGGCGACGACAAGGGCATCCGCAAGAAGCTGGAGCACGGCCGGACCGCGAACGACTACGCGGTCAACCTGATCCAGCAGATCGACGCCATGAACGCGGGCCGCTACCTCGAGGAGCAGGTGGACATGAGCCCGACCGGCTTCTGCATCGGCGCCGCCTGCTACCCCGAGAAGCACTTCGAGTCGCCGAATCACCCGACGGACCTGCGCCGGACCCGCGCGAAGGTGGAGGCGGGCGCCGAGTACCTGGTCACGCAGATGTTCTACGAGAACGCCCACTACTTCGCGTTCGTCGAGCGCTGCCGGGAGGCGGGCGTCGAGGTCCCGATCATCCCGGGCGTCAAGGTCCTGACCCGGCGCAAGCACCTCACGTCGATCCCGAAGACCTTCCACTGCGAGATCCCCCGGGAGCTCTCGGACGAGGTGGAGGCCGCCGACGCCAGCCACATCAAGGAGATCGGCATCCAGTGGGCCGTCCGCCAGGTGCGGGAGCTCCTCGAGCACGGGGTCCCCTCGGTCCACATCTACACGATGCTGGACTCCGGGGTCGTGGCCCGCGTCGTGGATAGCCTGGGGCTCTGACGTGGCGGCCGACGACGAGCCGGCCCGGAGCGCGGCCAAGAGCGTGCTCGGCACTCCGCTCGAGCCCTGCAGCGTCGACCCGATGACCGGCTGGCGCCGCACCGGGTGCTGCGAGACGGACGCCCTCGACGTCGGACGCCACGTCGTCTGTGCGCAGATGACCGAGGCCTTCCTTCGGTTCACGGCGCTGCGCGGCAACGACCTGAGCACGCCGCAGCCCGACTTCGGCTTCCCGGGTCTTGCGCCCGGCGACCGCTGGTGCCTCTGCGCCGGTCGGTGGCAGGAGGCCCTCGAGGCCGGCGTGGCTCCGCCGGTGGTCCTTCAGGCGACGGAGGCCTCGGCGCTCCAGGTCGTCACGCTGAAGGACCTCACGGAGCACGCGGTCGACGACTGAGCCGCACGGAGCACGCAGTCGACGACTGCCGTCGCGCGGAGCTCAGTCCTCGTCGATGCCCAGCTGTTCGGCCAGGTAAGGCCCCTTGCCGAGCTCCCCGATCTGGTGGAGCTGCGCCTCCAGCCAGTCGATCCCCTCCTCCTCGTCGTGGAGGATCTTCTCGAGCAGCTCCCGGGTGCCGTTGTCGCCCTTTTCGCGGCAGACCGCGATGCCCTCGTTGAGGCGATCGCGGGCCTCGTACTCGAGGTCGAGGTCGAGGCGGTGTTGCTCGGGGACGTCCTCGCCGACGCGGACCGGGTTGAGGCGCTGGAGGTTCGGCACGCCTTCGAGGAGCAGGATGCGGCCGATCACCCAGTCGGCGTGCCACATCTCCTCGATCGACTCCTTGCGCTTGCGCTTGGCCAGGGTGTGGTAGCCCCAGTCCTCGCACATCTTCGAGTGGATGAAGTACTGGTTGATCGCCGTCAGCTCGTGGGTGAGCACGGCGTTCAGCAGCTCGATGACCTCGGGGGCGCCTTTCATGGTCGCGACGCTAGGCCCTGTTGTCGGTCGGGTAAAGCGGAACCGCGCGGCGGCGCCACCCCGGGGTCAGACGCCTTCCTCGCGGGCTCGGACGCCGAGGGGCCCCGCGCCGACGGGGGCGCCTTCGCGGGCGAGGAGCCGCGAGACGACCGGCCGGCATCCACCGCAGCCGCTCCCGGCTCCGCAGGAGGCTGCGACCTCGTCCAGGGTCCGTGCGCCGCGCTGGGCGGCGCTGCGAATGGTCCGATCGTTCACCCGGTGGCAGTGGCAAACCAGCATCGTGTCCTCACGACCAGTAGTACGGCTCCGAAACTGAAAGTCAATATCATCTGGGCCGCCTGGTGTGAGATCTCGCCGTCCTCGCGATGACGATCTCGGAGAACGTGGGCCCGTGAACCAGGGCACCCCGGAGACCTCCGACCCAACGGCGCGCGCGGAGGAGGCCTCCGAGGCGTCCCCCGACCTCCTCACGCGCGGCGTGTCCGCGGTCCTCGACCGCTGCGAGGCGGCCTACGACCGCCTGTTCCATCCCGCCCGGCGCACCCAGTTCGGCGAGGCCACGGTGCGGCTGGCGCTGCTCGGCCTCGCCGTGCACCTCGGGCTGGTGTTCCTGGCCCGATCGCTGGGCGGGGCATCCCCGCTCCCCGCGCTGATCGGCACGAACTACCTCGCGGCGCTGTACACACCGTTCACGTTCATCCTCTTCTACGAGGTGCTGCTCCTGATCCTGTCGATCCCCGAGTCGACCACGCAGTCGATCGGCAAGCAGTACGAGATCCTCTCCCTCATCGTCATCCGGAACGTCTTCAAGGACATCGCGGAGTTCGAGACCGTCACGCACCTCGACGACATGTCCGAGGAGTTCGGCGCGATCCTCCTCGATGCGGGCGGCGGGCTCATCATGTTCCTGCTCGTCGCCGTGTTCTATCACATCAACAGCCGGCGCCCGAAGGCGCCGGACCGGGGGGGTGATTACGCGCGCAAGGTCCAGAAGTTCATCGGGCGAAAGAAGGCGGTGAGCCTCCTCCTCAGCGTCCTGCTGTTCGCCCTCGCCGCCTTCAACCTCCTGCTCTGGCTGATCGACGTTGTCTCCGTCGCGCGCTCGGGCTCCGTCCCGACGATCGACGTCAAGACCGTCTTCTACCTCGACCTGTTCAACGTGATGATCTTCGCGGACGCGGCCATCCTCATCCTGTCGCTCCGCGTGTCGAGCCAGTACGAGCTCGTGTTCCGCAATGCCGCCTTCGTGGTCTCCACGATCTTGCTCCGCTTCTCGATCGCGCTGTCCAAGCCCTACGACGTCGAGCTCGGCATCGTGGCCATCGCCTTCGGGACCCTCGTTCTGCTGATCTACAACTACTACCTGCGGGTGGACCTGGCGTCGGGTGCGTCCATGCCCGACGACGAGGAGGAGGGTGGGGAGGGGGCGGCCGCGTCGAGCTCCTGCCCGAGGCTACGCCGCCGTGTGCGGCTGCCAGCCCGGGCCCGGCCGGCCGAGCAGGAAGCCCTGGATGACGCCGCAGCCCAGGTCCCGCAGCTCGCGGTGCTGCGTGGGGGTCTCCACGCCCTCCGCGACCACCTCGATGTCGAGGCGGCGCCCGATATCGATCACCGCCGCCGCGATCGACTCCGCGCTTCGCTGCTCGAGGTCCGGCATGAAGCTCTGGTCGATCTTCAGCGCCCCGACCGCGAAGCGCTGGAGGTAGGACAGGGAGGAGTAGCCCGTGCCGAAGTCGTCGATCGCGATCCGGGCGCCGAGCTCTCGAAGCTCCTCGAGGGTGCGGGTCGTCGCGTCCGTGTCGCGCATGAGCACGGTCTCGGTGATCTCGAGGTCCATGGCCTCGGGCGGGAGGCGGACCCGCCCGAGGGCGGCCTCGACGGCGGCGACGAAGCTCGGGTCCTCGAACTGCTGGCCGGAGACGTTCACGGCCATCCGCACCTCCGGCGGGAGGCCCCGCGCGCGCCACGCCGCCATCGCCCGGCAGGCCTGCTCGATCACCCAGCGGCCCGCCCGGTCGATCAGCCCGAGGTCCTCGAGGATGGGGACGAAGACGCTCGGCGACACCCGCGTCCCGTCGGCCCGAGTCCAGCGCAGCAGCGCCTCGTAGCCCACGAGGGCGCCGCTCCGTGCCTGGAACTGAGGCTGGAAGGCGAGGGAGAGGCCACCCCGCTCGACGGCCCGGCGCAGCTCGTTCTCGAGGCTGATGCGAGCCGAGCCCTCCTCCTCCTCGTGGGGGACGTCGTGCCCGAGGCGGTTTCGCCCCGACCGCTTCGCCTCGTACATGGAGCGGTCCGCGCGATGAAGCAGATCGTCGATGCAGAGCGGGGCGCCGCGGTCGGCCACCGCGAAGCCGACGCTGCAGGTCACCACGACGCTGGCCTGGGGCAGGTCGACCGGCGCCTCCATGACCCGGACGATCCGGTGGCCCACCGCCTCGGCCTCCGACGGCTCGTCGAGCTCGGCCAGGACCACGGCGAACTCGTCCCCCCCGAGGCGGGCGACGGTGTCCCCTCCCGCACCGCCCCCTTGAGCCGCCCGGCCACCTCCCGGAGCAGGACGTCGCCGGCTTCGTGGCCGAGGCTGTCGTTGATGCGCTTGAAGCGGTCGAGGTCGACGTAGAGCAGGCCGCAGCAGCAGCCGAGGGCGCGCGCGCGGGCCTGGGCGCAGGCGAGGGCCTCGCGCATCGTGGCCCGGTTGGGCAGGCCCGTGAGGGCGTCGTAGCGCGCGAGGCGGCCGAGGCGGCGCGTGTACTCCCCCCGCTCCTGCGCGAGGACCAGAGCGCGGACGAGCGCGCTCCGGTCGATGCCCTTGACGAGGTAGTCGTGGGCGCCGGCCCGGATCGCCTGCCGGGCCACGACCTCGTCGTCGAGGCCGCTCACCACCACGAGGGCCGCGTCCCCCACCGTGTGGCGGAGCTGCATCACGCAGTCGAGGCCGTGGCCGTCGGGCAGGGACAGGTCCACGAGCACCGCCTCGTAGCTCTTGTCGGAGAGCGCCTGCTCGGCGTCACGCAGGCGCGTGACCAGATCGACGCGCCACCCTGCCTTCCGCAGGTAGGTCTGCACGAGCTCCGCGTCGGCCGGGCAGTCCTCGACGAGCAGGGCCCGGTCCGGCCCCTTCGACGGGACGCCCTGGCGACGGTGGGCCGAGATCTCGCCCCCCCGCGCGATCGCGTCGCGCAGCTCGTCGTCGTTCCAGGGCTTGGCGAGGGTCGCGACGACGGCGGGGTCCGCCGCGCCGAGCCGGCGCCGGTCCAGGTCCGGGACCCCCGTGACCAGGAGGAAGGTCAGCTCCTTGTGCTCGATCCGGAGCTGCTGGATCAGCTCGAGGCCGCTCAGGGCCGGCATCCGGAGGTCGGTCACGACGACCGAGAGGGAGACCTCCCGCGCGAGGCGGATCGCCTCGAGGGGCGACACCGTCGTGACCACGTCGAACCCCCAGGCGCGCGCGCTCCGCTCGAAGGAGCGCCCCAGGGCCTCGTCGTCGTCGACGAACAGCACCCGCGGCATCCCCATCGGCGGTGACATCCGGAGTCTCTGGTCCGAGCGTCGGCGGCGATGCGTCTCGGGCACGCCGAGAACATCGGCGGGCGTGGGGCGGACTTGATGTGAAAGGAAGCCGGCTCCGGGGGGTGCCCCTCGGCCCCGGGAACCGGTCTCGGGAAGCCCTCGTCGCCACGTGCCCGAGGGGGGCCTCGGCCCCCCCGGTCCGCCCTTCAACGGAGGCTTTGAAGGCCGTTGAGCAGGGACGATTCGACCTCGTCTGCGGACCGAGGGAGCACGGCAGTGGGGCAATTCGACCGAGGCGTGGAGGCGGGCAGACAGAGCCCGATCCGCGGGCGGCACTGCCGCCTGGCCCTCGCTCGCAGCGGGGCGCGGGACGAGCCGCCAGGGCCCCCTCGTCCGGTGGCCCGAGGGGTCGACCACGACCTCCAGCGGGAGCTCTACGATCGGGTGCAGCGGGATCCCGTGGTCCTCGAGTTCCTCGTCTCGGGGGCCCTCGACGGGCTCTGGTACTGGGACCTCGAGTACCCCGAGCACGAGTGGCTCAGCCCGCGCCTCAAGGAGGTCCTCGGGCTGTGCGACGACGAGATGGCTCGCGCCCCCGAGGGGTGGCAGGCCCGGATCGACCCCGGCGACCTGGCCCGGGCGCAGGAGAGCTTCCGCCGCCACCTGGCGGACCGGGACCACCGGTACGATCAACTGCTGCGCTGCCGGCATCGGGATGGCTCGACCGTCTGGATCCGCTGCCGGGGGATGGCGATCCGCGACGAGCAGGGGCAGCCGATCCGGATGCTGGTGGCCTACGTCGACGTGACCGGTCTGATGGCCTCCTCGGAGGAGCGGCATCACCTCGAGCGGGCGAACGAGGAGCTCCAGACCTTCACGCAGATCATCTCCCACGACCTGAGAGCGCCGCTCCGCAACATCATCGCCTTCGGGGAGCTCCTCGACGAGGAGGCGGGCGCCGAGCTGGGCGCCGATGCTCAGCTCTACCTCCACCACATCCGGTCGTCGGCGCAGCGGATGCAACGGCTCCTCGCGGAGCTCCTCAACTACGCCCGCGTCGACGGGGAGTGTCGCGCCGCGACCACCGTGGAGCTCGACGACGTGGTCGACCAGGTGATGGACTCGATGGAGACGCAGCTCAAGGAGGCGCGGGCCGAGGTGGTGCGCGCGCCCCTGCCCCGCGTACGCGGGCGGCACAGCCAGCTTCTCTGCCTCTTCGGCAACCTGGTGGCCAACGCCCTCAAGTTCCGTGGAGATCGGCCGGCCCGGATCGAGATCAGCGCCGACATGGAAGCCGCCCAGGTCGAGGTGCGCGTCGCCGATCACGGCCTCGGCTTCGACATGCGCTACGCCGGGGCGATCTTCCGCCCGTTCCGGCAGCTCCATGCGCGAGGACAGCACGATGGGGTGGGCATGGGCCTCGCCATCTGCCGAAAGATCGTCGAGGCGCACGGAGGCTCGATCCGCGCCGAGTCCCAGCGCGGGGCCGGGACGCAGATCGTCTTCACGCTCCCTGGCGACGAGGTCGGGCCCCCATGCTGAGGTGGACGAGGGTCCGCTACCTCGCCGTCGTCGTCGACCTGTACGATAGTCTCGCCGCCGGGGCATGACGCAGGAGAGCTCGCACATCGTCGCCGTGGGCGCGTCCGCGGGGGGCCTCGAGGCTCTTCGGGAGATGTTCGCGTCGGCGCCGTCCTCGACGCCGATGTCCTTCGTCGTCGTGCAGCATCTGTCGCCGGACTACCGGAGCATGATGGTCGAGCTGCTCGACCGGCACACCGCCCTCGAGGTGCGCGAGGCGCGGGATGGGGCGATGCCGAAGCGCGGCTGCATCGACCTGATCCGCCCCCAGACCCTGCTCCGGCTCCAGGGCGGACGGCTGGCGGTCGAGAACCTCGACACGCGGGGCAAGCTGCGACCGATCGACACGTTCATGGAGTCGGTCGCCGAGGATCGCGGCGACGCCTGCGTCGGGGTGATCCTCAGCGGCACGGGCAGCGACGGCGCCGCCGGGATCCAGGCGATCCACGCCGCGGGCGGGATCACGGCGGTCCAGGACCCCTCCACGGCGGCCTTCGACGGGATGCCCCGCTCGGCGATGCGCGTACGGGACGTCGACATCGTCGCGCCGCCCGCCCGCATCCTCCCGGACCTGGTCGACCTGATCAGCACCGGGAGCACGAGCCTCTTCGACCAGAGCGGAGAGCGGAGCGTCCTGACGCAGATCTTCAGCCTCCTGAAGCGGCACACGAGGATCGACTTCGGGCTGTACAAGCGGGCCACGGTGATCCGGCGCCTCGAGCACCGCATGCGCCATCTGCGCCTCGAGGATCCCGAGGACTACCTGGCCCACATCTCGGCTCAGCCGGACGAGGTCCGCGACCTCTGCTCCGACCTGCTGATCAACGTCACCCGCTTCTTCCGGGACGCCGGCGCGATCGAGGCGGTCAACCGGATCGCGATTCCCCAGCTCGTGGACCTCGCCGGGACCGATCCGCTCCGCATCTGGGTGGCGGGCTGCGCCACCGGCGAGGAGGCCTACTCGGTGGCGATGCTCCTCAGCGAGGCCCTCGAGAAGCGGGGCTCCGACCGGGAGTTCCGGATCTTCGCGACCGACGTGAACGGCGACGTCCTCGAGACCGCGTCGCGAGGCGAGTTCCCGTCGACGATCTCCGAGTACCTCTCCCCCCAGCTCCTCCGGAAGTACTTCGATCTGAGGGGCAGCACCTACGTGGCCAGGAAGGTGCTCCGGGAGCGGCTTCTGTTCTCGCGCCACGACGTGACGCAGGACCCTCCCTTCTCCCGCCTCGACATGATCACGTGCCGGAACCTGCTGATCTACCTCAAGGTGGGCGTGCAGGAGCGCGTGCTGCGGACCTTCAGCTCCGCCCTGAACGACGGCGGCATCCTCTGGCTGGGATCCAGCGAGTCGGTCGGCTCCGTCGCCGACCACTTCGAGCCCCTGCACAGCCGCTGGAAGATCCTCCGCGCGGTCCGGAACCGCCAGCACGCTCTGGACCTCGGCCTGGTCCGGCACATCGCGACCCCGATCGTCCCGACCCGACGGGAGCGCGCCGTCGACCGGGTCGTCCGGGGGCTCCAGGGCGCGATGGAGGGGCTCCTGCCGCCGCTGCTGCTGGTCGACGACCAGCTGAGGCTCCTGCACCGCAGCGGCGACGTGGGCCGACTCCTGAGGGTGCCGGCGGGCTTCGCGTCGCTGGACGTGCGGGACATGCTCCCCCGGCCGCTCTCCGCCCTCCTCACCACGGCGCGCACGCGGCCCCGGGAGACCCGGGCGGACGTGATCTACCGGAGCCTGCGCACGCCCGGAGCGGAGATGGAGTACCTGTTCGACCTCCGCGTCCGCCACATCCCCGGGCACACGTCCGACCACGACATGTTCGCCATCTTCTTCGAGGGCATCGTCGAGAGCGACGTCGCCCCGGCGAGCACCGTCGAGCCGGCCCAGATCTCGTCGGACGTCCAGGCCCAGCTCGACGCCACGGAGCTGGAGCTGCGCCACACGCGGGAGAACCTGCAGGCGACCATCGAGGAGCTCGAGTCGGCCAACGAGGAGCTCCAGTCGACCAACGAGGAGCTCGTCGCCGCCAACGAGGAGCTCCAGTCGACGAACGAGGAGCTCCAGTCGGTCAACGAGGAGCTCCACACCGTCAACATCGAGCACCAGGAGAAGCTCAGCGAGCTGGCCACGCTCACGGACGATCTCAACGGGATCCTGACCTCGATCGACTCCGGTATCCTCGTCGTATCGCAGGACCTCCGGCTCCGCCGCTTCAACGAGGCCGCGCGGCGCGTGTTCAACGTGATTCCCAACGACGCGGGGCGGCCGATCGAGCACGTGACGCACCGGCTCGACGTCCCGGACCTGCCGGCGATCTGCGAGCAGGTGAGCCGCCTGGCCCAGCCCGAGGTGCGTCACAGCCAGATCGAGGGGGGGCGGCATGCCCTGCTCTCGGTCACGCCGCGCCTGTCGTCCGGTGACGTGGACGGCGTGGTCGTCGTGGCCACGGACGTGACGGGCCTGCTGGTGGCGGACCGCGAGGCCGAGCAGGCCTCGGCCGCCATCGACTTCGCCGCCGTCCCCCTCTGCATCGTCTCCCGGGCCGGCGCCATCACCAAGGCGAACGCCGCCTTCGCCGAGGCCACCGGGCGCGACCTCGAGTGGATCATCGGAACGGACTTCCGTGACGTCAGCGACGACACCGAGCGGGCGACGCTCACGGAGGGCCTCCAGCAGGCCCTCGAGGGGCACCGCTGGTCCACGACCGTTCGCTCTCACCGCCCCGACAAGACGCCGTTCTGGGAGGCGATCGATCTGGTGCCCCTGTCGGCCGAGCGCGGGGAGGTGCCCGGGGTGATCCGTCTGTCGACCGTCCTGCCGACGCTGGCCGACGCCTCGGACGCCACCGGCCTCGACGGAACGACCACCTACTTCCTCTGGAACCTGGAGACCGGGCGGGTGACCGGGACGCCCGGTCTCAGCGCGGTCTTCGGCCTGCCGGAGTTCGACGACGGGAGCATCGACGACCTCGCGGCGCGCGTCGACCGTGAGGACCTGGACGCGCTCAAGGAGCGGACGGAAGCCGCGAAGGAGAGCGGGCGAGCGTTCAGCTCCACGTGCCACCTCGAGGTGGAGGGGGTTCGGCACGAGGTCCTCATCCGGGCCCAGCCGATCCCCTACCCGCCCAACGGACAGCCCGTGCTCGTGTCGAGGTGCACGCGGCGGGAGCCCGTCCACGAGGTGGGTGAGTGAGCTCGGACGGCGACAACGGAGGCGGTCAGGCCCTGCGCGAGCACGCGCTCGCCCGACTCAGGGGTCGTCGGGAGGTCCTGCCCACGGAGCTCGGCTCGGAGCAGCTCATCGAGGAGCTCCGCGTCCATCAGATCGAGCTGGAGCTTCAGAACGAGGAGCTGCGGCGCACCCAGGGCGAGCTGGCGAAGTCACACGAGGCGTACCTGGAGCTGTTCGAGCTCGCGCCCCTGCCCTTCCTCGCGCTCGGTCTCGGCTTCCGGGTGCGCAAGGCCAACCAGGCTGCCCTCCAGCTCCTCGGGGAGGGCCTGGCCAAGACCACGGCGCTGTCCCTCGTGACGAAGGAGCACCGGGGGGAGCTGGCGAGCTGGCTCCGCCAGCTGGGCTCGAAGGTCGAGCAGCGGGACGTCGACTTCTACCGCGCCGACGGCTCCGTGGGGACGGGCCTCGTCCGCGGTCGCCTCCTTCCGGACAGCATCCTCCTGTGCCTGGAGGACGTGAGCGAGGCGCGTCGCGTCCAGGCGGCCCTGGCCGCTTCCGAGCGCGACCTGAGGCGGCTGGCGGACCTCGCCCCCGACGCGGTCTGCGTCTGTCACTCCGGGGTCCTGGTCTACGTCAACCGCGCGTTCGAGGACCTCGTGGGGGCCACCCGAGCGCAGGTCGTCGGAAGCCGCTTCGCGTCCTTTGCCCACGCGGAGGACCGCCGGCGGGTCGAGGGGTTTCTCGGGAACCCGGGCCACGCCGGCGCGCGGCCCCCCGTGCGCCTCTCCACCCCGAACGGCGGCGACCGCGTGGTCGAGGTCCGCACGATGCAGTTCGTGTTCGCCGGGGACACCGCCGAGCTGATCATCGCCCGCGACCTGACCGAGCGGCGGCGCCTCGAAGCGCGGATGGAGCAGTCGGAGCGCCTGGCGACGGTCGGGATGCTCGTCGCCGGGGTCGCTCACGAGATCAACAACCCGATGGCCTTCACCGTCGCGAACCTCGAGGTGCTGGTCCAGGGCCTCGGCGGGGAGCGGGACGTCGAGCGCGAGGAGCTGGCCGAGGCGGCCCGGGACGCCCTCTCGGGCGTCCGCCGGGTGGCCCGGATCGTCAGCGACCTTCGCGCGTTCCAGCGGGTCGAGGACCACATGGCGGAGGTCAAGCCCAACCGGGCGGTGATGCAGGCGCTGCGCCTGGCGGAGTCGGAGGTCGCCCACCGTGCCCAGATCCGCCGGGACCTGGGCGCGGTCCGCCCCGTGCTGGCGAACGAGAACCGGCTCGTCCAGGTGCTGCTCAACCTGATCGTCAATGCGGGCCAGGCGATGGCCGGCCGTAGGTCCGAGGACAGCTGGGTCCGGGTGCGGACCTGGGATGACAGCGACGTCTGCATCGCCGTCGAGGACAACGGCCCGGGCATCTCGCCCGACCAGATCGGCCGCATCTTCGATCCCTTCTACACCACGCGGCGGAGCGAGGGCGGCACCGGCCTCGGCCTCGCGATCTGCAACAGCTTGGTCCAGCACATGGGCGGCTTCATCGAGGTGGACAGCACCCCGAGCGGCGGCGCGCGCTTCGTGGTCCGGCTCCCCGCGATGGACCGGGCGCCCAGCACGGGCCTGTCCACCGCGCCCCCGCCCGAAGCCCCCGTCCTGCCCGAGGCCCTTCGGCTGCTGGTGATCGATGACGAGCGCGCCGTGGTCCGCTCCATCCGGCGCCTCCTCCTCGGCACCGCCGACATCGCCGCGGCCTACTCCGGCCGAGACGCCATCGCCACGCTCACCGCGGACGGCCGCTTCGACGCCGTCCTCTGCGACCTGGTGATGACGGATGGCACCGGAGAGGACGTCGCTCACTGGCTCCGGGACCATCGGCCGGACCTCGCCCGCCGGCTGATCATCATGACCGGCATGCCCCACCCGGACGCCCCGCCGGCCATGGGAGCCGTCGTCCTTCACAAGCCGTTTACGCGGCGGAGCTTGGAGCGTACCCTCGCCTCGGTCGTGGCGAACGCGGGCATGGACGATGAGCCGGCCTCTTGAGATCCTCCTCGTGGAAGACGATCCGGCGGATGCGGATCTCGCTCGCCTCGGCCTGCGACGGGCCCGCGTCAAGAACCGGGTTCACGTCGTCAACACGGCCGAGCACGCGGCCCTGTTCCTCGACCGGTCGAGGCCCTACGGGCGGGCGCCGCGGCCGGACCTGGTCTTCCTCGACCTGGTGCTCCCGGGCGCGCCTGGCGTCACCGTGCTGGAGCGGATCCGGGGGATGCCCCAGATCGGGACGATCCCGGTGGTCGTCCTGACCGGAACGGCCACGCCGAGCCTGGTCGCCGACCTCTACGGCAAGGGCGCCTCCTGCGTGCTGAAGAAGCCGGTCGAGCTCGCGCTCCTGCTCGAGGCCTCGGCCGTCCTCGACGGCTTCTTCGCCGCCCTCGGCTCGGCGTCGAGCCTGCCGCCGATCGAGCCTCAGCTGACGGGCTGAGCCCGCTGCAGCCGCGCCCTCACTCGAGGGGCCGCCACTCCGCGTCCCGGCACTCGACATGGTCGGGGCGATGGGAACCAGCCGAGGTCGCTGCATGTGTACCGATCCGCGTGCGACCAGGGCGGCCAGGCGCCGGGGTTCCACGCCTCGGAGAGGAAACCCCGACCTCAGGGGCCGACGGTGGGCGGCGTCTCGTAGCTCTGCCAGAGCGCCAGGTCGGCCCCGAGCGTGCGGCTGCCGTCCGCGGGACCGCAGTCGGTCGGGGTGTCGAAGAGCAGGCCGGACAGACGGTCCGGCCTGCCGACGTCGGTGTCGAGCGGCGCCGTCGCGAGGACGCCCGGCACGAGGAGGAGCCGCGCGCTGCGGCCCCGGTCGAGGCGCAGCTCCACGTCGACCTCCACGAGGCCCTGGGTGCAGCGCGACCACGGGCCCCGGCAGATGTCGTCGCCCCTGTCGAGCCGCACCCAGTTCCCGGACGGCTGCTCGGGGTAGGGCCCCTCGCCGGGTAGCCCGACGCGGCCGACCCAGAGGAGGATCGGAGGGAGGCAGTCGCCGAAGCCGTCGCACACGACGTTGCCCAGGATGAGGAGGTCGGACGCTCGCGCCTGGACGACGGCCCCTCCCCACTCGCCCCACGCGTCGGGCTGGCCTTCCGCCATGGCCGTGCCCAGCCCTCGCACCTCGATCTGGCAGCGGTAGTCCCGGTCTCGCTCGAGGGAGGTCAGGAAGTCGAGGCGCACCCCCTCCAGCTCGGGCGCGGCGCTCACCGCGAGGCCGTAGGCCAGCCGGCCATCGGCGAAGGACGCGCGGTCGCAGGGGGCGTCGCCGATCCGGCGGAAGCGCAGCTCCGGCGCGGGCAGACCGGCGCACGCGGGCCCCGCGTCGGGCGGGGCTTCGGTCGTGGCCGGGCCCGCGTCCGGAGAGACCGCGCCGAGGTCCGGGCCCGCTGGGGTCGTCGGGGGAACGACGTCGCCCGCGGGGCGGGGCTCGAAGGAGAGGAAGCATCCAGCCAAGAAGAGGCCGAGCGGCGTCAAGATGTGCCAGGTGCGCATCGCTCCTGTTGACAGGCAGCTTTCGGGCCAGCACGCCCGTGGGCTCGTGCGGTGGGCCCATCTCCGGAGGGGGCGCCGAGGCACGGCGCGTTGTCCGCGTCGGGGCGATTGACGCTCGAGGCCGCGCGTGCATTTTCGGGGTGATGACGAAAGCGCCTCCCCCCGTGCTCGTGTCGCTCTTCGTGATCGCCTGCGGCGGCGCTGACCCGAGCGGAGCGGCCGACCCCGCCGCCACCTCGACGGGCGGGGCATCGGCCGAGGCCGCCGGCCCCACCGTCGAGGCGCTCACCGCGCTGGCCGCCGAGGCGTGGGTCTACGGCTACCCGGCGGTCTATCAGCGCGACGAGATGTTCCGCGCCACCTCGACCGACGAGCTCGCCTTCGCCGCGCCGCTCAACCTCTTCGGCTCGGCGACGCGCCTCGCCCGTCCGGAGGACCG
The DNA here is from genome assembly GCA_050331215.1 of Sandaracinaceae bacterium. Lineage (GTDB taxonomy): Bacteria > Myxococcota_A > Polyangia > Polyangiales > Sandaracinaceae > JBHJHB01. Next base: position 10,472 of record JBHJHB010000041.1, on the reverse strand, counting down.
CTTCGTTTCGGTCAACAACGACACCCTCTACCACATGCTCCAGGCCGACGTGGGGGACGAGCCGCTGGTGCTGAACGTGCCGGCCACCGGCGAGCGCTACCTGGTGCTTCAGTTCGTCGATGCGTGGACCAACAACTTCGCCTACCTCGGCACACGGGGGAGCGGCGGGCGCGCTGGCCGGTACCTGCTCGCGGGGCCCGGATGGGCGGGGGAGGTGCCGGAGGGCGTGACGCTCCTCCGGACGCCGACGCGGTTCTTCACGGTCGTGGGCCGCGTGTCGGTCGATGGGCAGGGCGACGTGCCCGCCGCGCGCCGCGTGCAGGAACAGACCTGGGTCACGCCGCTGAGCCTCTACCCCGAGCGGCCGGAGCGCGACGAGCGAGCGATCGGGGACCGTCCCGTTGGCGCCTACGACCAGGAGGTGCCCGAAGAGCTGGTGTTCTGGGACAAGCTCCGGGTCTGGATGCAGCTCAACCCGCCCCCCGAGGCGGAGCGGGCCTACGTCGCGCGCTTCGAGCCCCTCGGCCTCCTCGCCGTGGGGCCGGAGAGCCCCTACCGGAACCCCCGGCCGGAGCTACGCCGGGCGCTGACCGCCGGCCGGGAGGTGGCCGAGGAGGCCCTCGAGGAGCGGCTGACGGCCGGCGGCAACACCACCCCGCATGGGTGGCAGTTCCTGCTCCACCTCTTCGACTACAACCTCGACCACTTCGGAGTCGGCACGATCGACAGCGACGAATGGAAGATCGGCGATCGGCAGGCCGCCTTCCAGGCGCGCGCGTTCGCGGCCCGCGCCGGGCTGTGGGGGAACCACGGCTACGAGGCGGCCTACGCGGGCATCCTGGTCGACAGCGAAGGACGCCAGCTCAGCGGCGAGCACCGCTACGAGCTGACCTTCCCGACCCCGCCCCCGGTCGATGCCTTCTGGTCGGTCACGATGTACGACCACCCGAACTACTGGCTGGTCGACAACGCGATCGCCCGCTACTCGATCGGCGACCGCACCCGAGGCCTGCGCCGGGGCCGCGACGGCTCGCTGACGATCCACCTCGGCCACGAGCCCCCGCCCGACGCCCCGCGCAGCAACTGGCTGCCCGCGCCGGAGGGGCCCTTCCGACCGATCCTCAGGATGTACCTTCCGCGAGCGCCGATCCTGGACCGGACGTGGCAGCTGCCGCCGATCCGCCGCGTGGACGACGACGCGGAGTAGCTCGGCGCGGCGGGCCCGTTCCGTTCGCGTGGACGCGGCCTCAGCCGATCGGCGCGAACCGCGCGGTGAAGTGCCGGAGCGCCGGCGGCTCCTCCACGATGCGATAGCCGGGGAGCTCCGCCGCCATCGCCGCGACCTCCAGGACCGCCTCCACCACGTAGTCCATGTGGCTCTGGGTGTAGGTGCGGCGCGGGATGGCGAGGCGCACGAGCTCCATCGCGGCGGGCGTCTCGCTCCCGTCGGGGTGGCGCCCGAACATCACGGACCCGATCTCGCAGCTCCGGATGCCCGCCTCCACGTAGAGGGCGACCGCGAGCGCCTGACCCGGGAAGGAGAGCGGCGGCACCTGCGGCAGGAGCGCCCTCGCGTCGAGGTAGACCGCGTGGCCGCCGACCGGGCGCATGATCGGGACGCCGCCGCCGATCAGGCCCTCGCCGAGGTAGGCCGTGCTGCGGATCCGGTAGTGGAGGTAGTCGTGGTGAGTCACCTCCTCGAGGCCCTGGGCGATCGCCTCCAGGTCCCGGCCCGAGAGCCCCCCGTAGGTCGGGAAGCCCTCGGTGAGGATCAGGAGGTTCCGGCATTGAAGCGCGATGTCATCGTCGTCGAGGGCGAGCCAGCCACCGATGTTGGCGAGCCCGTCCTTCTTGGCGCTCATCGTCATGCCGTCCGCCAGGGCGGCCATGTCGCGCACGATGTCCTTGACGTCCCGATCCCCCTGGCCCGGCTCGCGCGTGCGGATGAACCAGGCGTTTTCGGCGAAGCGGCAGGCGTCGAGGAAGAGCGGCACGCCGTGCGCGTCGCACACCTCGCGCACCGCGCGGAGGTTGCCGAGGCTTACCGGCTGACCGCCGCCCGAGTTGTTGGTGACGGTGACGAAGACCACCGGCACAGCCGCCCGGCCGTGCTCGGAGAGCAGCGCATCGAGGGCGGTCACGTCGAGGTCGCCCTTGAAGGGGTGCTCGAGCGCCGAGTCCCTGCCCTCGGGGCGCAGCAGATCGACGGCCTCGGCGCCGGTGAACTCCACGTTCGCCCGGGTCGTGTCGAAGTGGGTGTTGTTCGGGACGATCTTCCCGGGCCCGCCGACCCCCGAGAAGAGGATCTTCTCCGCCGCGCGCCCCTGATGGGTGGGGATGATGTGGCGGAAGGGGAAGAGGTCCCGGACGGCCGCCTCGAAGCGGAACCATGACGGCGAGCCCGCGTAGCTCTCGTCCCCGCGCTGCACCCCGGCCCACTGGTCGGCGCTCATCGCTCCCGTTCCGGAGTCCGTGAGCAGGTCGATCATCACGTCGTCGGCGTGGAGCTTGAAGAGGTTGTAGCCGGCCTCGGCGACGAGGCGGGCCCGCTCCTCGCGGGTGCTGTGGCGGATCGGCTCGACGGACTTGATCCGGAAGGGCTCGATGATGGCGCGCGGCATGAGGGCTCCGGGGTAGGCGCCCCGGCGCGGGCGGCCGGGAGGCGCCGCCCATGTACACGCGCGAGGCGGAGGGCGCGACGGCGCGGCGCGCCTCGCAGGATCCCGGGTCGAGGGCCGTGGTCCCTCTCGGGCCGTCGGCGCCGCAAGGGCCGCGGCGTGCCGATCTGCTGGGAGCGGGCTGAATGCTTCTCCAGAGAGGCCGGCGATCCGCTGCCGGGGCGCTTCGCCGGAGCGCTACGGGTGACGCAGATGCGCTGCGACCGCACTCCGGGTGTCGGCGACCAGGCGCTTCCAGGCCGAGAGTCGGCGAACCGGGCCGTTCCGATCGAGGCGCTCCAGCAGGAGCCGCCGAAGGTGCGGGAGCCTCCTCTCGAGCTTCTCTCGGCGGCGACCCGTGGTCTCGGAAGCTTCGAGGATCGCCCGATTCAAGAGCTCCTTCGGTCGGCTGAGCTCTTCGACTCGCTCGGTCCTGGACGGCAGCCCGAGAGCCCTCCGGCCGGACGGGCGCCCGGCCACAAGGCGAATGGCCTCCTCGTCCACGAGTAGCCAGGCTTCCAGCTCCTGCACCGGGACTACCGGCACGTGCCGCGGCACGGCGCAGATGGCGGCGACGGCGTTCGCGACCTCGCGTCGTCGTGGCTCCGGGTCACGAGAATCGGCGTCGCGATGGACGAACACCATGTCCACCGGCGCCGCGAGACGCAGGCCGATCCCGAGCTTCGCGCTGACGGTCCGCCGACCCGGCTTGGCGATCCGCAGTCGTCCGTAGTCGACCGTCTCACCTTCTGCTGCGTCGGCGCCGGCCTCGACGAGCAGCGCCTCGAGATGAGGGACGAGACCGTCGTCCGAAGTCCCCTCGCCCACGAAGAGGAAGCGGATCACTCGGCTGCCAGTGCGTCCTCGTCGAGGGTGAGCTGAGCGTTCGGCGGCGCCGTCAGGTAGGCGATGACGGCGCTCATGCCGACCCCCGCCTCGGCTGGGGAGCAGCGCCAGGTGTCGGCGAGCGGGCGCAGCCTGAGCGCCGTGGCTGGGCGATCCGCCGGGCCTCGGACCGTCGCCTCCGTGGCGAGGAGCAAGTCGGCCGGATTCTGCAGCTGCACGAAGTGCGGCGAGTGCGTGTTCACGAGGACCTGACGCAGTGGATTGTCTGGACTGGGCGTGTCCTGCGGGTCGACCGCGAGCTCCCGGACGAGACGGACCATCGCTTCGATCCGCGCCGGGTGGATGCCGTTCTCGGGCTCTTCGATGCACCAGAGCCCGAGGGTGTCGGGGTCGGACTCGATGAGGCACAGTGCGAGAAAGCGCAGAGTACCGTCGGAAAGCGCCCGCGCCGGCATGAACCCCCGGCCGACTTCGCTCAGCTCGAGGGTGAGCAGCTCCCGCGTGTCGTCCCGGTCGATCCGAAGGTCCGCGACACGGATCAGCTCGGCGGCTCGCGTGGCTACGCGAGCGTAGACGTCCTCGGGCTCGCTGCCGGTGCGGCGGGCGGTATCCATCGCCAGGCGATAAAGAGCGGCCGCCATGTGGCCGCCGTTGGCGGCGATCTGCGCCGACTTGGCGGAGGCAGCGACCACGAACGCGTCCGGGGCGCGCATGGCCGATGGCTCGAAGGCCAGGAAGCGCCACGACTGCAGCTCGCGCCGAGCGGCTAGGATCGTCGGGTCCGAAGACGTGGTGGTGGTCCCGAGGATCGTCTTGGGCGCCGAGGTGGCGGGGGAGGGCTTCGGCTGCCCGCGGCTTCCCCCGTCCTGGTGCACCCGGATGGTCAGGTGGCCATCTTCCTCCACGGTGGAGATGAAGTCGCCACCCTTGCGCTGGTTGTGGACGATGGCGTCTCGGAAGGTACCCACCCCATGGGGGAACCGGAGATGCCCTGCTGCGTCTCCCTTGGTGATGTAGGAGAGCTGTTCGCGTCGAAGCACGAGACGGCCGAGGTGCTCGAACCCAGTCACGTTGGAAGCGCCCTCGTGACCGAGGACGAGCTCGTAGCGGAGGAAGGTCGACGTCGCGTTGGTGGACCGGCCGAAGTCGTCGACCACCTCCCGGGGGACGATCAGCTCGACGGCGAACGACATCTCTTGGGCACGACGCTCGCCGTCGGTCCAGAAGAGATCCCGCGGATCGCTCGGCTGACCCGCCGCGCTGCGCACGCGTTGTGCCGCCTCCATGATCGGGTAGTCGGCGAGGAGCGAGAGGAAGCGGAGCGCGTCGAAGAGATTCGACTTGCCGGTGGCGTTGGGCCCGGCGACACAGGTGTAGGGCCCGAGGTCCACGTGGAAGCCGAGGAGGTTCTTGAAGCCGTCGACCTCGATCCGTGTCAGCACGCGGGTTCCAGCGTAGACGCTCCGGCGAGCGGGGTCGACGCGCACGGCGACCCGCGACAAGGACAGGCACCCGGGGCGGGTAGCTACAGGCTGCGCGTCACGTGTCGAGGCGTCCCGGGGGCCACTCGGCCCTCAGGCGCAGGCGTTGCACACGCCCCGCAGCTGGACCTCCACCTCGGCAGCCCGGACCGACCGAGGCACCGCGGGCCCGAAGCGCACGGCGATCGCTCCATCGGGAAGGCAGGACACGATCCCGCACTCCCGGCAGACGAAGTGCGGGTGCACGCCCTCGTCGGCGCCGTCCTCCGGGCGGGCCGCCTCGAAGCGCCACAGGTGGTCGCCGAGGTCGGACCGGTTCGCCAGACCGGCCTCGGTGAGGTCGGTGAGGTTCCGGTAGATGGTCGCGCGGTCGAAGCTCATGTCGCCCACCCGCTCGCACACCTCGCCGTGCGTCAGCGGCGCGTCGGCGCTCAGGAGGCAGCTCAGGACGGCCACCCGGGCGCTGGTGGCGCGAAGGCCGGCGTCGCGGAGCTTGACCTTGAGCTGAGCGGTCGTCGGCATCTCCGGCACGCGCTCATCCTACCGCCCGCCCCGGGCGCGCACAAACGTTCTCGGCTCTCGATCGCCGCGCGCTCGTGCAGTACATGGAAAGGGCTACATGTAATCGGGTCGCATCTGGAAGTCGACGCCGCGTGGTCCTCGCCCTCGTCATCGCCGCCGTGGCCCTGGCCCTCGGCACCGCCCTCGGTCTGAGCCGGACAGCATGGGCCCTCGGGGCCGTCCGCACCTTCGCGGTGGTGTCGGCCCTCGCGGTGGTGCTGTCCCAGCTCCTGCCCGACGCGCTCGCCGCGGTCGGCCCGGCGGCCCTGCTCGCCCTCGGCCTCGGGATGGCGCTGCCCGCCGTCCTCGAGCGCCTCGCCGCGTCCGGTGAGGGCCCCCGCACCGTCGGCCTCGAGATCAGCTACGGCGGCCTCCTGATCCACCGCCTCGGCGACGGCCTCGGGCTTGGCGCTTACGCCAACGGCGCCCACGTGGGCCACGACCATCACGACGTGTTCGTTGCCCTCGCCGCCCACACGGTCCCGGTCACCGCGCTGGTCGTCCTCGCCTTCAGCCGGGCCCGAGGCCTGAGGGCCGGGCTGCTGCGCGCCCTCGGCCTCGGCGCGGCGACCTTCCTGGGCGTCGGCGTCGCCTACCTCGTGCCCGTCCCCGCCTTCAGCGCCGCGGAGCCCTGGGTCGCCGCCGCGGTGGCCGGCCTGCTGCTCCACGTCGTGCTCCACGACCTCCACGACGAGGGGCGCGAGCCCGCCGGCGTCCGAGAGCGGCTGCTCGACGGGCTCGCCCTCGGGGCGGGCGCGCTGGTCCTGTTCGTCGGCGGTCACGTCCACCACCACGGCGCGGCCGAGATGCGCGCGGAGCTGGCCCTCGCCCTCGCCCGTCTGACGCTCGCGGCCGCGCCGGCCATCCTGGCAGGCCTCGTCCTGTCGGCGGCCTTCGGTCGCGCCGTCGACCGGCTCACGGCCCGGTGGGCCGAGGTGCCGGTCGCCGCCGGCGAGCGCCGCGCCGAGACCCTGGTGCTCAGCGTCGCCCTCCTCGGGCCGGTCCTCGCCGTGCTCCGGCTCGTGACGGTCGGCGCCGCGGTCGCGGCGGCCCGGCTGGGTGGCCGCCCTGCCGCGCCGTCCCACGCGAGGGAGGCTGCGCCGCCCCCCTCGTCCGGCTTCGGCTCGCGCCTCGACGCCGTGACCCTCGAGGTCGCCCCGTGGTTGACCGCCGGGCTCCTCGCGGCAGCGGCGGCCGAGGTGCTGGTGGGGCAGGAGGGCGCGGAGGGCGCCCTCGGCGCGGGGACGGCGACGGCGGCGGCCGCGATCGCGACCGCGGTCAGCCCGGCTGCCGCCACTCCGCTCCTCGCGGTGCTCCTCGGCAAGGGCGTGTCCGCCGCGACGCTCCTGGCGGGGGTGCTGCTCGGTCGGGCGGGCGCGACCCTCGCGACGCCGGGCCTTCCCGTGCGCGCGCGGGCCGCCGTGGCCGTGGTCGCCGCCCTCGGCGGCGCCGGGCTCGCGGTTCTCGGCGCCGAGGGCGTCCCGCTTCCGGTCGGCCCGGTCGGCTCGCCCTGGCCCCCTGTGTCGATCGCCTCCGCGGTCCTGCTTGCCCTGCTCGTCCTGCGCAGCATCTGGCGCACCGGCTTCGTGCCCTGGCTCGGGGCCCTGGCCCGGTCGCCCCTGCCGAGCGCCGAGCCGACCGACGCCGCCTGAGCCCGCGCGGCTCCCGTCTCCCGCCGCGGACCCGTTGGTATGCTGTGCGTCAGGAGGGCGCGAGCTGGGCGGCGAGGAGCGGATCGGACGGTACATCGTCGAAGGCGTCCTCGGGGTCGGCGGCATGGGCGAGGTGCTGCGCGCGCGGATCGAGACGGTGGGCGGTGTCCGCCGGCCCGTGGCCCTCAAGCTGGTCCGGAAGGACCTCGCCGGGCAGCCGAGCTTCGCGCGGCTGTTCGTCGAGGAGATGAAGGTCGCGATGGCGCTGTCCCACGCCAACGTGGTGCAGGCCTTCGACGTCGGAACGGTGGACGGGCGATGGTTCCTCGCCATGGAGTACGTGGAGGGGCTCGACCTCGCCGCGCTCCTCGCGCGGCGTCAGCGCGGGCGGGCGCTGCCCCTCGGCGTCGCCCTCTACATCGCGGTCGAGGCGCTCCAGGGGCTCGACTACGCCCACCGGCGTACCGGAGAGGACGGGTGTCCGCTCGCGATCGTCCACCGGGACGTCTCCCCCGGGAATCTGCTCCTGTCCCGGGAAGGGGAGGTGAAGGTCGCCGACTTCGGCGTCGCCAAGAGCACCCTGCGGGACGTGGGCTCCGTGGTCGGTCGGCTGAAGGGCAAGATCCCCTACATGCCTCCGGAGCAGGTGCGCGGCGACCCCGTGGACGCCCGCGCCGATCTGTACGCCGTGGCCGCGGTGCTCTACGAGATGGTGGCTGGGCGGCGCCTGGTCGGGGGCGACGGGGCGGCGGCGATCCCGCGCGTCCTCGAGGGGCCGGACCGCGCCCTGGCGTCGGTCCGCGGCGCGGTCCCCCGGGGGCTCCACGCGATCCTCGCGAAGGCCCTCAGCCTGGACCCGCGCCGTCGCCACGCCACGGCCGGCCAGGTGCGCCGGGAGCTCGCGGCGCTCGCGGTCGAGCAGCGGGTTCTCCTGTCGAGCGCGGAGCTGGCGGCCGAGGTCGCCGACGCGGTCCACGCCCGGGACCCGGGCGCCGACGTCCCCACCCTCGTCGACGGCGAACCCGGGGCGGGGGCGGCGTTCGACGAGCGGCTCGGCCAGGCCCTCGCGGCCCTCGCGAGCGACGAGCCCTACAGCGTGTACCGGACCGTGGTCGAGGAGACCGACCCGTGACCGACGACCGACTGCGCACCGTCGCGAGCCCCGTGACGCCGCGCGCGGCCGGCGGCCGGCGGCTCCGCGCCTACCGCCTCGAGGTCTTCACGCCGGGCCTGCCCCCGCGCGAGCAGGAGGTCACCGAGGCCCGGGTCCGGGTGGGGAGCCGGGGCGGCGCCGACATCGAGGTCGACGACCCCAAGGTCAGCCGCCTGCACCTCGAGCTCCGCATCGACGAGCACGGCTACCGCCTCACCGACCTCGGCAGCACGAACGGCACGTTCGTCGACGGGGTGCGCGCGCTCGACGTCTACCTCCGGCCCGAGGCCCGCATCCGCGTCGGCGACTCCGAGCTGCGGTTGCGGCCCCTCGACCGGGAGGTGGAGGTGCCGTTGGCCGACGGCGACCGCTTCGGGCCCCTGCTCGGCCGCAGCGTCGCGATGCGGGAGGTCTTCGCCTTGCTGGCGCGCGCAGCCCGGAGCGACGCGACGATCCTCGTGGAGGGCGAGAGCGGGACCGGCAAGGAGCTGGTCGCCGAGGCGGTCCACGCCGCGAGCCCCCGCGCCGGCGGGCCCTTCGTGGTGTTCGACTGCGCGGCGATCCCCGCTGACCTGCTCGAGAGCGAGCTGTTCGGCCACGAGCGCGGCGCCTTCACCGGGGCGACCACGCGCCGGCTCGGCCGCCTCGAGGAGGCCGACGGAGGGACGCTGTTCCTCGACGAGCTCGGCGAGCTGCCCCTCGAGCTGCAGCCGAAGCTGCTCCGGGCCCTCGAGCGGCGCGAGGTGCGTCGCCTGGGAGGCACGACGAGCCGGACGGTCGACGTGCGCCTCGTCGCCGCGACCAACCGCGACCTCGCCCAGGCGGTCAACCAGGGCGCGTTCCGCGAGGACCTCTACTACCGCCTCGCCGTCGTCCGCGTGGTCCTGCCGCCCCTCCGGGAGCGTCCCGACGACATCCCGCTCCTGGTGGAGCACCTGATCGGCCGCGCGCTCCCCCACGACCCGGAGCGGGCGGCCGACCTGGTCGCCTCCCTCTCGGCGCCCAACCTCGCGCGCTTGAAGGCCCATCCGTGGCCGGGCAACGTCCGGGAGCTCGCCAACCTGATCGAACGCACGCTGGTCCTGAGCGGGGGCGACGACCCGGTGAGCTTGGAGCCGCCGACCCTCCGCGGAGAGGCGGCCGCCGGGCCGGCCGAGCCACCCGCCGGGGGCGTGGAGAGCGAGGTGGACCTCGACCGCCCCTTCAGCGCCTTGAAGCAGGAGGTCGTGGCGCGCTTCGAGGCGGCGTACCTCCGGCGCCAGCTCGCCCGCTTCGACGGAAACTTCAGCCGCGCGGCGGCCGCGTCGAGCCTCGACCGGATGTACTTCAAGCGGCTTCTGCGCAAGCACCGCCACACGAGCCAGAAATCTCACCAGGATCCGGAATCACGCTAGAATCCGGGCCCGTGGTCGAGACCCCCACCGATACGGTCCTCGGCGCTCTCCACCGGCTCTTGGTTGACGCCCGGGCGGGGGGCCAGGCGAAGGTCGATGCCCTGGTCGCGCTCGCCCAGCGCACGGTCCGGGTCGTGCCGTGGCCCGGGGGGGTCGAGGGGTGGCGGACGCTGGTCAACAGCGAGGGCATGGCCGCCCTGCCGGTGTTCACCGACGACGACGAGGTGCAGGAGGCTGCGCGCCGGTTCGGCTGGCTCGAGCCCGACGGGACCTGCGGCAGCCGCGAGATCGGCACCCGAGCCGCGTTCAGCTACGCGCGGGAGCACGACCTCAGCTACGTGATCATCGACATCGCCTCCGCGCATCGGCTCGAGGTGGGGCGCGACGAGTTCGCGCCGCTGCTCACCAACGCGGCCCGGCGCGACTCCTCCGGGCCCTTCGCGGCGGCGGGCAAGGGCTCGGAGCGGCTGATCCAGTCCGTGCGGCCCACGCCCGCGCCTGGCACCCCGCTGACCCGCCCGGAGGAGGAGCCCTACGCCGCAGCCGACCGGCCGGCGTTCACGCCGGAGCCGGCCGCCCCCGGCGAGGCGCCAGGGTCGGGTGTGGGCGAGCCCACCGTGGCCGGCGATCCGCCTCTCGAGACGGTCGGCCGCGCTGCGCCGGTCCTCGGCGAGCTGCCGGCCGCGCCGCGCCCGCCGGGCGTGCCTGCGCCCCCGGGGCCGCCGCGC
>JBHJHB010000040.1:0-136490 GCA_050331215.1 Sandaracinaceae bacterium | reverse complement strand
GCGCCCCCCTCGCCCCGCCCTTCGGCCCCGGAGGGCGAGGCGCCGGGCGACCGACCCCCGGCCCCGGCCCGGGCACCCTACCTCCCTGCCGACCACCCGCCGATGCCCGGCGCGCAGCGCCCCGCGGGCGCGACGCCGTCGTCCTTCGACCCCGAGCGCCCGGCGGTCGCCGGCGTGATCTTCACCGCGTCGTCGCCGCTCGTGTACCGGGCGCCCGAGAGCGCGATGCGCGCCGCCGAGTACGTCGTCGAGGGCAGCGACCAGGCGGTGCTGGGGGTGTTCTTCTTCCCGGGTGGGGGAGGCGGCGTGGAGGCGAACGTCGCGCGCTGGGTCGGGCAGTTCGCCCCCGCCGAGCCGACGGTCACGGAGGCCACCGTCCACAACCTGCCGGTCACCCAGATCGACGTCTCGGGCTCCTACCAGGGCATGGCGATCCCGGGTCGGCCGGTCGCGGGGCCCCAGGCGGACCACCGGATGCTCGCGGCGATCGTGGAAGGGCCGCAGGGGCCGGTCTTCTTCAAGCTCGTGGGACCGGCGGACGACGTCAGCCGGGCCGAGGACGCCTTCGAGGCCCTCGTCGCCTCCTTCCGGGCCGCGGAGTAGCCGGGCCGGCCACGCTCAGCGGACGTCCTCGTAGAGCATGCGCAGCCGCTCCTTCGGGTAGCCGACGCCCCAGCCGAGGGCCACGGTCAGGTACAGCAGGTTGGCGCGTAGGACCCCCCACTTCGCCACGCGCCGATCCGAGGAGTACACCCGCTCGGAGAGCTGGCGGATCCGGCCGAGGCGGTTGAGCCTCAGACAGAGGTCCGCCTCCTCCATGATCGGCGCCTCCGGATCGAAGCCCCCGACGGCGAGGTAGTCGCCGCGGCGGCAGAACATGACCTGGTCGCCGAACAGCAGCCGCAGCCCCCGGAACAGCCCCGCGAAGGGGCGGTAGAGCATCGGCGCGTAGTACGTCTTGATCCAGTTGTGGAACGACGTGACGCGCTGGACACCGCGCTCCCCGCGCATGATCGACGTGAACCCGGCGAGGGCCACCGTCGGGTCCTCCAGGGTCCGGCCGATCGTCCTCATGGCGTGGGGGGGGACGACGGTGTCGGCGTGGAGGAAGCACAGGATCGAGCCGGTCGCGCGCCGCGCGCCCGCATCGAGCTGGCGGGCTCGGCCCGGCGGCCGCACCTCCACGACCCGCGCGCCCCACCTCGCGGCGATGCGCGCCGTGGCGTCCGCGCTGCCCCCATCGACGACGATCACCTCGAGGGGAGGCGGGTCGAGGCCACGCAGGCAGGCCAGCGTGCCGGGCAGGCTGGCCTCCTCGTTGACGGTGGGGATCACCACGGAGACGCTCGGCGGGGCCGACACCCGCGAAGGGTGCCTCAGCCCGAACCGCTCGGCGAGGCGGGGGCACCAGCGCGCGGCTCCAAGGTCAGCGCGGCTCCAACGTCGGCGCGGCTCCAAGGTCGGCGCGGCTCCAAGGTCGGCGCGGCTCCAAGGTCAGCGCGGCTCGGCGCGGCTCCAAGGTCGGCGCGGCTCCGCGGTAACTTCGCGCCGCGCTGGACCTAGGCCTGCCAGCGCTCATGCAGCACGCCCGGACCCACGCCCTCGCCCTCGTCTTCCTCTTCAGCCTCGGCTGCGCCGAGGGGTGCGGCGGCGCGACCCTCGAGCGGATCGGGGTCAACCTCGGCCTCGGCCCCCGCACCGCCGCCTTGGAGGAGCGCCACGCGGAGGACGGCGAGCGCTTCGACCACGGCCGCTTCACCCGGCTCCTCGAGCGCGTCGTCGACGAGGACGGGTGGGTCGACTACGCCGCCCTGCGTGACGACCCGTCGGAGCTCGACGCCTACCTCGCGGAGGTCGCCACCGCGGACTACGACGCCCTGAGCCGGGACGGCAAGCTGGCGCTCCTGATCAACGCCTACAACGCGTTCACGCTACGCCTGATCCTCGACCACGCGCCCCTCGAGAGCATCAAGGACATCCCGGAGGCCGAGCGCTGGACCGCGCAGCGCTGGAACCTCGGCGGGCGCACGGTCAGCCTCGACGAGATCGAGCACCAGATGATCCGGGAGAACTTCCGGGACCCGCGCATCCACTTCGCCGTGAACTGCGCCTCCGTGGGCTGCCCGGCCCTCGCCCGGGCGGCCTACGAGGACGAGACCCTCGACGAGGACCTGCAGCGCGCCGCCGAGCGGGCTCACACCGACGGGACGCGCTGGTTTCAGCTCGACGGTCAGCGCGTCTCCCTGACCCGGCTCTACCTCTGGTACCACCAGGACTTCGAGGCGGTCGCGGGGTCCGAGCTCGCCTTCGCCTCGAGGTTCAACGCGGACCTCGCCGCGGCGGCCGAGGCCGGCGACGTCGACGTCGCCTATCTCCCCTACGACTGGAGCCTCAACAGCCAGTCGGCCAACGCCCGCTGAGGCGGACGCCATGCCCCGCCTCGCCCTCGCCGACACGGAGCTCCACTACGAGCTGCACCGGGACGCCGGCGCCGACCGGGAGGCCACGCCCGTCGTGCTCTCGATGGGCCTCGGCTTCGACGGCGGCGCCTGGGAACCCCAGGTCGAGGCGCTCCGCCAGGACCGAACGGTCATCACGTTCGACGCGCGCGGGACCGGCCGCAGCGCCCGCTCGCGGCGGGGGGACTACCGGATCCGGACACTCGCCTCCGACCTCGTCGCGCTCCTCGACCACCTCGAGGTCGAGCGCGCCCACCTCGTCGGCCAGAGCATGGGCGGGGCGGTCGTCCTGAGCGCGGCCCTCGCCGCCCCGCAGCGCGCTGCGCGCCTCGCCCTGATCGCCACCGCCGCGCGCGTCCGGCCCGCGCCCCTGCGCCTATCGGCGCGCCTCGCGCTCCGGATGGGGACCGACTGGGTGGTCAGCGGCGCTCGCCGCGAGGAGGTCCCGGCCAAGGTCGCGGAGGCGTGGCTCCCCTACCTGTGCCCCAGCGCGAGCGAGCCCGCGGTGGAGCGCCTCTTCCTCGACGAGGTCGAGCGCGCGACCCGCAGCGCGATCCGCCCCGACGTGTTCGCCGCCCAGCTCCTCGGGCTGCTCCGGGTCGACCTACGGCCCCGGCTCGGCGAGCTCGACCACCCGGCCCTCGTGATCGGCGGCGACGCCGACGTGCTGGTCGACCCGATGGACACCGAAGCCCTCGCCGCCGGCCTGCCCCGAGGGACGCTGAGCGTCGTGGCGGGCGCCGGCCACGGCCTCAACCTCTGCCGCGCGGGCGAGGTGAACCTCCTCCTTCGACGGTTCTTCGTCGACGGGGACGAGGCGGGTCGGCCGGCGGCGTGACCACGCTCCGCGGGGGCGTGCCGAGGAGCGGCCGACGCCCTCGCGCCAGGCGGCTCATCCGGTCCTGCATGGCCCGCTCCGTACGGGCGTAGAGCGCGTCGACGCGCGCCCGGTCGGCCTCTGGCGCCCCCGGGCGCGACGGCCCGATCGGCGGGCCGAAGGCCAACGTCGTCTGGGCCGGCAGGGGGAGGTAGGGGAAGGGCCCGACCGCGAGGCCCCATGGAAGGCAAAGGGAGATCGGCAGGGCCTTCAGGCGGAAGCGCCGGTCGGCGCCCACCCACCGGGCCAGCCATCGCCCGTCGTCGAGCACCACGAGCTGCTCGTGGGTCCCCACGCTGACCAGCGGCACGATCGGCACCCCGGCCGCGAGCGCGAGGCGGGCGAAGCCACGGCGCCCGCCGAGCCGGATCCGGTGCCGGGCCCGGAAGGGCCGGTAGGCGTCCAGGTCGGAGCCCGGATACACGACGACGAGGTGCCCCGCATCGAGCGCCCTCCCGGCGGCGTCCGGCGAGGCGCGCAGGGCGCCCATCCGGCTCGCGTACCGTGAGATGACCGGGTCCGAGGCGACGAGGTCGTGCACGAGGAAGCGAGGCGCTCGGGCCGCGCCCAGGCGCTCGACCAGGGCGGCGAAGGTCAGGAGGCTGTCCATCGGCAGGCCAGCGCCGTTGTGGTTGGCGACGATCAGGGCCGGGCCGTTCGCCGGGACGTGCTCGAGGCCCTCGACGCGCATCCGGAAGTAGCGCCCCGCAGTGCGGAGCACGGCGCGGCCGAGCCAGCGGCTGAAGACGGGATCGAAGGGCTCGGCCTCGGGGAGCACGTGCTCTCCTCGTGCTCGCAGCCGCTGGTAGCGCGCGTAGGCCTCGACCACGCCGATCGGGGTCAGGATCCGAAGGTCCCGGACCCGTGCGTAGCGCAGGAACCCGCGGAGCAGGCCGTCCTCGTCCGCCGGCGCGTCCACGGGCTCAGCGTGCCACCTCGGCCGGGGGAGGTCCCACCGGCCCGGGCGCGCGCCCGACTGCGACCAGGGTGGCGCCCGGCTCGCCGGAGGCCGGCTCCGTCGGTCGGAGCGCAGCCAGGATCCGAGCCCCCACGAGCCGAGCGATCGCCGTCGCCCCGGCGGGGTAGTACGGCCCGCGCCGCGGTGCGCGCGTGGCCATCGCGTGGAGCGTCCGCTCCCAGGGCTCGACCGGGGCCTCGAGGAGCACCACCGCGGCGAGGCCTGCCCGCGCCGCCAGCCGGCGCAGCCCCGCCGGCGTGAAGCGCGACAGGTGGTGCGGCGGCCCGTCCAGCGGGAGGTTCTCCAGGCGGTCGAGGTAGCTCTCGGCGTTCGGGACCCCGACGACCAGGCGTCCGCCGGGCCTCACCGAGGCGGCCAGCCGCCGGAGCAGCGCAAGGGGCTCCGCGACGTGCTCGAGCACCTGGAACGCGCAGCCTCCGTCGAAGCGGCCCTCGGGCCACGGCGTACCCGCCTCCACCACCGTGACCTCCAGGTGGGGCGCCGCGCGGGCGAAGGCTCCGCATCCCCCGCCGAGGTCGAGGATCCGGGCTCCCGGAGGGAGCAGCTCGGCGGCCAGCCGGAACTCGCGCTTCGACCCCGGCTCGTACCAAGGGCGCCTCCGGAGCCGGTCGTAGAACGCCGGCGAGGCCTCCCGGCGCGGCGCGAACGCGAGGGTCCCGCAGCCTGCGCAGCGGTGGAGCGAGAGCGCCCCGTCGCGGTCGAGCTCGGCGTCCGCGTCGACGCCGAGCGCGAGGCGCCACAGCCGCCGGAGGTGCCTCGCGTCGATGCGCTCGACGGCGACGGTCGCCCCCCCGCAGGCCGGGCAGGAGCTCACCGGCGCCTCGCACCCAGCGCCAGGAGCGCGGGCTGGAGGCCCACCAGCGCGAGGAAGCAGCCGACGACCGTGACCGCCACGAGCTCCCCGAACAGGCGCACCGGGACGAACGCGCTGGCGAGCAGGACGGAGAACCCCAGCGCGAACACGAGGCTGGTCACCGTGACGGCCCAGCCCGCCTCGCGCTGGGACGCGATCACCGCGGCGCCGATGTCCGGCGTCCGGCGACGCTCCTCCCGGAACCGCGCGATGACGTGGATCGTATCGTCGACCGCCAGGCCGAGGCCAACGCTGAAGATCGCGGCCGTCGCGCCGTCGAGCGGGATGCCGCGCCACGCCATCCAGGCCGCGGTGAGGACCAGCGGGAGCGCGTTCGCGGGGAGCGCCAGGAGCGCGAGGCGAAGGCTCCGGAACAGCGCCACCAGGAAGAGCCCGATCATCGCCGCAGCCAGGGCCAGGCTCGAGACGAGGTCCCGCTCGACCGACGCGATCGCCCGCGTCCCGTCGACCGCGTCGCCGGTCCAGCCCACCGCGTAGGCCCGCTCGTCGAGCTCACGCTCCAGCACCCCTTCGAGCGCCTCGAGGAATGCGACGGATGCCGCGGCGCCGGTATCCGCCAGACGGATCTCGAGGCGCGCCAGGCGTCGGTCGGGCGACAGGTAGGCGGACAGGGGCGACGGACCGTCGCCGGCCGAGGCCGCGAGCGTCAGCAGCGCCGCCCGCTGGTCGCGGGTCAGCGCGGCCTCGCGCGCGGTGGGGTCGCCGCTGAGCCAGGCGAGCTCCTCGCGGAGCAGGTCGTCGGCCGTCGAGGCGCGGAGCACCCCGGCCTGCCCGCGCGCCCAGGTCGCGACCGCGTCGAGGCGGGCGAGCACCTCCCCCGGGTCCAGGGGCGCGCCGGCGACGCGGCGGACGAGGACCTCGAGCGGGCGAACCCCATCGAGGGAGCGCTCCATGCGCCGGAGCCCCTCGAGGACCGGGGCCGACGGAGGAAGCTGATCCGCCATCCGGGTGTCCACGACGACCCGGCGGGCCCCGAGCACCGCCGGCGCGGCCACCAGCGCCGCCGCGAGCACCGCGAGCCACGGACGGGCCAGCACCCGTCGGGTGATCGCAGCGAGCCCCGCCTCCAGGCGGGGCGTGCCGCGCGGCACGGGAGGCGGCGGGAGCATCAGCAGCACCGCCGGAAGGAACGTCACGGTCACGAGGTACGCGACGAGCACGCCCCCGGCCGCGACCAGGCCGAAGCGCCGGAGCGCCGCGGTCTCCGAGACGGCGAGGGACGCGAAGCCGACCGCGGTGGTCAGCGAGGTGAACAGGCAGGCCAGGGCCATCGCCCGGACGGTCCGGTTCACCGCGCGGGCCTGGTCCCGATGGCGCGCCCACTCGGCTCGGTACCGATGAAGCAGGTGCACCGCGTCGCTGACCCCGAGCACGATCAGGACCGCCGGCACGACGTTCGTCAGCACATCGAGGGGGAGCCCGAGGGCGGCGAGGCCGCCGAGCAGCACGAGCACCGTCAGCCCGACCGTCGCCGTCGCCAGGACGACGGCCGGCCACCAGCGGAAGGCGAGCAGGAGCACGAGCCCCGACACGGCGACCGCCGCCGGCAGGAGCCGCTGCTGGTCACGGGCGAGGCCCTCGCTCATCGCGAGCCAGAACATGGGGCGCCCGGTCAGCCGGATCTCCGTGGCCGGCGGCCGCGTCATGGCCTGCACCTCGGCCGCCAGGCGCGCGGTCGTCCGGGCCAGGGCCTCGTCGTCGCCGACGGCGAGGCGGGCCGCGACCGCGGTCAGGGTCCGGCGTCCGTCGGGCCCGGGGCGGTCGACGAGCCGCCCGTCGAGGAGCGGCACGCGGGCCACCGCGTCCCGGAGGGCGTCGACGTCGCCCCCGAGGGGCGCGAGCACGACGCCGTCCACGCGCGCCGACGCGGCGAGCGCGCCGCCTTCGAAGCGGTCCGGGGCCGAAGCGACGAGCGCCTCCAGCGCCCGGACGGCCGTGGGAGGCGGGAGGGGCGGAGGCGGGTCGTCGAAGGTCCGGGGGCGGGGGAGCGGCACCTCGGTGACGCTCTGGACCTCCGCGACCTCCGGGTCCGCGGCGAGGTGGCGGCTGACGCGACGCACATAGGCGAGCACCTCCGGCTCCAGCACGTCGGCCGCCTCCACGAGGACCACCAGCACGTGGTCGGTGTCGCCGACGTGCTCGCGCAGGAGCGCGCGGGCGTCGAGGGAGGCCGCCGACGGCTCGACCAGGGCGCGGGGCGAGGGGTCGACCTCGAGCGCCGGGAGCGCGAGCCCCGCGGCGAGAGCCGCGCCGAGGGCGAGCGCGAGCACGGCCCGCGGGCGGGCGACGACGAAGGCGGCCATCCGCCCGGGCCAGGAGCCGGGCGGGGGAAGGGAAGCGCGGGGCAGGGAGGCTCCTTGGCAGCGGGGTACGCGCCGGCCGACGGCCCGCTACGGCTGGGGCCGCGAAGAGGCCTGCGCCAAGGCGACCTCAGGCCCGAGCGAAGTGCCCGTGGAAGCCGAGGGGCACCAGCGTGGGCACTGTCAGCGTCGCCCTGGGCTCGAGCGTCGTGGCGTCCAGCACCCACAGGCGGGTGCGCTCCTCGCGGCGGTGGGAGGCGACGCTCAGCACGTAGCCGTCGTCCTCCGCGAGGTCCCCGTCCGCGGCGCGCGGCACGAAGATCGGCTCGCCGGGGATCCAGTCGTGGTCCGCGTACGCCCGCGTCTCGCCTCCGCTCGTGTCGACCTTGAGGAGCGACCCCTCGTACCGGCGCTCGCCGTCGGCCTCGAGCGAGACCAGGCTCGCGGCGTAGCCGTACCGGTACGGCCGCATGTGAGCCCTGCGGTCGTTGATCCGGGGAAACTCGCAGACGGCGTCGGTCAGGGGCTCGCGCGTGACGCGGCCGCGCGCGAGGTCGAGCCGGAGGCGGCTCGCCCGGCCGCCGAGGTCGGGCCGGCGCTCCGCGATCGCCGCCACCTCCAGCTTCGAGATCGCGTCGCCGCCGCCATGCTCGATCGCGTCCAGGATGATCTCCCCGTCGGCCTCGTACGCGTTGAACAGGTGGTAGATGAAGCACCCATCGGTCTCGAAGAGGCGAGGCTCGCCGCCGTCGAGGGGCACGACGATCAGCCGGAGCGGCGCGCCCTCGTCGTAGCGCAGGAAGCGCGCGAGGCCGCGCGTCGCCCAGAGCAGCCGGCCGCCGTACAGCGTGAAGGGCACGGCGAGGATCACCGCGAAGCGATCGGTCAGGCCGAAGTCGTGCAGATACGGCCAGCGCGGGGTGCTCCAGGCGTTCAGCCGAGCGCGGGCGCCCGAGCCCGGCACCATGGCCGCGACCTCCACGGTGCACGACGGGCCGTACGTGGTGCAGAGCGTGATGATCCGCTCGCGGCCCGCGTGGTAGCGAGGATGCGCGAGGGTCGAGGCCGCGGAGGCCACCTCGCCCTCGTAGGCGAAGCGACCCCGGACCGCGAGAGTCTCGGGGTCGACCTCGAGGGTGCGGTTCGTCTCGGTCAGGGCGAGGTAGCGGTCGCCGTGCCGCACCACGTTCACGTTGCAGTTGTCGGTCTGGGCCTGGATGGGGTGCAGCAGCCAGTGCCAGAACGGCGGGTTGCGGCGGGTCGCGAAGGAGCCGAGGGTGACCCGACCCGCCTCCACCTCGCGCTTGAAGTCCGAGTCGAGCCACGCGCTGCGGAAGGTGGGTCGCTCGCCGAGCGTAAACCGGTAGAGCATGCACAGGCCGTCGAACCAGTGCTCCGCGGCCCAGCCCGCGTGCGCGAGCCCGGCCGGCGTGGTGCGGAGGAGGCGGCCGCGCAGGTCCGGCGGCAGGTCGCCCTCGACCTCCACCTCGAGGGAGCCGGCGGGGTCGCTCGTCCGGAAGGGTGCGATGTCGATGCCCACGATGGGGCGCACGGTAGCAGCATCGGATCGGCGTTGGCGCGTCGGCGCCGCGCCGCCCCTCGGTCGCCGTCGAGGCCTCCCGATCGGCCTACAGTATGTCCGTCCGTCTACCGCCCGGCTGCTGGCCGCTCGTCGGCCGTTGGCCTATCGTCGACCTTGATGGCGCTCGACGGGGGCCAGGTCGCCGACGGCGCGGCCAGCGGCGCGGCGCGGCCCGCGGTCGATGGGGCGAGGGCCCCTCGGGGCGGGGACGGAACCGGGGACCGGCCGGCCCGCCCCAAGCACATCGCGTCCCTCCAGGGGCTGCGGTTCGTGGCCGCGGCGCTGGTCGTGTTCTTCCACCTCGACCACTTCGCGCCCGCCATGCTCGGCATGGACGGGGCCTTCCTCGGCGGGCTCTTCCAGCGTGGCGAGGCCGGCGTCGACGTCTTCTTCGTCCTCAGCGGCTTCATCATCCTGTACACGACCCTGGGTCGGGCCCGCACCCGGCGGGGCTTCCTGCGGGCTCGCTTCGTCCGGATCTACCCGATCTACTGGGTGATCGTCGGCGCTCTGGTCGCCGCCGAGCTCGTCGGCATCACGCACGGCCACGCCAACCGGGTCGACCCCGCGGTCATCGTGCCGTCGATGCTCCTCGTCCCGGCGCCCGAGTACGTGATCGAGGTCACCTGGACGCTCGTGATCGAGATGCTGTTCTACGGGTGCTTCGCGCTCACGTTCTTCATTCGACCGCGGGTCTTCTTCGCCACCCTCGGCGTGTGGGCGGCGCTCGCGATCGTGAATCGCATCGCGCCCTTCGCCCCCGCCCCGGACTGGCTCTTCGGCTACCTGCTCTACAGCGGCATCCTCGAGTTCTTCTTCGGGGCCGCCATCGCCTGGACCGCCTGCCACCACGAGGGGCGCCTGCCCTTCGGGTGGACGGCCCTCGCCCTGGGCTCGGCGCTCTTCGCCTACACCCTGGTCGGACCGGTCCCCGAGGTGCTCGGGCGGGAGCTCATCTTCGGCGTGCCGTCGGCCCTGATCGTGTACGGCGCCTTCGTGGCCGACCCCTGGACCCCGCGCTTCGCCGTCGAGATCGGCGACGCCTCCTACGTGCTCTACCTGATGCACGGCCCCGCGATCGTCCTGACGTTCAAGGTGCTGACCGCTCTCGGGCTGGACACCCGGATCGGTCCGGTCGCGGTCGCGCTGGCCGGCGCGACGGTGGCGATCGCGGCGTCCTGGGTCATCCACCGCCTGGTCGAGCGGCCGCTGCTTCGGCTGCTGCGGCCGCGGAGGCGCCCGGCTCCCGCCCCCACGCCGGCGGTGGCCCGCACGCGCTAGCAGTCGCTCGCTCGACGTTCTCGCGCGAGCCGGGGCTCCTCTCCCGCGCGAGGCGCCGAAGGTGAGCGCCCGCCCCGTCGCTTCCCCGCGCGGTGTCCAATCCGCTTGACACTTCGGACTGTCAAGTGGATCGTAAGGTCACCTCGTCCCGGCTTGGCCGGCCCGGGGGACTCTCGGGGCATCCTGCGCCCACCGGCGCGAGCTCGCCCTGGCGTGCAGGTCGCACGTCGCACTTCATGACTTCGCCCCGCGCGCCCCCGGCGCGAACCCACCCCGCATCCACCCCGCACCCCCAGAGGCGTTGGCCATGACGACGAGGATCGATTCAGCGCTCGAGCGCGCCCTCTCGGCGGTCGAGGACAGCGGGCCGCCGCAGCTCGCCGCCGCGATCCGCTACGCGGTCTTCCCCGGCGGGGCGCGCATCCGGCCGCGCCTCTGCGTCGCGGTGGCGGAGGCCTGCGGCGCCGAGGACCGTCGCCTGGTCGATGGCGCCGCGGCCGCGCTCGAGCTCCTCCACTGCGCCTCCCTCGTCCACGACGACCTCCCCTGCTTCGACGACGCGGACCTGCGCCGGGGGAAGCCGTCGGTGCACCGGGCGTTCGGCGAGCCCCTCGCGGTGCTGGTCGGGGACGCGCTGATCGTGCTGGCCTACGAGACCCTCGGTCGGGCTGCGCAGGATGCGCCCCAGCGGCTCCCGGGCCTGCTCGCGATCCTCACCCGGGCGGCCGGCGCGCCGCACGGGCTGGTGGCCGGTCAGGCCTGGGAGAGCGAGCCGTGGATTCCCCTCGAGGCCTACCATCGCGCCAAGACGGGGGCGTTGTTCGTGGCGGCCGCCATGTCGGGCGCCCTCGCGGCCGGGCAGGATCCAGCGCCGTGGCGGACCATGGGCGAGCGCCTGGGCGAGGCCTATCAGGTGGCCGACGATCTGTTCGACGCCCACGGGTCGTCGTCCAGCGGGGGCAAGCCGGCCCACCAGGACGCGGCGCTGCGCCGGCCGAGCGCGGTGGAGACGCTGGGCACCCATGGAGCGGTGGCCAAGCTCCGGCTCCTGGTCGCCGAGGCGGCGGCCGCGGTGCCGGAGGGGCCGGGCGCGCCCCCGCTGCGGGCGCTGGTCGTCGCGATGGCGGAACGGCTCGTCCCGGCGAGCCTCCGTCAGAGCGCAGCCTGACGCCGACCGGCGGCCGAACGGGGCCCGCACCGTGAACCGCCTTCGCCAAGGGCTCCAGTGGCTGGTCGACCGGTTCCTCGACGTCCGGGTCCGCGTGCTGGCGAACCCGCGCTTCCAGCGCTGGGCCGCTCGCTTCCCGCTGACTCGCCCGGTCGCGCGCCGCCGCGCCGCGGCGCTCTTCGACCTCTCCGCCGGCTTCGTCTACACGCAGGTCCTGCAAGCCTGCGTCCGCCTGCACGTGATCGAGACGCTGGCGGACGGGGCGCTGACGGTCGACGAGGTGGCGGCGCGGATCGGCCTCGAGCGGAGCGCGACCGAGCGCCTGCTCGCCGCCGCGTCCTCCCTCCGGCTCCTCGAGCGGCGCCCGCGGGGGCGCTACGGGGTCGGCATCCACGGTGCGTCGTACCTCGGCAACCCGATCGTGGGCCGGATGGTCGAGCACCACGCGCTCCTGTACCGGGACCTCGAGGATCCGGTGGCGCTGCTGCGCGGTGAGCGGGCAGACACGGAGCTGAGCCGCTTCTGGAGCTACGCGAGCCCCCGCGGACCCGGAGGCGACGAGGACGTCGCGGCCTACTCCGAGCTGATGGCCCGGTCCCTCGCGCTCCTGGCCGAGGACATCCTCGAAGCCTACCCCTTCGCCCGCCACCGGCGCGTGCTGGACGTCGGCGGAGGCCAGGGGGCGTTCCTCGAGGCCGTCGCGCGGCACGCGCCCCACGCGTCCCTCGTGCTCTTCGATCTGCCTGCCGTGGCGGCGCGCGCGCGGACGAGGCTCACGGAGGTCGGCCTCTCCCGGGTGGAGGTCGTCGGCGGCGACGTGTTCGAGGACCCCCTGCCCCGGCCCGCCGACCTGGTGTCCCTGGTCCGCGTGCTGCACGACCACGACGACGACGACGCCCTCCGGATCCTCCGCGCGGCGCGTGCGGCCCTCGCGCCCGACGGAGTGCTGCTGGTCGCCGAGCCGATGAGCGAGACCCGCGGCGCCGAGCCGATGGGCGCCGCCTACTTTGGCTTCTACCTGCTCGCGATGAGCCAGGGCCGTCCCCGCTCACCGGCGGAGATCCGCGACCTCCTGCGGCGGGCGGGGTTCGACCGGGTGCGGGGCCGGCGCACCCGGCGACCGATGCTGGCCCGACTGCTCCTGGCCCGGCCGGCCTAGCCGCCCGGGTCCCTGGCCTTCCCCCGACCCCGAGACGTCAGGCCGCGGTCGGGGTGCGACGCCTGGCGGGGTCGACCGCGGGCGACGGGGCCCCTCGCGACGAGGCCCCGGGCCCGGCGCCCGACCGGCCGCTGTCGAGCCGACTGTAAAGCATGCTTGACGCCTGTGGGTGTACGTGTAGATTGACGCAGAATGCTCAACGCCTTCGCCGTCGTCTTCGAGGCCCCCGGCCAGCTCTCGCTGCGGGCCCTCCCCCTGCATCCGGGCGACCCGGGCGAGGTGGAGGTCGACGTGCTGTGGACAGGCATCAGCACGGGCACCGAGCGCCTGCTCTACACGGGGCAGATGCCTCCCTTTCCGGGCATGGGCTATCCCCTCGTGCCCGGCTACGAGACGGTCGGGCGGGTGGTCGACAGCAGCCCGGAGACCGACCTCGTCGCCGGCGACCTCGTCTTCGTCCCCGGCGCGAGCTGCTTCGGGGAGGTACGCGGGCTGTTCGGCGGCGCCGCGTCCCGGCTCCGGGTCCCCGCGGCGCGGGTGACGCGGATCGAGGAGTCCCTCGGGGCCGAGGGTGTGCTCCTCGCCCTCGCGGCCACGGCCCAGCACGCCCTCGCGGGCGGCGACGAGCCACCCGACCTGATCGTGGGCCACGGCGTCCTCGGTCGGCTGCTCGCTCGCCTCTCCGTGGCCCACGGCGGGACCCCCGTCGTATGGGAGAAGAACCCGGGGCGGGTGACGGGCGCAGCGGGCTACGAGGTCGTGGACCCCGAGGCGGATGGCCGCCGCGACTACCGCTCGATCGTGGACGTCAGCGGCGACCCCACGCTCCTCGACACGCTGATCGGCCGCCTCGGCAAGGGCGGCGAGGTGGTCCTCGCTGGCTTCTACGCGGAGCGGCTGTCCTTCGCCTTCCCCCTGGCCTTCATGAAGGAGGCCCGGCTCCGCGTCGCGGCGGAGTGGGCGAACGAGGACCTCCACGAGGTGCTCGCCATGCTCTCGGGTGGCCGCCTCGACCTCGGTGAGCTGATCACCCATCGGATGGCCTTCGACCACGCGAGCGAGGCCTACGCGACCGCCTTCACGGACCCGAGCTGCCTGAAGATGGTCCTCGATTGGAGAGACTGCTCATGATTAACGGTAGAGCCAAGCCGATCGAGGAGATGACCCGACGTCTTCGGGAGGAGGCGGCCGAGGAGCCGGAGGCTCCGGCCACGGATCCGGTCACGAAGGAGACCCAGATCATCGCCATCTACGGCAAGGGTGGAATCGGCAAGAGCTTCACCCTCGCCAACCTCTCCTACATGATGGCGCAGAAGGGCAAGAAGGTCCTCCTCATCGGCTGCGATCCGAAGAGCGATACGACCTCCCTCCTCTTCGGCGGCCGCGCCTGCCCGACGATCATCGAGACTTCGTCGAAGAAGAAGGAGGCCGGGGAGGAGGTCGCGATCGGCGACGTCTGCTTCAAGCGGGACGGCGTCTTCGCGATGGAGCTCGGCGGCCCGGAGGTGGGTCGGGGCTGCGGAGGGCGGGGGATCATCCACGGCTTCGAGACCCTCGAGAAGCTCGGCTTCAACGACTGGGGCTTCGACTACGTGCTCCTCGACTTCCTGGGCGACGTGGTCTGTGGCGGCTTCGGTTTGCCGATTGCTCGAGACATGTGCCAGAAGGTGATCGTCGTCTGTTCGAACGACCTTCAGTCTCTCTATGTCGCCAACAACGTCTGCTCAGCGGCCCAGTACTTCCGCAAGCTCGGCGGGCACGTCGGCGTCGCCGGAGCGGTGATCAACAAGGACGACCACACCGGCGAGGCCCGGGCCTTCGCCGAGAAGGTCGGCATCCCCGTCCTCGCCGCCATTCCCGCGGACGACGACATCCGCCGCAAGAGCGCGATGTACGAGATCGTGGGGCGGCCCGGGAGCCCATGGGGCGGCCTCTTCGAGGAGCTCGCCGACAACGTCGCCCACGCCCCTCCGCTCGGCCCCGCGCCCCTGGAGCACGAGGATCTGCTCGGCCTGTTCAAGGGGGACGCCGTCGGCCGGGGCGTCGTGCTGGAGCCCGCCACCCTCGAGGACGTGTGCGGGCCCCAGGCGACCCGGAAGCGATCCCTCGAAGTGATCTACGACCGGTCCGTGTGATGCCGCAGGAGGAGACCAGCGACGACACGCCCCTCGCCGAGGGGCAGCCGACGGGGGCGGCGGGCTGCCACGGCGGCAAGGCCGAGCTCCGGAAGGCGGCCGCGGCGGCCGGCCAGGGCGAGGTCCTGGACCGCTACGCCGAGGACTACCCGGTGGGGCCCCACGACCAGCCCCAGAGCATGTGCCCGGCCTTCGGGTCGCTCCGCGTCGGCCTCCGCATGCGTCGCACCGCGACCGTCCTCAGCGGCTCCGCCAGCTGCGTCTACGGGCTGACGTTCACGTCCCACTTCTACGGCGCCCGCCGCACGGTGGGCTACGTCCCCTTCAACTCCGAGACCCTCGTCACCGGGAAGCTCTTCGAGGACCTCCGGGACGCGGTGCACCAGCTCGCCCGCCCCGAGGACTACGACGCGGTCGTCGTGATCAACCTCTGCGTGCCGACGGCCTCGGGTGTGCCGCTCCGGCTGCTGCCGAAGACGATCAACGACGTCCGCATCATCGGCATCGACGTCCCCGGCTTCGGGGTGCCGACCCACGCCGAGGCGAAGGACGTGCTCGCCGGCGCGATGCTGGCCTTCGCGCGCAAGGAGGCGGAGCAGGGCCCGGTCGTCGCCCCGCGGGGAGGCCCCGCCACGAAGCCCACCGTGACTCTGCTCGGCGAGATGTTCCCGGTCGACCCCGTGTCGATCGGCCGGATGCTCGAGCCGATGGGCCTCGCGGCGGGACCGGCAGTCCCGACCCGGGAGTGGCGCGAGCTCTACGGGGCCCTCGACTGCGCGGTGGCCGGGGCGATCCACCCCTTCTACGTGGCGTCGGTTCGCGAGCTCCAGGCCGCGGGGCGGACCGTGGTCGGCTCCGCCCCCGTCGGCCGGGACGGGACCGCGGCGTGGCTCGACGCGATCGCCAACGCCGCGGGGGTCGCGCAGGCGAAGGCCGACGCCGCCAAGAACGCGGTGCTCCCCGCGATCGAGGGCGCCCTCGCCGGCGCGCCGATCGAGGGCCGCGTCACGGTGAGCGGCTACGAGGGCTCGGAGCTGATCGTCGCCCGCCTGCTGGCCGAGAGCGGCGCCGACGTCCGCGACGTCGGGACCGCGTGCCCGGCGACGCGCTGGTCGGAGCCCGACCGGCAGTGGCTCGACGCGCGCGGCATCACGGTGCGCTACCGCGCCTCCCTCGAGCAGGACATCGCGGCGGTCCTCGAGCACCAGCCCGACCTCGCCGTCGGCACCACCCCGGTGGTCCAGGCCGCCAAGGAGCGGGGCATCCCGGCGCTGTACTTCACCAACCTGATCAGCGCGCGGCCCCTGATGGGCCCCGCGGGCGCCGGATCCCTCGCCCAGGTCGTCAACACCGCCATCCGGAACCGGGAGCGGTTCACCCGGATGCGCGCCTTCTTCGACGGCGTCGGCGAGGGCCACGCGGCGGGGATCTGGGAGGACGTCCCCCGGGACCGACCCGAGTTCCGCGAGAAGCGCCTCGTCCAGCTCCGACGGCGGCGCGCGAAGAAGGGGGCGGCCTGATGCTGGTCCTCGACCACGATCGCGCCGGCGGCTACTGGGGGGCGGTCTACGTCTTCACCGCGGTCAAGGGCCTCCAGGTGATCATCGACGGCCCGGTCGGCTGCGAGAACCTGCCGGTCACGTCGGTCCTCCACTACACGGACGGGCTACCGCCCCACGAGCTTCCGATCGTGGTCACGGGCCTCGCCGAGGAGGAGCTCGGTCAGAAGGGGACCGAGGAGGCGATGAAGCGCGCGCACCAGAACCTCGATCCAGCGCTGCCCAGCGTCGTGGTGACGGGATCGATCGCCGAGATGATCGGCGGGGGCGTGACCCCGGAGGGGACGGGGATCCAGCGGTTCTTGCCCCGCACGATCGACGAGGACCAGTGGCAGAGCGCGGACCGGGCTCTGCTGTGGCTCTGGACTCACTTCGCGCCGAAGAAGCGGCCCAAGAAGCGCCCGCGCGCCGAGGGACAGCCGCCGCGTGTCAACATCATCGGCCCGAGCTACGGCTACTTCAACACCTGGAGCGACCTCGCCGAGGTGCGACGGCTGATCGAGGGGATCGGCGCCGAAGTCAACATGGTCTTCCCGCTCGGAAGCCACCTCGCGGACATCCCGAAGCTCGCCCAGGCCGACGCCAACGTGGTGATGTACCGGGAGTACGGCCGACTCCTCTGCGAGGAGCTCGACACGCCCTACCTCCAGGCCCCGATCGGCCTCCACAGCACCACCCGGTTCCTGCAAGCCCTGGCGGAGCTGCTCGAGCTCGATCCCGGGCCGTTCATCGAGCGCGAGAAGCACACGACCCTCAAGCCGATGTGGGACCTCTGGCGCTCGGTCACCCAGGACTTCTTCGGCACCGCGAGCTTCGGGGTCGTCGCGAACGAGACCTACACGCGGGGCCTGCGCGCCTTCCTCGAGGACGAGCTGGGCCTCCCCTGCCACTTCGCGGTGGCGCGCCGGCCGGGGGCCAAGACCGACAACCGGAACGTCCGCGAGCTCGTCCAGAGCAAGACGCCCCTCATCCTTTTCGGCTCCTACAACGAGCGAATGTACCTGGCCGAGGCCGGCGGGCGCGGGATCTACATCCCGGCGTCCTTCCCCGGTACCGCGATCCGCCGGCACCCCGGTACCCCGTTCATGGGCTACTCGGGCGCGTCCTACCTCCTGCAGGAGGTGTGCAACGCGCTCTTCGACGCGCTGTTCCACATCCTGCCGCTCGGCACGGAGCTCGACCGGGTCGACCCGACCCCCGCCCGAGCCCACGTGGAGCTCCCCTGGGACGAGGACGCGGAGCGGCAGCTCGAGGCCGTCCTGGCGACCACGCCGGTCCTCACCCGGATCTCGACGGCGAAGCTGCTGCGAGACGCGGCAGAGCGCGCGGCCCGACAGCGCGGCGCCGACCGGGTGACGACGGCCGAGGTCACGCTCGCGGCCGGCTCCCGAGGCCGCCAGGCGGCCACCCCACCAGCTACGCCGTAAGGCGAATCCCAGCCGCGCGGGAGGAGCGCGGAAATCGAAGGAGGGCACAACCGGAATGGCACAACAAGAAGAGAAAACAACCTCGCTATCGGGGCTGACAGAGCAGGAAGCGAAGGAGTTCAACCAACTCTTCGTGACCGCCTTCCTGCTCTTCACCGCGGTCGCGATCGTCGCCCACGTCCTCGTGTGGATGTGGAAACCGTGGCTCCAAGGAGGGGAAGGCATGAGCCTCCTCCATGCGGGTCAGACCCTGGCCCAGAACCTGCTAGGCTGAAAAGAGAGCGATATGTACCGACTCTGGCTACTCTTCGATCCGCGGCAGGTCCTCGTCGGACTGTCCACCTTCCTGTTCGCCCTGGCCCTGATCATCCACTTCGTGTTACTCAGCACGGAGCGCTTCAACTGGCTGGAAGACCCGGGCTCGACGGCGACGGCCGCCCAGCAGAACAGCGCCCTGCCGTAGGGCGCACCCCACCCGGTGGCCTCGCGGGCCTCGGCCCGCGGTCCCGCGACGCGCCTCCTTCGGGTTCCCCGGAGGGGGCGTTGTCGTGTCCGGAGGGGGCGTTGTCGTGTCCGGGCCTGGCGCTCTCGCGACCACGGCGGCTCGATCCGGAGCGAAGCGAGCGAAGGGCCGGCTCGGCGGGAGCTCGCCGAGCGAGCGCCCTCGCCGCTCCGGGCCCGCGACCGCCCTCGAGGATCTCTTCTTCGACGCGGTCGGCGCGAGGCGTCAGCTCGGCTGGAACTCGCCGAGCCCGTGGCGCCGCAGTTTCGAGTACAGGCTCTGCCGGCTCAAGCCGAGGAGCTGCGCGGCGGCCGCGCGGTTGTTGCGGCTCACGTCGAGGGCGGCCTCGATGCAGAGCTTCTCGATCAGATCCGTCGACTCCTTCACGATGTCCTTGAGGGACACACGGCCGACGAGCCCACGCAGCCGTTCCACGGAGCGGGGGAGGAAGGTGGTGGACGGCGCGTCGGCGATCCGGGAGCTCACCGCCCGCACCGTGAACCCGAAGCAGGGCACCTTGCCCTCGAGAGCCGACACCGCCGTCACGACCGCCTCCTGCTCCGCGTCGAGGTCGCTCCGCACGATCGTCGCGAAGTCCCGGACGACGCCGTGCTCGCGGAGGTTGGCGACGATGATGTTCAGATCGACGCCGGGGCGGCCAAGCCAGTTGTCCAGGCGGCGCCCGACGACGTGAGACTCGTCGACCTTCTCGACGAGCTCGCAGAACGCCCCGTTCGCGTTCAGGATCCGGAGGTCGTCACCCGTGACGACGAAGCCGTCAGGCAGGAGCTCGATCATGGTCAACAGCCGCTTGGAGCGCTCGCTCGGCGCACGCGGGGCCCCCGCCGGGCGGAGGCGCACCAGGTAGAACACGGCGCGCGACTGGCGGAAGGAGGAAGCCGAGGCCGTCAGCTCGAGCTCGCCGTCCGGGATCTCGAGCAGGACGTCGTTCTCCGCGCCCGCCTCCGCGGCGCCGAGCAGGCGCAGCAGGCGGTCCCGGCTCTCCGGAGTGATGAGGTCGTCGAACGTACGCCCCTGGATCGCCTCGGGGGTCTCGCCCAGGAGCCTCGACGCGGCCGGGTTCGACTCGATGACCGAGCGGTCCGAGCCCCGGACGACCAGGGCGGCCTCCGAGGTCACCCGGAACAGGAGGCGATAGCGCGTATCGGCCTGCCGCAGGCGCCGGTACTCGAGGTCCATGGACTGCTGCGCGCTCACCATGCGCTGCTGGAGCTCCGCCAGGGGCCGCAGGTCGTGACCCAGCGCGATGACGTGGTCATCGTCGACGAGCGTGCTTCGAAAGCGAAATGGCCACTCACCGACCCCCTCCACGTTCTGGTTGATCTCGCGCGACTGAGGCGCGGCGTCGTCGCTGAAGGCTTGGCGGACGAGGCGTTCCACCTTGCGCTGGCTGTCCCTCAGGACCGTATCCACCCACCGCTGACCGACGAGTCGGTCCCAGGCCCCCGGCTCGCCCATGTCCTCACCGAGGGAGAGGTCGACGATCGTGCCGTCCCGATCGAGCACGAGCACCAGATCGGCCGACGACGCGACGATTCGCGAGGCGGCATTCCCGGTGATTCCGTGGAGACCTAACATCGAGCCGTTGCAATGGGGTTTCGCCGCGAGGGGCATCGTTAGGGATGGACACGCGCGTGGCGGCTGAGCCACGCGAGGGCAGCTCGTGCGCTCGGGCAGTAGATCGCGCCGAGACGCGGTGCATGGTCGACCAGCTCCTCCGCCCCCCCGAGCATCACGATGATGTCCGGGTTCGCCGAGTAGCGCTTCACGTCGGCGACGACGGGGCCGAGGGGCTCGACGTGGGCCGGGTCCTTCACGGTCAGCCCGACCATGACCACCGGCTCCGACGCGACGAAATCGACCAGCTCGTCCGTGTCGAGGGCCGGGTCGACGTGAGCCGCCCACCCCGCCTGACGGAGGAGCTCCCCGAGGATCAGGATGGCCAGCGTATGCTGCTCGCCCGGCGCGGCCATGAGCACGATGAGCCCCCGATGGGACAGCGGGGTCTCGACCCCGCGGCCGAGGACCGCCACGACCCGCTGGAGGGCGCCGAGGCCGAGCGTGACCTCCGCGAAGCTCCGCTCGTCCTCCAGCCACTGCTCGCCGAGGGCCCGCGCGGCCGGACCGAGGGCGTCGAGGAGCACGGTCTCCATCGTGAGGCCGGCCCGCATCATCGCCTCGATCGACTCGAGGATCCCCGCCACGTCGTCGCGCGCGGCGAGGGCAGCGAAGTCCAGCACCTCGTCGACCGTGGGCGGGAGCCGCGCGTCCGGGCACACGTCGAGGGGGACGGCGCCCGCCGCGTGGGCGACCAGGAGGCGCGGGATGATCTGCTGCTCGATGGTGGTCATGAGGTCCGAGGCTTGACCGCCGGCGGGGGAGCGAGCCCCGGACGAGTCGGCGATGTCGTTACGGGGGAGGCTGGTAGGTTCTCGATCGACCAGTTCGCGAGTGACGTCGGTCCTCATCGCTCTCTTGCCCATCCTGGCCCCCTCGGCGTTCCAGCGCAGCTCCCTTGGAAGCTACGGACCCTACCAGCCTCGGCCGGTGCCTGACCACCGGCGAAGCCACGGAGTCCGAGGAGCTGCGTCATCGAACGTGAGCCGCCGCGGATCGGACGGCTCCGAGGGATGGGGTTAAGCGCGAATGCGGGCGTGTCGAGCCTCACGGGACGCTCCCTTCGTCCAGCTCGCGGGTGCTGGACCAGAGGGAACGCCACGAGGCCCTAGGTCGCGGCGGCGGCGCCACCCGGTCCTCCGAGCGGAGGACCCAGCGCCACAGCAAGGCATCCCGCACCGGGAGCACGAGGAAGAGATGCTCCAGGAGGGCAAGGGCGACGATGGTGCCGATCAGGGAGTGGCCCACGGCGGTCGAGGTCGTCACCTCGTCCGACAGCGCGGACGCGGCGAAGGACCACGTGACGAGAGCGGACGCCACGAGCGACAGTGGCATCAGAGGATTGAAGCGAGCACGGCGGAAGTAGGTGAGCAGATAGCGGAGCCGGACCGGGATGAAGTCATCCGAGACCCGGTCCACGCCGAGGAAGAGGTTGAGCTTCGCCGACAGCCGCATCACCCAGAGCACCAGGAACGTGAGGGTGGCGACCTGGTTGGGCGCGCCCCAGGTCAGGGCGACCAGGACCACGGCGGTCAGCGCGAGCGCGATCTCGTGGTGGATGACGGCCGCCGTGGCGAAGCGGAAGCGTGCCCAGCCCCGGGCGCCCGGCGGGCAGGGCGCCCGCCGCGGCCCGGTCACCAGGCCGAGGAGGAACGTCAGCTCGTGCCAGGCCCACACGGTGAGCGCGCAGCCGAAGGCGAGGTACGCGGCCCCGACGGAGTCGCTCGCGCTCGTGACGACGACGCCCTCGAGGGCGACGAGCGCCAGGACGCTCGACGCCGCCACGCTGATCGCGTGGGTCGTCGGTCGCAGCCAGACCAGGCGCAGCACCAGGGCGGTGCTGAGCCACCAGGCGGCGATGACGACCACGACGGCCAGCGCGGGCTGGAGCATGAGCCCTCTACCAGGCCGCGGCGCCCCGGAGGTCGCTCGGGAGGGGGTTGCGCTTGGTGGGGAGGAAGTAGAGGCGCACGAAGGTGGCGACGGCCCGGAGCTGGAGCGGGGCCGCCCGGAGCCGGCTGAGCCAGCCTCCCCGTCGCTTGATCGCGTCGATGCGGACGGCCAGCCGATGCAAGCGGCGCATCCCCGCCAGGAACGCCGGGTGGTCGACGTCGACGAGCACCGGGAACACCTGCTCCGAGATCTTCTGCACGATGCGGAAGACCTCCATGCCGTACTCCTCCGGGTCGATCCCCAGCGCCTCGTGGAACTCCACCCGGGTGTGGTCCCGGACGAACATCGTGGCGAAGACGGCGAGCTGGAAGAACCGGATCCAGAGCCGGTTCAGCCCCTTCAGTGTCCACGGGTTGGCGCGCATCAACAGCGCGAGCGCCTCCCCGTGGCGGAACTCGTCGTTGCACCACCTCTCGAACTTCGTGAAGATCGGGTGGAAGCGGTGCTCCGGGTTCGCCTCGAGGTGCCGGAAAATTCGGATATAGCGAGCGTAGCCGATCTTCTCCGACAGGTAGGTCGCGTAGAGGATGAACTTGGGGCTGAAGTAGGTGTACTGCTTCGTCTTGACGAGGAAGCCCATGTCGACCTCGACGCCGAACTCCTTCAAACACTCGTTGATGAAGCCGGCGTGGCGAGCCTCGTCGCGCGACATGTAACTGAAGAGCCGCTTGAGGTCAGGGTTGAAGCCCTTCTTCTTGAGCTCCGCGTACAGCACGCAGCCGGAGAACTCGGCCGTGAGCGAGCTGACGAGGAAGTCGAGGAGCTCCTTGCGGAGCTCCTCGGGTAGGGAGTCCGGGTCGACCTTCCAGTCGCCATCCTGGACGAAGTGGCCCCGGTTCCGGTCCTCCTCGAACTCGGCCATCAGGGCGTCCCACTCCTCGCGGATCGTGTCCACGGTGAGTCGGTTCATCGACTTGACGTCGGTCGTGTAGAAGCGCGGGCTCAGCATGGTGGTCTGCTGCGCCCGGCGCGTGCTCTCGTTCGGCGCGACCCCCAGGCCCGCGGCCGCGGCCGCGTCGGACATGGAGGCGTGAATCGTGGCGGTCATAACGTTCTCCGGTCGGTGAAGCTGACGTCGAGGAGGTCCCAGCAGTCGAGGTCACCGGTGAGGCGCGTCCACTGCCGGGCGAGCCAGGAGGCCCGGGTCACGGTGGCCTCCCGGCGCTCGACGCAGACCTCGCCGAAGGGGGGGTTGATCGTGGCGCCGTGCACCTGCACGCGGTCGCCGGGGCCGACCTCGACGCCGCCGTCGAGCTCCACGTGGGCCGAGAGCTCCTCGAAGGTGTGCGACACCCGGACGGTGCAGCCGACGTCGAAGGACCGGGGCCGGAGGGCCAGGGTGCCCATGGTCAGCCCTCCCCCCGGCCGGCCGCCAGGAGCCGGGCGAAGGCGTCGTGGTTGGTCCGGCCGAAGGAGCGGAGCTCCACGCGGCGACCGCTCGCCGGGTCGGCGAGGATCAGCTGGCCGTCCTCCGTACGGGAGAGGCGGAACGGCTCGTCCCGGTCCACCGACTCCAGCTTCCGGGTGCGGAACATCCCGCGCAGCACGCCGCGCACGAAGCCGTTGGAGGCGGGCGCCAGAACCGCGACCTCGTCGCCGCTCGCCGCGCTCAACACGGCCACCGACCCGTCCGGCCGGTCCTCGAAGCGGAGGTCCACGGACTCCGTCGCCGGCGCGATGTCCGCCCCGTCCGTCAGCTGGGCCATGCGAGCGAAGCCGGCGATGCCGATCGACAGCGCGATCAGCACGGCGGCGCCGATGACCGCGCCCCGGGGGACCTTCTGCTCGTGGTGATGCCTCGCCATCGGTCCTCTCCTAGACCTCCGACGCCAGCGTCGGCGGTACGGCGCGCGGGGGGGACGCCGCCGCCCGGCTGAGCGCGCCCGGAGCGACCCGGAGGCCGCCGTCCTCGGCGGGGACCGCGCCGCTCACGGCCTCCCGGAGGAGCCCGGCCACCCGCTCGGGCTCGGCGAGGCCCCTCAAGGCGGGCCGCACGTCGACGAAGCGACCGGGCGCGACGTGGGGCCAGAGGTAGACCCACTGCACGCGGTCGGGCGGCAGGAGGCGCAGGACGATGTCGCCGTCGGTCTCGCTCCGCAGGGCGAGGTCGGCCGCGGCGAGGCGCGCGAAGGGCAGGTTCCAGGTGGCGGACAGCGCCACCCCGATGCGCATGACGACGCGGCGGTTGGTGATGGTGTAGACCGTGGTCCGCTCGTGGAGCCAGGCGAGCAGCAGGAAGAAGCCCAGCCCGGCCGCGAACAGCGCGGCTAGCCCGAGCACCTCGAACGCGGCGCCGAAGCCCTCCCCGGTCCCGATGGCGAGCCCCACCCGCGCGAGCCACATCAGCCCCAGGTAGACCGCGAGGGTGCGGACGTGGAACGCCCGGCGGGCGAGGACGCGCCACTGGGGGCGGCCCTGCCAGAGGATCTCCTCCCCCGGCGGCAGCGCCTCGGGGAGACCGCAGACCGGCTCGTACTCGTGCTCGCGCATGCTCACACCACCGGGCCGAGACGGCCGGGGCTCGCGTAGAGCCGCCCGGCGGCGTAGAACGCGCTGATCTTCTCCTCCTCGAGCAGCGTCACCTGGTCCGCGGCCTTCAGCGTCGGGACCGAGGCGAAGTGCTCGGCGCGCACCGCGGACACCTCGACCTTCTTGGAGACCGGGTGCGCTAGCAGCATCGTGATCGGCACGAGGCGGGTCCCCGCCTCCTCGGTGCCCACCCCCACGTCCACGCCGGACCCGTTGCCGGAGCCCGCGAGCTCGACCTCGAGGTAGCGGACCATCATGTCCGCCCGGTCGACCCACACATCCGAGACGGTCCCGGCCACTTCGCCGTCGGCCCCCACGACGGGCCAGCCCCGCGGGTCGGGGCCCGCCGCGATCGAGTAGTCCGTGGCCACCCGCATCGGCACGATCGCGATGTGCCCCTGCCGCGTGAGCTCCGGCTCGTCCTCGCGCTCCGCGTAGGCCCCGGGCCCGACCGCGGCGAGCATCGGCTCGCCGACCGGCTCGAACGCCGAGCCCGACCCGGGCGCGACGCGCTCCGCGGCGAACTCGCGCTCATCCCGCTCGAAGTTGGGCGCCACGTACGTGCTCCCGTCCGGCCGGATGAACGTCTTGGGCGTGGGGAAGAAGAACACGTTGTTCGTCTGCCCAACCCGGCGCGGGTTGTCGCGCTCCAGGGGGTAGCCTTCGCGCCGGTCCTCGCGGCGAAGCCACCACACGAGGCCGAAGAAGAACACGAAGAACAGGTTGGTCACGACCAGCGCCAGATCGATGTCTTCAGTGATTTCGTTGAACATGATGGATCCGAGAGTCGATAGGACTAGAGGGGAACCTCGGCGAGACCGAAGGGGCGTGGCCCGCGCCGCTCCCGGACCCGAACCAGGGGCCCGATGGCGACGAGGGTGCCGAAGAGCAGTGCGATTTCGAGGTGGTAGACGAAGCTGTAGCCGACGGAGGGATCCGTGAGGCCCGGACCGAGGGCGCCGCGCACGGCGAGGCTCGAGACGGCGTCGCGCAGCGCGCCGCCGACCGCGATCCCCAGGCCGGTCACGGTCGCCTGGACCGCGCCCCACGCGCCGATGGCGAGGCCGCTCTGGCCCCCCTCGGCGAGGGACATCGACGCGGTCAGGGTCCCCACCGAGAACCAGCCGCCGCCGAAGCCGATGACCGTGATCCCGAGCCAGAACAGCGGCAGGGACGCCACCGGGGCAGCGAAGATCACCGCCGAGAACCCGAGGATGCCGAGGAGGGCGCCGAGGGCGGCGAGCCGATGGGGGTCCCCGCGCCGGGTCAGCCAGCGAGCCGCCGCGAACAGCCCGATCAGCGTTCCCCCGGCCATCATCGCGGGCAGCACGGTCGTCCCCGACACGGACAGCCCGAGGAGCTCACCGCCGTAGGGTTCGAGCAGGATGTCCTGCATGGCGAAGCCTGCGCCCCCCACCCCGACCGCCACGAGCAGCCGCGCCGCGTCGCGGTCGTCGAGCAGGGCCCGCAGGGACCGGACGAAGGACCGCCCCCTCCGCGCCGCGTGGCCCACCGACGCCGCGGCGTAGGGCCGCCGGGGCTCCTGCTTCCAGAGCGCGACGATGTTCAGCGCGATCGTGACGAGGGCCGCCCCCTGGATCACCTGGATCAGCCGCACGTAGCCGAAGGAGCGGAGCAGGGCGCCGAAGGACAGGGACGCGCCCACCATGCCGACCAGGAGCATCACGTAGAGCAGGGCCACGACCCGGGGCCGGCTCGACGTCGGCGCGAGGTCCGTGGCCAGGGCCACGCCCGCGGTCTGCGTCGTGTGGAGCCCGAGGCCGACCATCAGGAACGCGACGGCCGCCGCCGCCTCGCCGACGAAGGGCACGTTGTAGACGCCCCGGCCGGACAGGACCAGGAGCGCGAAGGGCAGGATCGCGAGCCCGCCGAACTGGACCATCGTGCCGAGCCACAGGTACGGCACGCGGCGCCAGCCGAGCACCGACCGGTGATGGTCCGAGCGGTGCCCGATCAGCGCCCGGAGCGGCGCGAACAGCACCGGGAGGGAGACCATGGCCGCGACCAGCCAGGCCGGGATCCCGAGCTCGACGATCATCACCCGGTTGAGCGTCCCGTTCAGGAGCACGAGCGCGATGCCGACCGACACCTGGAACAGCGACAGCCGCAGAAGCCTCGGGAGCGGCAGCTCCGGCGTCGCCGCGTCGGCGAAGGGCAGCACCCTCGGCCCGACGGCCCGCCAGAGGTCCACGAGGCTTCGCGGTCGCGTCATGCTCGCACCAGCTCCATCGTCTGGGAGGTGTAGAAGCCGCTCTTGACCCGCTCGCTGCGACCCGCAGTGAACGCGCCGAGCTCGGGGTGCTCCGCCAGCCGGCGGCGCAGGCGACCCTCGCTGATCGGCACGATGTCCGGCGCACGGCTGTGGCGCGGGAAGATGCGCCCGATGCTGTGCATCATCGTGAGGACGGCGCTGCTCGGGGCGAACGTGAACGCGAGGCCGCGCGAGGCACGCGCGGCCAGGGCAGCGACAAGGTCGACCATGTCGCCCGCCGGGTAGTGGATGAAGGAGTCCATCGCGACGACCCAGTCGAAGCGCCCGAGCGCCGCGTCCCGCATGTCGCTCACGCGGAACTCCACGCCGCCGACCCCCGGCTCGAGGACCATCCGCTCCTCGGCCAGCCGGATCAGCGTGGGCGAGATGTCGACCGCCACGACGTGCGCGCCGCGGTGGGCGGCCTCGACCGCGAGCGCCCCCGTCCCGCACCCGGCGTCGAGCACGCGCTGCCCCGTCAGGTCGTCCGGGAGGTAGTCGAGGAGCAGGCTCCGCATCCGTTCGCGGCCGGCGCGCACGGTGGCGCGGATCCGGCTCACGGGGGCGTCGGAGGTCAGGGACGCCCAGGCCTCGACGGCGGTCCGGTCGAAGTACTCCTCCAGCTGGTCGCGGCGCACGTCGTAGGGGCGGATGTCCATCGCTCCCGCCTCCCTCACTCGAAGCCGAGGAAGTCGAAGATCTCCCGGTCCGCCATCGACCGGGCATTCAGGGGCTCGGTGCCCGCGTAGAGGTGGGCGGCCAGGCGGAGGAACTCGTCCTGGACCGAGGTGAGCTCCGGCGACGGCTCCATCTCGAAGAGCGTCGACTTCTTCAGCCGGCTGCGCCGGACGACATCGAGGTCCCCCACGTGGGCGAGCCGGGCCAGGCCGGCGGCCTCGTTGTAGCGGTCGATCTGGTCCGTGTCCGCGCTGCGGTTCGCGATCACGCCCCCCAGGCGGACGGCGTAGTTCTTCGACTTGGCCTGGATCGCGGCCACGATGCGGTTCATCGCGAAGATCGAGTCGAAGTCGTTCGCTGCGACGATCAGCGCGCGCTGCGCGTGCTGGAGCGGCGCCGCGAAGCCGCCGCAGACCACGTCCCCGAGCACGTCGAAGATCACCACGTCGGTGTCCTCGAGGAGGTGGTGCTCCTTGAGGAGCTTGACGGTCTGGCCGACCACGTAGCCGCCGCAGCCGGTCCCCGCCGGGGGCCCACCCGCCTCGACGCACATGACGCCGTTGAAGCCTTCGACCACGAAATCCTCCGGCCGCAGCTCCTCCGGGTGGAAGTCCACCGACTGGAGCACGTCGATCACCGTCGGCTGCAGCCGCTTGGTCAGGGTGAAGGTCGAGTCGTGCTTGGGGTCGCAGCCGATCTGCAGGACGCGCTTGCCGAGCTTGGAGAAGGCGACCGAGAGGTTCGACGAGGTCGTACTCTTGCCGATCCCGCCCTTGCCGTAGACCGCGAAGACCTTCGCGCCCTCGATGGCGGTCGGCGCCGCGGCGTGGAACTGCACGCTGCCGTCGCCGTCGCCGACGCTGTCCCGGGTTGATATCTGCACGAGGTCCATGGCGATTCCTGTGGGCAAGGAGAGGGGTTCAGGCGACGCGCGAGCCGACGCCTTCGAGGTGGTCCTCCAGCTCGTCGCCGGCGCCGTGAAGGGCGGCGAGCATCTCGTCGTCCGGCTGCCAGTAGCGGCGCTCGGACGCCTCGATCAGCCGGTTGGCGAGCTTGAGGGAGGCCTTGGGGTTGAGCTCCGCGAGACGCTCGCGCATCTCGCGGTCCAGCACGTAGGTCTTGGTGAGCTCGCGGTAGACCCAGGGCTGGACCTGCTCGGTGGTCGCCGACCAGCCGAGGGTGTTCGTGACCTGGGCCTCGAGCTGCCGGACGCCCTCGGCGCCGTGCTTCAGCATCTCCTCGGCCCACTTCGGGTTGAGGGACCGTGTGCGGCTCTCGAGGGCGACCTGCTCGCCGAGCGTGCGGACCTCGCCCTCGCTCTGGGTCTGGTCGCCGATGTAGACCGGGAGCTGGCCGCCCTCGCCGCGCGCCCGGCGAGCGGCGCGGCTGATGCCGCCGAGGGTGTCGAAGTAGTGGTCGATCGTGGTCACGCCGAGCTCGACCGACTCGAGGTTCTGGTACGCGAGGTCGACGCCCGACAGCACGCTCTTCAGGAGCTCCCGCTCCGGCGCGCAGGCCCCGCTCGGCCGGTAGGCGAAGCACTTGCGGCGGGAGTAGGCCTCGGCGAGCTCGTCCTCGTCCTGCCAGGCTCCGCTCTCGACCAGCTGGTTGACGTTGGCCCCGTAGGCGCCCTCGGCGTTGCTGAACACGCGGAGGGAGGCCGTCTCGAGGTCGGTCCCGTGGGCCTCCCGGTAGGCGAGCGCGTGGGCGCGGATGTAGTTGAGCTCCGGGGGCTCGTCGGCCGAGGCGGCGAGGAACGCGGCCTCCGCGAGCATCCGCGTCTGGAGCGGGAGCAGGTCCCGGAAGATGCCGGAGAGGGTGATCAGGACGTCGATCCGCGGCCGACCCAGCTCCTCGAGGGCGATCAGCTCCGCCCCGCACAGCCGGCCATAGCTGTCGAAGCGCGGACGCGCGCCCATCAGCGCGAGGGCCTGCCCGATCGGGCCGCCGCCCGACTTGAGGTTGTCGGCGCCCCACAGGACCAGCGCCACCGACCGCGGCAGCGCGTGGCCCATCGCCAGGTGGCGGTCGAGGAGCCGGGCCGCCTGGCGCGCGCCGTCCTCGAGGGCGTAGGCGCTCGGGATCGCGAACGGGTCGAAGCCGTGGAGGTTCCGCCCCGTGGGCAGCACGTCGGGGTTGCGCAGCAGGTCGCCGCCGGGGGCCGGCCGGATGAAGCGGCCGTCGAGGGCGCGCAGGAGCGCCGGGAGCTCGTGATCTTCCGCGAGCAACCGATCGGTTTGCGCCAGCTCCCGGCAAAGCGCGACGGCACCCTCGGTGCGCGGGCGCCGGCCGTCCCGGAGCGCCCTCTCCGGGCTCCGACCGTCGAGGAGCGCGTCCAGCGTGGCCGCGGGCAGCGGGCCCTCGGGGTGGGCCGCCGCGATCGCCTCGAGGTAGTCCCGCCGCGCCGGCCGCGCCATGCCCTCCCCGAGGACGTGCAGCCCGCAGGGGATCAGCGTCTCCTCGAGGGCGGTGAGGTCCTCGTGGAGCTTCGCGAGCTGGGCCTGCGCGCCCTCCGGGGTCCACGCGGGCTCGGCGGACGCGAGCTCGACGTCCACCGCCTGCCGCTGGATCGTGCCGACGAGCGTCTCGGCTTCGGCGCCGCCCGGGGGCATCGCGCACCACTGGTCGAGGGACGCCCGAAGCGCGCTCAGCTCGCGGTAGAGACCCGCCTGGGTGACCGGGGGGGTCAGGTAGCTGATCAGCGTCGCAGCGGCGCGGCGGCGGGCGAGCGCGCCCTCCGAGGGGTTGTTCGACGCGTAGAGGTAGAGGTTGGGCAGGTCGCCGATCAGCCGGTCCGGCCAGCAGTCCGCCGACAGCCCGACCTGCTTGCCCGGCATGAACTCCAGCGCCCCGTGCGTCCCGAAGTGCAGGACCGCGTGCGCGCCGAAGCCCTCCCGGAGGTAGCGGTAGAACGAGGCGAACGCGTGGGTGGGGGCGTAGGTCGAGTCGTAGAGCAAGCGCATCGGATCGCCCTCGACCCCGAAGCTCGGCTGGACGCCGACCAGCACGTTCCCGAAGCGCGCCCCGAGGACGAGGAGCGACGCACCGTCGGTCAGGTGCTTGCCGGGCGCGGGCCCCCACTGGCCCTCGATCTCCGCGAGGTGGGCCGTGTGCCGGACGTGGTCCTCGACCGCGACGCGCGCGACGACGTTGGCGTCCGTGCCGAGCTCCTGGGCGTTGCCCCCGAGGAGCCGCTGCTCGAGCTCTTCGAGGGATCCCGGGACCTCCACGTCGTAGCCGGCCTCGCCGAGCTCCTCGAGCGTCCTCTTGAGCGACGCGAAGACCGAGAGGTACGCGGCGGTGCCGGTCGCGCCGCCGTTGGGCGGGAAGTTGAACAGGACGATCGCGATGTGCCGCTCGGCGGGCGGGGTCTGGCGCAGCTGGATCCACCGCTCGACGCGGGCGGCGAGCTGCTGCACGCGGTCCTCGATGCCCACCATCGGCGCGAGGCCCGACGCCTGCGGAGCCTCCCGTCCCCCGAACACCATGGGCACCGTCGCCCCGTCGAGCTCGGGGATCGCGACCATGATCGTGGCCTCGACGGGCGTCAGCCCGTTCGACGACGTCCGCCACTGATCGACGCTCTGGAACTCGAGGGGCTGGGCGGCGAGGTAGGGCACGTCGAGGCGCGCCAGGACCTCCTCCGCCGCCTTCGCGTCGTTGAAGGCGGGACCGCCGACGAGGGAGAAGCCGGTCAGGGACACGAGCGCGTCGATCACGACCCGGTCGCCATCGACGAAGAAGCGGTCGATCGCGGGCCGCGCATCCAGGCCGCTCGCGAAGGCGCAGATCACCCGGAGGCCGCGCCCCTCGAGCTCCTCGATCACGCGGTCGTAGTGCCCCGTGTCGCCGGCCAGGACGTAGGAGCGCATCACGAGCACGCCGACCGTGCCCGAGGGGCTCGCCGGGGCCGGGAGGGCTTCGACCGACTCCGTGATGCCGCCGTCGAGGCGCGGGTGGTAGAGGCCCGTGTCCGGGTACTGGCGCGGCGGCTGCGCGGTCAGCGTCCCCCGGAGGCCGCGGCGGGGACCGTCCGCGTAGCGACCGACCAGGAGCCGCACCATGTCGGCGATGTTGTCGGCGGAGCCCGACAGCCAGTAGGACAGCGTGAGGAAGTAGGCGCGCAGATCCTGCGCCGTGCCGGGGATCATCGCGAGGAGACGCGGGAGCCGGCGCAGCATGGCGAGCTGGGCGGCGCCGCCGGACTTGCCCTTGCTCCCGCCCTTGCCGCGGAGCCGCTTCAGAAGGGCGAGGCCCTTGGAGGACCCGTCCATGCGGAAGCCGCCCATCCGCGTCATGCGCATGACCTCGCCCGCCGACATCGTGCACACCATCGCGTCGCAGGTGTCGCGGCGGGCCTCGAGGGCCGGGAGGATCGCCCGGATCTGGTCGTCGAGGAACAGCATGTTGGCGAACACGATGTCCGCCGAGGCGATGTCCTGGACGCACGCGTCGAGGGCCTCCGGGTCCCGGAACGCGGTCGCGGCGTGAAGTCGGATCTCGAGGCCGGGGACCTCCGCCCGGACGGCCTCCTGGGCGCGCTCCACCGCCCCCGCGATGTGGTGATCGAGCGTGACGATCACCAACCGGACGGGCGTGTCATCGGGACTGGAAGTGCGCCTTTGCTTCATACAGCGTCTCCAGGGTGATCCGGTCCTGCCCGCGCTCGCGCGCGTAGCTCTCGGTGTTGCGGCGGGCCTTGCCGCGGACGAAGAAGGGGATCTTCTTCAGCTCCTTGCGGGCCTCGTCGGTCCAGGCGGGCGCGGCGCCGCTGCCGTTCGGCGCGGCGCGGCCGTCCTCCGCCGCCGCCGAGGGCGACCCTGCCTCCGCGACCGCGCCGGCCTCCGCGGTCGGCGGCCCGGGCAGTTCGGTGGCGGCCGGCCCGGCTCCCGTCCCGAGGGCGCTCGCCGTCCCGTGCCCGCCGAGGTGGGAGGGCGCCGCGCCGTCCCGGAACTCGAAGTCCTCGCGGAACATGCCGAGCAGGTGCTCTTCGAGGCCCATCATCAGGGGGTGGACCCAGGTGTCGAACAGCACGTTCGCCCCCTCGAACCCCATCTGGGGCGAGTAGCGGGCCGGGTAGTCGTGGACGTGGACCGGGGCCGAGATGATCGCGCAGGGCAGGCCCAGGCGCTTCGCGATGTGCCGCTCCATCTGGGTGCCGAGCACCAGCTCGGGCTGGAGCGCCGTGATCTGCGCCTCCACCTCCAGGTGGTCGTCCGTGATCAGGGCCTCGAGCCCGAGCGCCCTGGCCAGCGCCCGCACGTCCCGGGCCCTCTCCCGGCTGTAGGTCCCGAGCCCCACGACCGCGAAGCCGAGCTCCTCCTTCGCCACCCGGGCCGCGCCCAGCACGTGGGTCGCGTCCCCGAACAGGTAGACCCGCTTGCCGGTCAGGTAGGTCGAGTCGACCGACCGGGAGTACCAGGGGAGCCGCGAGCCGACGTCGGCGTGGCCGCTGCCGTTCCCGAGGACGGCGCCCGGGTCGACGCCGGCGAGCTCGGCGACCTGCCGCACGAAGTCGCGCGTCCCGCCGACCCCGATCGGGACCGCGCTGACCGAGGGCTGCCCGAACGCCTTCGCGAGCCAGCGCGCGGCGGTCTCGGCGATCTCGGGGTAGAGCACCACGTTGAAGTCGGCGTCGGGCAAGCGGGCGAGGTCCGCCGGGCTGGCCCCGAGGGGCGCGACGACGCCGACCTCGACGCCGAGCCGGCCGAGCAGGGAGGTCACCTCCCGGACGTCGTCCCGGTGCCGGAACCCGAGGGCGGTCGGGCCGAGGAGATTGCAGGACGGGCGCTCTCCTTCCTGCCGAGCCCGCTGCTCGGCGTCCCTGGGCACGCTGGCGCGAACCAGCCGGTAGAAGGACTCCGCCGCGCCCCAGTTCTCCTTGCGCTGGTAGGCGTTGAGCTCGAGGGGCACGACGGGCACGGGGAGGCCGATCGCCTGGCCGATGCCCGCGGGGTCGTCCTGGATCAGCTCCGCGGTGCACGACGCGCCGACCAGCAGCAGCTCGGGCCGGAAGCGCTCGTAGGCCTCGGTCGCCGCGGTCTTGAACAGGTTCGCGGTGTCGCCGCCGAGGTCCCGGGCCTGGAAGGTGGTGTACGTGACGGGCGGCCGCTCCGGCCGGCGCTCGATCATCGTGAACAGGAGGTCGGCGTAGGTGTCGCCCTGCGGGGCGTGGAGCACGAAGTGCACGCCCTTCATCGCCGTCGCGACCCGCATCGCCCCGACGTGCGGAGGTCCCTCGTAGGTCCAGACGGAGAGCTGCACGTCAGACCTCCAACCGGTCGCGCCGGACCAGCGGGCGCGCGAAGAGCTCGGCGAGATCGCCCGCCTGCTCGTAGCCGTGGATCGGGGTGAACACGAGCTCGATCGACCACTTCGTGGTGTGCCCCTCCGCCTCCAGCGGATTGGCCAGGCCGAGGCCGCAGACCACGAGGTCCGGCGCGGCGGCCCGGCACCGGTCGAGCTGGCGCTCCACGTCCTGCCCCTCGCTGAGCTGCACCCCGCTCGGGAGGAGCGCGAGCTCGTCCGCGAGGTGGTCGCGCTGCAGGTACGGCGTGCCG
This sequence comes from Sandaracinaceae bacterium, assembly GCA_050331215.1. GTDB lineage: Bacteria > Myxococcota_A > Polyangia > Polyangiales > Sandaracinaceae > JBHJHB01. The sequence goes on along the minus strand of JBHJHB010000040.1, from coordinate 102,558 downwards.
ACCTCGACGAGCTCCATCCCGAGCTCCCGGGCGAGGAAGCGCGCGATCGGCACCTCGAGCTGGGAGTCCGGGAAGAAGAAGATGCGCTTGCCCTCGAGGCGCTCGCGGTGGCCGCGAAGCGCGACCCTCGCCCGCGCCTCGGCCGGCGCGACCACCTCGCGCACGCGGGCGGCGTCGACGCCGAACGCCTCCGCGGCCGCGGTCAGCCAGCCGGTGGTGCCCTCCACCCCGAGCGGGAAGTGCGCGGCCACGCGGCGGGCGCCCCGGTTCTCGAGGGCCTGCCCCGTGTCGCCGAGGAACGGCTGGGCGAGGAGATAGCGGGTGCCCTCTCCCACCGGAGGCAGCGCCGTGGAGCGCCGGGGCGGGAAGAAGGTCACGGGCAGCTCGAGCGCGTCGAAGAGCCGCGCGAGCTGGTCCTCCACCACGTCGGCGAGCGCGCCCACGACCAGGAGCGAGGGCGGCGCGTCGGCCGGCGCCGCGGGCATCTCGCGCACCATCGCCGCGAGGCACGCGTCCTCCCCCTGCGTGAACGTCGTCTCGATCCCGCTGCCCGAGTAGCTCAGGACCCGGACCGCCGGGGCGTGGGCGGCCGACAGCCGCTCGGCGGCCCGCGAGAGATCCAGCTTGATCACCTCCGACGGACAGGAGCCGACGAGGAACAGGAGCTTGATGTCAGGGCGGCGGGCGAGGAGCCTGGCGACCACCCGGTCGATCTCCTCGTTCGCGTCCGCCAGGCCCGCGAGGTCCTTCTCCTCGAGGATCGCCGTCGCGAAGCGCGGCTCCGCGAAGATCATCACCCCGGCTGCCGACTGGAGCAGGTGGGCGCACGTCCGCGAGCCGATCACGAGGAAGAACGCGTCCTGGATCTTCCGGTGGAGCCACACGATCCCCGTGAGGCCGCAGAACACCTCGCGCTGGCCGCGCTCCTTGAGGACCGGGAGCCCGCCCGGGGCCGCGGTGGGGGCAGCGCTCATGTGCCCTCCCCGACCAGCCGGCCCCCGGACGCCGCCGGGGTGGTCGCCTGGAGGCGCGCCGCCCGGAGCTTGAGGACGAACTGCGCCGCGTTGATCACGTAGGCGGCGTAGGCCGCGAGGGCGAGCACGAGCTGGCCGCGGTAGCCGAGGGCCCCCGTGAACAGCGCCGCGAGATACGCGGTGTGGAGGGCGAGGACGAGCATGCTGAACACGTCCTCCCAGAAGAAGGCGCGGGCGAAGAGGTAGCGGCCGAACACCTCCTTCTCCCAGATCGCTCCCGTGACCATGATCGCGTACAGGAGCAGCGTTTTGACGACGACCGAGACCGACGCGGCGACGACGCCCTCCCCCGTCGCCAGCGTGTAGAGCACCAGCACGAGGCTGACGCCGAAGGCGAGGAACTGGAGCGGGGCGAGGATCCCCTGAACGAGCGTCCAGGGTGTTTCGTCCCGGCGACGACGCTGCTCCGGGGTGTACAGCGGAGCACGGCCGCCCAGCGGGGAGCTCGGGGCACGAGCAGGCATCGAGGGCAGCTTGGCGCTCGATCGCTCGAAGTGTCAAGCGTAAGTGACGTCAAGCCAGCTTTACGCTCCGGGAAGCCTGTGGTACTCCCGAATCGGAGCATGCCTGCCCTCGATCGACCGCCCGCTCGCGCGCTGGCGAGCCCTGATCTGGCGCTGCCCGGTCCTCCGGAGACGACCGCTGCCGGCGGCCACCCGGAGGGCCGAAGCGCCCCGCGCAGGTTCCCGAGCCTCCCCGCCGTCCTCGAGCTCCTCAAGCCGGTCACGTGGTTCGCGCCGATGTGGGCGCTCGGGTGCGGGGTGGTCTCGGCCGGCGTCCCGCTGGGGGCGCGGTGGCCGTCGATCCTCGGGGCGGTCCTGCTCGCCGGGCCGCTGGTCTGCGGTACGAGCCAGGCGGCGAATGACTGGTTCGATCGGCACGTCGACCGGATCAACGAGCCGCACCGGCCGATCCCCTCGGGGCGGGTTCCCGGCCGATGGGGCCTCGGCATCGCCCTCGGCTGGTCGGCGCTCTCCCTCCTCGTGGCGGCCTGGCTCGGGCCCTGGGTCCTCGTCGCCGCCGTGGTCGGCCTCGCGCTCGCCTGGGCCTACAGCGCGCCCCCGCTCCGCCTCAAGCTCAACGGGTGGTGGGGCGCCGCAGCGGTCGGCCTCTGCTACGAGGGCCTGCCGTGGTTCACGGGCGCCGCCGCGCTCACCGTCCAGCTCCCCGACCCGATCATCACGGGCCTCGCCCTCCTCTACAGCGCGGGGGCCTTCGGCATCATGGTGCTGAACGACTTCAAGGCGATCGAGGGAGACCGGGAGCTCGGGATTCGCACCCTCCCCGTCCAGCTCGGGGTGCGGCGGGCCGCGATCCTGGCCTGCGTCGTGATGGCCGCCCCCCAGCTCGTGGTGATCGGCCTTCTGGCGACGCGGGGCCACCCGATCAGCGCCGCGCTCGTCTCGGGCCTGCTGATCGCCCAGGCGGCGATGATGCCGCTGCTCGTGCGCGAGCCCCGCCGCCGCGCACCGCTCTACAACGCAACGGGGACGACCTTCTTCGTCCTCGGCATGCTCGTCAGCGCCTTCGCGGTGCGGAGCGAGCTCGCCCTCGGGGCGTGAACCGCGCCTCGGACGCTCGGAAAGGGAAGACCGTGACGGCGACAGCAAGCGACCTCTTCGATGCGGTGGTGGTCGGGGGCGGCCCGGCCGGCGCCACGGCCGCCACCGAGCTGGCCCGCGAGGGCCGGTCCGTGGTCCTGCTCGACAAGGCAGGCCGCATCAAGCCCTGCGGCGGGGCCATCCCGCCCCGCCTGATCCGCGACTTCGAGATCCCGGAGCGCCTGCTCTGCGCTCGGATCCGCTCCGCCCGGATGGTCTCGCCCTCCCACCGGATGGTCGACATGCCGATCGACGGTGGCTTCGTGGGCATGGTCGACCGGGAGGTCTTCGACGAGTTCCTCCGCGAGCGGGCGGCCGACCACGGCGCGCTTCGGGTGACCGGGACGTACGAGCGGGTCAGCCGCGACGAGACGGAAGGCGCCACCGTTCACTTCACCACGCCGGAGGGCGAGGAGGGCTCGGTCCGGGCGCGGCTCGTGATCGGGGCCGACGGCGCGCTGTCCAAGGTGGCGCGCCAGGAGGTGACGCCGGAGAAGCCCAAGTACGTGTTCGCGTACCACGAGGTGATCGAGGCGCCCGGCCAGGCCTCGGCGCCCTCCTACGACGGCACGCGCTGCGACGTGATCTACGACGGCGCGACCTCCCCCGACTTCTACGGCTGGGTCTTCCCCCACGGGCGCACTGTCAGCGTCGGAACGGGGAGCGCCTGCACCGGGTTCAAGCTCCGCGGCTCGGTCGCCAAGCTCCGGGACCTGGCCGGGCTCCGGGCCGAGACGACGATCCGGCGCGAGGGAGCGCCGATCCCGATGAAGCCCCTGAGGAAGTGGGACAACGGACGGGACGTGGTCCTCGCCGGGGATGCGGCGGGCGTGGTCGCGCCGGCGTCCGGGGAGGGCATCTACTACGCGATGGTCGGAGGGCAGCTCGCCGCGGGAGCGGGCATCGAGTCCCTGGAGCGCGGCGACGGCCGGGCGCTCCGGCTCGCCCGCAAGCGGTTCATGAAGGCCCACGGCCGGGTGTTCTGGATCCTCGGCATCATGCAGTACTTCTGGTACCGCAACGACAAGCGCCGGGAGCGCTTCGTGAGCATGTGCGAGGATCCTGACGTCCAGTCCCTCACGTGGCAGGCCTACATGAACAAGGAGCTCGTGAAGGCCCGGCCCGGGGCCCACATGCGCATCTTCATGAAGGACATGGCCCACCTGTTCGGCATGGTCGCGCCGAGCAGCTGAGCGGGGCGGCCCGCGGGGCATGGACGCGCTCGCGTCGGCCGAGCACCTGGTCGACTTCGCCCTCGCGGTGATCGCCCTCGAGCTCGTCCTGCTCCTCACCTGGGGTCGCCGAGCGGCCTCGCGCCTGCGGCCGCCCGACCTCGTCGGGCAGCTCTTGGCCGGCGGCCTGCTTCTCCTGGCGGTGCGCCTCGAGATGGTCGACGCCGACCGCGGCTATACGGTCGGCGTCCTGCTGCTCTCGCTGCCGGCGCACTTGTTCGACCTGTGGCGGCGCGTGCGGAGCGGGCGGCCGCCGGCAGGTGGACCCGGTGGGCGAGGGGCGGCCCCTGCGCCGCAGCGGGAGCGCTGACGGACAGAGCTCGACGAGGCCGGCGCGGACGTCGTCCGCTCCAGCCTCGTCGCGCCGGGTCGCCGGCCGGGGCTCAGCCCTCTTCGGCTGCGGCTGCCCCGCCGCCCTCTTCGAGCGCGGCCCAGCTGAGGCAGTGGCCACCCGGCTGCACGGGGCCCTGGAAGAGGTTGCACCCCCCGCACTCGCCGTACTGTCCTTCGACGTACTGGGCGCAGTTGTTGCACTGCTTGCCCTCCTCCGGGGACTCCGGCCGGTACTGGAGGTTGTTCCGCATGGTCTGCGAAGCGGCCTCGATCGGGGCGTCGCACCCCTGGCCGGCCGCGGACTCCCCACCGCCGCCCCCGCCGCCCTCGTCGCCGCCCCCGCACCCCGCGAGGTAGACCAGACCGCTGGCGGTCAGTCCGCCCGCGCCGAGGATTCGCAGCGTGTGCCGCCGCCCAACCGTGCCATCCGAGCTGTTAGCCATGGTTTGCGTTCTTGCCTTCCTGAGAAGAGACCGTCAAGAGCCTCGAGCAGGCGCTACTCGACGGCTTCGGTGTCGTCGTCAGCGGCCTCCTCGGCCGCCCCCGCTTCCGTAGGGTCATCCGCGTCGGCGGCAGCCTCGGCCGCCTCCGCGTCCGCGCCCTCCTCCGCGAGGGAGTCCTCGACGGCCTGCGCTTCCGCAGCCGCCTGCGCGGCCTCCTCGGCCTCGCGCTGCTCGCGGACCTCGGCGCTCGTCATCGCGTGCTCCGGCGACGCAGCGAGCGTCGGGTAGTCGCCCAGCATGCTCTCCCCCAGGAACGGCCGGTAGGCCCCCTGGTGGCAGGTCGCGCAGTTGACCTTCAGCAGATCCCCGAGCGGTCCGCGGCGACCCTCGGCGCCCTCGGGGAACACGTCGTCGAGGGACTCGATGTACTCCTGGTTCACGTTCCGGACCATCCGGATGCCGTACCAGGCCGTGGTGCGCTGCACCGGGCTCTGGCTCCAGTCCGCCCAGGAGCGGGAGTTGTGGCAGAAGGTGCAGTTCACGCCGAGGGCACCCGAGAAGTGCATCATCAGCGCGTACGTCCACTCGGTCTGCTTGATGGAGGAGCGGTTGCCGCCCGGGAGGGGCTCGCCGCTCTGCACGCGGATGTTCGCCTCTGCGCCCGGAGCCAGGTAGGTCTCGAAGGCGTTCTGGGGCAGGGAGCTCAGCCCCGTCAGGGTGGACGGAGCGTTCTGGTAGGCCCGGTTGCCCAGCCCGTGCGTCGCATCCTCGGGCTGCGTGGCCCAGGCGTACTGCGGGACGCCCTGGCCGCGGTGGCACGTGTAGCAGGTGACGCCGGTCTCCTGGACGTGGCTCTGCCAGTTCTCGTTGACGTGCCAGACCATCTGGATCATCCGCCGCGAGACCACCTTCTGGTACACCTCGTCGGACGCCATGTTCTCGGTGTTGTGGCAGTAGGCGCAGCCTTCGTTCGGCGAGACCCACGTCGTGATGGCCGTCATCAGCCGCGTGAACTGCGCCGTCGACAGATGCCCGAGCACCTGCACGTTCTCGTAGGACTCGGCCGCGTTCGCGCCCCGGTCGCTCGCCGGCGGGAGCGCAGGCGGGATCTGGTTCTCCGCCCACTTCTCCGAGAGGACCTCCCTCGACTCCGTGACCTGCATGGCCACGCCCGGGTAGCCGATGGACGACGTGGCCGTCGTTCGGTAGGTGGCGATCGCCAGGAGGGCGACCGCGATGCCGATCACCACCGCGATCGCGCGGAGGACGGTGAAGAAACGGATAAACCTCACGGCTACTCCTGCTCCGAGGGCTCGCCCCCGGGCTCGTCGGGCGCATCACCCGCGGGTTCGTCCGCCGCGGCCTCCCCGGCCGCGGCGCTCTCTTCGTCCTCGGCGGCCGTGGGAGCGGCGTCGGCGGGCTCACCGCCCGCCGTCCCTTCCCCTTCGGCCGCCGCGTCACCTTCGGCCGCGCCCTCCTCGGCCGGAGCCGCGTCGTCGGCCGCCGCCGCGTCGGCCTCGGCCGGCGGCGCGTCCTCGGCCAGCGCGGCCTCGTCAGCCGGCGCCTCCTCGGTCGCGGCCGCCTCGCCCTCCGGCGCGTAGCCCGGCATGCCCGGCAGCAGCGCGCCCTCGAGGGCCGGGTCGGGCCCGACCTCGTAGGTGCTCTCGTAGCTCGGGGCGAAGCTGTGCTTGACCGCCCACTGGTACCAGTTGTCGACGGCCGTCCCGGAGAGGAGGATGCCGATGCCGCCCGTGAGCGTGGTCAGCACGGCGAACCACCAGGCCCAGCGGTGGATGGACTCGAACGTGGCGTTGAAGCCCATCGTCCAGCGCCAGAAGAGCGCTCCCCGCTCGGCGGCGGTGCCGCGGTCCACCACCTGGCTGACCTCCCGCTCGCCCCCGAGGTGGCTCAGCGCCAGCACGGTCGCCCCGTGCATCGCGAACAGCAGCGTCGACCCGTAGAGGAACGCGATCGAGAGGCAGTGGAACGGGTTGTAGAACAGGTTCCCGTAGCGGATGGAGAAGGCCGCCGTCCAGTCGAGGTGGGGGAAGATGCCGTAGGGGACCGCCTCCCCCCAGCTCCCCATCAGGAGCGGCCGGATGAACCCGAGGACCAGGTAGAGCCAGATCGCCGAGGCGAACGCCCACGCGACGTGGGTCCCCATGCCGAGGGACTTGGCCCGGTAGTAGGTCCGGAACCACCAGAGGATGATCGACGCGGTGAGGAAGAACCCCGCGATCAGCCACCAGCCGCCCTCGTTCAGCGGCGGGATGCGCAGGCCGTTCGACGGCGCGGGGGGCTCGAGGGCGAGCCAGGGCAGCTGGCGGATGAACTCGATGAAGTTCCAGTCCACCGAGGCCAGCATGTTGAGCCCGATGACCTCGATGGCGATGAAGCCAAACAGCAGGGACGCGACGCCCGTGTATCCGAGGTAGACGGGCCCGATCTGCGGGTTGCCGAACCAGCCCAGCAGACTGAGATATCGCGTCTTGCGGAAGCGGAAGTCCTCGGGAACGGGCGGCGGAACGTCCGGAGGCCCCTGGACCTGAATCTGGGTGAATATGTTCTGATACTGAGCCATGAGCGCTCCGAGACTCGGTTGGTCGGTCTTAGTCCTGGGTTCGATGCCGTGCTTGGCGCCCGTTCAGTTCCAGATGGGCAGGTTGAGCCACCAGTTCCACCACTCCGGCCAGCCACGGGTCCAGAAGGGGCCGCTGATGACGATGCAGACCGCGCTCCAGAACCCGGCGTTCAGCGCGAGGAACAGCCCGAGGCGGTGAATGCCCAGCGCGCCGATCGAGTAGCCGAGGTGGTCACGGAAGAAGCCGTCCTCGTACTCCGCCGTCCGGATCGGCTTGCCCTTCTCCGGGTTCACCGCGCTGAGGATCAGGCCCCCGTGCAGCGCGAGCGCCAGCGTCGTCGTGAAGAAGAACGTGATCGCCAGCATGTGCGCGGGATTGTAGTGGAAATGCAGATACTGGTATCCGACGTTGGACACCCAGTCCAGGTGGCTGAAGATGCCGTAGGGAAACCCGTGACCCCACGCCCCCATCAGCAGGGGGCGGATCACGACCAGCGTGATGTAGGCGAAGATCGCCATGCCGAAGGCCACGGGCACGTGATAGCCCATCCCCAGCTTTCGGCTGATCTCCGCCTGGCGAAGCGCCCAGGACACGAAGGCGCCAATCGCGCACACCGTGACGAGCTGCCACACGCCGCCCTCACCGAGGGGCGCGAAGGCGAGGCCGTACTCGATCGGTGGAGGCGCGATGTTGATCAACCAGGGGTTCCACGTCACTCCTCGGACTGCGTTGTCCCAGAAGATCAGCGCGGTCCCGACCACCGAGAAGAAGATGGTCGTGACGCCGAAGAAGCCCACATAAAACGGCCCGATCCAGAAATCGAAGAGATTCCCGCCAAGGATGGTACCGCCGCGGACTCGATACCGCCGTTCGAAGCTCAAAAGAGCCATTCCACTCTCCCGGATGGGTGTCGTCCTGGTGCGAGCCAGCCCGTAGGATGACGGAGGGCTCGCCGGCCCCCGGCCGCCGCCCCGGGGGCGGACCGAGGGCCTCGACGGGGATAGGCCCCGTGAGGTGTAAGGCTACCTGGACGGCCAACACTGTCAAGAGCCCTGTACAGGCTCCTGCATGCTCGTCAGCTCGCCCTCGATGGCCGCCGCCACCTCGGCCGGCCGCTCCTCGTGGACGAGGTGCCCGGTGGCCGGGATCGTCACGAGTCGCCCCGCCCGCAGGCGGCCCAGCACGGCCTGCTGCTGGTCGATCGGCACGGCCCGGTCCCGCTCCCCGCTGATCAGCAGCACCGGCGGCGCGAGGCGGGGAAGGTCCCGGAACAGCGGCTCGAGGTCCCAGGCCGCGAGCATCGCGAGCACCCCGGCCAGGTGGTCGGGCGAGGCGGCGAGGCGGCGGTAGCGCTCGATGCCCTCCTCGTCGAGCTCGGTCCCCAGCCCCTCGAGGAGCCGCGCCACGGTCTCCGCGCGGCCGACCCGGGTCGCGAGGAGGCGCGCCGCCGCCGGGGCCGCGAGGATCCGCGCCGAGACCGGCAGGACGGCCTTCGCCAGCCCCCGGAACGGCACGAGCGCGGCCGCGACCCCCACGAGGAGGGCCGGGTCGATCGACCCGTCCAGCGCCATCCGCGCCGCGATGGCAGCTCCCGCGGAGTGCCCGAGGGCCGCCGTCGGCCGGTCCCCGAGGTGAGCCAGGAGGGCCCCGAGGGCCCGCGCGATCCCGGGCAGCGTGGGCGTGAAGGACGGGTCGGTCCGACTGCCCCCGTGCCCGGGCAGGTCCGGCGCCAGCACCGTGAAGCGCGGGGTCAGGTGCGGAAGGAGCGACCGGAACGAGTGACGGGAGCTTCCGGTCCCGTGCAGCGCCAGCAGCACGGGCCCCCGTCCCTCGCGAAGCAGCTGCCAGCGGACCCCCTCGAGCGCGACCTCGATCGTTCGCTCGGCCCCCTCGCGGCCCTTCAGCGCCATCCGGCCGGCGCCCGGTTGAGGGCCTGCACCTCCCGGGAGACGCCGGCCGCATCGAGGTAGGGGAGCGGGAGGTACCGGGCGTCCATCGCGCGCGCGAGCGTCTCCGCCCGTGGGCGGGGGCGCGGGGCGGTGTCGAGGAACAGCACGGGGACCCTCGCTTCCCGCAGCGCCCCGGCGCTCGCCAGGGCGTCCGCGGTCGCCCGGCCGGCGCCCTCCTCGCCGTCGCGCGCGACGTTGGCCCGGCCGTCGGTCATGACCACGGCCAGGGGCGTGCTCCCCCGCCGGCGCGCGTCGAGGGCGAGGGCGAGGGCGGCGTCGAGGCCAGCGGCCAGCGGCGTCGTCCCACCCCCGGCGAGGGCGGCCAGGCACCGGCGCGCCCGCGTCAGGGACCGCGTGGGCGGCAGGAGCAGCGAGGCCTCCCGGCCGCGGAAGGCGATCAGCGCCACCTGATCCCGCCGCACGTAGCAGTCCGCGAGCACCTGCTCCACGGCCCCCTTGGCCTCGGCCAGGCGCTGGAGCGCGGCCGATCCCGACGCGTCGACGCAGAAGATCACGGTGGTCTCCGTCCGCTCACGGAAGCGCGTCACGCGGAAGTCGGCCTTGCGGACCTCGACCCGTCTCGTCGACCGGGCCCTTCCCGGGCGCCGGCGCAGTCGCTGCCAGGGTGCGGCGGCGCGCAGGGTGTCCACGAGGTTGAGGCGCTCGCCGGGTCGCGGCGCGGCGGCGAGGGTGCCGGCGGGGCGACCGCCGACCAGGGAGCGCCGCTCCGCGCCCGCCTTGCCCGCGGCGGGCCGCCCGCGGGGCGCGACCCGCTCGAGGCGGAGCGCGTCCAGCAGGCCCGGGGGGATCCCGCTCTTCGCCGCCTCGAGGACCAGGGCGGCCGGCAGCGCGTCCGGCGGAGCGTCCTCGGGCTCGTCGTCGGGCGCATCGTCCGGCGGCGCCTCGTCCGGAGGGGGCTCGGGCGCGTCCTCGTCGGCCGGGGGCTCGGGGAGCCGGGTCGCCCGCGGCCCGAGGACGAGGCGCGCGGCCCAGCCCAGATCATCCTCGGCGACCTCCGCACGACCGTGGAGCGCCGCGTGGGCTCGCGCCGCCCCGGCAGCCCGGAGCGCCGCGCGCAGCGACGGGACGCCGAGCGCCGCTGCCGCCCGACACAGGGCCGCCACCGCGGCGTCAGGCAGCACCACGGACCCGAGGCGCCGCCGGGCCTCGCCGAGTGGCGCCGGGTCGGGATCCAGGTCCGGCAGGGAGCCGAGCTCGGGTCCCGCCAGGTCGAGATGGAACGCGAGGCGGTCGGCCAGCGCCGACGGCGCGGCCTCGTCGTCGATCCCCTCGTCCAGCGCGACGACCCCCACGCGGCACCGGACCACCTCGGCGAGGCCTTCGCGCTCGAGGGCCACCTCGCCTCGGTCGAGCGCTTGGCCGAGGTGGCTGAGGACGGAGGCCTCGATGCGCTCGGCCATCGGGACCACGAGCACCCCGCCGTCCGCTCGGGCGAGCAGCCCCTGCTCCGTCACCAGGCGCCCGGTCTGGAGGGTCTCCGCGAGGGCGACGCCGCCGAGCAGCCGGTCGTCGGTGATGTGCAGGGGGACCCGCAGGACCGGTGCCCCGGCCGGGAGGAGGGCGCGCACCCACGCGAGCACCCGGTCGCGCTGAGGGGGCGGTCCGGCCCGGAGCAGGACCCCCCCGAGACCCACCGGGTCGACCGCGAAGAGCTCCACGGCGCGGGCCACCGCGGCCCAGGCCCCGCCGGAAGGCTGGGGCGTCGCGGGCCGCGCGGTCACGCCTCGAACACCTCCTGGATCGCGCGCTCGACCCGGACCGTCGAGCCGACGTCGTCCAGGGGGGCGCGCCGGAGGCGATGGCGCAGAGCGAGCGGAGCGACCCGGCGCAGCTCGCGGTCGGTCACCTCCCCTTCCCCCTCGAGGCTGGCGGCGGCGCGAGCGGCCCGGATCAGGGTGAGCTCGCCCCGCAGCCCATCGGTCCCGAGCGCCTGGCACAGCGTGCTGGCCCGCTCCACGGCCCGGTCCGGTACCGCCACCTCCGCGAGCCTCGTGCGGGCGTCGCGCAGGCGCGTGGTCATCCCCTCCTCGGCGGTCCGGTAGGCGTCGACGAAGGACCGCGGGTCCTGGTCGAACGCCATCCTTCGCCGGACGACCTCGGTGCGCACCGCGACGTCGTCGGGGGTCGTCACGTCGAGGGACAGCCCGAAGCGGTCGAGGAGCTGGGGCCGCAGCTCACCCTCCTCGGGGTTGCCGCTCCCGATCAGCACGAAGCGGGCGGGGTGCCGGATGCTCATCCCCTCCCGCTCCACCACGTTCTCGCCGGAGGCCGCCACGTCGAGGAGGAGGTCGACGAGGTGGTCCGGCAGGAGGTTGACCTCGTCGATGTAGAGGAAGCCGCGGTGCGCGCGGGCGAGGAGCCCCGGCGAGAACCTCCGCTCTCCCCGGGTCAGCGCGGCCTCGAGGTCGAGGGCGCCCACCACCCGGTCCTCGGTGGCGCCGAGGGGCAGGTCGACGACCGGGACCGGGGCTTCGACCGCGGCGCGCTCCCGGGGCGCGGGGCACCCCGCCACGCACCGGGACCCGTCCTCCTCCGGGTCGCACTGGTAGGGGCAGCCGGCCACGACCTGCATCCGCGGCAGGAGCCTCGCGAGCGCCCGGATCGCCGTGGACTTCCCGGTGCCGCGGTCCCCGAACACGAGGACCCCCCCGATGTGGGGGTCCACCGTGACGATCTGGAGGGCGAGCTTGAGCTCGTCCTGGCCCACGAGGGCCGTGAAGGGGAAGTGGGTCACGCGGCAAGGCTCACGTGAGCCCGAGCGCCGATCAAGCGGCGGCGGGGGGGACCAGGGTCCCCTGCTCCGTTTCCGTCGTCCGATGCGCCGGGAGCATCAGGTGGGCCGGGCAGGTGCGGGGCGGGTGCATCATCGGGCGGGCCCGTACGCCGGAGTCGTCCACCTCGCCGTCGTCGGCGTCCGCAGCCCTTACTGCCGCCGCCGCCGCCGAGCGCCGCTGCTGGGCGCGCCACAGCGCCCAGGTGCCGAGGGCCAGGCCACCGAAGAACAGGAGCGCCGTGTTGGGCTGGAGCAGGAGCCAGGGCTCCCTCATCACGCCCCACTTCGCGAAGATCTCGATCGGCGTCCACACCACGCAGATCGCGGCGATCGCGTAGCGGACGGCGGGCCCCCAGCCCGTCTGGTGGTGCAGGCGCCACATGCAGTAGATCGACCCGGCGAGGGTCGCGAACAGGATGGCCTTGGTCGTCAGCGAGTAGACGCCGAACACGCTCTCGTCGTAGGCCCAGAGCAGCAGCAGGTAGAAGCCCCACACCGTGGTCGCGTACTGGAACGCGCTCCGGGGGCCGTAGTTGCCGATCCGACCACTGACGAGCGGCCCTCGCATCGTGGGCACCCGCCGGCGCCACCAGAGGAACACCGGGCACCGGGAGCTCTCGAGGAAGAGCAGGTACGCCATGATCAGGGCGAGCGCTCCCCAGGTGTACTTGAGGAGCACGTACTCGCCGTAGATGGCGACGAGCTGGCCGTCCATGACGGTCACCGTCTTGCCGATGCCGAGGGTCCGGGAGGCGAGCATCAACCCGTACTCGATGCCGCCCGTCCAGAGCAGGTTGCCACCGAAGATGCCGAGCATCGATTGAACCGCGTCGCTCCGGAAGCGCGAGGTCAGCCAGATCAGGAGCACGCCGAGGGCGCACAGCCCGAGGGAGGTCCACACCAGGAACCGCGTGACGGGCAGGGTGCGGAGCGCGACCTCGCCGCCCGCCTGCGCCGTCGCCAGCGCGGCCTCGAGGGCCTGGACGTCAGCGGGGGTCCTCGCCTTGACGAGCGCGCGCTCGATCTCCTCGGTCATCGGACGGTCGCTGAAGGTCCGGGCGCTCATCCCGGCCTCGGGCCGGGGGCTGGCGACCGCCATCTCCGCCGCGTTGATCACCACCATGAACAGGTGCGCGGCGGCGAGCATGAACAGCACGAACAGGCTGGTCAGGGTCGTCCGGACGAGCGCGGACCTGCGGATCCCGTCGGCCAGCGTTCGGGCGGATGAGGAAGGACGGGCCCCGGTGCCTTCGCGCGTGGACGCGCCGTGCCGAAGGAAGGAAAAGCCAGGGATCGTCGACATGATCTACACCCGCCCCGCAGCGTAGGAAGGCTGCGCCCCGCCGAGCTCCGCCTCGGCCATCGTGGTTTCGTTGTGCCGAGCGCCGTCGGCGCCCACGGCGAAAGTCGTCCTGGACGCGAGGGCCTGGGCGACGAAGAAGCCGAGCGCCTCGAGCCCGAAGACGAACGCGTAGGCGGCGCCCGACGGACCGACCGCCTCCTTCGCGACGTCGACGAGGACGGTCCCGAGGAAGCCGCCTCCGCCGAAGGCGATCGCCTGGGCCGCGCCCCAGATCCCCATCCGCGTCCCCTCGCGCCCGCTCCGCCCGTGGCTGGCGAGGGCCATCATCGCGGCGATGGCCGCGATGGCGAACGTGCCGTTCGCGAGGCCGAGGAGGAGGACGTTGGCGTGCAGGCCCCAGGGGACCGCGGTCAGCCCGGCGAGGAAGAGCCCGACGAGGGCGACCCCGGACGCGAAGCACCCACCGATGACCCACCCCTTGAGGTCGGCGATCCAGGAGCCCTTGAAGACCGTGGTGACCACCGCCACCAGGAGCATCCCGAGGAAGACGCCGCTGTGCTGGGTCCCGGCGAGGCTCGTGGACGCGGCCGGATCCCAGCCGTAGCGCTCGCCGGCGAAGGGCTCGAGGATCAGGTCCTGGGCGCTGTAGGCGAGCATCGACACGAACACGAAGGCCGTGAAGCGCCGCGCATCGGGCTCCGCCCACACCTGCCGCAGCGCCGCCCAGAAGGCGACGGAGGAGCGCCGGCCCGGGCCCGCCGCGTCGTCCCTTCCCCGGAGCGGCGGGCCGAGCGGCTCGCGCGGGACGCGCCCCTCGAGGCGCCACATCGCCCCCAGCGTCACCAGCAGCGCGGCCACGGAGACGCCCGCGGCGACGACGACCAGCCGCTCGAAGGAGAAGGGCGCGAGGAGCTGGCCGACGGTGCCCGCGGTGATCGCGAAGCCCGCGATCATCATCATCCACACGACCGTCGCCGCCGCGGCCCTTCGCTCGGCGGCGACCCGCTTCGCCATCAGGACGAGGAGCGAGGTGCCGCAGGCGCTCACGCCGGCACCGATCAGGGCGTAGCTGACGAGCGCTACGGCGAGGCCCGCCCCGAAGTCGCCGGCCATCACCATCGTCGACCAGGCGGCGCCGACGCCCCCGAGGGCCAGCGCCGCCATCCCCCCCACGATCCAAGGCGTGAGGCGGCGGCCGACGTCCGCGCCGTAGCCCATGCGCGGCCTCAGGAGCTGCATCGCGTGATGCAGCGTGACGAGCGCGCCGGGGAGCATCGCCGCCAGGGCGAGCTCCACCACCATCACGCGGTTCAGCGTCGAGGTGGTGAGGACCACCACGGCCCCGAGCGCCGTCTGCACGAGGCCGAGTCGAACGATGCTGAACCACCCGAAACTGCTGCGATCCGTTCCGTCCATGGGGTCGTGTCTCTCCCGCGGTGGGCGCGCCCGCGCCGGGTCAGGACGAGATCGATAGTTATGCTTGACACTCGCAGGTGTCAAGATGAACTGACACATCGGATCGACCGCCCGATGCCCCGCGCGACCTCGTCGCCGCCCGGGCGCGGACATGGCCCCCGCCGGCGAGCCGTTCTCGGTTACCCTCCCGCCGCGATGACCCCAGCTCGGTGCCCATCATGGAGCCCTCGTCCGACCCCGTCCCCGCGTCCGTCCCCGCCCCGACCCCGACGATGAGCCGCGATCGACCCGCCCCCCTCGACCCGGCGCTCCCCGGCGAGCGCTTCGACGTCGACCTCGACGGCTTCGGACGGCTCCAGGCCTACGGGGCCGGGCCCGCCGGCCAGGGCGCGTCCGCCGAGCCGGTGCTGCTAGTGCACAGCGTCAACGCCGCCGCCTCCGCCTTCGAAGTGCGGGCGCTCTACACCCGCCTCGCGGACAGCCGCCCCGTCTACGGGTTCGACCTCCCGGGGTTCGGGCTCTCGGAGCGCCCGGGGCGGCTGTACACGCCGCGGCTCATGACCGACGCCGTGCACGCCGTGGTCGACGCGGTCCGGGCCCGCCACGGCGGGGTGCCGGTGCACGCGCTCGGCCTGTCCCTGTCGAGCGAGTACGTGGCGCGGGCGGCGGTCGAGCGCCCCGACGACTACCGCACCCTCGCCCTGGTGAGCCCGACCGGCTTCGACAGCCGGGGCCGGCGGGAGGGCCCGGAGGGGGCGAACCGCGGCATGGGGTGGCTCCGCAGCGCGCTGACCTGCGGGCTCTGGGACGACGGGCTGTTCGGCCTCCTGACCAAGCCCGGCGTCGTGCGCTACTTCCTGCGACGCACCTGGGGCTCGAAGGAGATCGACGAGGACGTCTGGGCCTACGCGGTGGCAACCGCCCGGCAGCCGGGCGCGAAGCACGCGCCGCTGTCCTTCCTGTCCGGCCACCTCTTCAGCGCCGACATCAGCCGGGTGTACGACGCGCTACGGATGCCGGTCTGGATGAGCCACGGCGTCCGTGGCGACTTCGTCGACTACCGGGGCGTCGACGCCGTCGAGGACCGGGACAACTGGTCGATCACGGTCTTCGACACCGGCGCCCTGCCCCACGTCGAGGTCCCCGACCCCTTTGTGCAGGCTTACGCGACGTTCCTCGGCGGCGGTCGCCCGAGCGTCTGAGGCGAGGCGCCGGGCGCGAGCCGCCGGCGACGTGCCCGGTCCACGCGCGCACCGTCGGCCCGGCGTCAGCGGAAGGTCCGCAGCCGATAGCCGGTACAGAACCGGACCCAGCGGCGCCGCAGCCGATGGGCGGCGAGCGTCTCGTGCATCGCCACGATCCGCTCGCCGTCCATGCGCGTCTCGACGAGCTCCCGGGTGTAGAACGGGCCGTCCTCGAGGGAGCGGAGGACCCGCGCGGGCTCGCCCCGGGCCACGCGGGCGTCCCGCTCGATCCCCCACGCAGAGCGTCCGAGCGAGGTGAGGCCGGTCCCCTCCACGGACGCCATCCGACCGTCCGGACCGACCCGGAACGCGTGGGAGCGGCCGGTGCCCGTCCGCGGCCTCGCGTCGTACGCCACGAAGGCCCCATCGCGCCGGCGGGCGCGCGACCAGCTCCAGGACGTGAAGGTGTCCTCGAGGGGGACCGCTCCCGCGTTCGCGTCATGGTAGCCGTGGCCGCGGAAGCAGAGGGCGGGCTGCCGGAGCGCGACCTCGATCCGCGCCAGCGGAGCGATCGGCCACCACCGATGGAGCCCCTCGGCGTCGATCGTCAGCTCGCGGGCCGGCTGGGTCTCCGGGGTGAGCGTCACCCGCCCCCGGAGCGGTCGATGGAAGGGATGGCCGAGGGTGGTGGTGCGCTCGTCGATGTCGATGACCAGGCGGTCATGCACCCACTGGATCGCGCTCTGCCCGATCGCCACGCCGTCGACGCGGCGGTCCCGGGGCGAGACGGGACGCTCGTCGAAGGCCCACGCCGAGCCGCGGCCGCCGAGGCGCGGTCGCCCGTAGACCGCGACGTTCATCGAGCAGAAGCGCAGGGCGCTCGCGCCCCCCCGTTGCCGCGCGCGGGCGTACACCGGGGAAAAGGGGTTGCCCTGCATCGCGATGATGACGATCGCGAGGGCCCCGTCGTCGCTCACCCCGTCGACGTAGTGCCAAGAATAGCCGCCATCCGGGACCGGGCGGTCGAAGCCCGGTCCCCGCGGATGCGCAGGGCGGCCAAGCACCCGCTCATCGCCGACATCGGAACGCCCGCTCCGGGATGCACGCTGCCCCCCGCGAGGTAGAGCCCCGGGATCTTCGTCGCTGCGCCCACCCGGGCGAGGACCGAACGGCTGCCCTTCGAGCGGGGACCGTAAAGCGCTCCTCCCGTCGCCGGGAACAGCCGATGGAACTCGACGGGCGTCGTCTGCACCGTCGCCGTCGGCGCCAGGCTCACCCCGGCCTGGCTCAGCATGCGCTCCATCACTCGCGTGCACCGCTCTCGCTCGCCTGTGCTCCACCGCCCGGGCTCCTCTCCCGTGGGAGGAGCGTTTACTAGCACGAGGAGGCGCTCCTCCGCGGGCGAACCTTCCGCGTCCGCCCGGTCCTGGGCACACACGTATACCGTCGGCTCGGCCGGCACGCGACGCGCCTTGAGCAGGGCGTCGAACTCCGCCGGGTAGTCATCGCTGAAGACGACGTTGTGGTGGACCAGCGGCATCCCCTCGGCCCGGGCGACCATCGCCCAGGTGACCGCGGAGAGGCTCCGCGCATCGGGTGCGGTCGGGCTCGTGCCGCGGGCGGCCTCGCGCCCGAGCAGGCCGCTCCCGAGGGCGGAGACGTCCCCGTTGAAGACGACGGCGTCGGCGCGCGTGAAGTCGCCGCGCGCCGCGACCCCGCGGACGCGCCCGCCTTCCACCACGATGCGGTCGACCTCGGTGTCGTGGCGGATCGTCACGCCGAGCTCCACCGCGAGGTCCTCGAGGGCCCGGACCAGCGCCCGCATGCCGCCCCGCGCCCGGTAGACGCCCTTCTCCTCGACGTGGGCGATCAGGTTGAGCGTGGCCGGGGCCTCGAAGGGCGACGACCCCACGTAGGTCGCGTAGCGCCCGAAGAGCTGCCGCAGGCGCGGCTCGCCGAAGCGGCGTCGCAGCGACTCGGCCATCGAGCGGTGGCTGTCGAGCTTGGCGAGGGTGGCCAGGCCCGCGGCTCCGAAGCGACCGACGATGCCGAGGAGCGTGAGCCGCTGGGACTCGAGGAACGGCTCCTTCGCGATGGCGAAGATGCGCCTGGTGTCCTCGCAGAAGGCCCGGTAGGCGCGCGCCTCCCCGAGCCCGAAGACGCGTCCGATCGCGTCGGCGGAGCGGCCCGGGTCGGCGAACAGGTCGAGGCGGGTCCCGTCGCGCCAGGCGTGGCGCGCCAGCACCTCGTCCTGCTCGAGGGTCACCGCGGAGCGGAAGGAGCGCCCGGCGCGATCGAACAGCTCGGCGAAGACCCACGGCATCGTGAACACCGTGGGCCCCCCGTCGATCGCCTGACCGCCCGCGAGCACGCTGCGGGCCTTGCCGCCCGAGGCCGGGGCCCGCTCGAGGACCACCACCCGAGCCCCGCCCGCGGCCAGGTCCACCGCGCAGGCCAGCCCGCCCACGCCCGCGCCGACGATCACCACGGTCTGGTCCCGAGGCATTCGGGGAGGCTATCGATCGGATCGGACCCGGGCAACACGGGAGCGCTGCCGGCCGACCGCGCCTCGACGTCCGACTCGAGCGTCCCTCCTGCGCGCCGAAGATGTCGCGCCCGCGCGTCCGGCGATGAGGCCTAGTAATCGACGCGGCCGCGCGCCTGCTTCCTCTCTGCCCGGATCCGCTTGGCCTTCAGGCGGCGCTCCTTGGCGCCGCGGCTCGGCTTGGTCTTGCGGCGCCGCTTGGGCACCACCAGGGCTCGCCGGATCAGCGCGGCGAGGCGCTGCCGGGCGTCCTCGAGGTTCCGCGGCTGGTCGCGGTGAGCCTGGCTCACGACCTGGACCCGGCCGTCCCGGTCGAGGCGCACCTCGGCGAGCCGCCGGAGCCGGGCCTTGACCGTGCTGCTCAGCGCTTGGCTGTTCGGCAGGTCGAAGCGCAGGTCGACCTTGCTCTCCACCTTGTTGACGTTCTGCCCGCCGGGCCCCGAGCTGCGGGCCGTGGTGAAGCTCAGGTCGCCGGCCGGGATCGTCACGCGCGCGTTGACGGCGAGGTCCTCCATCGTTCGCCCGCAGCGTGGCGCGGAGACCGGCTCGGCGCGACCTTGCGGCGCAAGCCGCACGGCGCGCCGGGCACGGCACGGGCGCCGCGGCGCGACCGGCGCCCCCGCAAGCAGCAGGGCGCGTGCGGCCGCACCGCCCCGTCCCGAGCCGTCGACGTGGCCCCGGATGGGCCTTGCCCCCCCGGACGGGCTCGCGGGAGCATCACGCCATGGCTCACCTCGACCGCGCCGCTCTCCTCGGGCTCCTCGCCGTCGTCGCCGGCTGCGGCGGGAGCCCCCCCGCCGACGCCGAGGAGCCGGCGCCCGCCGCGGCCGCCGGCAGCGAGGAGGTCGCCCTCGTCTGGAGCGAGGACCTGACGTTCCAGCAGCAGAAGCGGTTCATGGCCGAGAACGTCGTCCCGCGGATGGGTGAGGTGTTCCGGGAGCTCGACGCCGAGGAGTTCGCCGAGATCCGCTGCTCGACCTGCCACGGCGAGAACGCGGAGGAGGTGCACTTCGAGATGCCGAACGATCTGCACCCGCTCGTCCTGTCGGAGATCCCGGCCATGTTCACGTCCGAGGACGAGCACCTCCGCACCACCGCCACGTTCATGGCCGAGCGCGTGGGGCCGACGATGGCCGAGCTGCTCGGCGTGGAGCCCTACAGCGAGGTGACGGGCACGGGCTTCGGCTGCCTCGACTGCCACGCGACCGCCACGGACTGACCCCCGCGCCTCGACGGCGTCAGCCGAGGCGAGCCCGCCAGCGGGCGGGGGGCTGGCCGAACCAGCGCACGAAGGCCCGGGTGAACGCGGCCTGGTCGGCATAGCCCACCGCCGACGCGACCTCTGCGACCGCCTCGCCGGCCCGGAGCCGGCGGGCCGCCTCCGCCGCGCGCCGCTCGTCGATCAACCCTCGGAGGCTCATCCCCTCGGCCCGGAGCTGGCGGAAGAGCGTCCGCCGCGAGACGCCGAGGAGCTTGGCCAACGACGGGGCGTCCGCCCGGCCTGCCTCGATGAGCCCGGGGAGCAGTGCCCGCCCCCGCGCCTCGAGGGTCGACGCGGCGAGGCCGTGGCCGAGCCGCTCCGCTGTCCCGCGGAGCGACCGGTGCAGGTGGGGGTCGGCGCTCCCGTTGGGCGCCGCGAGGGCCCCGGGATCGAGCTCGAGGAGCGTGCGCGCCGCGCCGAAGCGCACGGCGACCGAGAGCAGGCGCTCGTGGCTCCGTCGGCTCGGGGCGGGGCGGCGAAGGTGGGCCGCGCGGACGACCGCAGGGCGGCCCCCGAGGGCGCGGAAGCGACCCGTGAACACCGCCACCAGGAACTCCTCCGTCCACTCGGGAGCGGCGCCGCTCGCGCGCAGCTCGAGCGCGGGCGGGGCGTAGACGCAGGTCACCCGCGACGAGGCCGCGTCCATGTAGGAGGCCAGGATGCGGAACGCCTCGTCGAGGGTCGGCGCGGTGCTGGCGAGATAGTCGAGGAGGCCGAAGGTCCCGAAGGGCACCGCGAGGCCGACGCGCGTCGGGAGCGCCTCGTCCTCCGGGCTCATGCGCTGGGCCGCCTCCCAGAGGCGCCCCCACCAGGCGCTCGGCACGCGGTCCTCGTCGCACGGGTCGATCCCGGCGGCCTCGCGGATCGCGTCCGCTTCGAGACCCACGGCCGCGAAGCCCTCGAGGAGCGCCTCGACCGACACCCGAGGCATCGTGGCCCCATCGGGCGAGTCGTCGTCCGTGCTCATGTGGCACGAACCATCAAAGAATCGGCCAAAGCGGTCAAGCCGGGAGCATGGGACGACGCCACCGTGCCCTCTGATGCCTGCGAACGCCTTCATCCCGTATGGGCCCTGCCGGACGATCGTCGCTCGTCGAGCCGCGACGGGGCTCTCGAAGGAGCACGGCGCGCTCCGCCGGGCGCTCGGCACTGCCGCCCTGGCCGCGGCGTTCCTCGCGGCCGCTCCGATGGTGGCGCACGCGCAGGTCGACCTGACGGACGAGCCTCGTCCCCTGCGCGCCAGTCCGTTTCGCTTCCACGAGCTCGCCCGCCTCGACCTGCGGCCCCTCAGCCCCCTGACCGAGCTGTCGGCCGTCGTTGCCCCCGTGGTGCCCCTCGGCCTCGCCCCTGATGGGGCGGGGGTGTTCCTCGCCTCCTATCGCTACGATCGGCTGCGCCCCGCCGGTCACGATCTCGCGGTCCAGGGGCGGTCGCTCCATCGGCTCGAGGCCGGGACCCCTCTCAACTTCCTGCTCGCGCGCGACTGGGCGCTCAACCTCGACCTGCGCGTCGTCCACGCGAGCGACCTCGACGAAGGCCACGCCGGGGGCTGGTACCCGAACGTCCGGGCCGGCGTGACCTGGGCCGCCACGCCGGACCTGAGCCTGTCGGTGGCCGCGCTGTGGACTCGCACCGCCCTCGGGCTCATCCCTGTCCCGCTGTTCGGCGTGTTCTGGCGCCCGGCGGACCTGCCCCTGCGGGTCGAGGGGCTCCTTCCGCGGTACCTGGAGGTCGGCGTGCCGCTCACCCCCACCTTCGAGCTGTTCACGACGGGGCACTGGGAGACGATCGTCTGGAGCGTCTCGAGCGGCGAGGGCAGCGCCTTTCTCACGCGCCAGGAGATCCGCGTCCAGGCCGGCGCCCGGGCCCGGGTCCTCGGCCCCCTCACCCTCGAGGTATCCACGCACTGGGTGCCGTTTCAGCAGCTCGGCATCCGGAACCGAACGGCGGGCGCCCAGTCCCTCGACGACTTCTCGGTCACCGTGGCCCTGCTGGTCGATACGGTGTTCGCCTACGACGCGATCCGGGGCGAGATCCCGCCCGCCGAGTGACGGCCGGCCCTCACCTGGGCGCTGACCGTCGACGCGGTCACGCCGGAAGTCGAGGCCGCCGACCAGGAGGGCCGCCCGCTGGCCCCGGCCGATGACGCCACCCGGCGACCCGCGCCGGTCTACCGCGCGCGGGCGCAGGGGGGCATGCTCGACGCCATGTCCTCCATCACCCTATACGCCGCGCCCATGTCGAGCGCCTCCCCGGTCCTCTTCGCGATGGCCGAGCTCGGCCTGCCCCACGAGTCGGTCCCGATCGATCTGAAGGGAGACCGGCACAAGCAGCCGGACTTCCTCGACCTCAACCCGATGGGCCAGGTCCCCACGCTCGTGGTCGACGGGCATCCGATCTTCGAGTCGAGCGCATGCCTCGCCTTCCTCGGCGAGCGCTTCGGCCGCGAGCGCGGCCTGTGGCCCGACGCCGGGTCGGCCGAGCACATGCGGGCGCTCACCTGGCTGGCGTGGAGCGCGGTCACCCTCGGCCACACGATCCGGCAGTGCTTCGCGAATGGAGAGCACGCGCCCGAAGACATGCGCAACGCGAAGCAGCTCGAAGCGGGCCGCGCACGCTACGGCGAGCTCCTCCGGATCCTCGACGGCCACCTCGGCCAGCACGCCTTCGTCGCCGGCGAGGCCTTTACCCTCGCGGACTGCCACGCCAGCGCGAACGTCGGCTGGAGCGCCCGGGTGCTGGAGCTCGACCTGGCCACCACGCCGCGCGTGGCGGCTTGGCTGGAGACGTGCTTCGCCCGCGAGGCAGCCCAGGCGATGTGAGGCGGCGGACGGGCGCGGGCCGCCCTGATGCGCGGGGCTATGCTCCCGTCGATGCGGATCGCTTCCCTCGTCCCCTCCGCCACGGACCTCGTCGCCGCCCTCGGCCTGGCCGAGCACCTCGTCGGCGTCTCCCACGAGTGCGACCACCCGGCCGCGCGGGGCCTCCCGAGCCTGACCCGAAGTCGGATCCCTGCGGCCCCCGCGTCGCCGCCGGCCGAGGTCGACCGGGCGGTGCGCGATACGGTGCAGGCTGGCGAGAGCCTCTACGTCGCGGACCGCGCCCTTCTGGCCGACCTGCGCCCGGACCTCGTGCTGTCCCAGGCGATCTGCGATGTGTGCGCGGTGGAGGGCCAGGCCGCTCGCGAGGCGCTGCCGGCGGGCGCGAGGCTGCTCATGGTCGAGGCCACCAGCCTCGCCGGCCTCGAGACCGACGTCCTGCGCGTGGCCGAGGCGGCGGGCGAGCGCGAGCGGGGTGCGGAGCTCGTGCAGCGCCTGATGTTCGCGCTCGACGAGCTGCGCGGGGACGGGGGGCCCCGGATGCTCACCCTCGAGTGGGGCGACCCGCCCTTCATCGGCGGCCACTGGGTGCCGGAGCTGGTCGAGCTGGTCGGCGGCACCGCCGCGCTGGGTCGCGCCGGCGCGCCATCGAGGCGCGCGACCTGGCCCGAAGCGCACGCCTCGGCCCCGGAGGTCGTCGTGTTCCTCCCCTGCGGATACCGCCTGGAGGAGGCCGCGGCCGAGGCCTCTCGGCTCGAGCCCCTGCGGGCGTTCGAGCGCCCGGAGTGGGCCACAGACGCGCCCCGGCTCTTCAGCCGCTGCACGCCCGACGCGGTCGTCGAAGGCGCTCGGACCCTCGCCGCGATCGCTCGAGGCGAGAGCCCCGCCGCCGCGGCGGCGCGGCGGGTGCTCTGACGTGGCCGCGACGCGCGAGCGCCCGCGGGCCGTCGTCTCCTGGAGCTCCGGCAAGGACAGCGCCTACGCCCTCCACGTGGTGCGCCAGGCCGGGGACGTGGAGGTCGTCGGCGCGCTCACCACCGTCACCGAGGGCGTCGACCGCGTCGCCATGCACGGGGTCCGGGAGGCCCTGCTCGACCGCCAGCTCGGCGCGATCGGCCTCGAGGCGACCAAGGTGCGCCTGCCCTACCCCTGCCCCAACGGGGTCTACGAGGCACGGATGGCCGAGGCGGTCCGCGCCCTGCGCGACCAGGGCGTCACCCGGATCGTGTTCGGGGACCTCTTCCTCGAGGACATCCGGGCTTACCGGGAGGCACACCTCGCCGGGACCGGCCTCCTGCCCGCCTTTCCGCTGTGGGGCCAGGACACGCGGGAGCTCGCCGAGCGGATGCTCTCGGAGGGGCTGCGGGCCGTGCTGACCTGCGTGGACCCGCGCGCCCTCGACGGAGGGCTCGCGGGGCGCCCCTACGACCGGGCGCTGCTCGACGCGCTCCCGCCGGGGGTGGACCCGTGTGGGGAGAACGGAGAGTTCCACACCCTGGTGACGGCGGGGCCGATGCTGAGCGCCCCGCTCGAGGTCGAGGTGGGCGAGGTCGTCGAGCGGGACGGGCTCGTCTTCGCGGACGTCCTTCCGCGCAGCGCGGGCTAGAGGCGGAGGTCGGCCGGGAACCCCCCGGCGCGCCGGGAACGCGGCCCAGCTCGACCCCGGGCGGACCGGCGGGATCCGCATCGCGTGTCGCACCTCGGAGATGCGGCCCCTGTGGCCTGCCAGGGGGAAACGGAGCGGATGGTCGTCACCGCCGCCGCGGCTGCGGACGCGGGCGCGACGGAGGCCGGGGCGGGCGTGATGGCGGGCGGGCGACGGGCGGGCGGCCCGGGGGGCGCGCGGGCGGCCGGGCGACCGGAGGCCGGTAGGCCGGGGGGCGACCGTACGGCGGGCGGACGTAGACGCCGCCGTGGCAGCAGGGCCGGGTGTAGCCCCACGCCCCGTAGGAGGGATAGGTCGAGTAGTAATAGGACCCGTAGCCCAGGGCGCAGCCGCCGGCGAAGGGGCCGAGGCAGCAGACGCCAGCGACGAGGAGGACGCGGCGAAGGCGGCCGGTCACGGTGACTCCGCTCCTTGTCCGCCGACGCCCGGATCGGCCTCGTCGCCCTCCGGCGCCGTCCCGGGCTCGGCGTGGGCCGTCGCCGCGTCGGGCGAGGACACGTCGGACGCAGCCGCCCCCGACTCGCGGGACTCCTCGTCGGGGCCACCCTCCCAGGCGTCGGCTTCCACGTCGCTCAGCTCGAGCAGGCCGACCGCCGCGCCGGCCGGGTCGGCGACGACAGCCAGCTCGCCGTCGAGCACATCGGCCGTGGGGGCGAAGAGCGTCTCCCCACCGAGCGCCCCGGCCCGAGCGACCGCGGCCTCGACGTCCTCCACGCGAACGAACCCGAGCCAGCCGGGGTGAAGGTCCCCATCACCGTCCGACGGCCCGACGCCCGCGCGCGAGGCGCCGGCCGACGCCAGCACGCGGTGCGCGTCTCCCCAGGCGTGGTCCTCGTAGCCGAACAACCCGGCGTAGAAGGACGTCGTCGCCTCGACGTCGTCGGCGAACAGATGCACCCACGCCCACTCCCCGGGCTCCGCGCGGTAGTCGGCCGGATCGCCGCCGGGCGCCTCCAGCACGCCGAACACCGCGCCCTCGGGATCGGCGAAGATGGCGTGAACGCCGCGGTCGGGCACGTCCACCGGCGGGACGAGCACGCGGCCACCGGCGGCCGTCACGCTCGCGGCCGCCGCCTCGGCGTCGTCGGTGGCGACGTAGCCGAGCCACGTCCCCCGCACCTCGGCGTCCCGTGGCGGCGCGCGGAAGACCATGCCCGCCACGGGTCGGCCGTCGACGTCGGCGACCTCGTAGGGCTGCTCGCCCCGCGCGATAGGCTGCCAGCGCCATCCGAAGAGCTCCGCGTAGAACGCGCGCGACGCGTCGACCTCCGCCGTGAACAGGTCGGCCCACACGAACTTGCCGACCTTGTGCTCCGCGGCCTCGGTGTCGGGCAGCGCCGGCACCGGCGCGGGGGCTGCGCCGCCGCCCGCGACGAGCATCGTCAGGGCGGTGAGCGCGACGCGGGCGGAGCCGCCAGCCAGGGAGCGCAGCACGGGGCGAGCGGGGCGTACCACACGCCGCGGAGGGCGCCCACCCGTGCCTCGACGATCCGCCCTGCGGCGGTGTCCTGGACGTCGGGGATGGCGGGCTTCGACGACGCGGACGAGTCTCGACGACCGGGGGCACGGTCGGGCGATCAGCGGCTCCTCCGGTTCGGCGCGGCACGGTGCGCCAGACCGCTGCAACGCCGTCGCCGTCGCACGCCCGTTGATGCTGCACCCACCGCGTGAGAGCGTCGTGGGATGGCGCCTCGTCGCCACCTCGGTGCCCTCATCCTGGCCGTCCTACTCGGCTGCAGCCCTTCGGCGACGAGGGATGGCGGCCCGGGCGAGGGTGGCTCCGGCGGCATCACGCCGCCGAACATCCCCTGGCTCCAGGCGGGGGAGCCGCAGCGCATCCCCTGGCTGGACGACGGCCTCCCCCCGATCGCATGGCCCTGCCCACCCGGCTGGCGTGAGGAGACCGACGACGGGCTCACCGTTTGCCTCCCCTACCCGGAGGACCGGCCTGCCGACTGCTCGCCCGGGGCGGCGCGCTTCCCAGGCGAGGTCGGCTGCCGCCCCCTCGGGCGGGCGTGCCGCGAGGGGCCCTTCGCGGACGCGAGCGACCTCGATAGCGAGCACCTGCTCCATGTCGATGCATCGGCAGGGGCCGGAGGCGACGGGAACGTCGGATCGCCCTTCGTCACGCTCGCCGAGGCGTTCGATGCGGCGACCGAGGGGACCACGGTGCTCCTCGCCGCGGGCCGCTACGTGGTCGACCGGCTTTGGCCGAGCGGGGTGTCGGTGCGGGGGCGGTGCGCTGCCCGGACGTCGTTGGCCGCACCCGTCGACGTCGGCGAGCGGACCGCGGTCGTCGAGTCGCCGGCGGGCCGAGCAGGGTTTCGGCTCGAGGACGTCACGATCGGCCCGGCGCCGATCCGGGGAGTGGAGCTCCGTGGCGCAGGGGCGGCGATCGGCCTCGAGGCGCTCCGCATTGCGGGCACGACGGCCCACGGCCTGTTGGTTCAGGAAGGTCCCGAGGTCAGCGCGCGCGACTTGGTCATCGAGGACACCGCGAGCCTCCCCGATGGGACCCGAGGGCGCGGGATCGTGGTGTGGGAGGGTGGCCGGATCACGCTCGAGCGCGGCCTCGTCCGCCGGACTCGGGAGGTCGGCGTGCTCGTGGTCGGGGAGAGCAGCCTCGCCCGCTTCACCGACGTCGTGGTGAGGGAGACCAGGTCGCTGGAGGACGGGAGCGGAGGCGCGGGCCTCAGCATCCAGGAGGGCGCCGTATTCCATCTGGAGCGTGGGCTCGTGCAGGCCAACCGCGACCTCGGCGTGGGCGTCCGCGAGGCCAGCGCGACCCTCACCGACGTCGTCGTGCTCGACACCGAAGCGCTCGACGGCGACCCGTGGGGAGGATGGGGGATCTATGCCTACCGCGGCGCCAGCCTCGTTCTCCAGCGTGGGCTCGTGAAGTCCAACCGGACCCTCGGCGTGGCCATCTTCGGGGCCGGCACCACCGCGACGATCGCCGACCTCGCCGTCCTCGACACGGCAGCTCGGGAGAGCGACGCCAGCGGCGGTCGAGGCATCAGCGCGCAGCTCGGCTCCACGGTGACCCTGGAGCGCGCGGTCGTCCGGCGAAACCAAGAGATCGCCGTCTTCGTTCACGGCGAGGGCACCAGCACGACCCTCAGCGACGTCGCCATCCTGGATACCGAAGCGCGACCGTCGGACGGCTTTGGTGGACGTGGCCTCGAGGTGTCGGCCGGCGCCGCCCTCACACTCGAGCGCGGGCTGCTTCGCGGCAACCGCGACATCGGCATCTTCGTCGCGAGCGCTGGCACATCCGCCACCCTGACGGACGTCGCGGTCCTCGATACGAGGGCGCAGGAGCGGAGCGGCGCGGGCGGCTCCGGCATCGGCATCCTCCGTGGTGCCGAGCTCACGCTGGAGCGCGGCCTCGTCTTGGGAAACCGCGCCTTCGGGATAAGGGTCGCCGACATCGGGACCAGTGCATCCCTCACCGACGTCGCCGTGGTCGAGACCCGGGCGAGGGACAGCGATGACGCCCGAGGCACCAACGTCGGCGCGTACCTGGAGAGCGAGGTGCGCCTCGAGCGCTTCGTCCTCGCCGAGGCGGGCCTCTGCGGCGTTCAGATCGCGGGCGGCAGCCTCGTCCGGCTCACGGACGGTTACGTGCGAGGCCAGCCGATCGCCATCTGCCTCCAGACGCCCGATTACCCGCGCGAGCTACTTCGCGACAACGTCATCTACGTGGACAACGGGATGGTGGGCGATTCCACGATGCTGGAGGTTCCGCAGCCCGATTCCTTGCTGCCCGTGACTCCGTAGCGCCCGGGCGCTTCGCCGCGGCCTGCGGGAGCCGGAGCTGAGTGGCCGGTGGCCGTGCCGGGGGCCCTAGCTCCAGCTGAGCGGCTCGCCCGTCTTGCTGTCGACGAAGCGTTCGCGCTGCGGGTCCCACGCGAACGACGGCACCGGGTGACCGGCGGCCGCATTCGCGGGCACGCCGGTCGCCCGGTGCACCGTCCGGGTACCGTCCCACACGAACTCGGGTCCCGTGTCGCCCTCGGCGTCCTTGCGGTCGAGGTAGATCAGCAGGTCGTCGGCGATGCTCATGCGTTACGCGGGCATGGCGTCAAGGAAGCTCGTGGGGCCCGACGCACAACAGCTGGGTCTGCGTGTTGGCGAGCCCCTGGGCCGGGGTCGCCGTCCCGAGGTTCAGCGGACTCTACAGGATTCGAACCTGTGACCTTTGGCTCCGGAGGCCAACGCTCTATCCAGCTGAGCTAAGAGTCCGAAGGGGCGAAGGCTTAGCGCGTCCCAAGGCCACCGGCAACCGCAGCCACCCCACGACGGCGCCGACGCCGACCCTGACACACATGGGTGGGGAGCCCTGCGCGGGACGACGACCGTGACGGTTGGGGGAGGCGCCAGCCCTCGCCCCCTGACCCACGCGGGTCGTCCAGGTCGGCGGCAGCGGCCCCTCACCGATCCGGCGGCAGCGTCACCGCTCGAAGCTGGCCGGGTCGATTCGCTCCGGCCGCAGCGCCCGGAGCGGCCTCTCCGCCCGCGGCTGGTCACCCCAGCCACGGGCGGGGTCGCGGCGAAGGCGACGGCATCGGCGGTCGGCGTCCGCCCGAGGGCCATGAGGGCGGTCGCCAGCCGCGGGACGGCGATCGCCGGGGGCATCGCGTGGGGCTGACCAGCGCTCCGGGTCCCCGTCACCACTCGAGGCTGGCCGGGTCCACACCCTCCTGGCGCAGCGCCCACAGCGGGCTCTCCGCGCGGAGCTGGGCCACCGCCGCCACGAGCGTGTCCGCCGCGAAGGCGACGTCGTCCGCGGTCGTGGTCCGCCCGAGCCCGATGCGGATCGAGGCGGCCGCTCGCTCGTCGTCGGCGCCGAGGGCACGCATGACGTAGCTCGGCTCGATGCTGGCGCTCGAGCACGCGCTGCCCGAGGAGAGGGCGAGGTCGTCCGCGACGGCGACGAGGAGGTCGTTGGCCCGCACGGCCTCGAAGCTCACGTTGAGGTTGCCGGGGTGGCGGCGCATGAAGTCGGCCGGGCCGTTCAGGGTGACCGCCTCGAGCTCGGTACGCACCCTCCGCCAGAGCGCGTCGCGGAGCCTCCCGATCCGCGCCGCCTCGGCTTCGCCCTCCTCGGCCAGGAGGGCGGCCGCGGCGCCCATGCCGACGATGCCGGGCACGTTGAGGGTCCCCGACCGCATGCCCCGCTCGTGGCCACCCCCGTCCATCTGGGCGATGAGGCGCACGCGGGGGTCTCGGCGCCGGACGTAGAGGGCCCCGACGCCCTTGGGGCCGTAGATCTTGTGGGCGCTGAGGCTGGCGAGGTCGATGCGATCCGCCTCGACGTCGAAGGGGACGCGGCCCACGCCCTGGACGGCGTCGGTGTGGAGCAGGACGCCGTGAGCCCGGGTGACCTCGCCGATCGCGCGGAGCGGCTGGACGGTACCGACCTCGTTGTTCGCGAGCATGACGCTGACCAGGATCGTCTGCTCGGTGATGGCGGCGTCGACGGCCTCGGGGGTGACGAAGCCTTCGGCGTCGACGTCGAGGTAGGTCACCCGGAAGCCGTCGCGCTCGAGGCGGGCGCAGGCGTCGAGCACGGCCTTGTGCTCGGTGCGCGTGGTGACGAGGTGGTCGCCGCGCTCCCGGTAGGCCTCGGCGACCCCCTTCAGGGCGAGGTTGTCGCTCTCGGTGGCGCCGCTGGTCCAGACGATCTCCTTGGCGCTGGCCGCGCCGATCAGCGCCGCGACCTGGCCGCGGGCCGTCTCGACCGCGTCCTCGGCCACCTGGCCGAAGCGGTGCTGGCGGCTCGCCGCGTTGCCGAAGGTGCCCGTGAGGAAGGGCATCATCGCGTCGAGGACGCGCGGGTCGAGGGGCGTCGTCGCGTGGTGGTCGAGGTAGAGCGGGCGGTCGACGGGCACGGCCGACGCCCTAGAGGAGGCCGAGCTCCAGCAGGGCCTCGTCGCTCATGCGGGACTTGGTCCAGGGCGGGTCCCATACGAGCTTGACGTGGGAGACGCGGACGCCTTCGACGTCGCCCACCTTGTCGGCGACCTCCTTGACGAGCATGCCGGCGACCGGGCAGCCCGGCGCGGTCAGGGTCATCTCGATGTCGACGTTGGACTCGTCGTCGATGGTGAAGCCGTAGATGAGGCCGAGGTCATAGATGTTGAGCGGGATCTCGGGATCGTGGACGGTCTTCAGCGCAGCCACGATGCGCTCCCGGAGCTCGTCGGTCGCGACCTGCGGCACGTCCTCGGTGGTCCCCGAGTACGCCTCGGAGTCCTCGGCGGAGGGCTCGACCTGGCCGTAGACCGGGAGGCTGGGGCGGCCGTCCGGCCGGACGATCTTGTTCACCTTGAGGTGCTCGATGTCCTCGGTCACGAGGCTGCGTTCTCCGGGTTGAGGGCGAGCATTCATTCCGTGCTGACCTTGGTGCCGCTCTTCTCGAGGGCGGCGGTGAGGGTGTGCCAGGCGAGGGTCGCGCACTTGACCCGCATCGGGTACTGGGCGACGCCGCCGAAGATGGCGAGCTCCTCGGGGGCGTCGCCCGACAGGTCGCCCTCACCCCTCACCATGGCCAGGAAGCCCTCGAAGTAGGCCTTCGCCTCGGCGAGGGTCTTGCCCTTCACGGCCTCGGTCATGGTCGAGGCGCTGGCCGTGCTGATCGCGCAGCCCTGCCCCTGGAAGCCGATGTCCCGGATGACGTCGCCGTCGAGCACGAGCTTGATCGCGAGCTTGTCGCCGCAGAGCGGGTTGTAGCCCTCCGCCTCGTGCGTGGAGCCCTCCGGGAACGCGAAGTTCCGGGGGTTACGTCCGTGGTCGAGGACGTACTCCTGGTAGAGCTCGCGCAGGTCCATCAGCCGAACATCTCCCGCACCCTGAGGAGCGCGCGCACGAGCGCGTCGATGTCCTCGCGCGTGTTGTAGAGGCCGAGGGAGGCCCGCGCGGTGGCCGGCACGCCGAAGTGCTCCATCACCGGCTGCGCGCAGTGGTGGCCCGTGCGGATCGCGACGCCCTCCGCGTCGACGATCGTGCCGATGTCGTGGGGGTGGGCCCCCTCGAGGAGGAAGGAGAGCACGCCGACCTTGTCGTCCGCCGTGCCGACGAGCGTGAGCCCCTCGACCGAGCGGAGCGCCTCGGTGCCGTAGGCCAGGAGCGCCTGCTCCGCGTGGTGCAGCCGGTCCAGGCCGAGGCCCGTCACGTAGTCGACCGCCGCCCCGAGCCCGATGGCCGCCGCGATGTCCGGAGTGCCCGCCTCGAACTTCGCCGGGACGTCGGCGTAGGTGGTTCCGTCGAAGCTGACGCTCCGGATCATGTCGCCACCGCCCTGGTAAGGCTCCATCGCCTCGAGGAGCTCGAGGCGTCCCCACAGCGCGCCACCCCCGGTCGGGCCGTAGAGCTTGTGGCCGCTGATCGCGTAGAAGTCGGCGCCGAGGGTCGACAGATCCACCGGGAGGTGGGGCGCCGCCTGGGCGCCGTCGACGACCACCGCCGCCCCCACGGCGTGGGCTCGCTCCGCGATCGCGGCGACCGGGAGCACCGTGCCGAGGCTGTTCGAGACGTGGCTGAGCGCGACGATCTTCACGCGCTCGTCGAGGCGCTCGTCGACCGCCTCGAGGGTCACGACGCCGCGCTCGTCGATCGGCGCCACGACGATCTCTGCCCCCGTCTGCTCTGCGACCATCTGCCAGGGGACGATGTTGGAGTGGTGCTCGAGCTCGGTCAGGAGGATGCGGTCGCCCGCCGCGAGCCGGGGCCGGGCGTAGGCCTGAGCGACGAGGTTGATGCCCTCCGTGCAGCCCCGCAGGAAGACGACTTCGCGCTTCGACGGGGCGTTCAGGAACGCCGCGACCTTGGCGCGCGCGTCCTCGTAGGCCGCGGTCGCCCGCTGGCTGAGCAGATGCACCGCCCGGTGGATGTTGGCCGAGTCGTGCGTGTAGTAGTGCGCGACCGCGTCGATGACGGATTGCGGCTTGAGGGCGGTCGCCGCGCTGTCGAGGTAGACGAGCGGCTTGCCGTGCACGGTCTGGCGGAGCGCCGGGAAGTCGGCGCGGACCGCCTCGACGTCGAGGTCGGGAGGCGGGGACGGATGGGTGACGGCGCTGGTCATGGCAGGAGCTCTCGGAGGGTCTCCCCCTCGGGGAGGCGGGCGACGACCGCCTCGGCGAGCCGGCGGGCGGTCGCCTCGTGCGGGATCGCGGACAGCAGGGTCTGGACGAAGGCGAAGGTCAGGGTGGCGCGCGCCTGGCCCTCGGGGATGCCGCGGCTACGCAGGTAGAAGAGGGGCTCCTCGTCGAGGGCGCCGATCGCGGTGCCGTGGCTCGCGACGACGTCGTCGGCCTCGATCTCGAGGTGAGGCTTGGCGTCGACGACCGCGTCGTCGCTCAGGAGGAGATTGCGGTTCTCCTGATGGGCGGCCGAGCCCGCGGTACCCGGGCGCACGGCGCCGATCGCGTTGAAGACGGCATGGCCGCGGCCGTCGAGGAGGCCGCGGTAGGTCACGTAGCTCGTCGCGTGGCTCACGGCGTGGTCGACGAAGAGCTGGTGGTCGACGTGGTCGGCCCCGTCGACGTGGTAGACGCCGTCGAGGGTCGCCTCGGCCCCCTCGCCGGCGAAGGCGACGCTGATCTCGACGCGCCCCAGGCTGCTCCGCGGCCCCGCGGCCCCGCCCCCGAGGCTCACGACGTGGGACGCGTAACGCCCGTGCCGCTCGACCCGGACCGCGAGCTGGGCCAGGTGTGCTTCGCTCGGCGCGCCCGTCATCGCGCGCGTGTGGTCGAGGCGGGCGCCCGCGCCGACCACCACCTCGGTGACCGCCGCGGTCAGGTGGGCCGCGCTCCGGTGGCCCTCGGCGGACGCGGTCGCGTCGTCGGGTGCGGCCCGCTGGGCGCCATCCGCAGAGCCCACCTCGCCGACCACACGTCCGTCGGCGCCGACGACGGCGTAGCGCTCGACCAGGCTCGCCTCGGCGCCCGGGGCGACGCGCACCACGACCCGCGGGAAGGCCATGCGGGGCTCCGCACCGGGCACCGCGAGGTGAAGGACCTCGAGCGGCGTCGCGACGGCGCCCTCCACGTCGATCACGAGGCCGTCGCGGAAGGAGGCGGCGTTGAGCGCGCCGAACGCCGCGACGGGCGCGAGCCCCCCGAGGAGCGGCGCGAGCCCGTCGGGGTCGCCCGCCAGCACGTCGGCGAGGCGGCGCACGGTCACGCCGCGGGGCCCGCGGTCCGGCAGCTCGGGGTCCGGATGGCCGTCCGCCACGACCACGCGAAGGACGTCGTCGCCGGCGTCGCCGGCCGCCGCGCGCGCCCGCGACCAGTCGACGTGCTCGCTGGGCGCGAAGTCGGTGGACACGACGTCGCGGACGCTCGTGAACCGCCACGCCTCGTCCATGCGGCGCGGGAAGCCCCGATCGCGGAGGTGCTCGAGGGCCTGCTGCCGCCGCTCCCGCAGCCAGGCCGGCCCGTCCGAGGGCACCTGCTCCGGAAGCCTCAGGCCGCCGTCGTCGGCGAGGCGGGGCGCGGTGGTCATGGCGTGGCTCCCGACCGGGCCGCCCCGGCCTCGCCGAACTCCGCGTAGCCCGTCGCCTCGAGCTCGAGCGCGAGGCTCCGGTCGCCGGAGCGGCGGATGCGGCCGTCCACCAGCACGTGGACGTGATCGGGGACGATGTGCTCGAGGAGCCGCTGGTAGTGGGTGATGACCAGCATCGACCGCTCGGGGCTCCGAAGGGCGTTGACGCCCTGGCTCACGACCCGGAGCGCGTCGATGTCGAGGCCCGAGTCCGTCTCGTCGAGGATCGCGAAGCGCGGCTCGAGGACGGCCATCTGGAAGATCTCGTTGCGCTTCTTCTCGCCCCCGCTGAAGCCGTCGTTGACGGCCCGCTTCATCAGGGAGTCGGGCAGCTCCACGAGCCTGCCCTTGTCGCGCGCCAGCTTCATGAACTTGATCGCGTCGAGCTCGTCCTCGCCGCGCGCCTTGCGCACGGCGTTCAGGGCGGCCTTGAGGAACTGCATGTTGTTCACGCCCGGGATCGCGACCGGGTACTGGAAGGCGAGGAACACCCCGGCGACGGCCCGGTCCTCCGGCGACATGTCGAGCAGGTCCTGGCCGGCGAAGGTGACCTTCCCCTCCGTGACCTCGTAGCCGTCGCGCCCCGCGAGCACGTGGCTCAGGGTGCTCTTGCCCGACCCGTTCGGGCCCATGATCGCGTGCACCTCCCCCGCCTCGATGGCGCGGTCGATGCCCTTGAGGATGGCCTTGCCCTCCACCTCGACGTGGAGGTTCTCGATGGTCAGCACCGTGCGTGCTCCTTCGGTCCGTTGGGGTACGCGGGGGGCGCGAGGGTCAGCCGACCGCGCCCTCCAGGGAGATGCCGATCAGCTTCTGGGCCTCGACCGCGAACTCCATCGGGAGCTCCTGGAAGACCTCCCGGCAGAAGCCGTTGACGATCAAGCTCACCGCGTCCTCCTCGGAGAGGCCGCGCTGGCGGCAGTAGTAGAGCTGGTCCTCGCCGATGCGGCTGGTCGTCGCCTCGTGCTCCACCTTCGCGGTGCGGTTCTTCACCTCGAGGTAGGGGATGGTGTGGGCGCCGCACTCGCTGCCCAGCAAGAGCGAATCGCACTGGGTGTAGTTGCGTGCGCCCTCGGCGCCCTTATGGACGGCCACGCCGCCCCGGTAGGTCTGCTGGCCGCGGCCGGCGCTGATGCCCTTGCTGATGATCGTCGAGCGGGTGCCCTTGCCGATGTGGACCATCTTGGTGCCGGTGTCCGCCTGCTGGCGGAGGTTGCTCAGCGCCACGGAGTAGAACTCGCCCACGGAGTGGTCGCCCTTGAGCACGCAGCTCGGGTACTTCCAGGTGATCGCGCTGCCGGTCTCCACCTGGGTCCAGCTGATCTTCGAGCGCTCGCCCTCGCAGAGGCCACGCTTGGTCACGAAGTTGTAGATGCCGCCGACGCCGTTCTCGTCGCCGGGGTACCAGTTCTGGACGGTGGAGTACTTGATCTCCGCGTCCCGGTGGGCGACGAGCTCGACCACCGCGGCGTGGAGCTGGTTCTCGTCCCGCATCGGCGCCGTGCAGCCCTCGAGGTAGGAGACGTAGCTGCCCTCGTCGGCGATGATCAGCGTCCGCTCGAACTGGCCCGTGCTCTGCGCGTTGATCCGGAAGTAGGTCGACAGCTCCATCGGGCACCGGACGCCCTTGGGCACGTAGACGAAGGAGCCGTCCGTGAAGACCGCGCTGTTGAGCGTCGCGTAGAAGTTGTCGCTGTAGGGGACGACGGTGCCGAGGTACGTCTGGACCAGCTCCGGGTAGTCGCGCACCGCCTCGCTGATCGGGCAGAAGATGACGCCCGCCTCCCGGAGCTTCTCCTTGAACGTCGTGGCCACCGATACGCTGTCGAAGACCGCGTCGACCGCGACCCCGGCGAGCATCTTCTGCTCGTGGAGCGGGATGCCGAGCTTCTCGTACGTCTCGAGGAGCTTCGGGTCGACCTCCTCGAGGCTCTTGGGCCCGTCCTTGACCTTCGGCGCCGCGTAGTAGGTGATCGCCTGGTAGTCGATCGGCGGGTAGGACACCTTCGCCCAGGTCGGCTCCTTCATCCGGAGCCAGTGCCGGTAGGCCTTGAGGCGCCACTCGAGGAGCCACTCGGGCTCGCTCTTCTTGGCGCTGATGAAGCGGATGATGTCCTCGTCGAGGCCGGGCGGCGCCCGGTCCTCCTCGATCTCGGTGACGAAGCCGGCGTCGTAGCGCCGGGCGAGGAGCTCATCGATCTGGGGGCTGCTGCTCATCGGGACTCATGGCTCCCGGCCGCCTGGAGGCGGCCATCGGACGGTGGGGTGGAAGGGCGGCCGAGGCCGAGGGTGATCAGGACCGGCGGCGCCGGCTGGGCCATCTCGGCGAGGCTGATGTCGCGCAGGGCCCGGTCGAGCACCTCGTTGATGCGGTTCCAGTTGCCGTGCACCTCGCACCGGCCCTGGAGGTCGCAGCCGGGCTCCTCGTCGTCGCGTACGCACTCGGTGACCCCGATGGGGCCCTCGAGGGCGACGATGACCTCGGCCACCGACGTGTCCTCCGGGGCCCGGGCGAGGCGGTAGCCGCCGTGGGCACCGCGGATCGACGTGACGACGAGGGAGCGGCCGAGCGCCTTGAGGATCTTCGACACCGTCGGCTGCGGGATGCCCGTGTCCTCGGCCAGGGTCCGGACGGAGCGGAGCTGGCCCTCCTCGAGGAGGGCGAGTCGGGTCGCGAGGACCACGCCGTAGTCGGCCAGGCGGGAGATACGCAGCATCGTCGAGATACAGGACTCTACAGGTCCTACTTAGGTTGGGGAAGCCCTTCGTCAAGGCGGACGCGGCGCGCGAGAGCGAGTCTCATTCGCGGCGAAACGCCTGCAGTCCCAGCCGCTTAGGGGAATGGGTACCGCGCTGGTACGGTTTGTAGGCGCCCATGGGCCGAGGGTCAACTCCGACGCCACGGGAGCGCGCACTCGGACCGCACGCGTCCGCGCGCGTCCGCAGTGTCGTCGGCCTCCCGCGAGAAGCACGTGTCACGCGAGCGGGGACAACCGCGCAGGGCGAGGGGCCGATAGCCCCCTGTCCCGCCACCACCCCCGGGGGCTGCGCCCGCGGCCCGCAACCCGCGACCCGCCATCACGGCGCCCGCGGACGCGCTCGCTCAGGCCGCGCTGAAGCTCGTCCCGCAGCCGCAGTCCTTCTTGGCGTTCGGGTTCGTCCACTGGAACCCGTAGCCGACCAGGCCGTCGTTCCACTCCAGGGTGGAGCCGGCGAGGTACTTCAGGCTGCGCCTGTCGACCAGCAGCGTCAGGCCGTCGAGCTCGAGGACGAGGTCCCGCTTCGGACGCACCGCCTCCGCGAACTCGAAGTGGTAGAGGAGCCCCGAGCACCCGCCGCCCTTGATGCCGACGCGGATGCCGACGAACTCGCCGTCGGCTTCGGCGAGCTTCTGCCGGCCCATCGCGGCGGCGCGGTCGGTCACCGTGATCGGGATCTCCGCGGTGTTGGCGTCGCTCATGGCTGCACCATAGGACCCGCCCCCGGGACCGTCAGCCCCCGACCGACGCTGGCGGACCCGCCGCCGGCCGTCGCCACCCGCCGCCCGCCTCCCGGGCTCAGCGCCGCTCCGCCGCGGCCGAGCGCGTCGGCACGGTCCTCGCTCTGGGGGAGGCCGTGGGCACGTGGGCGTCCATCAGCGCCGGCTACCTCCTGGGCCTGCTCGCCGCGGCGTTCGGCTGCCCGGGGGCGGGCACGTCCGTCGTCGCGGTCGTCGTCCTCACCGGGCTGGCCTTCGTGGTCGGGCTCGCCCGGGACGCTCCACGACGCCCGAGCCTGCTGGGCCGCGTGGTCCTCGGCCTGGCCAGCGCCGGGGCCGGCCTGGCGGGGCTCACGCCGGCGCGGGCGCCCGCCGTCGTGCCCGGGGGAGAGGCCCGCCTCGAGGGGCGGCGCGAGACGATCCGCCACGGCCGCGAGCCCTTCGCGACGGGCGTCGTCGACCGCGGCCGGACGCTCCGCGGCGAGCCCCTCCCGCGGGGGGCTCGCGTCGGCGTGCGGGGCCTCGACCAGCCGCCGGGCACGAGGCTCGCGACGCTCGCGCACCTTCGACCCCTCCCCCGCCTCGACAACCCGTCGCCCCACCCGGCGCTGCCCTCGCTCCGCCCGCTGGCCGCGGTGGGGAGGGCCCGCGGTCGACCTCACGTTCGGGCGCCGGCCGGCGGGCCTGCGCGGCTGGCCCACGCGGTCGCGGCGCGGCTGCGCCGGCGCCTAGAGAAGGCGACCGACGGGCCCGCGGACGCGATCTCGCGTGCGCTCCTCTTGGGGGACCGGGTGGACGACGAGGACGGGCGCGAGCCGATCCGCGGGGCGGGCCTCGCCCACGTGCTCGCGGTCAGCGGCCTCCACGTCACGCTGCTGGCGGGGACCGTCCTGTTCGGGGTGCGGTGGCTCCTCCTGCGGGTGGAGGGCCTGGCCGCCCGCCACGACGTCGAGCGCCCGGCGGCGGTCGCGGCGATCGGCGTCGCCCACGCCAACGCCGGCCTGGTGGGGACGGCGCCAAGCGCGTGGCGGGCGGCGCTCACCGCCACGCTGGCCTGGGGCGCGCTCGCCCTCGGCCGCCGCCCGTCGCCGATCGCGGTGACGGCTGCTGCTGCGCTCCTCGCCGCGCTGCTGCGGCCCTTCGACGTCGTCCGCCCGGCCTTCGCCCTGAGCGTGCTAGCCACGGCCGCCCTCGTGACCGGTCGCCACGGCGGGTCCTTCGTCGTCGCTGGGCTCCGGGCGAGCGTCCGCACCCTGATCGCCACGGCGCCGGTCGTCCTCTGGTGCTTCGGTGACCTCCCCGCGGTGGGCGTCGTCGCCAACCTGGTGGCCGTCCCCTTCGCGGCGGTGGTGCTGCTGCCGCTGGTCGTGGCCCACGGCCTGGTCGCCTTCGTCGACCCCGGCGTCGCCGCGGTGGCCACGGGCCCGCCGACCGACCTCGCCGTCCGGGCCTTCCTCGGCATGGCCGAGACCTTCGCCGCCCTGTCGATGGGACGGGACCTGCCGCCGCCCGACGTCGCCCAGGGTCTGCTTCTGCTGCTGGGCTGCGCCGCGCTGCTGCTCCTCACGCGCATCCGGGCGCGGCTCGTGGTCCTGGTCGCGCTCCTGACCTCCCTCGCCCTGGCCGAGGTGTGCCTCCGGGTCCGAGAGCAGCCGCTCGGCGTGGTCCGCGCCACGTTCCTCGACGTCGGCCAGGGCGACGCCGCCCTCGTCGACCTTCCGGACGGCCGCCTGATGGTCGTCGACGCGGGGGCCGACGGCCGGGTCGGGCCGGACATCGGCCGGCGCGTGCTGGCGCCGCTCCTCGCCGCGCGGCGGCGGCGCCGCGTCGACGCCTTCGTCCTGAGCCATGCGCACCCCGACCACTTCGGGGGGCTGCCGGCGCTGCTCCGCGCCGTGCCCGTCGACGCGATCTGGGCGAGCGGCCAGAGCCTCCTCGAGGCCCCGGAGGGCGAGGCCAGCGAGCTCCTCGCCCGGGCGAGGGCGTCCGGCGCCTTGCTCCGACGACCGGCCCGGCTCTGCGGTCGGCCGTGGCGGTTCGGGCAGGCCACCGTGGTGGTCCATCACCCGTGCCCGGCCGTCGACAGCGGCTACGGCCTCAACGAGAACTCCCTGGTCGTGGAGATCCGCCACGGCGTGCGCCGGCTCCTGCTCGCGGGGGACGTGGAGGGGGTGGCCGAGGCCAGGCTGGTGGGCCGCGGGGTCGGGCCCGTCGACGTCCTGAAGGTGCCGCACCACGGGAGCCGCACCTCGAGCAGCGCGGCGTTCCTCGACGCCCTCCGTCCCTCGGTCGCGGTCGTCAGCGTCGGGGCCGCCAACCGCTTCGGGCACCCGCACGCCGAGGTGTGGTCCCGCCTCCGCGAGCGCGTCCGGTGTCCCTACCGGACCGACCTTCACGGCGCGGTGACCGTGCTGACGGACGGCCAGCGGCTCGAGGTGCGGGCACGGCGCGGCCCGCCCTGCCGCGCGCCATAGCTCCCGGGCGCCGCGCCGCGCGCGGGGTCCGGCCGGCTGGCCCCGCGCCTGGGGCCCCGGGCTGGACCATCGGCGCCTCCGCCTCGCCCCCGACCACGCCTTTGGTCGGGCGCCCTACGGCACCATGCGGATCTCCGGGACGCGCTCGGACCGGTAGATGCTGCCCCCCCTGACCGCGAGGCTCCAGCGGACGGTCCCGGCGCGGTCGACCTCGTAGATCGCGCCGCCCCCCAGCGCCGGCGTGGTCCCGGCGGTCACGAGGTAGGTGCCCGAGAGCTCGTCGACGTCGCCGACGAACGCCGTGTAATGCGGCGCTCGCCAGCTCCAGGTCTCCTCGGCCTCCCCGAGGTCCGGGTCGAGCCGGTACTCGACCACGCGGGTGTAGGGCTCCGCGGTGTCGCCCCGCTCGTTGCCGTTGTCGTAGACGAGGAGCCGACCGTTCCGGGCCCACGCCGGCGCATGCTGCGCGCTGAACCAGAGCCCGGGCGACTCGAGGTCGAAGTCGCCGTCGTCACCCAGGATCCAGTCGACCATCCCGCTCGGCCACGCCACCCGGACGATCCAGTGCTGGTGGCGAAGGGACAGCAGCACGCTCGAGTCCGAGGCTCGGTAGGTGATCGCGTTGCCGTGGGACCAATCGCGCACCGTGCCGCCGCGCACCATCGTCCTGGCGAGCGGACCCGGGTAGCGAGTCCCGTCGAGGTGATCGAGGGCGGCCCAGCGCTCCACGACCGTGCCTGCCCGGTCGATCTCCACGATCACGTCGCCGAGGGTCGGCACGTCGCCCTCCCCGGGGACCGAGATCATCCGCACCTCCTCCGACAGCGCGAGGACGTTCCCGGACGGCAGAACCTGGAAGTCGTGGTGGAAGGCCTCGCCGGCCGGCACGGGCACACGCCAGCGGGTGGTGCCGACCGCGTCCACGGCTCGGACCTCGCCGGGGAGGAAGAGCGCGAACAGCCCGTTCGGCAGAGGACGGATCAGCGGCGCCGCGAACCCCGGCCGGGAGCGGTCCGCGTAGTGCCAGACGATCCGCCCGGCGCCGTCGACTGCGAAGTACACGACCTGGTTGCCGCGGTTCATGCCGAGCACGACCAGGCCGGGCGCGTCGGCCGGCGAGCCCGGCAGGAGGCTCGGCTGCGGGCGGACGTCCTCGGGAATGGCCCCGGTCGTCACCTCGAGGCGCGCCTCGCCGGTGCGACCGCTGAGGCCGCGGGCCTCCACCTCGAGGGCGTAGGTGCTGCTCTCCGCCAGAGCCACCAGAGGCAGGGTGACGGTGGCGCCAGGCGTCAGCGCGGGCACGACGCGACCTGCAACCCCGGGGCCGTCGACGC
Source organism: Sandaracinaceae bacterium (assembly GCA_050331215.1). Classification (GTDB taxonomy): domain Bacteria; phylum Myxococcota_A; class Polyangia; order Polyangiales; family Sandaracinaceae; genus JBHJHB01. The sequence goes on along the minus strand of JBHJHB010000040.1, from coordinate 61,564 downwards.
GGGCCATGACGTTGACGGGCTCATCCGCCGCGACGGTGAGCTCCACCACGAGCGGGCGCCCCGAGGGCCGGCGCCAGGAGGTCCGCAGCGCCAGCGCACCCTGCACCCCGCCATCGACCGGGGGCCGCACGCCTCCTCCGTCCCAGGGCTCGTCGCGCGAGGCATCCGGGGTCCCCTCCGCTGGCGGGCCCAGGTCCGTCGCGCCGGGTGACCGGCCGCCGTCGAGGGGAGGGAGGGGCAACCTCCCACCGTCCGCAGGGTCCACGCCCGGGCCGGGCGAGCCGTCGGGCGCGGCGCACCCGCCCGCGAGCGCCAGACCCGCCGCGACGGTGAGCGAAGCTGCTGCCACGGTGCGCATCCACGTTCCTCCTCGGTCATCCGCTCCCGTAGGTAGATCGGCTCAAGATCGCATGAACGCACGGCCGAGACCAGACATTGTGCACCGCCAGCGCGGCCCGCTGTCGGCGGTGGGGCGCCCGTCGGTCGATGCCCTCCCGCCTGCCGCGACCGAGCCGCTCTGCCGCGCTGACCGTCGGGCCTGCGATGCTGAGTTGAGCTCGGTGGCAAAGACCCGGTCTCCGTTCGCAGTAGCCCCTACCGAGGGCGGACGCTCGGGTCTGGTCATGCCGGGCGGAAGCTGAGACAGTGGGGACGATGCCTCTGGTGGATTGGATTGGCCGCCAGCTGGGAGGACGCTTGGCGACGTTGGTGATACCGGGCCTTTGTGCCTTTGCGCCGTGGCCGGGGGGGAGCGAGCACGGCCTCGCCTCCGGCGTCTCCGCGGAGATGGCGCCAGGCACGGAGGACGCGATGCTCCTCGGCTACCGCGAGCTCCTGCGGACGCCCCGGGGGGTCGTTCCGGAGCTCGGCCCGGGCGCCGAACCGTGGGTCGTGGTGGAGTCGTCCGGCGATATCCGCGGCGCGGAGCTCGTCATCTCCGGGGGGGGCCAGCGGCGTCGCGCATCGCTGGTCGCGGAGCGCACCTCGCCCCGCCACCTGGCGCTGCGCGTGACGGAGCCCCTCGGGGAGATGGCCGCAGGCCCGGGCACGGTGGCGCTGCTGGTGGAGGGACGCACCGTTCGGGGCTGGACGGTGCAGTGGGGGCTGCCGCGAGCGGACGGCCGGGCCCGGCGCTGCGCTGCCGGCCAAGCGTCCGAGCGCGGCTCACCCCCGTCGCCGGGGACGAGGCACGCGACCCCCTACGAGCGAGTCCAGGTCTACGCGCAGGCGGCGCGCGACGCCGCGGCGCGGCACGACCCCACCGAGGAGGTCGTCGAGCGCTGGCTGGCGATGGCCGCCGAGGCGGAGCGGTACGGGCTGCTCTCGGAGCGCAGCCGTGGCCTCCAGTCTGCCGCCATGACCGCGATCTTCGGCCGCCAGCTCGAGCGGGCCTCAGCGCTCCTCGACCGGGCCGTGGAGCTGGACCGATCGATCGGCAACGAGCCGAAGCGGGTCGAAGCGGCCCTTTATCGAGGTCAGCTCCTCCACCGGCTCGGACGCAATCGCGAAGCCGCTGCCGTCTTCGCCGAGGGGATCGAGAGGTCCCGCCGGCTCGGCCTCCACCGTCAAGGCGCATACCTGGCGATCTCCTACGCCGTTTCTCTCTCGGAAGCGAAGCGTCACCGCGAGGCCCTGGCCACGATCGGTGAGGCAGAGCCTCTGATGGATGCGGCTCGGGCGACGGCCAATAACAACCTGCTGTCAACGTACTATTCGACGCGTGGACACATCGAGCTCCGCGCGGCTCTCGACCAGGTCGTCGTCACGGACCACGAGACTCCGCGCCAGTCCTTTCTTCGCGCACTGACGCTGGCCCGGGAGTGCCTTCGGCCGGTCTACACGCTGAGCATCCTCGAGTCGCTGGCGACGCTGGCGCGCATCGAAGGCCGCGACGACCGGCTGGAACGGCGGCTGGCTCAGTACCGGGAGATCGATCCCGGCGGGACCGCGTTTACCGAAGGCCTCGTGCTCACCCACGAGGGCTTCCTGGCTCTCCACCGAGCGCAGCTCGACCGCGCGGAGCAGAGCTTCCGCCGGGCTCAGCGCGTCTGGGATGAGGACTACCCACCCCCGGCGTACGAGCGCTGGGAATCGTCCCTCGGGCTCGGGCTCGTCGCCCTTCGGCGCGACCACGCTGCCGAGGCCCACGCCTGGCTCGACCGCGCGGTCGACCAGGTGCTGCGTGTGGCCGGGCAGCAGCCGCTTCATGCCTCGGGCGGCCGGTCCTTGTCCGACCCACGCTCGGTCTTCACGGCCATCATCGAGGCGGCCCTCGACGACGGGGACGTCGAGCGGGCGTTCCTGATGGCGGAGCTCCGCGAGACCTACACCCTGCGCACCCTCGATGCCGCCTCCCGGGTGGCCCGCCTCACGCCGCAGCAGCGCGCCGACTGGGAGCGCCGCCTGCAGGCCTACGAACGAACCCGGCTCGGCTTCGAGCGGCAGCGTGGCCTCGTCGGCGAGGTCCCGCTCGGCGAGCTCGCCCGCGAGCGACGGCGCCTCGATGAGCTCCGCCGGCGCGCAGCTCGAGACTTTGCGGCCGCCTACGAGGTCCTGGAGCGAGCCTCGCCGTCGCTGGAGCGCGTCACCTCGATCGACCCCATCGTCGCCGAGCTCGGTCGGTCGGCCGCGATCGTCTTCCCCGTCGAGGTCAACGGCCGCCCGCTCACCTTCCGGCTGGTCCAGGGGGAGCTCACCGTCGACGAGACACCCGAGCCGAGGGACGCGTGGTCCTGGCTTCCGTCCGCGCCCGACGGGCTGGAGCACGTATACGTGCTGGCGCTCCGGGCGAGCCAGGGCTCCGGCTCACCGGCGCTCTTCCCGGCGGACGAGGACGTGTTGAGCCGCGTCAGCGTGAGCGAGCTGCCCTACCTCGACCTCCTCACGCGCCCGCGACCCGCGGAGCGCGCGGAGGATGCCCTGGTGATCGCCGACCCCGCCGGAGACCTGGTGCACGCTCGGCGCGAAGGGCGGAGCGTGGCCGGCCGGCTCGCGCCGCACGTGGATCTCCTCGTCGGGCACGAGGCCACGCGCGAACGGGTCGTCCCGCTCCTCGACGACCGGTCGCTGCTCCACGTGTCGGGCCACGGCCTGATGACCGCCTCGGAGCCGTGGGACGCGCACCTCCAGCTCGCGGACGACGGGCGGCTGGGCCTCGAGGAGCTCCTCGTCCTGCGGCCGCGGGTGGGCCGCGTCGTCCTGAGCGGCTGCCGCACGGGCACGGTCGGGACCACGGGCGCCGCGGCCGGCCTGGCCGAGGCCTTCCTGCTCGCGGGAGCGCGCAGCGTCGTGGCGTCCCTCGGCGACGCCGACGACGAGGAGGCCGCGAGGTTCATGGACCGCTTCTATGACGCCGGTGGCGCGGAGCACCCGGCGGAGGCCTTCCGACTCGCCGCGCTCGCCGAGCTCGCCGATGGCGAGCACGGACACCAGCTCTTCCGCATTCTAGGTTTGCCATGATCGCTTACTGCCAACGTGTGTGGCGCGCGCTGTGCCAGGCACTTTCGCTCGTTTTTCATGCCATCTTTCACATGAGGGGTAGCCACGTGACTGCGCTAGAGATTCCGCCCATCCAATTCTCCGCCCCCCCGCCGAACTGCCCGAGCTGGATTTTCGTTGGCATTCCGCCAAGCTCGGATCCGAATACGCGTAAAGTCCCCAAGCTTGCCGACTACTTTGCACTCTTCAGCGGGGAGCGCTTCTTCGGCCCGCACGACACGCCGCAGAAGGCGTGGTTCTTCTGCTACTCAGCCACCGGACAGCAGGTGGGAAACCAGGTGGACATCACACATGCTAACGGCCTGGCGATCCAGAACTGGCCGACCAACCCTGACGAGGTCACGATCACATGGGACGGGAGCGAGCTTCCCGCCGGCGACCCGTCCTTCGTGAGCCTTGTGGACCATCTCGTGCTGACGGTAGAGGTCACGACCAAGAGCGGGAACATCAGGTATCGCAACTGGACTCTCGGCAAGATTCTCGGACCCTGATGCGAGGGAGCTCTCACGCGTCGTGAGCGGATGACCACCGCCGGAAGACTCGCGCCCTGGCCAGCGCTCGGCGCGCCCGCCCCCCTCCCGCGCCACATCACAGGCCCTCTGGCCTAGCTCCAGCTCGACCCGGAGGGCGTCGCCATCGTCGTTCGCCACCTGGCAGGCGCCGCTCGGCCGGACCACGAGCGGAGCTCGTCGACGGCGAGCACGGACACGAGGCATTCGCATCCCGAGGCTACCATGAATGCGCGTCTCCATCGGATATTCTGCGAGATCAAACGGGGGATATCCTCCGTTGTCCACGAGGTACTCAGGGAGAACACCATGACTGCGAAACAAGTTCCCGCCGATCAGTTTCCCCTGTTCCAGGCACCGCCACCGAACTGCCCCTCCTGGATCTTCGTAGGAATCGGGCCGATTCCCCGGGGCCAGGACCCGAGCGTGTCGGTTCTCCGGCCGATCTACGCCGGCGAGGTCCTCTTCGGTCCCGCCGATCAATTCCAGAGGGCCTGGCTGGAGCCGTTCGCTGCAAGCGGACAGGCTGTCGGGGACCCCGTCGAGATCCAACACCTCGTCCCGGGCAACCCGCCCCCTCCGTGGCCCTGGCCACAGGACCCCAACGAGATCACGGTCATCTGGGACGCGAGCGAGCTGCCCGGGGATCCGGACTACGTGGCCCATCTCGTTGTCACTGCTGAGATCACACGCAAGACCAGCAAGGGTAAAGTCACCAGGTACCGGAGCTGGACCCTCACACGTATCGCCTGACGGCGGACCCATCGCGACCGACGCGAGCTTGCTTGCCGGGCTGGCCCGCCCCGGAGTCGTCCCGGCATCGGCCGCGCGCCAGGCGGCGCGCCCCGCCCCGCCGCCTACCGCGCTACGTCACAGCCCCTCAGGTCGAGCTCCAGCTCGACCTGGAGGGCGTCCCCATCGTCGTCCGCCACCTGGCAGGCGCCGCTCAGCCCGACCAGGCCCGCGCGGTTCTCCATCCAGTCGAGGCCGAGGGCGCAGCCCGCCTCCGTGGGCTGGTAGGCGTCGGCCAGCAGCTCGACCTCCACCCGGCCCTCCGACGGGTCGTCGTCGGTGCGGGTCATCACCGTGACGCTGCGAAGGCCCTGGTCCTCCGAGCCCTCCGGCAGGCCGCTCCGGATCTCGACGAGGATGCCGTAGGGGTCGTCCGCGGTGTCGCTGAGCAGCCGCCGGACCATGCAGTCGCCCGTGATACGTCCCTCCGCGGTCGTGTCGACGACGTCGAGGCGGACCGGGCGCGAGAAGCGGAGCTCGGTGGTGAGGGGCTGCCCCTCGTTGGTGCCCTCGACGGTCACGAAGCCCTGGACGGTGAGGCCGGGCCGACCGGCGCAGCCGAGGCCGGTCAGGGCCAGCCCGAGGGAGAGCAGGAGCGCGGGTCGGAGCATCACCATCCCCCGGTGCCATATTCGTGCCACGCCGTGCATCAACATGAAGGCGTGCTTGGGTCCAGCTCCGACCCCCGACGGCCGACACCTCGACCGTGAACGGCTGGCTACGGTCGTGGCCACACCCCCCGGGGGGGGGGGCCGGGCGCGCCCGGTCAGGGAACGACCGCGCGCCACACGGCGAGGTACAGCACCGCGAGGACGCCGAGGACGATCAGGAGGGTCAACGTCCGGATCGTCCCGAGCTCCGGCACCGCCACGGTCGCGTCCACGCGCGCCGCCCGCCGCAGCCGCGCCGGCAGCACGCCGGTGAGCGCGGCCAGGACCAGCGCCACCGTGATCTTGGTGTGGAGCCACCCGGCGGAGCGGTAGACGCCGATCTCGCCGATGAACATCGTCAGGCCGCCGACCCACGCGAGGAGCAGGCCCGGCGTCACCACCCGCAGCATGGTGCGGCGGATCGCGCTGAGCGCGGTCGAGCGGCCGTGGGACAGCGAGCGGGCGATGTCGGTCGCGGCCAGGCCGGCCACGACGCTGCCGCCGATCCAGAGGACCGCGCCCACGAGGTGAGTCATCAGCGCGAGGTTGTGCAGGGTGGCGTTCACGGGGTCTCCACGTCCTTGTGCTCGGCGGGGTGCCCGTCGAGGTCCTGCTCGTAGATGCGATAGGTCTTGTAGACACGGGCGCCCATCGAGCGGATGCCCAGGTTGATGCGGGCGTTGTCCTCGAGCGTCCAGCTCAGCTCGCCCCACCGGACACCCCGGCGCTCCCCGCGCTTCGCCACCTCGACGTAGAGCGCATGGGACAGGCCCGCGTAGCGCTTCTGCCCTCGCAGATCGGCGTGGATCCCGAGCATCATCAGGCGGGCGGTGTGGGGGCGCTGCACCTTCAGGCGCCAGAGCAGCTTGCCCACGCGCACCGGGCCGAGGCGGCCGCCGAAGTCGCGGATCACCTCGTTCAGGTTCGGCAGGCACACGCACATCCCGACCGGGCGGTCGTTCACCTCCGCGATGAACGCCATCTCCGGGTCGAGCAGGAGGCGGAGGTCCCGGGCGCTCTGCTCGACCGCCTCCTTCGTGGCGGGGACGTAGCCCCAGTTGTCCTTCCAGGCGTCGTTGTAGATCTCCTGGATGACCGCGATCTCCCGCGCCATGCGGCGCGGGTCGACCGAGCGCAGGCGGACCTCGGGGAGCTCGCGCACCTGGGCCCACGCGCGGAGCGCGCGCTGGGGGATGGCGCCGACGTCGAAGCGCCAGGCCCACAGGTCCTTGGCCTTCGCGAGCCCCGCGGCCTCGGCGATCCGTCCCTGCCACGACCGGGAGTGGCTCATCAGCACCATCGGGGGGTGCTCGAAGCCGTCGACGAGGAGGCCGAGCTCCTCGTTCATGTGGAGGGACAGCGGGCCGCGCATCCGCCGCATGCCCCGGCGCCGGAGCCAGGCGCGCGCCGCGTCCAGCAGGGCCTCGCCCACCTCCACGTCGTCGACGGTGGCGAAGAAGCCGAAGAAGCCGGTCCGGTCCCGGTAGCGGCGCAGGTGCTCGTGATCGAGCTGGGCGCTGACCCGGCCCAGCAAGCGCCCGTCCCGCCACGCCGTGAAGAGGCTCACCTCGCCCCGCCGGAAGAAGGGGTTCTTCGCGGGCGTCAGCCGGGCCCGGAGCTCGAGCTCGAGGGGGGGCACCCAGGCCGGATCCGAGGCGAACACGACGTGCGCCGCGCGGACGAAGGCGTCGAGGTCCTCGCCGGGCACGTGCTCACGGATCTCGACGGCCATGGTGCGGGCGGCAGCTAGCACGGGGAGGCGCGACGGCGCAATCGCCGCGCCCCCCGCCCCCGCGTCACGCCTTCGGGCCGACCATGTCCTCGGGCACGACGGCCTCGTCGAACGCCTCCGCGGTCAGCAGCCCGAGCGCGACGGCCGCCTCCTTGAGGCTCGTGCCGTCGGCGTAGGCCTTCTTCGCGATCTTGGCGGCGTTGTCGTAGCCGATGACCGGGTTGAGCGCGGTCACGAGCATCAGGGAGCCCCGGAGGTGCCGGTCGATCGCCTCCCGGTTCGGCTCGAGGCCCCGCAGGCAGCGCTCGTCGAAGCTCGCCACGGCGTCGCCGAGGAGCCGCGCCGACTGGAGGACGTTGTAGGCGATGACCGGCTTGTAGACGTTGAGCTCGAAGTTGCCCTGGCTGGCCGCGAACCCGATCGTCGCGTTGTTCCCCATCACCTGGGCGCACACCATCGTCAGGGCCTCCGCCTGGGTCGGGTTGACCTTCCCCGGCATGATGCTGCTGCCTGGCTCGTTGGCGGGGATCGACAGCTCGCCGAGCCCGCACCGGGGCCCCGAGGCGAGCCAGCGGACGTCGTTGGCGACCTTCATCATCGCCGCCGCGAGCTGGGTGAGCGCCCCGCTCGTGCCGACGAAGGCGTCGTGGCCCGCCATCACCGCGAACTTGTTCGGCGCGGTCACGAACGTGCGCCCCGCGAAGGCGCTGATGTGGCCGGCGACCTTGGCGGCGTAGTCGGGGTGGGTGTTCAGCCCGGTGCCGACCGCGGTGCCCCCGAGCGCGAGCTCCTGGAGCTGGGGCAGGGTCGCGCGGATCGCCGCCTCCGCGTGGGCCACCTGGGCGGCCCAGCCGCCGATCTCCTGCCCGAGGGTCAGGGGCGTCGCGTCCTGGAGGTGGGTGCGGCCGATCTTGACGATGTCCCGGAAGGCCTCCGCCTTGGCCTCGAGGGTCTGGCGCATCCGCGCGACCCGCGGCAGGAGGCTCCCCTCGAGCGCCTCGACCGCCGCGATGTGCATCGCGGTCGGGAAGGTGTCGTTCGAGCTCTGACTCCGGTTGACGTGGTCGTTCGGGTGGACCGGGTCCTTCGTCCCGTGGGTGCTCCCCGCGAGCTCGATCGCGCGGTTCGCGATCACCTCGTTGACGTTCATGTTCGACTGGGTCCCGGAGCCGGTCTGCCAGACCACCAGCGGGAAGTGCTGGTCGAGGGCGCCCTCGATCACCTCGTCCGCGGCCTTGGCGATGAGGTCCCGCCGCTCCGCATCGAGCACCCCGAGCTCGTGGTTCGTCACCGCCGCCGCCTTCTTCAGGATGCCGAAGGCCCGGATGATCTCCCGGGGCAGCCGCTCCTCGCCGATCGGGAAGTTGCGGCGGGACCGCTCGGTCTGCGCGCCATAGTAGGCGTCCTCGGGGACCTCGAGGGTCCCCATGGTGTCGCTCTCGCTCCGCGTCGCCATGGCTCGGTCCTCCTCCGTTGGCGGGCCTCGATGCCCGCGATGCCGCCCGGCCGGGGCCGGCCTCGCCGGCCCCGGGTCTGGAAGGCGATCCATACCGCCCCTACGCTTGGCGGTATGCGGCGAATGGAACAGTTCGGAAAGGCGTTGGCTCTCATCGCCCAGGCGTCGGGCGCGGTGTATTTCGCGGGCGGCGCCCTGGCCAGCGCCGGCGCGTGCCACGGGACGGGGCTGCTGCTCTTCGGCATCAGCCTCGCGTTCGCCGCCGGCGCCGTCGGGCTCGCTCGCGGGGCGTCCTGGGCGCCGGGCTTCGGTGCCGGGCTGAGCGTGTTCACCGCGGCCGCGCTCCTCCCGGCCGTCCTGGTCCCCGCGGTCGCGGCGATGGTCACAGTGCTGTGCCTGGGGCTGACCGGCCTCGGCCTCCGCGGCATGGCGACCGCCCGGACGCTGGGCGAGCGCCCCGCGGAGTGGCGGCTCACCGCCCTGAGCCTCTCGGCCGGTATGGCCACGCCGTGCCTCCTGATCTTCGGCCTCTCCCCGCTGACGTCGGGCTTCGGGGCCGCGGTCTCGACGGCGGTGGCGGCCCTCGCCCTGACCGGCGTCGCGGTCGCGTTCCGCGGCCGCACCTGGGGCCTGTTCGCCATGGCCGCCGCCCTGCCGTTCCTCGCGATGGACCTCGGCGCGCCCAGCTTGCACCCCTACGCCGCGTGGAAGCACCAGGCGGCCGGCGATGCGGCGGGCGTCCTCCTCCTGTTCGCCCTCGTCCCGTTCGTGATGCCGGCTCTGCGGTTCCTCCGCGACGGCGCTCGCCGCTAGCCGCCGATCACGCGCCCCGGGCTCCTCGACCGCACGGCTGCGCCGACCATCCGGCGTGGTCGACCCCCGCATGGCGCCTCGGCGGCGCTGTCCCCCTGGGGCTGCGCGGAGCGACGCCCCCGCCCGGCCGGCGGCGCCGGCGTTCTCGGCTCTCGCTAGATGCGCTAGCGTCCGCCGCCATGGCTGACGGAGACCGCCCTGCCTTCCGCCGCGTGTTCGTGGCCAACCGGGGGGAGGTCGCGGTGCGGATCGCGCGGACCTGCGACGCGCTCGGGATCACCCCCGTCTTCGGCGTGAGCGAGGCGGACGCCGATGCGCCCTACACCCGCGACCGCGAGACGGTGGTCCTCGGGCCTCCGCGCGCATCGACGAGCTACCTCGACCCCGCCCGCGTGGTGCAGGCCGCCGTCCAGGCCCGCTGCACGGCTCTCCACCCGGGGTGGGGGTTCCTCAGCGAGAACGCGCGCTTCGCGACCCTGTGCGCCCAGCACGGCGTGACCTTCGTGGGCCCGCCCGCGCACGTGATCGACCTGATGGGCAGGAAGCTCCCCGCCAAGCGAGCGATGGCGGAGGCCGGCCTCAAGGTCATCCCGGGGAGCCGAGGTCTGCTCGCCGACCTCGACGAGGCGCGGGCGGTGGCCGGCGAGGTCGGCTACCCGGTGCTGCTCAAGGCCAACGCGGGGGGCGGAGGCCGCGGCATGCGGCGCGCGGAGCGAGCCGCGGACCTCGACCGGGCGTTCCAGGAGGCCGCGGCGGAGGGGCAGGCCGCCTTCGGCGACCCCCGCCTCTACCTCGAGAAGCTGATCGAGGGCGGCCGCCACGTCGAGATCCAGGTGCTCGCGGATCGGTACGGCGAGGCGACCCACCTTGGCGAGCGGGACTGCACGGTGCAGCGCAACCACCAGAAGCTGATCGAGGAGTCGCCCTCGCCGGTGCTGAGCCCCGAGGAGCGCGCCCAGACCCTGGAGGCCGCGGTCGCGGCGACGCGCCACCTCGCCTACGTGGGCGCCGGCACCCTGGAGTTCCTCCTCGACGCCGACGGAACGCTCCGGTTCATGGAGATGAACACCCGCCTCCAGGTCGAGCACCCGGTCAGCGAGATGCGCACCGGGGTCGACCTCGTCGCCGAGCAGCTCCGGATCGCCGCCGGGCAGCCGCTCCGGGTCGACGCCGAGGAGCTGGCGTTCGAGGGCCACGCGATCGAGTGCCGCATCAACGCGGAGGACCCGACGCAGGGCTTCCGCCCCTCCCCGGGCCGCATCGAGCGCTGGTCGGTGCCGGGCGCCGACGACGCCGACGTCCGCGTGGAGACCCACGTGGAGGCCGGCTACGTCGTCCCGCCGCACTACGACTCCCTGATCGCCAAGGTGATCACGCGCGGCGAGACCCGTGACGACGCCGCGGACCGCATGATCCGCGTGCTCGAGGGCCTGACGGTGGAGGGCGTCGCGACGACGGTGCCGCTCCACCTGGCGGTCCTGCGGTCCGACGCGTTCCGGGAGCACCGCTACGACACGAGGACCCTGCCCGGCTGGCCGCCGGCGAGCTGACCGACCGGAGGCACCGCATGGCCCACGTCCCCCTTCTTCCGATCGGCGCCCCGCGGTCCGCGGTCGTCGACGACCGGACCTTCCACGACGCGCGCGAGCGCCTCGAGCCCCTCGAGGCCGCGCTCTCGGAGCGCCGCGACGAGGTGCACGCCGCCTGGGGCGACCGGTACGTCGCCCGGGTCCACGCCAAGGGCAAGCTGACGGCGCGCGAGCGGATCGCGCGGCTGGTCGACCCCGGCACCCAGGCCCACGAGGTCGGGACCTTCGTCAACTACGGCGAGACCTTCGGGCCCCGGGCGCAGACCTCGCCCGCGGCGGGCGTGGTGACGGCGCTGGTCCGGATCGAGGGGCGTTGGTGCGTGGTCATCGCCAACGACAACACGGTCGCCTCGGGCGCCTGGTGGCCGCGCACGCCCGAGAAGATCCAGCGGGCCCAGACCATCGCCCTGCGGCTGCGCCTCCCCACGCTCTACCTCGTCGACTGCTCCGGCCTGTTCCTCCCCGAGCAGTCCCGCAGCTTTCCGGGGGCGCGCGGCGCGGGCCACATCTTCAAGATGAATAGCCTCCTGAGCGCCCACGGCGTGCCGCAGATCGCCGGCGTGTTCGGCGACTGCATCGCGGGCGGCGGCTACATGCCGATCATCAGCGACCGGGTCTACATGACCGAGCAGGCCTACATGGTCATCGCGGGCGCGGCGCTGATCAAAGGGGCCAAGAGCCAGCACCTCACGAGCCTCGACATCGGTGGCCCGGAGGTCCACGTCCATCAGAGCGGGTGCGCCGACGTCCGGGTCCCGGACGACGAGACGCTCCTCGGGTGCCTGCGGCGCGAGGTCGCGCGGCTGCCCACCTCGGCGGCCGCCTTCTACCGCGGCGGCGTGGAGCCGATGGCTCCCGAGCACGGCGCCGCCGAGCTGACCGGGCTGATCCCCCGCGATCACCGGGAGGGCTACGACGCGCACCAGGTCCTGGCCCGCCTCGTCGACCAGAGCCTTTTCTGGGAGCTCCTGCCGTCGATCGGCGAGGAGATCGTCTGTGGGGTGGGCCGGGTCGGCGGCCTCTACGCGGGCTTCGTCATCAACCGCCAGGGCCTCGTGGGCGATCCGGAGCATCCGGGCCAGCGGCGGCCGGCCTCGATCCTCTACCGCGGCGGGATCGCCAAGGTCGCCGCGTTCAGCCGCGCGTGTAACGACGACGGTCTCCCGATCATCTGGCTGCAGGACATCAGCGGGTTCGACATCGGGACGGAGGCGGAGCGCCACGGCCTGCTCGCCTACGGGTCGAGCCTCATCTACACGAACTCGACCAATCAAACGCCCATGTTCACCGTTCTCCTGCGGAAGTGCTCGGGGGCCGGCTACTACGCGATGAGCGGGCTGCCCTACGACCCCGTCGTCCAGCTCTCGACGCCGATCTCCCGCCTCAGCGTGATGGAGGGGCGGACCCTGGCGATCGCCACCTACAACACGAAGCTCGACGACGAGTTCCGGATCGTCGCGGACGGCGACGAGGAGCGGGGCGCGATCGCCGACGGGATGCGAGCGGTCGAGGAGCGGATCGAGGGGGACATGGACCCCTACGTGGCCGCTCGCCGGATGGACACCGACGAGATCGTCTCCCTCGGCGACCTGCGGTCCTGGCTCGAGGTCCTCGTCGAGGCGAGCTACCAGTCGGCCGGCTACCGGCGCGTGAAGAACCCGCGCATCTGGAGCCTCCACGACCTCCGGGAGCTCGCCGAGGGGGTACGCTGATGCCCCACGCGGTCGATGGGCGCGCCTTCGCGCCGGCGCTGGTCGCCCACGCGAGCGACGGGCCGGACGGGCGGGTCGAGCTGCGCCCACCCGCGCCGGGCTGGTGGCGAGGCGCTCCCCGTCCCGGCTCGCTGATCCGCGGCGGCGACCCGATCGGGGAGCTCGAGGTCCTCGGCGTCCTTCACCGCCTCACGGCCCCGGAGGGCACCTTCGGCGTGGTGGCGTACCCCGGCGAGGACGGAGCGCGCCTCGCGCGCCGGCCCGTCGACCACGGCACCCTGCTCCTCTGCCTCGACCCCGAGGGGGTGGCCGCTGGCGAGGGCTCCCGGGCCACGACGGGCGCGGCGGCGCCGACGGGGCCCGTGTTCCGGACCCCCCTCGGCGGGCGCTACTACGCGCAGCCCGCGCCCGACGCTCCTCCCTTCGTCGAGGTGGGCATGACGCTCACGGGGGGCGAGACGGTCGCCCTCGTCGAGGTGATGAAGACCTTCAACCGCGTGCAGTACGGGGGGCCCGGGGCCCCGGGGCGAGCGCGGGTCGCCCGGGTCGTGCCCGAGGACGGCGCGGACCTCGAGGTCGGCGATGTCCTCCTCGAGCTGGAGCCAACGTCGTGACGCAGGGCCGCCGGGCGCCGAGCCCGGTCGAGCGGTTCCTCGGCCTGTTCGCCGAGGTGAGGCGGGGCGAGGGCGGGACCGTCCTGATCATGCTCGCGACGATCTTCGTCCTCCTGGCCTGCTACTACATCCTGAAGACGGTCCGCGAGCCCCTGGTGCTCGCCTCGGCCCCCGCCGACCTCGCCCTGCTCCAGCAGGCGACCTGGCTGAGCCAGGACATCCGGCAGGTTTTGATCGACTTCGACACCAACGGCGCCCAGCTCAAAGCAATCGCGGCCGCGGGACAAGCGATCCTCCTCCTCGGGTTCGTACCCGCGTACTCCTGGCTCGCGTCCCGGGTCAGCCGCGTCTCCCTGATCGTCGGTGTCACGCTCTTCTTCATCGCCAACATCGAGCTCTTCTTCTTCCTCCGTATCCTCGGCGTCCCCCTCCTCGGCTTCTTCTTCTACATCTGGGTCGGCATTTTCAGCGTGGCGCTCATCGCGCAGTTCTGGTCCTTCGCCAACGATCTCTATACGGAGGAGCAGGGCAAGCGGCTCTTCCCGATCATCGGGATCGGCGCCACCGCGGGGAGCCCCCTCGGCTCGATCATCGCCACGATCGTCGCGAGCTACATCGCGCCCGGGGGAGAGGGCGGCGCGGCGCCCGCCCTCGACCCGCTCCAGCGCTTCGTGCGCGACCTCGAGGTCGACCCCGCCTTCATCCTCCTCCAGGTCCCCGCCCTGGTCCTCCTGCTGTTCATGGCCCTCATGATCTGGGCGGCGCGCCGGGACGCGGTGGTCGACCCGGAGGGCGAGGCTCCGGAGCGGGCCGGCACGCCCGACGACACCGACGCGGAGCCCGCGGCCGAGGGGACCGGGGTGGCCAAGGACGAGGCGATCGGCGGCCGGAGCGGCTTCGCCCTGATGCTGGCGAGCCCGTACATCGGCCTGATCGCCGGGGTGATCCTCGTGTTGAACCTGGTCAACACGACGGGTGAGTTCATGCTGAGCGATCTCGTCGTGCGGACCGGACAGGCCGCGGTCGAGGCCGGAACCGCGCGGGATCTCGGCCTCTTCATCAACAACTTCTACGGCAACTTCTTCTTCTATGTGAACATCATCGCGTTCGTACTCCAGGCCTTCGTGGTGTCGCGGATCGCCAAGTATCTGGGCCTGCCCGGCGTGCTCCTCGTGCTGCCCTGCATCGCCCTCGGCGCCTATGGGCTCTTCGCCCTCGGCCTTGGCCTCGCCGTCGTCCGGTGGGCGAAGACCGCGGAGAACTCGACCGACTACTCGATCATGAACACCGGCAAGGCGATGGTGTGGCTTCCGACCAGCCGGGGCGCGAAGTACAAGGCCAAGCAGGCGATCGACACCTTCGTGGTGCGGGCCGGGGACGTGGTCGCGGCGGTCCTGTTCATCGCCGGGACCACCGTGTGGCAGCTCGGCCTCCCGGGCCTGGCCGCCATCAACCTGGTGTTCGTCGGCGTCTGGCTCCTGCTGACGTTCGCCCTGCTCCGCCGCTACCGGCGCATCACGGACGACCCGGCGATCGACCCGCTGGCGACTGGACACGAGCCACCGCCCGCCGGGCTCCCGGAGGCCGCCGCGGCCTGACCGCGGCCATCGTCGGGGGACGAGCAGCCCGCGAGCGGCGCAGCGATCAGGGCGATGGCGCCTCTCCTCGCGCGCCAGGGTAGGTGGAGTCACCTCCGGGCGGCCAGGAGCGCCCGCCGCTGCTCGAGCAGCGCCCGGTCGCGGTCGTTCCGGGTGAGCTCGATCGCGACCTCGAGCGCCGCCTCCGCCTCGGCGAGCCGGCCCTGCCGCTCGAGGAAGTGCGCCCGGACGCTCGGCAGGAACGGGTAGCCGCGGAGCGCGGGCTCGTCCGCCAGCGCGTCGAGCGCCGCGAGCGCGGCGTCCACCCCGTAGGCTCGGCCGACCGCCACCGCGCGGTTGAGGTCGACGACCGGGGACGGGCTCACGCGGCTGAGGGCGTCGTAGAGGGCGACGATCCGCGGCCAGTCCGTCGCCTCCGCCGTCGGCGCCCGCGCGTGGCACGCCGCGATCGACGCCTGGAGCGCGTAGGGCCCGAGGGGCCGGGCCAGGCCCTCCGCGCGCCGAAGGGACGCAAGGCCCCGCTGGATCGCCAGCCGGTCCCAGCGGCTGCGGTCCTGCGCCTCGAGCAGCACCGGCGCCCCATCGCCGTCCACGCGCGCGCGGAAGCGGGAGGACTGGAGCTCCATCAGCGCGACGAGCCCATGGGCCTCGGCGTCCTCCGGGACGAGCCCGGCGAGCACCCGCCCGAGGCGCAGCGCGTCCTCCGCGAGCTCCCGTCGCACCACGGCGTCCCCGGACGTCGCGGCGTACCCCTCGTTGAAGATCAGGTAGACGACCTCGAGCACGGAGGCGACCCGAGCCTGCAGCGCCTCCCCCCGCGGCACCTCGAAGGGCACCCGGGCCTCCGCGAGGGTCCGCTTCGCCCGCACGATCCGCTGCGCGACGGTCGCCTCTCGGCTCAGGAACGCGCGCGCGATCTCCTTCGTCGTGAGGCCTCCGAGGAGGCGCAGGGTCAAGGCGACGCGCGCCTCGGGGGCGAGGATCGGGTGGCAGGCGACGAGCATCAGCCGGAGGAGGTCGTCGCCGACGTCCTCGTCGATCCCTCGCGCCAGGTCCGGCGTGAAGGACGCCTCGGCCGAGGCCGCCAGCTGCCCGTGCTTCTCGTCGCGCACGCGTCGCCGCCGGTGGCGGTCGACGGCGCGGTGGCGCGCGGTGAGCATCAGCCAGGCGCCCGGGTTCGGCGGGATGCCGCGCTCGGGCCAGGTCTCCAACGCCGCCAGCAGCGCGTCGTGGGCGAGGTCCTCGGCGAGGTCGAGGTCGCGCACGACGCGCACGAGGCCACCGATCAGCCGAGGCGCTTCGACCTTCCAGACGGCCTCGATCGAACGGCGGACCCGCTCCGCCGCGTCCGCCTCGCTCACCGGTCTCAGCCCTTGGCGAGCTTCGCCGCCGCCTCCCGCTGCCGCTCCTCCTGGGCGCGGAGCTCCGGCGTGAAGGCCTCGCCGAAGTCGTCGGGCTCCAGCACCGGACGCAGCTCGATCTCCCCGCCGCGGAACGGGGCCCGGCGGGCCCACTCCAGCGCCTCGTCCATCGACCTCACCTGCCAGAGCCAGAAGCCGCCGATCAGCTCCTTGGTCTCGCTGAAGGGGCCGTCGGTCACCGTCGGCCTCGCAGGGTCGTCGTAGCGGACGCGCTTGCCCGCCCGGCTGGGGTGGAGCCCCTCACCGGCGAGGAGGACGCCGGCCTTCACCAGCTCCTCGTTGAACTCGCCCATGGCCCGAAGGACCTCCTCGGACGGCATCTCTCCCGCTTCGTGGGCCTCGTCGGCCTTCACCAGCACCATCACGCGCATCGTCGTTCTCCTCGTGCTCTCGGGCCCTGGGCAGCGTGCCCTCGCCCCTGACATCGAGGCAACGCATGACCCTCGGCCCGATCGACCACCGACGGGCCGAAAAGGTGAGCGGGACCCCGGCCGGCGCGGCCGCTCCCCCCGCGCCGTCCACCTCCGTCCGCCCCCCACGGGGCTCGTGGCTCGCGCGCCTGCTAGCCTGCGGGATCATGAACGTGCTCCTGACCGGCGGTGCCGGCTTCATCGGTAGCCACATCGCCGACGCCCTCCTCGCGGAAGGCCATCGCGTGGTCGTGTTCGACGATCTGTCGACCGGGCGGCGGGAGAACGTCCCGCCCGACGCGACGTTCGTCGAAGGTGACCTGCGCGACGGCGATGCGGTGGACGCGGTGGTTCGCGATCATCGCCCCGACGCCGTCTGCCACCAGGGCGCCCAGACCAGCGTGTCGGTCAGCACCCGCGAGCCGCTCCGGGACGCACAGATCAACGTCCTCGGCACACTCCACCTGCTCGAGGCCTGCCGGACGCACGGGGTGGGGCACGTCGTGTTCGCCTCGACCGGCGGCGCGATCTACGGCGAGGTGCCGGAGGGCACGCGGGCCCGCGAGGACAGCTCGACCCACCCCCTCAGCCCCTACGCCTGCTCCAAGCTCGCCGCCGAGGCGTACCTCGGGGCCTACCGCCAGGAGCACGGGCTCCGCTCCACCGTCCTGCGGTACGGGAACGTGTACGGGCCCCGCCAGGACCCCCACGGCGAGGCGGGGGTGGTCGCGATCTTCGCCCGGCGCCTGCTCGCCGGGGAGGCCGTTCGGATCAATGCCCGCCGGGACGTCGGGGATCCCGGCTGCGTGCGCGACTACGTCTACGTCGACGACGTGGTGAGGGCGAACCTGCGCGCGCTGAGGGGCGAGCTCGGCGCCTCGGTGCTCAACGTGGCGACGGGGCGCGGCTCGACCACCGCCGAGGTCGCGCACGGCCTGGCCGCCGCCGGGTCGATCGCCCCCGACGTCGAGCACGGGCCGCGGCGCGCCGGCGACCTCGAGCGGTCGGTCCTCGAGCCCCACCCCGACCTGCCTCCGTCGGTCGCCCTCGAGGACGGGCTCGCGCGCACGCTGGCGGCGTTCCGCCGCGGCTGACGGAGCCGGTGTCCGGCACGGCTGCTGGGGTGCGCGCGTCGGGAGCGCCAGCCTCGCTCGCCCTCGCGGGCCCCGCCACGCCGTGTCATGAGGTGCGGGTGGCAGCCGACGCGACCCGGCTGGTTCCCGTCGAGGGGCCCCTCGACCTGGTGCGTACGCTCCGCCGCTATCCGGTCTGGGGCAGCCTGCCGACGTTCCGGGTCGAGGACGGCGGGGTGTGGTGGGGCATCCAGACCGAGGGCGGCCCCGCCGGGGTGCACTACCGGTGGGAGGGCGCGGCCGCGGTGCGCGTCGAGGGGTTCGGGCCCGGCGGCGAGGCCGCGGTCGCCCGGGCCGAAGACCACCTGGGCGTCCGGGACGACCCCACCGTGTTCCAGACCGACGACCCGGTCCTCGCTCCCCTCCTCCAGCGCAACCCGGGGCTGCGCTTCGGCCGCACGATGCAGATCATGGACGTGCTCGTCGCGACGATCATCGCCCAGAAGGTGACCGGCGCCGGCGCCTACCGGTCCTACCGCGACCTCGTCTTCCGGCACGGGGTGAAGCTCGACGCCCCGGTCCCGCTGTGGGCCCCTCCCTCGGCCGAGACCCTGACCGGCCTCGGGTACTACGACTTCCATCCCCTCGGCGTGGAGCGGAAGCGCGCGATGACGATCCTGCGGATCGCCAGGCGCGCCCGGAGCCTCGAGGGGATGGTCCAGCGAGGGGACGGCGAGCTGCGGGCGCGGCTCCTCCGCCTTCCCGGGGTCGGGCCCTGGACCGCGGAGACGGTCCTGTCCGTGGCCCTCGGCGACCCGGACGCGGTCCCGACCGGGGACTACAACCTCCCCGACATGGTCGCGTGGACCCTGGCCGGAGAGGCCCGCGCCGACGACGACCGGATGCTCGAGCTCCTCGAGCCGTTCCGCCCCCACCGCGGGCGGGTCGTGCGCCTGCTCTTGCTGACCGGACGCAAGCCCCCCCGCTTCGGCCCCCGGCTCCCGGTCCGGGATATCCGCCGCCACTGACCCCCGACGGAAGCCGCGCGGGCCCCCGGACCCTCGCGCGGGATGCTGCACGGGGAAGAGCCGGGGCGACGTTGGCCGTATCCTCCCCGTCATGGTCCCCGCCCCCGAGCGACACGAGCCCCGGCATCCCCTCGGACCGGGCCCGCGGCGTGGGGCGCCCCGCCCCGGCCTCGGTGCGGTCGCGTGCCTCGCCCTCGCGGCGGGCCTCGTCGCCGCCGGCGCCTACGCCCCTCGCCAAGCGTCCGCGCAGGCCAGCGTGGACGCCTTGCGGCAGCGCCTGGCGGCGCTCCGGGCGACCGACCCCCAGGTCCCCGCCGGGACGCTGACCAGCATCGCCTACCTCCTCGACATCGCGGAGCGGATCGAGCGGCGGCACCCGGGACCGTCCGTCGCCTGGCGCCGGCAAGCCGAGCGCTTCCTGGCCTCCGCGGAGGAGGGCCGGGACCCGTATCCGGAGGGCAAGGGCCAGCTCCTGAACCGCGGCTACGCCCCGACCTTCACGCCCCAGCGACAGGGCTACGGGATCTACCTCCCGCGCGACTACGACCCGAGCCGCGCCTATCCGCTGCTGGTGATGCTCCACGGCGGCTCCTCCAACGGGAACCTCTTCTTGGCGGTGGTCCTCGGGAACAACCTCGATTGGGAGACGTACCGCAACCACCTCTACGACGACTTCACCGCCCGCTGGTTCCCCGACTGGATCGTGGTCGCCCCCGACGGCGTGGGGCAGGTGATGTGGCGGTGGATGGGTGAGCAGGACGTCCTCGAGGTGATCGCGGACGTGCAGCGCCACTACCGCGTGGACCCCGACCGCATCGTCCTCGGCGGCCTCTCGAACGGCGGCGTCGGGGCCTACGCGATCGGCGCCCGGCACGCCTGGCGCTTCAGCCACGTGCAGGCGATCGCCGGCGCGCCGAGCTGGGTCCAGTACGCCGGCGGGCGGCCCACGCAGGCGGAGACGGCCGCCCTGCTGCCCTGGAGCGCTCTCCACCTGTTTCGCAACACGCTCAATACGGACTTCCACTACTACCACGGGACCCAGGACGGCGGCCCGATGCGGCCCGCCTTCGTGCGGGAGCTGACCGCCCACCTCCAGGAGGAGGGCATCGCGCACCACGAGCACTGGTTCGAGCACGGGCACGATCTGCTCTACCTCGTCCACCGGCATGGGCGGGTCTACGACCGCCTCGCCGAGCGCCGCCGGAGCCGGAGCCCGGCGGAGGTGTGGGTCGTCACGGGCGACTACCGGGCGCGCCGCCAGCACTGGGTCAGCGTGGAGCGGGTCGCGCGCTACCCCGATCTCGCGCGAGTGCACGCGCGGGCCGAGGACGGCCGGGTGGCGCTCGACACCGACAACGTCCTGGAGGTCGCGCTCCACCTCCGGGACGTGCCGGAGACCGGGGACCGGCTGGCCCTGACCGTGGACGGCGAGGAGGTCTACGCCGGCCCGCGGGCCGACCTCGGCCACCGCGTGCACCTCGCGCGGGTGGAGGACCGCTGGGGGCTCGGCTTCCTGCCCGAGGCGGAGGGCCTCGAGAAGGTGCCCGGCCTGAGCGGGCCCCTCTCCGACGCGTACTTCGACGAGATCATCCACGTCTACGGCACGGGCGACGAGCAGCACGAGCGGGCGCTCCGGCGGACCGCGGAGCGGGGCGCCGCGGGGTGGCCCCAGGGCGTGTGGAACCTCGGCCAGCGGGTGGTCGCGGACCGCGACGTGACGCCGGCGATGATCCGGTCGGCCCACCTCGCGCTCTACGGCGCGCCGGGGGACAACGCGATCCTGGAGCGCGTGAAGGACGCCTTGCCGATCCGCGTCCAGGGCGACGCGGTCCTCGCGGGGAGCCAGCGCTTCGCCGGCCGCGACGTCGGCGCCCGCTTGATCTACCCGAACCCCGAGGCGCCGGACCGCTACCTCCTCGTCCACACCGGCGTGACGGTCGACGCCGTCGAGCGGACCCGGAACCTCCCGGACTTCCTCCCCGACTACGTGGTCTACGACCAGCGGAGCACCGCCCGGCGCCCGCGGCTGATCGCCGGCCGCTACCACCAGCTCGCCGCTGGCTACTTCGACCGCTTCTGGCGCCTTCCGCCCGACGTGCTCGAGGGGGCGACGACGGCCGACGCGGACCCGGACGCGCCGCTCCCGCCCGGGGTGACCCGGGCCGAGATGCGGGCCCTCGCGGTGGCGGTCGGCGCGTACCCGGGCTTCGTGATCCCGTCCGCGGTGCTGCCCCAGTCGCCGCCCTCGTCGCTCCCGCCCGGTCCCGTGCCGCCGGAGCCGCCCCGACCCCGCCGCTTCGCGGCGCCCGCGGACGACCCGGCGGGCGCTGTGGCCCGGGAGATCGCGCGCCTGGTCCCCACCTTCTACAACTACCGCGCGATCATCCCGGGGGGGCGCTGGCGGCGAGCGCGGCGCGCCCGGTTCCAGATCCGTCCCGAGGCGGAGTGCCTCGAGGCTCTGGTCGAGGCGCGGGTACCGACCGTCGCGGTCTCCGACGACCTCGGGACCCCGATCCCGACCCCCCGCATGCTGATCGGGCCCGTCGGCGGGGTGACGTACGTGCCCTACGAGCGCGACGACGGAACCCTCGAGCCGATCGTCGTGAGCTGCGAGCTGGCGGCGCGGCTTCCCTACCTGAGCCGGCGGCTTCGGCGCTACGGCATCGACGAGGTCGTGATCCTGTCGAGCCATCGCGACCACCCCGCGCAGAGCTTCCACCGGATGGGGATGGCCCTCGACATCCTCTCGTTCCACGGCCCGGACGGGACCCTCAGCGTGTACGACGACTTCCTGGAGACGCCGGACGAGGCGACCTGCGACGCGCCCCGGCCACCGGACCGGAAGGCGCGGACGCTCCTCGCCATCGCCTGCGACCTCGCCCGGGGCGGCCGCTTCCAGTCGGTGCTGACGCCGAACTACAACGACGGCCACCGCAACCACCTCCACCTCGACATCCGGCCGAACGACCCGCGCGTCTTCGTGCGCTAGCGCGGTGCCTGGGCGGCTCGGTCGCTTTCTGGACGATCGTCGGAGGCCCGGGACAGGGTGCCGGCACGATGCCGCACCGGCCGCGCACCCCCCTTGGCTCCCTTCTGCCGTGGGTCCTGCTCTCCGCCTGCGGCACCCCTCTGCCCCCGACGGCGACCGAGGATCCGGTCGCGGCCCCCGCGCACCGGCCGCGCACGCCGGTCAGCCTCCCGCGCGCCGTCGAGCCGACGCCCCAGCCCCCGCCCGACCCCGCAGCCCTGGCCCGCGCCGCCGAGGCGGCGGCCCGGGAGGCCTTCGAGCGCGAGTACCCCTGGCACGGGGTCGCCTATCACGTCCTCGCCCAGGTCCACGCGCGCGCGGACCGCGCCAGCCCGGTCATCGGCTACCTGAGGCGCGGGTCGACGTTCCGCGCCGCCCCGACGGTCCGGGGCCCCGGGTGCGACCGCGGCTGGGCCCGCATCCCGGGGGGTGGGTACGTCTGCCGCGGGCAGGGCTTCCAGCTCGGCGACGTGCCCCAGACCTTCGAGCCCGCCCCGTCGGCCCCGACCCTCGAGGCGGCCCTCCCCTACGTCTACGGCTGGGTGGTCCGGGACGACGTGGCCCAGTACTGGCGGATCCCCAGCGTGGAGGAGGAGGCGCTGGCGGAGGCGTGGATCGACCGCGAGCGGGCGCGGGAGGAGGCCCAGGCCGCCGCCGAGGCCGCGGCGCTCGCGGCGAGCAGCGAGGAGGGCCCGTCCACGCCCTCCGGGCCGCCCGGTGCGCCGGCGGCGGACGGCGCCGAGGAGGAAGCGAGCGGGGGAGAGGCGAGCGGGGGAGAGGCGAGCGGGGGAGAGGCGAGCGGGGGAGCGGCGAGCGGGGGAGCGACTGCGGCGGCGCTCGCTGACGACAGGTCGGACGCGCCGGACAGCGAGGCGCCGGGCGGCGCCGAGGACGGCGCGGCCGCCGACGAGGACGCCGATCCCGGGGAGGCGCCCCCGGCGCCGAGCCCGGAGCTCGAGGCGCCCCCTGGCCTGGACGAGGAGGCGACGGCCGACAACGAGGACGACGGCGCGGCCGACGACGAGGACGAGAGGCCCTCCGTCCTGCGGATGCGCATGCGCCGGGGCTTCTACGTCAGCCTCGACGGCGTGGAGACGGACGCCGGCCGCCGCTTCTACCGGACCGTCCGCGGCGCCTACGTCCCCGCCGACGCCGTGGCGCAGGCCGAGCCGCCGAGCCACCGCGGGGTCGTGCTCGGTGGCGGGTGGAGCCTCCCCCTCGCCTTCGTCCACCGGGACGGGGTCCGGCTGCTCGCCCGCGACCCGGTCAGCGGGGTCCTCAACCTCCGCGGTCCGGTCCCGCGCCTGACGCCGCTGCCGCTCGCGGAGGAGATCGTGGTCCGCCGCCAGCGCCGCTACCGCGTCGACCGGCGCGGTCGGGTGGTCCGGGAGGACGCGGTCCGGGTCGCGCGCGCGATCGAGCGCCCGCGCGCCATGCCGGCGGGGGCCCGCTGGATCCACGTCGACGTGAGCCAGCAGGTGCTGGTCGCCTACGAGGGCGACCAGCCGGTCTTCGCCACGCTGGTGTCCACCGGACAGGAGGGACACGAGACGGTGCTCGGGACCTTCCGCATCCAGTCCAAGCACGTGTCGACGACGATGGACGACACGACCGCGGGCCCCGACAGCTACTCGATCGAGGACGTGCCGTGGGCGCAGTACTTCGAGGGGAGCTACGCGCTGCACGGCGCCTTCTGGCACGACCGCTTCGGCCGGGTCCGGAGCCACGGCTGCGTCAACCTCGCCCCTGCCGACGCCCGGTGGCTGTTCGGCTGGACCGAGCCCGAGACGCCCGAGGCCTGGCACGGCGTGCGGGCGACGGCCGGGCGCGACGGGACGTGGGTGCACGTCACGGACGGCTAGAGCGAGCGGCCGAAGGCCGCGCCCGCGTCCTGGGTGCACGAGGACGTGGGCCGCGCCCGGCGACGCCGGGCACGAGGACACGCGCCGGGCCCTACCCCCGCGTCGGCAGGCGCAGCGCGATGCGATGCAGCACCCGGCTCGCCGTCGGGAGCGCGTAGGCGGCGACGGCCAACGACCACAGCGCGGCGAGGCCCGGCGCGAGGAGCCCGGTGGCCGCCAGCAACACGCCCAGGCCCCCGGCCAGCGCCGCCGCCAGCGTGCCGCGCCGCGCTTCGCGCCGCGTGGCATGGGCGAGCCAGAGCGCCGCCGCCCCGTCCCGGACGTCCTCGCTCGTCAGGGCGACGGCGCCCTCGCCCGCCGGCCCCCCCGCCGCGCCGAGGACCACGGGCACGTCCGCGGCCCCGAGCGCTCCCGTGTCCCGGCCCGGACGTCCGATCACCGCGACGGTGCCGCCCGTATCCCGCAGCCGCTTCACCTCGGCCCCCTGCTCGTGCGGCAGGAGCTCCGCCTTCACGTGCCCGATATCGAGGGTCTTGGCGAGCGCCTCGACCGTCCCGCGGTGGTCGCCGCTCAGCAGCACCACCTCGATGCCGAGGTCGATCAGGCGCTGGACCGCGGCCCGGGCTCCGCGCCGGTCCTCGTCCCGGAACGCGAGCACGCCGCGCACCCGCCCGTCGAGGCCGACGAACAGCGCGGTCTGTCCCCGGGCCTCGGCGCGCCGGGCCGGGGTATCGGCGACCGCGACGCTGACCCCCTCCGCGAGGAGCAGCTGGCGGTTGCCGACGACCAGCTCCTCGCCGCTCGGGGCGACCGCGGTCACACCCCGCCCGGGGAGGAAGGTCGCGCGGCGCACGGACGCCAGCGCCAGGCCCGCCCGCTCGCAGTGGCGGAGGACGGCTCGGGCGATCGGATGGTCGTCGGCCGCGGTCTCCGCGCCGGCGACCAGGGACAGGAGCGCCTGGGGGTCGGACCCGCCGACCGCGTGGGTCTCGACGAGCTCGGGCTCGCCCTCCGTGATCACGCCGTGGGTGCAGAGGGCGGCGACCGTGACCTGACCGCCCCGCTCGAGGGTGGCGGGGTCCGCGAACGCGATACCCCGGTAGGCCGCGGCGGAGGCCCCGACGACGAAGGGCGACTCCGACGCCCGCCGGACCGCGGTCAGCGGCGCGGCGAGGAGCACCGCGGCGGCGGCGGCGAGCTGCCCGCCGAGGTCGGTCTCGAGGAGCAGCGCGAGCCCCGCCACGACCAGCGCAGCGGGCCCGCCCCACCGCGCCGCGCGACCCGCGAGCCGAGCGAGGGGCGCGGGGCGGCTCCCCCCCGTGCGGCCGAAGCGGCGGGGGCGGAGCAGCGCCCGGTCGTCGCCGACCCGGGTGGCGAGGATGCGCAGCGTCCCCTCGATCACCTGCGCCCCCGCCACGACCGGGTCGCCCGGGACGCGGCTCGCCGGCGCGAGGGCCGAGGGGTGGAGCACGACCTCGGCCTGGCCGGCCTGCACCACCCCGTCGACGGGGACGACCTCGCCCTCGGCGACCACCACCTCCTCCCCCGCCCGGAGGCGCGCGATCTCCACGGTGGTCGAGCCGCCAGCGAAGGGGTCGCCCTCCGGGATCCGCGCCTTGGCCGGGAGCTCCCGCGCGAGGCGGGCGACCCACGCCTTGGACGCGGCCCGGGCCCGACCGTCGAGCCACCCCCGCAGGACCACCGCGCCCGCCGCGAGCGCCGCGCCAAGGAGCCACCACCGCGTGGATCCCCCGTCGGCGAGGAGCGCTGCGGCCCCGGCGAGGAGCGCTCCGGTCGGCCCGAGGGCCCAGGTCGTCACGCCGAGGTCCTCGCGCAGCGGCCAGGCGTCGACGAGCGCCGCGGAGCTGGCGACCGCCACCGCGACCACGGCGAGCAGCCCGAGGACCGGATGGGCCGTCGAGACGCGCGCGAGCAGCACCGCCGCTGCCGCCCCTCCGATGCCGACCCAGGGCACGGGCACCGCGGGGTCGATCTCGCTGGGCGCCGGCGTCGTGTCGCTCGCCAGCGGGGTGTCGTCGCGCCGCGCGCGTCGGCTCGACGGCGTCGGCCGGCGGGGCGGCTCCCGACGCCGCTCGCCCTCCCGGAACCGCCGGGCGCACTCGCCGCTGCAGAGGAACCGGAAGCCGTCCTCGAGCAGGAGCACCTCCCGGGCGCGCAGCGGCTCGACGCTCGTCCCGCAGACCGGGCACGGTCGCTCGGGGAGGCGGAGCCGGGCGGGTTCCGGGGACGCGTGCACCGGCACGACCTACCGCCCGGCCGGGCGAGGTCAACCGGGCCGCGGTTGACGGCGCCCCGTCCGGCTCCCAGCCTCTCGGCCCACGGAAGGGGTCGCCGCGATGTCCGACAAGGCCTGGGGAGGCCGCTTCGAAGCGGCTCTCGACGAGCTCGCCCAGCGCTTCAGCGCGAGCGTGGACGTCGACCGTCGTCTCGCCCTGCACGACCTGCGGGGGTCCGTCGCCCACGTCCGCATGCTCGCGGCCCAGGGGATCCTGTCGGCCGGGGACGGCGAGCGTATCCTCGAGGGGCTCGACGCGCTGCGCGGGCGGGTCGAGGCCGGGGACATGGTCTGGGACCCAGCCCTCGAGGACGTCCACATGAACCTCGAGCGGGCGCTGACCGACCTGATCGGCGAGGTCGGCGGGCGCCTCCACACGGCTCGCAGCCGCAACGACCAGGTGGCGACGGACATGCGCCTCTGGACCAAGGACGCGATCGCGGGGACGACCGCGCGGCTCGATCGGCTGCTCGGGGTCCTCGCGGATCGCGCGGCGGACACCGTGGATCACCTGATGCCTGGCTACACGCATCTGCAGCGCGCCCAGCCGACCCGCCTCGCCCACCACCTGCTCGCGTGGGCCGCGATGCTCGAGCGGGACCGGGGTCGCCTCGCCGACGCGCGCGCCCGGATGGACGAGTCGCCGCTCGGCGCTGCGGCCCTCGCGGGGACGACCTTCCCGATCGACCGGGAGGCGACCGCCCGCGAGCTCGGCTTCCAGCGGCCCAGCCCGAACAGCCTGGACGCGGTCGGCGACCGGGACTTCCTGCTCGAGACGGTGAGCGCCCTGTCGATCCTGGCGGTTCACCTGTCGCGGGTCGCCGAGGAGCTCGTCCTGTGGAGCAGCCAGGAGTTCGCGTTCGTCGAGATGAGCGACGCGTTCACCACCGGCAGCTCGATCATGCCGCAGAAGAAGAACCCGGATATGGCGGAGCTGGTCCGCGGCAAGACGGGCCGGGTGGTCGGCCACCTGGTCAACCTCCTGATGCTGCTGAAGGCCCTGCCCCTGGCCTACAACCGGGATCTCCAGGAGGACAAGGCCCCGACCTTCGACGCCTTCGACACGGTCGACGACTGCCTGGACGTGCTGGCCGGCTGCCTCGGCGCGGCCCGCTTCGATCGGGACAGGATGCGCGCGGCGCTCGCCCGCGGCTTCGTCGACGCGACGGAGGTGGCGGACAACCTCGCCGCCAAGGGGGTGCCGTTCCGCGAGGCTCACCACGTCACCGGGCGCCTCGTGCGGCGCGCGCTCGACCGGGGCGTCACCCTGGC
Organism: Sandaracinaceae bacterium; assembly: GCA_050331215.1. Lineage (GTDB taxonomy): Bacteria > Myxococcota_A > Polyangia > Polyangiales > Sandaracinaceae > JBHJHB01. The sequence continues at coordinate 34,211 of JBHJHB010000040.1, read as the reverse complement.
CGAGCTGCCGCTCGCCGCGCTTCGCGAGGAGCACGAAGCGTTCGGCGAGGACCTCGCCGCCGCGCTCGACCCGGAGGCGGCCGTGGAGCGCAGGGACCTCCCGGGCGGGCCGGCGCGCCGGCGGGTGGAGGCGGCGATCGCCGACCTTCGGGAGCGCCTGGCGGCGCGGGGAGTGGCCGACCGCCGATGACCGCCCCCATCGATGGGGACCGGACGATGAGCCCCGACCCCTTCGGCATGGATGACGGCGAGGCCCGGTGCGACCGATGGTCCCTCGCGGACGTGGCGGCGCGCTACGGGACGCCCACCTACGTGTACTCGGCCCGCGCGATCGACGAGGCGTACGACGCCCTCGTCCGCGCGCTGCCCCGCCCCGCGCTGATCGCCTACGCCGTCAAGGCGAACGGGAACCTCGCGGTCCTGCGGCGCCTCGCGGCGCGCGGCTGCGGCGCCGACATCGTGTCGGGGGGCGAGCTCGCCCGGTGCCTGCGCGCGGGGATCGAGCCCGGGCGCATCGTCTACAGCGGCGTCGGCAAGACCCCCGAGGAGCTGGCGGCCGCCGCCGAGGCCGGGGTCCGGGCGATCCACGTGGAGAGCGTGCCGGAGCTCGACGTGCTGGAGGGCCTCGGTCGGACGCGCGGGGCGCCGATCCCGGTCACCCTCCGCATCAACCCGGACGTCGATCCGGAGACCCACCCGTACGTCGCCACGGGGCTCCACGGGACGAAGTTCGGCCTCGAGGTCGACGTCGCGCGGTCCCTCCTGCCGCGCCTGGTCGCGAGCCCGCACCTGCGCTTCGAGGGCGTCGCGTGCCACATCGGCTCCCAGCTCCCGCGGGTGGAGCCGATGGAGGACGCGGTGGCGCTGCTCGCGGCCTTCGCCGAGGAGTGCCGCCAGGCGGGGGCCGAGCTCCGCACGCTCGACGCCGGGGGTGGGTGGCCGATCGCCTACGGAAACGAAGAGCAGCCGTTCCCTTCCTGGGCCGCCTACGGCGCGGCGATCGAGCGCGGGCTCCGGCGCGGCCGGGCGGAGCACCTCGACCTGATCGTGGAGCCGGGGCGCGCCCTGGTCGGCAACGCGGGGGTGCTGCTGACGCGGGTGATCCTCGTGAAGGAACAAGCCGGCAAGCGGTTCGTCGTGTGCGACGGAGCGATGACGGAGCTGATCCGGCCCTCGCTCTACCGGGCCCATCACGAGGTCAGGCCGGTGCGACCGCGGCCCGGCCCGGTCACCGAGGCGGACGTCGTGGGGCCCGTCTGCGAGACGGCAGACTTCCTCGCCCGCGACCGCCCTCTGCCCCCCGTCGAGGCGGGCGACTTGCTGCTCGTCCACGGCGCCGGGGCCTACGGCGCGAGCATGGGCAGCACGTACAACGGCCGCCCCCTGGCCGCGGAGGTGCTCGTCACGCCGCGCGGCCCGGAGCTCGCGCGGAGGCGCCAGACCCTGGACGACCTCACGCGCCTCGAGCTCCCCTGACGACGGCCCAACGCCCTGTAAAGGCATACGAACTCGGGCCGCCGGGGTTGACGTGGATCGCCGATCTGGGACACAGTCGGCGGTCCGTAGGGCGAGCCTTGGGGAGGGCTTCGCCCCCGCCGGAGAGGGTGATGACAACAGTATCGATGAAGGTGAACGGCCGAGCGGTCTCGGCCGAGGTGGAGCCCAGCACCTTGCTGGTGGAGCTGCTGCGGGAGCACCTGTCCCTGACCGGGACGCACGTCGGCTGCGACACGAGCCAGTGCGGCTGCTGCGTGGTCCACGTCAACGGAACGAGCGTGAAGAGCTGCACGATGCTCGCGGTCGAGGCGACGGACGCCGACGTGACGACCATCGAGGGTCTCTCCCAGAACGGGGAGCTGCATCCCATGCAGAAGGCTTTCCACGAGAACCACGGGCTCCAGTGCGGATTCTGCACGCCCGGTTTTGTGATGAGCGCCGTGGATCTTCTCCAGCAGAACCCTGACCCGTCCGAGCACGAGATCCGCGACTGGCTCGAGGGCAACATCTGCCGCTGCACCGGCTATCACAACATCGTGAAGGCCATCCAGCAGTGCGCGACCGAGATGAAGGAGGCCGGCCGTGGGTGATCAGGGCATCGGCGCGCGCGTGCTGCGCAAGGAAGACAAGCGGTTCCTGACCGGCAAGGGCCGCTACACCGACGACCTGAAGCTGCCGGACATGACCCACGCGGTCATCGTCCGCTCCCCCCTCGCCCACGCGCGCATTGCCTCGCTCGACGTGAGCGAGGCCGCGGCGGCGCCGGGCGTGGTCGCCGTGCTGACGGGCAAGGACATGGCCGACGACGGCGTCGGCGGGCTCCCCTGCGGCTGGTTCATCGCGAACAAGGACGGGTCCCCGATGAACGAGCCGCCCCACCCGCCGCTCGCGGCCGACAAGGTGCGGCACGTCGGCGACCAGGTGGCGGTCGTCGTGGCCGAGACCAAGGCGCAGGCCAAGGCGGCTGCGGCGATGGTCGAGGTGGAGTACGACGAGCTGGACGCGGTGGTGACCGCGGACCAGGCCCTCGCCGACGGCGCCGCCCTCGTCCACGACGAGGCCCCTGGCAACGTCGTCTACGACTGGGAGATCGGCGACAAGGCGGCGACGGAGGAGGCCTTCGCCAAGGCCGCCCACACCGTCAGCATCGACCTGGTCAACCAGCGGCTCATCCCGAACGCGATGGAGCCGCGGGCCTACGTCGGCCACTACAACCCGACCGAGGACAACTACACCCTCTACACGACGAGCCAGAATCCCCACCTGATCCGGCTCCTGCTCAGCGCGTTCGTGATGCAGATCCCGGAGCACAAGCTGCGGGTCGTGGCGCCGGACGTCGGCGGCGGATTCGGGAGCAAGATCTTCCACTACGCCGAGGAGGTGATCGTCACCTGGGCGAGCAAGAAGATCGGCCGCCCGGTCAAGTGGACGGCGGAGCGAAGCGAGTCCTTCATGAGCGACGCCCACGGGCGCGACCACGTGTCCCACGCCGAGCTCGCCCTCGACGCCGACCACCACTTCATCGGCCTCCGGGTCGCGACCAAGGCCAACCTCGGGGCCTACCTGTCGACCTTCTCGACCAGCGTCCCCACCTACCTCTACGCCACCCTGCTGGCCGGCTGCTACAAGACGCCCGCCATCTACGCGGAGGTGAAGTCCTTCTTCAGCAACACGGTGCCGGTCGACGCCTACCGCGGCGCAGGTCGGCCGGAGGCGGCCTACCTCCTCGAGCGGCTGGTCGAGAAGGCCGCCCACGAGCTCGGGGTCGACCGCCTGGAGCTCCGTCGCAAGAACTTCATCCCCGCCGAGTCCTTCCCCTACCAGACGCCGGTCGCCCTCGCCTACGACGTGGGCGAGTACCACGCCACCCTCGAGAAGGCGCTCGAGGCGATCGAGTACGCGGGCTACGCGCAGCGCAGGCAAGCGTCCGAGGCCAAGGGCAAGCTCCGCGGCATCGGCTTCAGCACCTTCGTCGAGGCCTGCGGCATCGCGCCGTCTGCGCTCGCCGGGGCGATCGGCGCCCGCGCCGGCCTCTACGAGTCCGCGACGGTGCGGGTGCACCCGACCGGCAGCGTGACCGTCTTCACGGGGACGCACAGCCACGGCCAGGGCCACGAGACGACGTTCGCTCAGATCGTGTCCGACCGGCTCGGCGTGCCGATCGAGAACGTCACCATCGACCACGGCGACAGCGCCAACTCGTCCTTCGGGATGGGCACCTACGGCTCGCGCTCCCTCGCGGTCGGGGGCTCCGCCATCGCGAACGCGCTCGACAAGGTCGTCGAGAAGGGTCGGAAGATCGCCGCCCACCTGATGGAGGCGAGCGTCGACGACGTCGACTTCGAGGGCGGCAACTACAAGGTGAAGGGCACGGACAAGGAGACGCCCTTCGGGGCCGTCGCCTTCACCGCCTACGTCCCGCACAACTACCCGATCGAGGAGCTCGAGCCCGGCCTCGAGGAGAGCGCGTTCTACGACCCGAAGAACTTCACCTACCCGGCGGGTGCCCACGCCTGCGAGGTGGAGGTCGACCCCGAGACGGGGCAGGTCGAGGTCGTGGCGATCGCCGCCGCGGACGACGTCGGTGTGATCATCAACCCCATGATCGTCGAGGGGCAGATGCACGGGGGCCTCGCCCAGGGCATCGGCCAGGCGCTCCTCGAGCGGGCCGTGTACGACGAGCGCGGCCAGCTCATGACCGGCAGCTACATGTTCTACACGATGCCGAGGGCGGCCGACCTGCCGATGTTCCGGGTCGGCAACCACGTGAGCGCCTGCACCCACAACCCCCTCGGGGCCAAGGGGGTGGGCGAGGTCGGCGCGATCGGCGTCCCGCCCGCAGTGATCAACGCGGTGGTCGACGCGCTGCGGCCCCTCGGGGTGACCGACATCGAGATGCCCGCCACCCCGTCCCGGGTGTGGCAGGCGATCCAGGACGCCAAGACGGCGAACGCGGCCGAGTAGGGGAGACGGAGCGATGCAGACCTTCAACTACCACCGCCCGAGCAGCGTCGCCGACGCCGTCGCCGCGCTGAAGGCCGCCGAGGAGGGCAAGCTCCTCGGGGGCGGCCAGAGCCTGATCCCCGTGCTCAAGCTCGACATGGCCGCGCCCACGGACGTGATCTCCCTCGCCGACATCGCGGAGCTGAAGGAGATCAAGCAGGAGGGGGACACCCTGGTCGTCGGAGCGGCCGCCACCCACGCCGACGTGAGCGCTTCGGACGTCGTGCGGGGCCACACCCCGGCGCTCGCCGAGCTGGCGGGCGCGATCGGCGATCCGCAGGTCCGCCACCGCGGGACGCTGGGCGGCTCCGTCGCCCACGCCGCCCCGGCGGCCGACTACCCCGCCGCGCTGATCGGCCTCAAGGCGACGGTCCAGACCGACCGGCGCACCATCGCGGCCGATGACTTCTTCCAGGGCCTCTTCGAGACGGCCCTCGAGGAGGACGAGCTGATCGTCGCGGTCCACTTCCCGAAGGCGGAGCGCTCCGCCTACGCCAAGCTCGCCAGCCCCGCATCGAAGTACGCCGTGGTCGGGGTGATGGTCGCCAAGCACGCCGATGGTGTGCGGGTGGCGGTGACCGGGGCGTCGCCCCGCGTCTTCCGGGTCGAGGCGATGGAGGCGGCGCTCAACGCGAGCTTCGCGCCGGAGGCGCTCGACGGCATCACCGTGGACAGCGAGCCCCTCAACAGTGACCTCGACGGGACCGCCGCCTACCGCGCCCACATGGTGGGGGTGATGGCGCGTCGCGCGGTGGCCTCTGCCAGCGCGGTCTCGGGTTGAGTGCCTGACCTCCCGACCTCCGTTCAACAGACCCTCGACCTGCTCCGGTCGGCCAGCTACGTGGCCGACCGGAGCCTCGCCACGGCGCTGTTCCTCGCCCTGGCGCGGCGCCGGCCCCTGTTCCTCGAGGGCGAGGCAGGGGTCGGGAAGACCGAGATCGCCAAGGTGCTCGCGAGCTCCCTCGGCCGCGAGCTGATCCGGCTCCAGTGCTACGAGGGCCTGGACGTCTCCTCCGCCGTCTACGAGTGGAACTACTCCCGTCAGATGATGGAGATCCGCCTCGCGGAGGCGGCGGGGGACGCCGACCGGGACCGGCTCGCGTCCGACGTCTTCTCCGAGACGTTCCTCCTCCGGCGGCCGCTCCTGTCCGCCCTGGAGCCGCGTCCGGAGGGGCCGCCGGTGCTGCTGATCGACGAGCTCGACCGGACCGACGAGCCCTTCGAGGCGTTCCTCCTCGAGGTGCTGAGCGACTTCACGGTCAGCATCCCCGAGCTCGGCACGATCCGAGCGGAGGAGCCGCCGATCGTGGTGATCACCTCCAACCGCACCCGGGAGGTGCACGACGCGCTCAAGCGGCGGTGCTTCTACCACTGGGTGGACTACCCGGACGCGGAGCGGGAGCTCGCCATCCTGCGGCTGAAGGCGCCCGAGGCGAGCGAGGCCCTGCGTCGTCAGGTGGTCGCCGTGATCCAGCGGATCCGGACGCGGGACCTCTTCAAGCTGCCCGGCGTGGCGGAGAGCATCGACTGGGTGCACGCCCTGGTCTCCCTCGACCAGCTCGTGCTCACGCCGGAGACGATGAACGATACGCTCGGCGTGGTGCTCAAGTACCAGGACGACATCGCGAGGCTGCGGGGCAGCGAGGGCGAGCAGCTCCTCGCGGAGGCCGACGAGCAGCTCGCCGTGCAGGGCTAGGGTGGCCGACGTCCTCCCCGCCCCCGAGGACAGCCGGGGCCGCCTGAGCGAGAACGTGATGCAGTTCGCGCGCCTGCTCCGGGCGGCGGGCGTTCCCGCAGGCCCCGGCCGGGTGCTCGACGCCGTCGAGTCCCTGTCCCTGGTCGATGTGTCGCGGCGGGACGACTTCTACTGGGCGCTGCGCTCGATCTTCGTCCACAAGCGCTCCCAGACCGAGCTCTTCGACCAGGCCTTCCGGCTGTTCTGGCGAGACCCGCTCGGGGTCAACGCGGCGATGGCGCTGCTGCTGCCGCAGACGAACGTCGCGAAGGGCAAGGGGACGGAGCCCGAGCCGCTCCGTCGGATCCAGGAGGCGGCGGCGCGCAAGGCCCCGCCCCCGCCGCCGAAGGAGCCGAAACAGGAGGAGGAGATCACGCTCGACGCCGTCCTCACCGCGAGCCCCGACGAGGTGCTCGCCGCGAAGGACTTCGAGCAGATGAGCGCCGAGGAGGTCCGCCGGGCCAAGGCGGCGATCCGCAGGATGCGCCTCGCCGCGCTGAAGGTGCCGACCCGACGCCTCCGTCCCGACCCGCACGGACCCCGCATCGACCTCCGGAGCACCGTCCGTGCGTCGCTCCGGAGCGGCGGCAAGGACATCCCACTCCGCTTCCGGCAGCGCAGCCGGCGTCCGCCGCCCCTCGTGGTGCTGTGCGACATCTCGGGCAGCATGGAGCGCTACAGCCGCCTGATGCTCCACTTCATCCACGCCCTCACGACCGAGCGGCGCCGGGTGGAGAGCTTCGTGTTCGGGACCCGCCTCACCATGGTGACCCGCGCGATGCGCTACCGGGACGTCGACGAGGCCCTGGCCCGCTGCGGCCAGGAGGCGCAGGACTGGGGCGGCGGCACCCGCATCGGCGACGCGGTCCGCGAGTTCAACCGCCGCTGGGGACGGCGCGTCCTCGGCCAGGGCGCGATCGTTCTCCTCGTGACAGACGGCCTGGAGCGCGACGACCCGGCGCTGCTGCGGGCGGAGGCGGAGCGCTTGAGCCGGAGCTGCCGCCGGTTGCTGTGGCTCAACCCCCTCCTGCGCTGGGAGGGCTTCGAGCCGACGGCCCGCGGGGCGGCGGTGCTCCACCACTACGTGGACGAGATGCGGCCCGTCCACAACCTCGAGAGCCTCGAGCAGCTCTGCGCGGTCCTCAGCGAGGGCCTGGACATGCGCGCCCGGCGAGCCCGAGCCTGCTAGCGCCTCGCCGCACGAAGCGCTCGGCTCGGATAGGGCGTCAGTCGAGCGGGTAGGCGGCCCAGGGCAGCGTCCAGTCGTCGCCCCCCGGCTCGAAGGCGCCCACGTACGTGGCGCCGGTGTCGAAGAAGGGCCTCCGGGGGGCGCCGTCGGCCTCGCTCGGCGCGACGGCGCCATCGGCGAGGGGCGAGTCGGGCCCGGGGATCCAGAGCGGGCAGAAGGTGCCGGACGGCGTGAGGCGAGGGTCGACCGTCCGGTTGCCGAACATGCTACCGAAGACCTCCTCGCCGAACCCGTCGTCCTCGTCGTCCTGGCTCGGGTTCAGGTTGAAGTCGCTGTCGCCCGCGAAGAAGATCGAGCTCTGGATCACGAGCTCCCCGCTGCGGGCCGCGTTGGCGGTGGGGGTGCTCGCGATGTCGAGCTGGCCGGCGCCGAAGCTCGTGACGACGGCGTTGGCGATGAAGGGCGTCGTGCCGCTGTCGAGGTCCATGCCCACCCCCTCCCCACTCGCCTCGCCGATGAGGGTGAGGTTGAACAGGCGTGGGGCGGACTGCGGTTGCCGGGGCTCGCCGTTCTCGTCGAGACCGCTGTCCGACTCGAACCCGTGGTCCGGGTCCTCCCCGGTCAACGAGCCCGGGAGCTGCTGGACGGCGAGGAACTGGACGCGACCGCTGTAGCCGAGGTCCCAGTCCAGGTTGTCGTCGGTGATCGCGGTCGTGACGATGTGGCTGAGGTCGACGCTCCCGCCGAAGAGCTCCACGCCGTCGTCGAGGCCCATGTGCACCTGCACGTGGTCGATCGTCGTCCCCGTGCCGCAGCTCCCGATCGTCAGCGCGTTGAGCTCGTTCATCCCCGACAGATCGAAGCCGACGAACTCGATGCGGGCGAAGCGGAGCGTGCCGCAGTCCCAGTCCGGGTCCTGCTCCCCGACGGGGGCGCCGTACTCGCTGCGCTCGTCCGTGAGCAGCCCCTCCACGTTCTGCTCCCCCGTCGCGAGGTTGTTCGTGCCGCGCCCGAGCAGCACGACCCCGCCCCAGTCGCCCGGGCGGCGGTCGCCGGGGAGCCGGTTGCTCGTGAACAGGATCGGCTGCTCCCGCGTGCCCTCGGCGTCGAGGAGGCCCGTCCGGGTCACGACCAGGGCGCCGGGAAACACGGGGGGCGAGACGTCGTTGTCGCCGCTCACGCCGCGGATGATCGTGCCCGGCTCGATCGTCAGCTGCGTTCGGGGGTCCTCCGGCAGGGCGTCGTCCGGCTGCCGCACGTAGATCACGTCGTTGAGGATGTAGATGTTCCGACAGCTCCAGACGGTGTCCTCGGTGATGTCGTTGTTGACGTCGAGGATCGGCCGATCCTCGATCGGCCCGCAGTCGCCCACGTTCGTGGGAGGCCGCTCGCAGAGCGGGGGCGGACCGGCGTCGCGGTCGCCCGTCCCCTGGTCGGCCGGCCCGGCGTCCCTGGACGGCTCGACGGCCGCGTCCTCCTCCGGGCCCCCGTCGGGCGCGCTACCCCCGGAGCAGCCGATGCTCGAGAGGGCCAGGGCGAGGGGAAGGGTGATGGGGCCGAGCTGGCGAATGCGGATCGACATCAACTGCCCCTCACCTCGATGGCGCTGGGGCCACGCTCACCCGCCGCCACGGCGGACCCGTCACGGCGCGGCGGCACCTGCGTGACGCGGCCGACCACGGGGCGCGGCCTCACGGGAACGCCGTCCATCCCTCGGTCCATGGCGCGACGCCCATCGGGGGCAGGGCGCCGACGTAGCTCTCGGCCGCGAAGAAGCTGCCCGCCTCCGGCACGAAGAACCGGCCGGCGCCGGGCTCGACGTTGCCGCCCACGAAGCTGGGCGGGTCGGCGAAGGCGTCCTCCAGGCGAGGATCGGTGATGCGCTGCCGGAAGGAGGGGTCCGGGAAGTAGGTGTCCTCCGGGAAGCTCCCGTCGTTCTCCTGGTCCTCGTCGTCCGGCTCGGGCTCCTCGTCCCCGGGGAACTGGGACGCCAGGTCGTCCTCGGGCGTGCCGTAGACCGTCGCGTTGCGAAAGAACGTCGTGTGCGTGACCGCGAGCTCGGAGTCGAGCCCGGTGGCCAGCGCCGCCGACGAGGTGTTCGTGATGTCGACCGCGTAGGCGGTGAAGTCCAGGATCATCGAGTTCCGGATGGTCCCACCGGACCCGAACTGGAACCGGACGCCCTGGTCCAGGCCCCGGGACGTCGCCGCGCCGACCTGGGAGACCAGGGTGGCGTTGAAGATCGTCGGCGCCGAGCGCGGGGCGGCGTTCGGGTTGCCGTCGATGTTGTTGCCCTTGATCGCAGGCCCTCGGAGCTGGGGCTGCTGGACCACGACGTACTGCATGTTGCCCGTGTAGCCGCCCGTCCACTCGATCCCATCGCCGGTCGACATCGTCACGAGCACGTGCGTCAGGTTGACGGTGCCTCCGTACAGGCCGAGGCCGTCGGTCCCGCGGTGGACCTGCACGAAGTCGACGGTGGTGTCAGTCCCGCAGCCCGCGAGGGTCAGCCCGGACTCGGGCTCGAAGGTCGAGTCCGGGTTCACGCCGGCGAACTCGACCCGCACGTACTCCAGCGTCCCGCAGTCCTCCGTGGGGTCCCCGCCCGGCCCACGCCCGAAGCCCGCCCGGACATCACCGGCGTTGGCGGCGCGCGAGACCTCGGAGCCCGGCGGCAGGCTGCTCGGTCCATCGCCCAGGATCACCAGGCCCCGCCAGTCGCCCTCCGAAGGGGACGACGCCGCGGAGGTGAAGACGATGGGATCCTCCCGGGTCCCGGCGGCCTCGATCCGCGCGAAGCGCGTGATCATCAACAGGGCGTCCGGCCCCGCCTCGACCACCGTGCCCCGGCCGATGGTCAGCGTGAGGGGCGCGCCCTCCGCGCCGAGGACGAACACCTGACCCTCGATCCGGTAGCGGTTGGCACAGGTCCATTCCCGCAGCTCGGCCGGGCTCGAGGTCTCGATGTCGGTGGACGTGCCCGCCGCGCCGATCACCACCTCCGGACGAGCGGAGAGCGCCGGACAGGGCTCCGGGCCCATGTCGACGACGGGCCCGGTGTCGGCGGCCCCCCCGTCGCGCCCGATGTCGTTCTGCCCGCGCAGCTCCGTGCAGCCGGCGACCCCGAGGCACGAGACCAGGGTCGCGAGGGCCACCGAGGGGCGAAGGGCGACGCGACGACGGAGGCGGGCGTGCCCGGGGGGCGGTGCGAGGGTGCGCATGCGGCGGTCCTTCCGGGGGGTCTGTCGCCGGCCGCATTAGCAATCCGCGGTCCAGAGGAGCGGATGGGCCGAGACGCGGCGGCGAGACGCTAGCCAACCGAACGACACCTGGGAACCGTGATCTCGATGTCCCGACCGGGACGTCGGGCTCCGATGCGGACTTGTCACATCGTTCACGGAGGACCGCCGCCGGTCGTGCCGTGACGCCCGCCCGCTATACTCGCGCGGGACATGCATACGGACCCTCGAGCCTTCCTGCGGACCGATCTCCCCCTGCTCTTCAACCGCGCCGTCGAGGCGCTCCGGGCGATGGCCGACGGCGGCAACGAGGCCGCCCGGGCTCGCCATGCCGACACGGTCGGCGCGCGGGGCGTCGCCCGCATGGTGCTGACCGGCGACAACGGGGACGAGGTGTTCCTCGCGGTCGAGGACGGCGTGATGCGGCAGGTCGACGCCCCTCCGCCGGAGCTCCCGCTCCGCATGGCCGTCGCCGCCCCCGCGGAGGCCGCCCGGGCGGCCCTCGAGGAGCTCGACAGCCTCGACGCCCTCGACGTGGACGACCCACCGATCGGGTTCGCCTTCATGATCTCCCAGGAGACCCAGAGGGTCCTCGACGGGCACGTCCTGCGCTTCCACGTGCGCCTGCGGGACCTGCCGACGGACCCGGAGGAGGTGACGCTCCGGGTCGCGCTGGGCGGCGGCGAGCCGCCGGCCGAGCCGGCGTTCACGGCGACCGTGAGCTACGACGACCTCGAGGACGTGGCCAATGGCGACATGACGCCCCAGCAGCTCCTCGGCCGGCTGCGCCTCGAGGGGGACGCGAGCAAGGCGATGGCGCTCGCCCTCACCATGGCGCAGCGACCTCGCCCCACCGTGTAGCCCGCGATCCCGGTCGCGTGCAGGGACGACCGGGCAGCGCCGCGCGCCCCGCCGCCGTACACTCCCCTCTCGGTGGAACGCCCGCTGTACATCGTGGTCGGTCGGTCCGACGACTGCGACCTCGTCCTCTCCCACCCGAGCGTGAGCGGAAGGCACGCCCGGCTCTGCTGGCGGGGCCGCCAGATCCTGGTGGAGGACCTGGGCAGCGCCAACGGCACCTACGTCGACGGGGAGCGGGTGTCCCGGGCCGAGGCTCGCCCGGGGTCGGAGGTCGCCTTCGGGCACGCCACCCTCGACTGGACCGATGGACGATTGAAGGCGTTCCTGCGCCGGGGGGCGCGCGGCGACACGCTGATCGGGGAGCGCATCCCCGGCCGCCGGTTCCTCTGCGGCTCGTGTGGGGCCCGCGGCGTCATGCCGCCGGGATTCTCGGCGGGGAGGCTGCGCTGCGCGACCTGCGGCGTACGTCTCGAGGTAGGCCGGGGCTCGCGCGCGCGCACGCTGCTCGCGGCGCTCGCCGCCGCCGCGGCGACGGTGGCCGTCGCGCTGGGCGTGGTGCTGTGGCGGGACGGCGCCTCCGCGGACGCGGTCCGACGCGCCGCGGAGCGCCTCGTCGGGGATCGGAGCGGCGCGCCGGCGGCCAGCGCGGAGGAGCGCTCGATCCAAAGGAGCGTGGCCCCGGCGATCGCGGCCGCCATCGACGTGTCGAGCCCCGCCACGCGCAACGCGTCGGTCCGCATCGCGGCGCAGGACGAGGGCCCCTTCCGGGTCGAGCAGGTCGCCCGCATCTGGAGCCACGTGCGCGCCCACTGGCGCTACGTGAACGACCCGCACGGCGACGAGTACTTCGCCCCCGCGAGCCAGACCATCGAGAACGGATACGCCGGCGACTGCGATGACTTCGCGATCGTGCTCGCCTCGATGGTCGAGGCGATCGGAGGCGAGGCGCGGGTCGTCATGCTGGACGGGGACCAGGGCGGCCACGCCTACGCCGAGGCGTGCATCAAGGGGGAGCCGCAGGAGGTCGCCCAGCGCCTCAGCGTTCACTACCAGCGAAACTGGGACCGCTACCTCGGCCGCCAGGAGCTCGAGAACATCCACTTCCGGAGCTCCCCCGAGTGCCCGGTTTGGCTGAACCTGGACTGGAACGCGCGCGTGCCCGGCGGACCCTACGGGCGCGAGCTCTGGGCGGTCGCGATCTATCCGACCGGACGCACCGAGACCCTGGCCCCGGCCGGCGGCGACGACGCGCCCCGGCCGGAGGAGCCCGGCTCCCGGGTCCGCGCGAGCGCCCTGCCCCCCTGACGTCGGGGCCTCGACGCGCCGCAGCCGGGGCGGGGGGACACCTCCCGCCGCCCCTGGTAGACTCGCCGCCTTTCGAACCCCCGGACGGCCATGAGCTCGAACCTGATCGAATCGCTGCGCGCCATCGTGGAGGAGGACCTGGACGGGGTGACGCTCACCCCGGACGGCCTTCGCGCCGAGGCCGATACCCGCTACGGCGAGGTCACGGTACGGGTGGACCACGACGAGGAGGCGGCTGCCCTCCGCGTCCAGGTAGAGCTCCCGGTACCCGCCGGGTCGGGCCCCGAGTTCCTGATCTGGTGCCTGAGCACCAACGTGCAGTACTGGGACGTCAAGGTCGGCCTCGACGACACCGGCCTCCTCGCCGTCCATGCGGACCTCGAGGTCGACGTGGAGGAGGCGGACGCGGCGCTCGCGACCGCGGTCGTCGACCGCGTCGAGTCGATCCTCCAGCTGCTCGACGAGGACCTGGTCGACTACCTCCTCGCCAGCGGCCTCGGCACCCCGGGGCAGCGGCAGCGATGGCAGAGGCGCCGGCCGGAGGACGAGGTCGACGACGACGAGGACGAGGATTGACCCTCGCGCGCCTCGCCCGGGCGGGCGGGGCCACCCTCGCGCTGGCGGCGGCCCTCGCGTCCCTGGGCTCCCCCCGGCCGGCCGCCGGGCAGGATCCCGGCTCGGAGGCCGCCCCTGACCCGCCGCCGAGCCCGGCGGACGCGACGGGGGATCCGACCGGATGGGCGGCGGAGGATCGGCGCGACGTCGTGGTCCCGCCCGCGCCGGGGGCCGCGGCGGCGGCCGGCGAGGCCCCGCTGCCCTTCGAGGAGGAAGCGCCCCCGACCGCCGCCTCGTCGCCGGTGCCGGGCGCCCGGATCCAGGAGGTGCGGGGGCCCCAGGGGGCGGCGTGGGGCGAGGTCGGTGTGACCGGCGCCGACGACGCGGCGCAGAGCGTCCTCGCCGTCGCCGCGGAGCTCGGCTTCCGCCTCGTCGCCACGAGGGTCTTCGCGCTGTCGATCCGCTGGGGGCTGACCGCCGCGGCGACGCGGGTCACGGGGGCCGTCGGCGGTCCCGGGGACGAGGAGGCCTTCGAGGAGCGTCCGCGTCGCTTCGAGGCGGGCAACCCGGTGCTGCGGGGGGACGTCATCGGCGGCGGCGGGGACACCTCCTACCGGATCGGCCTGGCCGTCGCGGTGCCGATGGCGTCGAGGCCCGACGCCGGGGATGACGTCGCCGGCGCCGCGCGTCGCCAGGCGTCGGCGCTGACCCACCGCGCCGCGGCGGCGCTGCGGGGCTGGTGGTCGCCCTGGGCCTGGCGCCCCGAGCGGGTCGCCCTCGCCCTGCCCGCCCGGCTCGTTCACCGCGCCGGCGCTCTCCGGTGGAGCGCGGAGCTGGCGGCGGCGGCGCTCTTTCCGATCCTGGGCGACCGCAACGCGGCCGTCGACGTGGCGGTGCAGGGCGCCCTGGGCGTGGGCGGCGACCTCGGCGGGGGTTGGTCCCTCGGGCTGCGGGCCCACGTCGTGGGGGGCGTCGCCGGGGAGGGGCAGCCCGAGACCGGCACCGGCCTCCCCGACGTGCAGGCGGCCCTGATGCCGTGGGTCCGGGCCCGGGTCACGGACGGCGGCTATGTCGGGCTGCGCGGCGTGGTGCTGTTCGGCACGACCGACGGGATCGGGGCCGGACAGGGCCCGACGGTGGGCCTCCTCGTCAACGGTGGCGGAGGGTTCTAGTCACCTGTCTCAGCGATTCGTGGCAACATCCCGCCGGCCCTCGACGCCCGACTCGGCGTCACTTCTCCTCGAAAGACGCGAAGTACTCCTCGTCGTCGTTCCTTGATTCGGGCGCCGATCGCTCGCCGGGATTCACCACTCACTGCTGTTCCAGGTGACTAGCCGGCGGCGAGAGCACGAGGTGGCCGAGCGCCCGGCGCGCCCCGGGAGCTACAGCCTCAGCAGCACCGCGCCCCAGTTGAGGCCGGCGCCGAGGCCGAAGAAGCAGCACAGGTCGCCCTTCTGGACCCGCCCCTCCCGGAGGAGCTCGTCGGCGAGGATCAGGAGCGTCGCGTCCGAGGTGTTCCCGAAGCGCGCGATGTTCGAGGGCGCCTTGTCCATCGGCATCCCGAGCGCCTGGACGACCGCCTGGTTGATCCGGTCGTTCGCCTGGTGCGCGAGGAGCCAGTCGATGTCCTCCAGGCGCACGTGGCAGAGGTCGCAGACCTCGTGGATCGCGGCGGGCAGGCGCTGCACGGCGGTCTTGAAGAGCTCGCGGCCCCGCATCGCCGGGAGCTGGTAGGTCTCCTGGGCCTCCCAGTAGCGGCGGCGGCTGAAGCCTCCGGCGGGGATGTAGATGTAGTCGTGGCGCTCCCCGTCCGTGTGGGTCACGGCGCCGAGGTAGCCGTGACCCTCGCCCTCGGGGTGGAGGCCGAGGACCATCGCGCCGGCGCCGTCCCCGAAGAGGACGGCCGTGGCCCGGTGCTCGTTGGCGAACTCCAGGTGCCTGCCCTCGGCCCGGCCCCCCTTCTCGAGCGCATCCCAGTCCCAGGGCATGAACCCGGCGTGGGCGTTGGCCGCCACCATCAGGATGCGCTTGGCGTGGCCGCTCGAGAGGAGCCCGTCCGCCAGCTGGATCCCGAACGGGAAGAACGCGCACTGCTGGCGCACATCGAGAGCGGGCACCCCGTGCAGCCCGAGCTTGGACGCGAAGATGCCGCCGGAGCCCGGGAACAGGTGCTCCGGGGTCATCGTGCCGAAGATGATGTAGTCGATGTCGCGCGGGTCGACGCCCGCGGCCTCGAGCGCAGCGCGGGCCGCCGGAAGGGCGAGGTCGCTCACGCCCTCGCCCTCGGCAGCGAAGTGGCGCTGGGCGATCCCCGAGCGGGGGCGGATCCACTCGTCGCTGGTATCCATGACCCGGGAGAGGTCGTCGTTCGTCACCGGCTCGCCGGGTACGTGGTGGCCGGTGCCGAGGATCGTCGTGCCGGGCATGCTGTCTCGTGTGGCGGGAAGAAGGTCCCGACGCTAGCAGTTGGACGGCGGAAAGACGAACGGCCCGGCGGAGCGCGCCGAAGGGCGCCATCCTACAGACGGCGCGACGGCCGGCCGGCGCTCGCGTTGCCGACCACGTCGCCGCCACCCTACCCTGGCCGACGGGCCAGGGGGCAACCGCGGCCCGGCCCCAGGAGACGACGTGAGCCAGCGCGAATTCGACTTCCAGAGCTTCGTGGAGCAGCGAAGGACCGGCAGCTTCAGCCGCGACGGCGCCGTCCGCTACGCCTACGCGGGCGACCACGCGATGATGCGGGCCTTCTCCCGCATGCGTCCCGTCGAGCTCGCGGCCGCCGCCGTGGTCCGCACGTCCCGGGACCTCATGCGCAACCAGCTGCTCGGCCAGATGGTCAAGGTGGGCCCGCGGCAGTTCCCGTCCATCCATCGCGTGGCGGCCCACTGCGCGAAGACCCTCGATGTCCCGACGCCGACCCTCTACATCCGGAACCACCCGTTCCCGAACGCCTACACCTACGGGACGGACGAGGAGTCCTTCATCGTCATCCACTCGTCCTTGATCGACCACTTCGACGAGGACGAGCTGGCCTTCGTGATCGGCCACGAGGTGGGTCACATCCAGAACAAGCACGTGGTCTACGGCACGGCGCTCCAGGTGCTCACCCAGACCGCCGGCGTGTTCCTCGGCTTCCTCGTGCAGCCCGCGATCGTCGCGCTCCAGACGTGGTACCGCCGGGCGGAGATCACGTGCGACCGGGCCGGCCACCTCTGCAACCGCAACCTCGACGCCGCCTGCCGGAGCTTCCTCAAGCTCGCGACCGGCTCCTTCAAGCTCTACGACGAGATGAACCTCGATGCCTTCCTCGAGCAGCTCGAGGAGGGCAAGAGCGGCCTGGGGCAGATCACGGAGGCCTTCGCGAGCCACCCCTACCTCCCGAAGCGCATCGAGGCGCTCCGCATCTTCGCCGCGAGCGAGCTCTACCGGGACGCCGCATCCCTCGGTGAGGGAGGCCTCTCGATGGAGGAGGTCGACGAGCGGACCAGCCGGGTCATCCAGATCGTGGCCAGCGGCGAGCAGGAAGCGGTCGACGGCGGGCCGGAGAAAGGCGACGAGAGCGAATGAGCGACAACGCCCCGAGCCCGGATTTCCCGGAGTCCAAGGCCCAGGTCCTCGCGGCCCTGCGGGAGGTGGCGGACCTCGCGGACGAGTCCGGCGCGGTCACCCTCGCCCGGCGCCTCCGGGACGACCGCATCCCCCGCCTCGACCAGGAGCGGTTTCACCTGGTGGTGCTCGGGGAGTTCAACCACGGCAAGACCACGTTCGTGAACGCGCTCCTCGGGGCGCCGGTCCTGCCGACCGGGGTCACCCCGACGACCGCGGTGATCCACCACGTCGTGCACGGCGACGCACCCGCGGCCCGGGCCGTCCCGCGCCAGGGGGAGGCCCACGACGTCCCCGTCGAGCAGGTCGCGGACTTCGTGGTCGGGGGCCGCGCCGCGAGCGAGGACGTCGGCTACCTCGAGGTCCACTACCCCGCCGCGATCGTCGAGGACGGCGTCGTCCTGGTCGATACGCCGGGCGTGAACGACCTGAACAGCACCCGCGCCGAGATCACCTACAGCTACCTGCCGCGGGCCGACGCGATCCTGTTCCTGCTGGACGCCGGGCAGATCCTGAAGGAGAGCGAGCGCGCGTTCATCGCCAACAAGCTCCTCAGCCACACCCGGGACAAGGTCCTCTTCGTCATCAACAAGATCGACCTGCTGGACGAGGACGAGCGCGGGGAGGCCCTCGCCTACGCCCGGAGTCACCTCGCCCGCCTCGTCGACGAGCCCCGGGTCTACGCGATCAGCGCCAAGCAGGCCCTGGAGGGGGACCCCCAGGCGGCGGGTCTCGCTCAGCTGGTGGACGAGCTCCGGGTGTTCCTCACGGACGAGCGGGGGCGGATGCTCCTCGACAACGCCCTCGACGCGGGCCGCCGCGCCGCCACCACGCTGCAGCAGAGCCTCGAGATCCAGAAGCATGCGCTCCGCATGGACCAGGAGGAGCTCGAGCGTCGCCTCACCGCCCTCGAGGCCGACCTCTCGACCTCCGCCCAGCGGGCGGACGAGCGGGAGGGACAGATCCGCCAGTCCCTGGCGGCCGTGAAGGCGCTCGTCCGCCGGGAGACGGAGGACTTCGGCAAGCGCTTCGCGTTGGCCCTGCCCACGGAGATCGAGTCGAGCAAGGCCGAGGACCTCAAGCGCTACCTGCCGAGCTTCATGGAGGAGCGCTTCCGGGCCTTCGCCGACCAGCAGGGGGAGGACATCGCGAAGCGGCTCGAGAAGGTCGCGGAGGAGGCGATCGCCTTCGTCGGCGACGACGCCCGGGCCCGGGGGGAGGCGCTCAAGAGGGCCCTCGGCGAGGGCGCTCCGGACATCGACCTGAGCGTCGATACGCTCGCCTACGACGTCGGCGTCATCGCCCTCGGGGCCTTCGGCGTCGGCATCATGGCGCTCTCCAACGTCTTCGTCGGAGGCGCGATGACGCTCGCGGCCCCGGTCCTGGCCTACTTCTTCCGCGGTCGGGCCGACCGGGCGATGAAGAAGCGAGCGATCGAGGAGGCTCCGGCCGCCGTCCGGGAGGCGGCAGCTCGCCTGGCCCAGGCCTTCGAGGACCAGATCGACCGCTTCGGCGACAAGCTCGTCGAGTTCGTCCGCACGGCGACCGAGGAGGTCACCCGGTCGATCGCGGAGGTGGTCGGGCAGGCGCGGACCGCGCGCCGAGAGGGCGAGGACCGGCTCCGCGACCTCAACGAGAGCACGGCCGCGACCGTCGGCCGGCTCCGGGCGGTCGAGGACCGGATGGACCGGCTGCGTCGGTCCCTGTGGCTCGACATCCCCCGGGACCGCGACCTCCACTAGCGAGGGCCGAGGTCGGATGCCGAGCCGGAGGAGGGCGGCCGGGGTCCTGCCGGTCCGGGAGGTGGACGGGGACCCCGAGTTCTTCCTGGTCCACCCTGGCGGCCCCTTCTTCCGCCGGCGGGACGCTGGCGTATGGAGCGTCCCGAAGGGCCTCCTCGAGGACGGGGACGTCGATGCCCTCGCCGCCGCACGCCGGGAGCTTGCCGAGGAGACGGGGTTCGCCGCCCCCGCCGGGCCCTCCGTCGACCTCGGGGAGGTGCGTCAGAAGGGCGGCAAGGTGGTCCACGCGTGGGCCGTGCACGCGCCCGCCTTCGACCCCGAGGCCCTCCGGAGCAACACCTTCGAGCTCGAGTGGCCGCCCCGGTCGGGGACGATGGCCACGTTCCCCGAGGTCGACCGCGCCGGGTGGTTCGACCGCGCGGCCGCCGAGGTGAGGATCCTGGCGGCGCAGGTCCCCTTCCTGGACCGGGCGCTCGCTCGGCTCGACCCGATCCTCGGGCGCTGGTAGCTGTCGATCGGGCTTGTCGCGACGACGCCATCCGCTCCATGGTGGCGGGGGATGACGACGCACGATCGAGAGCCGGGCGGCGACCCCCTCGCCCTCGCGGAACAGTGGACCACGGAGGGCCGGGGCGTCGCCCTCGCCACCGTGGTCGAGACGTGGGGCTCGGCACCCCGGCGGGCGGGGAGCAAGCTCGTCGTCCGGGACGACGGGGAGTTCTTCGGGAGCGTCTCCGGCGGCTGCGTCGAGGGCGCGGTGATCCAGGAGGCCCAGGCGGTGATCGCGGACGGCCAGCCCCGCGTCCTCACGTTCGGGGTCACGGACCGGATGGCCTGGGAGGTCGGCCTCGCCTGCGGCGGCGAGGTCCGCATCTTCGTGGAGCGCGTGAAGTGACCCCCACGCTCCTCGCGGAGCTCAACCGGGACCGGGCCGCCAAGCGCGCGGCGGTGCTCGTCACCCGGCTCGCCGACGGCGCGCAAACCCTCCTCCACCCGCGGGAGGAGGAGCGCCCGGGCGCGGTGGAGGAGGCGGTCTGGGCAGCGGCCCGCGCCGCGCTCCAGGAGGACCGGGCTCGGACGCTCGGCGCCGAAGGGGCCGAGGTGTTCGTCGAGCCCTTCAACCCTCCCCTCCGCATGATCCTGGTCGGGGCGGTGCACATCGCCCAGCCGCTCGCCCGGATGGCACAGGAGGTGGGCTTCGAGGTGATCGTCGTCGACCCGCGCACCCGCTTCGCGAGCGAGGCTCGCTTCGGCGGGATCGCGCGCCGCACCGGCTGGCCCGACGACGAGATCGCGGACCTCGCCCCCGACGCCCGCACCGCCGTGGTCACGCTGACCCACGACCCGAAGCTCGACGACCCGGCCCTGCGCGCCACGCTCCGCACCGCGGCCTTCTACGTCGGCGCCCTCGGCAGCAGGAAGACCCAGGCCGCCCGGCTGCGGCGCCTTCGGGAGGCCGGCTTCGGCCCGGACGATCTCGCGCGGATCCACGGGCCCGTGGGCCTCGACATCGGGGCGCGCAGCCCGGCCGAGATCGCGGCGGCGGTCCTCGCCCAGGTGATCCAGGTGCTGAGGGTCGGCTCGTGAGGTTCGGGCCGGTGCCGCTCGCGGAGGCGGCGGGGACCCTGCTCGGTCACACGCGCCGCCTCGGCGACCGGGTGCTCAAGAAGGGCAGGCGCCTGACCGAGGACGACCTGGCCCTCTTCCGCGCAGCCGGGGTCCGGGAGCTGGAGGTCGCGACCCTCGACGCGAGCGACGTCGGCGAGGACGAGGCGGCGGCTCGCCTCGCGGAGGTCCTGGCAGGGCCGGGCGTCCGGGCCGAGGAGGCGCGCACCGGGCGGGCGAACCTCTTCGCCACCACCGACGGGCTGCTCCTCCTCGACACGGTGTCGATCGACAGCGTGAACATGGTCGACGAGGGGATCACCGTCGCCACGCTCCCGCCGTTCGCCGCGGTCAGCCGGGGGGAGATGGTCGGCACCGTGAAGATCATCCCCTTCGCGGTGAGCGAGGACGCGCTCGAGGACGCCGTCGAGCCCGTGGGCTCGCCGCCCTTCAGCGTCTCGCCGTTCCGCCCCTCGAAGGCGGGCCTCGTGCTGACGCGGCTGCCCGCGGTGCGCGAGGCCGTCCTGGACCGCGGGGCCGAAGCGCAGCGCCAGCGGGTCGCCAGCTTCGGGGGCGAGCTCGCGGCGGAGATCCGATGCGACCACACGCCGGAGGCGCTGGCCCAGGCCCTCGAGGAGCTCATCTCAGAGGGCTGCGACCCGGTCCTCTGCCTCGGCGCGTCCGCGATCATCGACCGCGGGGACGTCCTGCCGCGGGCGATCGAGCAGGTGGGGGGCGCGGTCGATCACTTCGGGATGCCGGTCGATCCCGGCAACCTGATGCTCCTCGGCCACCGTGGTGACGTCACGATCATCGGGGTGCCGAGCTGCGCCCGGAGCTTGAAGCCGAGCGGCTTCGACAAGGTCCTGGCGCGGGTGCTCGCGGGCCTCGAGGTGACGCCGCGCGACGTCATGCGGATGGGGGTGGGCGGGCTGCTCCACGAGGTGCACGCGCGCCCCTCCCCACGTCTGGGAGGACGGGAGAGCGAGCGCGGGACGCCGCGGGTCGCCGGCCTGCTCCTCGCGGCGGGTCGCTCCGCGAGGATGGGCCCGTCGAACAAGCTGCTGGAGGAGGTGGGCGGCGAGCCGATCGTGCGGCGGGCGGCCCGGGCGCTCAGCGAAGCGGGCCTGAGCCCGGGCGTCGTCGTCCTCGGCCACGAGGAGGAGCGCGTGCGCGCGGTGCTCGACGACGTGCCGGGCCTCGAGCTGGTGACCAACCCCCGCTACGCGGAGGGCATGGGGACGTCCCTGGCCCGCGCGGCCAAGGAGCTGGCCGGCCGGGACGTCGACGCGGCGGTGGTGGCCCTCGGGGACATGCCGTGGGTCCGCCCCGCGCACGTCCGCGCGCTGATCGAGGCCCACGACCTCGACAGCGGCCGGCTGATCGCGGTCCCGACCCACGGGGGCAAGCGCGGCCACCCGGTGCTGTGGTCGCGACGCTTCCTGCCGGAGCTCGCGCGGCTGGAGGGCGACCAGGGGGCGCGCGAGCTCCTCGCCCGCCACCGCGAGCACCTCGTCACGGTGCCGGTCGACGACGCCGCGATCCACGTCGACGTCGACACGCCCCGGGACCTCGAGGAGGCCCGCAGGGGCGGGGACCAGGGCACCCGACCCGCGTCCTGACGCAGGACGGTCGTGCCCCGGGTCCGCGGGTCCCCCGCGGTCCCCGGCTCACCTCGGACGTCCGCGTTCTAGTCACCTGTCTCAGCGATTCGTGGCAAATCACTCCCTGCTGTTCCAGGGGACTAGAATGTGCTGCCGCAGGCCAGACCGATCTCGCCCGGTCCGCCTCCGCACCGCAGGCGGAACCGGGCCGCCGGCTCGCCTTCCTCGCCCGCGTCGCCGGGGCCCGGCGGCGCGGGCGGCGCCAGCACGAACAGCAGCACCGAGGCGATCGCAGCGGCCCCGCCGACGGCGTAGAACGTGATGGCGAGCGGGGTGAAGGTGTTCACCGTGCTCTGCTCCGCCGAGCACACGTCCTCGCGTCGGTTCCCGACGCTCGGGTTCTCCCAGTTGCTGCAGTTGACCGGGGGGTCCTCGTTGAACGTGCGGGCCGCGTCCTCGCGGAGGATGTGGGAGACCACCGCCGTCGCCAGGGACCCGGCGGCGACGACCGCCAGCACCGTGCCGCCCACGACGTAGGGCGTCCGGTCCGGCGGCGCCTGCTCCTCCTCCTCGGGGGGCGGCGCGACCTCCCAGCGCCCCACGCGGATCGGAGCGAGGTCCGAGCCACGGCGCAGGATGATGTTGCCGTGCTCGTCGGTAAGCTCGTAGTAGATCTCCGCGCGCTCTCGCGTGCCGGCGAGGGTGAGGTCGACGCGCCGGCCGGCGTCGGCCTCGAGGCGGTTGTAAGGCCCCTGGGCGTCGGGCCGGAAGAACACCCGCACCCGGCGCATCAGGGTCGCGGGATCGGTCAGCTCGAGCCGGAGCTGCCCCCCGTTGAACGTGTGCTCCGCGCCCAGCCGGGTCGAGATCGGGGCCCAGTAGCCGAGCGCCTCCATGTACACGCTGCGCTGCTGGGGTGGCAGGTCCACGGGCTCGATCGGCGGTTCGGGATCGATCGCGAGCAGGCGGATGAACGCCTGGCGAGCCTCGGGCGCGCGATCGAGGGCGCTCAGGGCGAGACCGAGCAGGCGGTAGAGCACCGAGAGCTGATCCGGCTCGAGCTCGCCGGACGCGATCGCGGCCTCGGCGTGCTCGATCGTCCCGTCGAAGTCGATGTCGTTGTAGGCCGAGAGCGCCTGGCCGAAGTCGTCCTGCGCGCGGACCGGGACCGGGAGCGCCAGCATCGCGACGAGGACCAGGGAGCCCGCCCTCCACCACGCGCACCGGCCCGTCGCGCGCGGCGCGGACGGGGGCAGGCTCGGAGGTGGGCGGCGGAAGATCGGGCGGGTCACTCGAGCATGATCCGTGAGCTCGCCGTCTGGCCCGGCGGGACCGTCACCCGATAGGTGGTGTCGATCCCCTGCTCCTCGTTCACGAGGTGAAGCTCGTGGGTCCCTGCGGGGACCTCGACCCCGAGGAGCGGGGTGTGCCCGAGCCGACGGCCCGCGAGGTACACCACGGACCACGGGCGCGTGTCCAGGCTCAGGCGTCCGGTCGCCACGTTCGTTGCCGAACCGCCTTGCTGGGCGCTCTCGCCGGGTGGCGCCTCGCCCGCGGGGCGGTCTCGCCGGGCCGGAAGCGGGTGGCCCGGCGCGCGCCGAGCCGGCACCCGGGCGGGGGGGGGCGCCGCGGGGTGGGCCTCCGGCGGTGGTGCCTCCGGGGGTACCGCGGCTTCGTCGGGGTCACCGGCGGCGACGGCCGGCTCCGCGGCCGGGGGCTCGGGGGGCCGGGGCGGAAGGGGATCCTCGATCTCCCGGATCGCCGGGGTCCCGTCGGCTGGCGGCACCCCGCTCTCCAGCTCGGGCAGATCGTCCCGCCCGAGGGGCAGCACCAGGGCTGCGACCACGGCGAGCAGGATGACCGCAGCGATGACGCCGACGGTGATCAGTCCGCGTCGCCGCAGGCGATGGGGGTCCTCCTGGCTCGATACGACCGGCGGAAGGCCGGGGGTCATCCCGGTGGAGGTCACCTCCTTGCGCTCGACCCGGGTGGAGTCGCTCTCTCCGGACGCCTCGCCGGACAGCATGGCAACCCGGCTCGCCTCGACGTGCGCCACGCACTCCCGGATCAACCTCCGCTGCTCTTCGATCGTGTCCGCGAAGAGCTCCTTCATGAACGTGCTGAGGGAGGTTCGGCTCGAGCCCCGGGACGTCGAGGCCATCCACTCGTCCAGCTCCTCCTTGAACGCGCGGGCATCCGAGAAGCGCTCGTCCAGCTTGCGCGACAGCGCCCTAGCGGCCACGTGGGCGAGCTCCGGCGGCACGCTCGGCTCGAGCTCCGTGGCGAGCGGGATCCGCTTGGTCAGCGTCTCGTTCAGGGTCGCGAGCTCGTTGTCGGCCTTGAACAGACGGCGCCCGGTCAGGGTCTCCCAGAGCACCACGCCCATCGACCAGACGTCGGCGCGGCGGTCGACGTTGCGGCCGTCCGCCTGCTCGGGGGCGATGTAGGCGAACTTGCCCTTCACCAGCCCGGTGCGGGTGAAGGCCTCCTGCGTCGCCGCCTTGGCGATGCCGAAGGCGAGGAGCGTGACCGCGCCGTCGTAGGTCACGAAGACGTTCTGGGGAGAGATGTCGCGGTGGATGATCCGGAGCGGCGACCCGTCGAAGTCCTTCGCCTCGTGAGCGTAGTGAAGGCCGTCGAGGGCGTCGCTGATCACCCGCGCGACGAGCGGGTTGGGCAAGGTCCGGTCCATCCGCGCGAGGCGCTTGATGACCTTGCTGAGCGGCTGCCCCTCCAGGTACTCCATCGCCATGAAGTGCTGGCTCTGGAAGCTCCCGATCTTGTTCGTTTGAACCACGTTGGGGTGGTTGAGGCGGGCAGCGAGGCGGGCCTCGTCGAGGAACATCTGCACCATCTCCGGCTCCTCCGAGAGGTGCCGGTGCAGGCGCTTGATGACGATGAGCTTGCGGAAGCCGCCGACGCCCTCCTCGAGCGCCAGGAACACCTCGGCCATGCCGCCGTGGCCGAGCTTTCCGATGATGGTGTATTCATCGAAACGCGTCGTCTGGACGGCCGCCAGCTTCACCGTCTGGCTGGCCGTGATGTCCGGAGTCCGGCCGCGTTGGTGCTCGGGATCGGTGGACATGATCGGTCGCGGAGGCTCCTCGGGCCGCCATGCTAAGGCGTCGGCCTACCCCCAGCCAAGCTGGAACGCTCCATTCGCCTCCTGGCCACGTTACGTTTCGGTCACGGAGGATGCCGGCCCGATCCCGGGGTCGCCGGGCCTCATCGAGGCGGGCTCGCCGCCGCGGTCGCGCCGGCGCGAGCCTCGCGAAGCCGGTCGGGGGTCTCGCCCCGCCGGGGGTGGAAGACCCCGCGCTCCGTGACCACCGCGTGGACGAGGCGGGCCGGGGTGATGTCGAAGGCGGGGTGTCGGCAGCCGATGCCGTCGGCCACGAGCACGCGGCCGCCGAGCGTCGCGACCTCCTCGCGGCCGCGCTCCTCGATCGGGATCGCCGCGCCCGAGGGCGTCGCGAGGTCCACCGTGCTCCAGGGCACCGCCACGGTGAAGGGGACCCCGTGGGCGTCGGCGAGCACGGCGTGGGCGTAGGTCCCGATCTTGTTCGCCACGTCGCCGTTGGCCGCGACCCGGTCGCTGCCGACCACCACGTGGTCGATCTCCCCGCGCTGGAAGAAGTGCCCGCTCATCCCGTCCGTGATCACCTCGACCGGGATGCCATCGGCGTGGAGCTCCCAGCTCGTCAAGCGGGCGCCCTGCAGGTAGGGCCGCGTCTCGCTGGCCAGGACCCGGATGCGCTTCGCGGCGGCGTGCGCGGCGCGGATGACCCCGAGCGCGGTCCCGTAGCCGCCCGTCGCGAGCGCGCCGGCGTTGCAGTGGGTCAGGATGGTCGCGCCCTCGGGGATGTCCCGGGCGCCGATCGCGCCCATCGCACGGCACGCCTCGACGTCCTCCCGGTGGATCGCTTCGGCCTCCTCGCGCATCGCTTCGGCGCGGGCGTCGGCGGCGAGCGCGGCGACCTCCGCCGCGCGCCGGCTCATTCGGTGGATCGCCCAGGCCAGGTTGACCGCGGTCGGGCGGGTCGCGTTGAGGATCCGTCCCGCGACCCCGTTCGCGACGAGGAACGTGGGCCCGTCGCCGTCTTCGCGGCGCGCCTGGAGCACGAGCGCGTACGCCGCGGCGATGCCGATCGCGGGCGCCCCCCGCACGACCATGTCCTTGATCGCGCAGGCCACTTCGTCGGGCGTCGTGTAGCGGTGGTAGCGCACCGTCTCGGGGAGCAGGCGCTGGTCGAGCATCACCACCTCGCCCGTGGCGGGCTCGTACTCGACCGCGAAGAAGCTCTGCGCCTCTCCGCTCAGCGGCGGCCGGGACAGCTCGGGACGGTGCGGGGACATCGGGCTCGACGATACCCTTCCCCAACGCCCGGACAAGCCGTCCCGGGCGATGTGTCAGAGGCGGTGCCACGTTTCGGTTGAAGGAACGCCAGAACCGGCGCTACGCTTCTTTCTCGACCGCATGAATCCAGTGTCACCCGACTTGATGGCCTGGGTCGCCGAGGAGCTTGGGCTTCTCCTCGTTGAGGATGGCGACGGCGGCGAGGTGCGCGTGCTGGTGGGCGGATACCTTCCGGGCTCGCCGCCGGCCCCCGGCCGGGACCTGCCCAGCTTGCTCCGCCGGGTGTGCCGGCTCGAGGCCGACGTGCCCGTCGACGAGCTGGTCGACCAAGCGCGGGGCGGCGTCCCCGGCGCCCTGCAGGTCGAGGCGCCGATCCGCGGACAGATCCTCGCGTGGCCGACCGGGCCGCAGCGGGCGCGGGCCCTCGTCGTGCCCGACGCCGCCGAGGGGCGCCGGGCCACGCTCGACCGGGCGGCCGGCGTGACCCACGAGGTCGCCAACGCGCTCACCGCGATCGCAGGGTGGTCACGGCTCGCCGCGACCGGCGGCCCGCTGCCTGCCCGCACCCGGCACGCCCTCGACGTCGTGGAGCGGAGCGCCTCGGACGCGCTCCGGGCCGCCCGCGGGCTGCTCCGCACCTTCCGGGCCGACGGAGAGCCGCGGCGTACCTCCGACGCCGCGGCCGATCTCGCCCGTGTGGTCCACGAGGCGGTGGACGAGCTCGCCCCCCGGATCCAGGGCGCGAGCCTGGACCTCACGGTGGAGAGCCCCCCGGAGGCCTGGGCGGCGGTGCGGGAGGAGGACGCCCGGCTCATCGTCCGCAACCTCCTCCGCAACGCGGTGGAGGCCGTGGGGCCGAGGGGCGCCGTCGAGGTCCGACTCGTGCCGGAGGGCCGCCGCGTCCACCTGGCGGTCGCCGACGATGGCCCCGGGATGAGCGAGGAGGTCCTGGCCCAGGCGTTCGACCGCTACTTCACCACCAAGGGCGAAGGCACCGGCCTCGGCCTCGCGATGGTGCGGGAGACGGTCGCCGCCGTCGGCGGGGAGCTCTCCGGCGAGAGCGCCGCGGGCCGAGGGGCGCGCTTCGACGTTCGGCTCCCCGGCATGGCGCGTCGGCGGAGCCGGCCATCCTCGCCGCGGGCGGTCGAGCCGGTCTCCCGGACCGTCCCCACGATCCACGGCCCCCTCCGCGGGCGCTCGCTCCCGCGCGGTCTACGGGTCCTCCTCGTCGACGACGACCCCGCGGTCCGCTCCCTCCTCCAGACCTCCCTCGAGCTTCGCGGGATGGACGTGCGGGCCGCGGAAGACCGGGCCGCGGCGCTCGAGCTCGAGGGGACCTTCGACCTCGCGCTGGTCGACCTCCAGCTGGGCGACGAGCGGGGCGACGGGCTCGTCGCGGAGCTGATGCGCCTCGGGCGAGCGCGCCGGTCGGTGCTGATGACGGGGATCGCCGAGCCCGATCTGACGGGCAGCCCGGCCCCGGACGCGCTCCTGCGCAAGCCCTTCGAGCTGGACGACCTGGACCGGGTGCTCGGCGAGCTGATCGACCTGCCCCGGGCGGCCGGCGGGTAGCCGCTCTCCGCCGACCTGGCGGAAGCGTGCACGCGCACGTCCTGACGACGCACGGCCTTCGCTCGTGGGGTCCCGGGGCGTCTGCTAGGCTGCAGGGCCCGGATGAGCACCGGCAAAGCAGCCAGCTGGACCACGAGCTCCATCGAGGCCATGCCGGTGTACGGCGCCCCCGGGGAGCAGGCCCCGGGCTTCGTGCTCGTCTACTCCCGGCTCCACGCGCAGCTCGCGACGGCCCTCCCCTTCGTCCTCGAGGTCACCACCTTCGGACGGGAGGGTGACAACGTGCTGTGCATCCCGGAGTCCGCCGTCTCCCGCTATCATGGACGCGTCGAGCGGCGTCCAGACGGGTGCTGGATCATCGACAACGGCTCGACCAACGGCGTGCTCGTCAACGGCCTTCGAGTGCACGTCCACCGACTCGAAGACCACGACATCGTCCGAATCGGCGACAGCCTGTATCGCTTCGGGACGGACGGGCTGAGCGGGTACGGCGCCTACCGCCTGGACGGGACGATCCGGGACAGCTCCCGCCCCGTCCGGCATTCGATCCGCGATTGTCCCCTCGTGGGCGGCTATCAGGTGGACCGTCTCCTCGAGCGGGTCGAGAAGGTGGCGCGGACGCAGCTGTCCGTGGTGATCACGGGGGAGAGCGGAACCGGCAAGGAGCTGCTCGCCCGCACGGTCCACACCGTCTCGGGCCGCACCGGCCCGTTCCAGGCGATCAACTGCGCGGCCCTCCCCGCCCAGCTGATCGAGAGCGAGCTGTTCGGGCACAAGAAGGGTGCGTTCACCGGCGCGAGCCAGGACAAGGTCGGGCTGGTCAAGGCCGCGCATCGCGGGACCCTGTTCCTCGATGAGATCGGGGACATGCCTCAGGAGGCGCAGGCCAAGCTGCTCCGGGTCCTCCAGGAGCGGATGGTGCTACCGATCGGGGCCACCGTCGCCGAGCCCGTCGACGTGAGGGTGGGGTGCGCCACCCATCGCGACCTCGACGAGCTCGTGGCAGCCGGGCGCTTCCGCGGAGACCTGTTCGCGCGCCTCCGCGACTTCATGGTGCGCCTCCCGCCCCTGCGGGAGCGCAAGGAGGACCTCTACGCGCTCACCCGCCACTTCCTCGCGAAGGCCGGGCGCCCGAACGCGACCGTCGCCCTCCCCTACCTCGTGGGCCTGGCCCACTACCACTGGCCGTACAACGTGCGGGAGCTCGAGAGCGCGGTGAAGCTGTCGATCGCGCTCGCCGACCCGGGGCAGGAGCTCGATCTGCCGCTCCTGCCGGAGACGGTGCGCGCCTCGGTCCAGGACCACGGCAAGCGGGGCGCGCCCCGCTCGGACATGACCGCCGAGCCGACGAACTCGCCCAGCGGCCGCGCCGCCTCGCCGAGCGAGACCGCGCTCCGGGAGCTGCTGTCACGCCACCGCGGCAACATCGCGGCCGTGGGTCGCGCCCTCGGCAAGGAGCGGATGCAGATCCACCGGTGGCTCAAGCGGTACGGGATCGACGTGGGAGAGTACCGTTCCTGAGGACGTCAGGATCGGCACGCCCGCGGTGCGGCGCGTGACGAGGGCGCCCACCCTGCGCGGGGAACCCACGTAACCGTTGCGTATTCGCCGAGTACGCGAGTTGCATGACTGTGCCACGTGCCGCTCTTCGAGCCCGGTCCGAGCCTTGCCGCGTGGGGGCTAGCCCCGTACGTTGTGCGGCGGCGCGCTTCGCCTGGCCCGACCGCCCGGGTCGAGCTCGAGGGGACTGAGAGCATGGACCGAGACCTTCCTTCCGCCACGCGGGGTGACAGCGCCCCGTCCCGACCGCTCTCCGCCGTGGGGGACCGCGGGACACGGACGGAGGAGCCCGGAGGGACGGCCACCCCGGCCGCGGAGCGGATCGTCGAGGCGACGACGGCATCACCTGGCCAGGGCGCGGTCTGCGTCGGCCGGGAGGAGGAGCTGCGCCGGCTGACCAGCCTCTACCGGGAGGCGCAGCGCGGGCGGTCCATCTCCCGCCTCGTCCTGATCGAGGGCCCGAGCGGGATCGGCAAGACCCGCATCCTCAACGAGTTCCGTAGCCGGGTCCGCCTCGAGGGCGGGGTCGTCCTCGAGGGCCGGTGCGAGACCGGCCGGGCCTTCGGGCCCTTCGCGGAGATCGTCGACCGGGCGCTCCGCTTCCTCGAGGAGGTCGGCCGGACGCCGACGTCGGACATCGCCGGCCTCGCCTGCCGCGAGGGCTGCCACCGCCTCTGGCACCAGCACGTGGCGGCGGGCGAGGACAGCGCGAGCACGACGGACGACGTCCCGGGCGCCACGCCGGAGACCGCGGCCTTCGAGAAGCGCCTCCGCTTCTTCGACGCCGTCGCCGCGCTGCTGCGGGAGGTCGCGGCGGTGCGGGCGCCCCTGATGCTGATCCACCACCTCGAGAAGGCCGACCGGGGGACCGTCCAGCTCCTGTCCTTCCTCCTCGAGCACGCGCCGGTCCTGCCCGACCTGTCGGAGGACGGCCTGCGGGGCCTGTTCGTCGCGAGCTTCCGCTCCGCCGCCCCCGAGGGGTCGGCGGCCCCGCTGGCCGCGATCCGGGAGCACGGACGGACGCTCCGCCTGACGGTCGGCGTCCTCAACCAGGACGGGGTTCGCGCGTACCTGCAGTCCCCCCACACCATCCAGCGGATCCTGGCGCGCACGGGAGGGGTGCCGGAGGCGATCGACCTCCTCCTGGAAGGTCAGCCCCTGACGCCGGAGGACCGGCTGGCCCAGCGCCTGGCGGACCTCCCCGGGGAGGCGCGGGCCATGGTCGAGGCGCTCGCGGTCTTCGACCGCCCGGCCGACCTCGACGAGCTGATGAGCGTGGCCGGCGTCCACCCGGAGGGCGCGACGAAGCAGGCCTTCGTGTCCTGCGCTCTTCTGACCCGGGCGATCGTGGGCAGCCGGGTCCTGTTCTCCTTCGAGCGCGAGGTCGACGCCGAGCGGACGTACCGGATGCTGAGCGCGGAGCGTCAGCGGGCGCTCCACGCCAAGTGCGCCGACGCGTGCAGCGACTCGGTCAACCTCCAGGAGGCCGTCCGCCACGCGCTGGCGGCTGGCGTCACGGACCGGGCGGTGGACCTGGCGGTCGTCGCCGCCGCTGCGCTGTCCGCGCGCCACGCCCATGGCGAGGCGGCCGCGCTCCTCGAGTCCGTGCACGAGGCCCTGACCCCGACCACCCCCGTGCACCTGCGGGAGATGCTGTCCGACCTCTACCGGGTGGCCGGCGCCTACCGGAAGGCCCTCCGGCACGCCCGGGCCGTCAGCGCGCTGTCGCCGCAGGACCCCTCCGTCTTGAAGCGCCTCGGGCACCTCCTGACCGTGGCGGGCGAGCACGCCGAAGCGCAGCGGGTGCTGATGCGCGCCCACGAGCTGGCGGCAGAGGACGCGCGGGTCCGGGCCGAGGTCGAGGCGGAGCTCGCCGAGCTCCACTACCAGCGCGCCGACTTCGAGGAAGCGGAGACGTGGGCCAGCCGCGCCCTCGACGCGGGCACCCGCGCCGGCGACCTCCCGATCGCGATCCAGGCGCGGAACGCCCTGGGCAAGCTCGCCCTGGCGCAGAAGGACCCGGCGGCTGCCTCGAGCTTCTTCGAGGAGAACCGCGCCCAGGCGGCCCACGACGGGCTCGGCCACCAGGAGGCGCAGGCCCACACCAACCTCGGCGTCGCGTTGCTCGTGGCCCGCGACCTCCGCGGCGCGGAGCAGGCGTGCCGGCGCGCGATCGACGTCGCCTGCCGCGTCAGCGACACGCGCGACAAAGCGATCGCCACCGAGAACCTCGCGGTCCTCGCCCACCTGCGGCGCGACTACCGGGAAGCCCTCGGCCACTACCAGGCCGCGGTCGGGCTCCTGAAGCGGCTGGGCAACCGGCCGCTGCTCGCCCGCGTCGCGAACAACCTCGGGGAGCTGTACCACAGCCTGGGCGACCGCTCCCGGGCGCGGGCGATGTGCGACTTCGCGGCGCGCCTCGGCGGCCCCGTCCTGCCGCGGACCGTGCTCGGCGAGGGCCTGCTCCTGCGGGGCCGCATCGACGCGGTGGACGGGGACGTGAGCGCCGCGCGCCAGGCGTTCGAGGAGGCCGAGGTGGTCTTCCGCCAGCTCTCCTACAAGCGGGCGGCGGAGGTCACCCTGGAGCTCGCGCGCCTCGACCTGGTGGACGGGGACGTCGCGGCCGCTCGCCGCCGGCTGCGGGAGCTGCCCGCCTTCGAGAACCCGAAGCGCCGCGCGGAGCTGGCGCTGGTGGCGGTCGACGTCGAGCGGGCGGCAGGTCACGAGCACGTCCAGGGCGCCCGCGGAGCGGTCGACCTCGCGGTCGCGGCCGAGGACCGGGAGCTGTTGCTCCAGGCGCTGCTGCGCCACAGCCGGGCCCTCGCCGACGCCGGCGAGATCGGCCTCGCGGTCCGAGTTCTGGAGCGCGCCCAGCGCACGGAGGACGAGCTGACCGCGCGGGTCCCGGAGGAGTGCCTCGGGGCGTGGGCGGAGCGGCCGCTGCGCCGCGAGATGGCTCGCGTCGCATCCCTGGTGAGCGCCGAGTGGACCGCGTCGCACCACCGCTCGACGCCGCCCCCGGCCCCCCTGACCCGGTCGACGCGGGCTCCCCGCGTCGACGGCGCCACGCGCTGGCGCCGGCGCTACCCGAGCCTGGTCGGGACCTCGGCGGCGATGGCGCAGGTCTTCGGCATCCTCGACAAGGTCGCCGGGGCGGACGCGCTGGTGCTGGTCCGCGGGGAGAGCGGGACCGGCAAGGAGCTGATCGCCGAGGCGGTCCACGGCAACTCGCCCCGGCGGGGGCGACCGCTGGTCAAGGTCAACTGCGCCGCCCTGGTCGAGACCCTGCTCCTGAGCGAGCTGTTCGGGCACGAGCGCGGCGCCTTCACCGGAGCGAACGCCCGAAAGAAGGGCCGCTTCGAGCTGGCGGACGGCGGGACGCTGTTCCTCGACGAGATCGGGGAGATCTCGCCGAAGACGCAGGTCGCGCTCCTCCGGGTGCTGCAGGAGCGGGAGTTCGAGCGCGTCGGGGGCACGGCCCCGATCAAGGTGGACGTGCGGATCATCGCCGCGACCAACCGGGACCTCGAGCAGATGGTGCGCGACGGGGAGTTCCGCGAGGACCTCTACTACCGGCTGCGCGGTGTCACGGTGGAGATGCCGCCTCTGCGGGAACGGCTCGACGACCTCCCCGTGCTGGTGGACCACCTCCTCGCCCGGGTGGCGGAGGAGCGCGGCGAGCCGCGCAAGGTGCTCGCGCCGGAGGCCGTCGAGCTGCTCGGACGGCACCGCTGGCCGGGGAACATCCGGGAGCTCGAGAACGTGCTCCGGTCGGCGACGCTCTTCGCCGAGGGCATGACGCTCGTGCCGGACGACTTCGCGGCCTTCGCCGAGGGCTTCGAGCCGGCGGCGGCCAGCGAAGGCGTCGACCCCGGGCGGAACGGCGCCGCTGCGGCGGCCAACGGGGCCCCGCGGGCTCGCCTCGAGAGCATGCTGTACGAGCGCGTCCGCGACGGGGAGACGTCGCTCCTGGAGATGAAGAAGGTCATGGAGCGCGAGTGCATCGTCCGCGCGCTCGAGGAGACGGACGGCAACATCACCAAGGCGGCCAGCCTCCTCGGGATGAAGCGCCCGCGTCTGTCCCAGCTCGTCAAGCAGTACAGCCTTCAGAAGCTGAAGGCGAAGGGGTGAGTCGGTGAGACGCTTCCCACCCTCGCGTTCGAGCGCGCTCGCGATCCTCCTCCTGGGGGTGGGCTGCATGGGCAGCCCCGCCGACCAGGTCGCGCCGCTTCGCGTCGACGGACCGCCCCTCGAGGTCGCGCCGGTGGCCGCATGGGCCGAAGCCCCGGCCGGGTGCGAGGGTCGCCTCGAGGCCGCCTTCGACTTCGTCCGTACGGAGCAGGCCGACGGGTTGGTCGGCGCCCTGGACATCGACGGCGAGCTACTCTGCGTCGACGCGCTCGAGGCCGTCGAGGTGGAGCTCGTGGCGCTCGGCCGTCCGACCGAAGCGGACGAGCTCCGGGGCCGCTACCAGCTCGATGGGCAGGGCGGGGAGGGCGGGCCGCCGCTCGCCCGGCACATCTCGGCGGGGACCCCGGGCGGGTCGGACGAGGCCTCCGGGGACCCCACGCCCCAGCCGAACTCCGATCCCGAGGCCGCGGCCGGCGACCCCACCCCCCAGCCGAACTCCGATCCCTGCGGCGATCCCACCCCGCAACCGAACTCCGCCCCGAAGTCGACCGGCGAACCCACCCCGCAGCCGAACTCCGCCCCGGACACGGCCCGCGCCCCAACGCCGCCGCCGAACACCGACCCGGCCACCCCCGGCGCCCCCCAGCCGA